>JAZJZL010000001.1:0-4352 GCA_040389845.1 Bacteroidota bacterium
ATGAAGGATCGGCCCACTTTATGGCCATAGTGGTAACCGTAGGCCCGCAATTAATAGCCTGCCAGGCGCTGCCGTCAAACTGGTCGAAGTAGAAGCTGTAACCTTTATTTTGGCTTTTCTGCGCAGATATATCACCGCCAATACCAAAATATTGTAATTCTGTCTGCAGTACTAATTTAAAGGTAGTGCTTCGTGCTTTATCAGCCGACGTAACGGTAATAGTAAGCGGTTGACTAAGGTCTATCCCAGCACCGCTGTTAACGGAAGCATTATTGATGGTTGCATTCACCTGGTCAGCCAGCAAAAACGAAGCTTTAATATTGTGCAGGTCGGCGCCATCGGGCATAGTTATGGTAACCGTATTTAAAGTTGTATCAATTACAGCGGGGACTAGTTCCCCCTGGGCTGAAAAGGTTACCAGGCCTTTCTCCAGTGTGTGGTCTTTTGGAAGTTGGGTGGGCGGGGCGCCGCCGGCATGGTCCTTTTTGCACGAAAAAGCGAATACCATTGCAAGGCTAAGCAATAACAGGTGAATCTTACTTCTCATTGTAGTTGGGTGCTATATCAAAGTTACTACAAATTATACTGATAATAAGCCGCTTATGTAAAGAGTTTATGACTGATTAAAACGTCTTTTTTAGCTTAGGGTCAGTTAAAATAATGTAATCACCTTTATCGGCAAATTTACTCCAGTCCGGATTGTCGAAGCTGTCATCAGCATAAGCCGCAATGTTTAATATCCTGATGCCCGGCGCATATTTTTTTAATTGCGCCGCCGTGCCGAGTTTTTCCTCACTATGAAAACCGCCGTTCACCTGGAATATCTTAAAGCCGGGATGCGCTTTAAAGGTCTTTGCAATGTTATAACCCATGGTAGCATCCCACAGGTTTTGTGCCTGGAACACCTTCGAAGAGTTTACTGCGGCGTGACCGCCCATAACTTCAACAAACTTGTCGTAGTATTTGCCGCTGGCTGTGTCAATGGGCAGGGGAGGGAGGAAAGCTTTACTGTCTGCATCAAGTTGTTGCAGGCTGTTAAGGCTTAACCGGTTGGTCATGTTAACATAGCGCGCAGGCGCATTAGCTGCCGTTACAGGGATGTGATTTGCCTTGGCCAGCTCAATCATAGGGCGGTAGTCTTTATAATTTTTCCATGCCCGGGCTTCTGTTACAAAGTTTTTTTCGCGGATAAAGCCGGCAAGGTATTCGTTTAGTGGGACCTGGCAATCGGTCTCAAACATTTCCATCGATAAAGCCAGCTTACCGGGAAACCGCTCTGCAAGTTTTTCGAAAATGGCATGCTCCAAATAATGCCCGGTGGAATCGTTGTGCTCCTCACCAAAGAAAAGCACATCCGCTTTGTTAAGGTCATTTGCAATTTCATCAATGGTAACTATTTTTTGTTTTGATGAACTGTAGATTTTATAGTGGGCGGCCATCTGGTCCTGCGAAAGGGCACAAAATGGCAAAAGAAATAAGGCGAAAATTATGCAGGTTTTCATTTTAATTGGTCAGTTATAGCTATCTCAGACTTACGAAGTTTTTAAAACTTCGTAAGTCTTTCCCAGCAAGTCTTATTCACGCAATATATTAAACCATTCCAACTTAATCAGCACGACCAAACAAAAACAAAACAATATTTGAACAATCATAAATTATCACTACATTTGCGCTCTTGTTTTTAAAAACGACGAATAGAATAAAATAGCCATGAAAAGAACGTTTCAGCCCTCACAAAGAAAGAGAAGAAATAAACACGGTTTCCGTGAGCGCATGTCATCTGCTAACGGCAGGAGAATATTAGCATCAAGAAGAGCTAAAGGCAGAAAAAGACTAACAGTTTCTGACGAGCGTCGTCATAAAGCATAAGCTGGTTGCTTTCTCCGGATAGGGGGCCGGACCGGTTATATTCGTAAATTTTCGGTTCAGCACCAGCAATGTATACTTTTACAAAAGAAGAACGGTTATGTAATAAAAAGCTCATTGAGCAACTTTATCATAACGGTTCTTCTTTTTTATGTTACCCTTTTAAAGCATCGTGGCTGCTGGTCGACGCGCCCATGCAATTCCCTGCACAAATTTTATTTTCTGTTGCAAAAAAGCGTTACAAACGTGCTGTAGATCGCAATTTGTTAAAGCGTCGCATGCGTGAGGCTTACAGGTTGAATAAACAAACCAATTTGTATAATTTATTGAACAGCAGTAATAAGCAAATTGTGCTTTCGGTAGGTTTTATCGGAAAGGAAATTGCTGAATACGATTTTATCGAAAAGAAAATGCTGAAGCTGCTTACCCAGCTCTCTGCCGAGATTGCCAAATGAAAGTTATCGGCAACATATTGAAGCTGATAGTAGGCTCTGTATTCGTAGTCCTGATAAAAATTTACCAGTATTTTATATCGCCGCTGACAGGCGCTTCATGCAGATACACGCCAACCTGCTCACAATATGGTGTGGAGGCAATAAAAAAGCATGGCCCGTTTAAAGGCGGATGGTTAACTTTGAAGCGCATTGCCAGTTGCAATCCCTGGGGAGGGCACGGGCATGATCCGGTTCCTTAACAGTCTTGAGTCAAAAGTTCTAAGTCCGTCGATTTTAGACTTTAGACTCTGGACTTAAGACTAAACAAATGATTTTACAAATAGAAACGGCAACTGCAAGCTGCTCCGTAGCTTTAGCTAAAGACGGAATTGTTATTTCTTCTAAAGAAGCCAACGGGCGCAATCTGCACGCCGAAATGCTAACCTTATTTATCGATGAAATTGTTGCCGGTGCGGGATTGAAATATGCCGATATCGACGCTGTAGCCGTTAGCTGCGGACCTGGTTCGTATACGGGCTTGCGGATTGGCGTATCAACTGCAAAAGGGCTGTGTTTCGCACTGGATAAGCCACTTATCGCTGTTGAAACGCTGGAATCTATGGCTGGGGGTGTTATCGCAATGGATGGATATAAAAACCAGGCCAACTTGCTTTTATGCCCCATGATTGATGCCCGCAGGATGGAAGTTTATACCGCCTTATTTTCAACAGGTAGCGAAAGAATGGCGCCGACATCGGCCTCGATCATTGACGAAAATAGTTTTGCTGATGTTCTGGCTGAGAGACAAGTGTTGTTTTTTGGCGACGGAGCTGAAAAGTGCTATAACGTACTGAAAAGCAACCCTAACGCCCTGTATCTGCCTGATTTTCAAAATTCTGCAGCTCATTTAACGCAAAAAGCGCTCGCTAAATTTAATAATAAGGAATTTGAAGATGTAGCCTATTTTGAGCCGTTCTATCTCAAGGACTTTATAGCCGGGAAGAAAGCCAGTTAAAGTTGGATTGCGAAACGCCGAATGCGTAATCGATTCAGAACAGTCATATTCTTCTTTCCGACTAACTACTACTGATCCGTCTTAAATATTCTTCCCCAAAGCCTGCCCAAAAAGCCTTTTTCGCCCATTGGGATGGTGCTTGAATTCATAGGGTGTTCTGTCACAGGCCCAAACCTGAACGCCATACCCATAAAGAAATCTGCCCCCGTATAATTATTACCACTGCTATACTTATCGGTTTCACTATGACTGATGGCCGCTTTGGTTAACCTTGCGGTTTGCATCAACCGTTCGGTACCTATATAAAACTCAAAGTTTGGAGTCTTATACATAAATTGAGTGCCAAGATTAAAAAACTTCATGTCGTCATACGAGGTAGTCAATGTTAAAACATAGCTTTTGTATTGAACAGGGTTTACAAGCGCGCCCGTAAATCCGGGATAAAATAACTCTTTTGAAGCTATAAGTGTCGGCGAGTATTTGAAATTTCTATTGTCATCAAGCCAAAATTGCTTATTCACGCTTAGCTCCGCACGTCCGTCAATTGGCGTTGTAAACGAACCAATGACGCCATTGCTCCTGATAATTTTATAAACGGCATTATAGAGGCTGTCTTCACGCGATTTGCCTGATAATCCACCTATAGTTCTGATATCTGCAAAACTGCTAACCGTAGAACGCTTGCTCCAATGGATAAATCCAAGATCTTTAATATTACCCTGGATGATGAAGCCGTCTTCCGTGCGGTAGCTTGCGCCCAAACTTATTGCTGCGCCCGGATTACGGAATGTAGGCAGAAAGTCGCGGAGGATGAAACGCCCGGGGATGTAGCTTGACTGATAAAGACCGGCTAAGCCTAAAATTGCAGAGTCGTTAGGCTTATCAAAAACTACCTGCGAGTTTGCGATATCCAGCCTTTCCGAAATTACACCGAGCAATAAGCTCAACTTGGCGCCTAATGTAAAATGATTATTAATTTTTTCTTTATATTTTGGAAGAACCTCCGGAACCCACTCAGATCCCTTTAAATTTGGAAT
>JAZJZL010000001.1:4362-8309 GCA_040389845.1 Bacteroidota bacterium
TAGGTGAAGCCGAACTGGTTATAGCTTTGAAAGTTGAAAGTATTATTAAAAATTCCGGAATACGCACTGCCGGGGAAGCCTTGAGGACCATTTAGTAATAATACTGTCTCATCAGTAAATAAGCTTCGGCTTTCCATCTTATTTTGTACCGAAAAACCGAGTTCTGTATCTCCGTTAAAACTCGAAAATATTTTGAACATAACAAGATAGACATTCGCATTACCGTTAAAATGATTAAAACGGCCCTGGTTAAACAGCAATGCGCTGTTATCATATTTATTTAGAAAAGCACGGCTTTTTAGTGAGGCCTGCGCATCGCCGGTTACATAAAAATTCGCGTTAAAATTTGGGAAAAGCAGATTTGTAGCGTATTTCTTGCTCGAATCGGTGATAAATGCCTTTTGAGCAGGGTTCTCAAACGAGTCGTAAAGTGTGCCAGTATTGTATTGAGAAAATTGCTGGGCGAAAATTTTGGTTGAGAACGAAAATAGTAAAAAAATAAGTAGAACTTTCTTCATATAGCTCGCGATGCCGTGGCTTTATTAACGTTTTAAAGATAAAACTCCAAACTCACTATTAAAAATAATATTAATAATTAAGCCATTTTAACGAAAATGAAAATGTATTGTTGTACAAAACAACATCTATTTTGATTTATTGGCCGTTGTATCCGAGCTTAGTTTTAAACAAAAGTTAGTATAGAAGTTATTATCAACCGCACTTAGTTGAACCGACGCACCATAAAAATCACCCCATCCCGGTTTAAGCGACTTAACATCATCATATACACCTGGAAACATATCCCGTTCTAAAACGGGGAGCGCATTTTTAAAATGAAAGAAAAACGAAACATTACTTTGCCCGGCCAGTAGCTGATCAAATTGATTGAATTGTTCGTTCTTACTTAAAAATTTGCGGTTGATGTAAATATCATAATAACTCGCCAACTCTGCATTACTATTAGCGAATATTAAATAATTATCGATAATCATAAAATACGGTCGTTTGAAGATATTGAACACGTCGCCAAGTAAAAACGATGGCAGCTTTTCATAGCTTAGCTGCCCGGTATTTTCATCGCTCATAATGCTCATGGCCGTCAAGAGCACTTTTAGTTTTGAGCCATCATTTACAGATATAATGCCGAATTTTTCGAAATAACGGGTAGTCACAATAGCAAATTCGTTTCCAAGCAGCTTATCAAAATCCGTTTTTATCTTGATCGCGGTTTCAGCTTTAATCTTGCTAAAAAGCTTATCTCTCTCGCCCGAAAGCCCGTTTTTGTTTTGTTGTTCCGTAAGGTTCGCTGTAAATTTTTGCAGATTGGAGACAGAAAAATTAGTGCAGTAGGCTGTTGTTGAAGGAAACATTTCTTTCAAATGGTTCGACACCGGCTGCTGGCCGGCAAAAATGCTCAAATAGCTTTGCAGGCCATTTTTTAAAACCGAAGTTGAGCCGTTAAACATGATGGCATCGGTGCGGTAGTTAAGACTCAGCGCCGCCAGTGCCGGAAGCATCCTGAAGTTTTTAAATATATCGGTGTTTTTATTTTTGAAGAGCTGCTCAAACAGCGGATCAAGGCGGCTAAAATTCACATAAAAGTTAGCAAGCGAATTGTTGCTTTGCTGTTCGGAAAGCAATACGAAACGCTGGCCGCCCGGCGTATTTTTGTGCGAGGCACTTTGATCAGCCAGATCTTCAGAAAAGCTTCCTGAAAAAATATTATTACCCTTATTGATGAGGTAGAACCGTTTCTTAAGCTTACTTATATAAATATTATAGCCCGATTTTCCGGCAGCCCGCATCGGGGTTATCAGTAAGCCGCTGTCTTTTTGTTTCAGTAGTTCGTTAAACACTTCAGGCTCAAAACCGTTGGCCGGCGACATGGTGAGTAAAAGACTGGTGCCTTCAGCTTTTGACGGATGCATAGAGACAAACACATCCTGACCAGCGAAATATTTGCTCAATACCTGGTTTTGAAGCAGAGACTGACGTAGTGTATCCAATTGCCCAAGCTTTTCAGCGCCGATAAAAGCGGCAAACAATTTATTGTTTTTGAAAATATCGTAAAAGCCTTTGTCGTTATTAAATTCGAATATAAGCGAGGCATCGTCAGGTATGGCGTTCATAACCTGGCTGGTGCGGCTGCCTGGCGGGTTTAAATTTTTAAAATAAACAACCGTAACATAAGCAGTAGCCGCCAATAAAATTATAGTAATAATAATAAATCTTTTCATTGCGCCTTGCCTGGCAAAGGTAGATTATAGTAATTGTAGTTGTTGTAAAAGTTGTTATGGTTATTAACAAGTTAATTGTATTAGTTGTAGATGTTGTATAGGTTAAAAGTTAAAACCGACAATCTTACCGCAATTCATAACAACTACGACTACTACAACATCTACAATCAATTCAACCCAAATCGTTACCTTAGCCCTTTGATAAATATGAAGAGAAAAATATTAGTGACTGCCGGCATATTCGGAGCGCTGGCAGTTATCACAGGTGCTTTTGGAGTACATGGTCTGTCGTCAAAGCTAACGCCGCAGGACATGCAGGTTTGGAATACCGCGGTACAATACCAGTTTTATCATGTCTTTGCCTTAATAGGTTTATCAACCCTTAGCCGGTACCAAACCAGGCTGATTAATGATTGCTATTACCTGTTTTCAGCCGGTATTATATTCTTTTCCGGTTCTTTGTATCTGCTGGCGATCCGCGGATTTATGGAATGGAGCTGGGTTGAGACAATTGGACCGGTAACGCCGCTTGGTGGGGTGCTGTTTATAGGCGGATGGATAACCATGGCCGTGGCTGCTACAAAAAACAAATAAATTAATGTTAGAGTTTGCTGAAGCACAATTCACCGACAGGGAAACACTTTTTGTTGAAGTGATATTGCCGCTGGCTATTGCAAAAAGCTATACCTACCGCGTGCCGTACGAAATGAACGATGCTGTTGCTATAGGTAAAAGGGCAGTAGTGCAATTTGGCAAAAGCAAACTCTATACGGCTATTATCGCTTCAATCGGAAAGCTGGCTCCGGATAAATACGAGGCTAAATACGTGATCGAAATTCTCGACGATCGCCCGGTAGTAACTACCTACCAGCTTCGCTTCTGGCAATGGATGTCGGAATATTACATGTGTACGCTGGGTGAGGTGATGAACGCGGCTTTGCCATCAGCGTTAAAGCTGGCCAGCGAAACTAAAATCGTACTGAATAAGGGTTTTGAATTCGACAGGACAGAACTGCATGATAAGGAGTTTTTAATTGTTGAAGCTCTTGATATACAGCCGGAGCTTACCGTTAGCGATATCGCCAAGTTGCTCGGCCAGAAAACGGTAATGCCGATACTGAAACAGTTGTTTGAGAAAAATATAATCAATATTTCTGAAGAAGTGAGCGAGCGGTACAAACCGCGTATGCGGAGTTTTATTACGCTTAACCCGGTTTATCATAACCAGGATAACCTGAGGGAACTGTTCGGCATACTCGAGAAGCGCGCGCCTAAGCAGGCTGATGCTTTATTGGCCTATATCAAGCTTTCCCGTCACCAAAAAAGTATTTCAAAAACCGAGCTGATAGAGGAAAGCGGCGCAGGTGCCGCAAGTATCAAATCGCTCGAAGAAAAAGAGGTTTTTATTATTGAGGAGAAGAATGTTAGCCGCCTGTTTTTTGAGGAGGAAGAGATTTACAGCAATTTTGAACTAAGTGAAAGACAGGATGAAGCGCTGACTTCCGTGCGGCATCAATTTGAGCAAATGGATGTGGTTTTGCTGCATGGTGTAACGTCTTCTGGCAAAACGCAGATTTACATCAGGCTGATTGAGGAAATGATAAACTCGGGCCGACAGGTATTATATCTTTTACCTGAAATTGCCCTAACAACCCATATCATCGAGCGTCTGCGTGTTTACTTCGGCGCGAGTATCGGTATTTATCATTC
>JAZJZL010000001.1:8319-45487 GCA_040389845.1 Bacteroidota bacterium
ATCAACAACGAATATAAGGTAGTACTTGGCGCACGTTCGGCCACATTCCTGCCTTTTAATGATTTAGGGTTGATTATAGTTGACGAAGAGCATGAAACCTCCTACAAGCAGTTCGACCCGGCGCCAAGATATAACGCGCGCGATGCTGCTATCTTTCTTGCCAATATGCATAAAGGTAAAGTGCTTTTGGGCTCGGCAACGCCATCGTTCGAAAGCTATTATAACGCCCGCATCCATAAGTACGGATTGGTAGAGCTGGCCGAACGTTATGGCGGTGTAAGCCTGCCCGAGATAGAGGTGGTCAGCATTGCAACGGAGATCAAACAGAAAACCATACAATCGCATTTTACCAGCGTTTTGATGAATGATATCAATGCTGCCCTTGAGAAAAAGGAACAGGTAATATTGTTTCAAAACCGGCGTGGCTATGCGCCATTGCTCATTTGCAAGATATGCGCTTATACTCCTAAATGTATCAATTGCGATGTAAGCTTAACTTACCACAAAAGCAGCGGTAAGCTGCATTGCCATTATTGCGGCTATAAAGAAGATGCACCGAATATATGCCCGGCATGCGGTTCAACCCACCTGGAATACAAAGGCTTCGGTACGGAGAAAATAGAGGATGAGCTACAGCTGATATTGCCTGAAGCCCGCCTGGCCCGTATGGATTTGGATACTACCCGTTCGCGCAACTCACTCCAGAATATCCTGAACGATTTGGAGGAAAAGAAAATCGATATATTGGTGGGTACCCAAATGGTGGCCAAGGGACTGGATTTTTCGGACGTTACGGTTATCGGCATCATTAACGCTGATAGCTTGCTAAAGTTCCCCGACTATCGTGCCAATGAGCGCAGCTACCAGATGCTTTCGCAGGTAAGCGGCAGGGCAGGGCGGCGTGGTAAACAGGGTAAGGTGGTGATACAAACTTATGATCCATTTCATCGCGTTATCAAACAGGTGATAGAGAGCAACTATCTTGATTTATATCTTACCGAAATGGAGGAGCGGCGCAGCTTTAAATATCCGCCGTTTTACCGCATCATCAACCTCGATATAAAGCATAAGGATCCTGAAATTGTAAATAGCCAGGCTAACTATCTTGCTAATGAGTTGCGTAAGCAATTTGACGACCGGGTTATCGGCCCTGAATCGCCACTGGTTAGCCGCATCAGGAATTATTATATCAAATCCATCATGCTTAAGTTTGAGAAGGACAGCGTGTCGATTAATAAGGCCAAAGCGATAATCCGCGATGTTATCACTCAGTTTCAAACTACCAAGCTAAGCAAAGGCAGTATTGTTCAGCCGGATGTAGACCCTTATTGATTTTAGGTGATGAAAAAAGAGCAGGCCACATACCACGGGATTTTCGATACTGAGATTTTTGAGGGAGAGCTGAACCTGCATAAATATCCTTGGCATTTTCATGAAGCATATACCGTTGTTATGGTGGATGAAGGCGCCATGGAGTACTTTTTTAGGAATGGCGATGTCTGCGTTCATACCGGTAATATTTTTATAGTAAACCCATTTGTCGCGCATTATAACAAGGCTTTAAACGATGAAAGTTGCCGGTATAAGGCGATGTTTTTACCCATTTGGCTGTTTAATCCTTCAAGATCCGGAAATTCGATTGTTTATCTTGAGAAAGTTCCGAACGATGGGCTGTACCAGGAACTCGGTCAACTGTTTGAAAAGCTTAAAAATGTTAGTGAGGGAGCTGATTACTTAATTGTTATTAATCAGGTTAAAGAATTGTTGTTCTCTAATTTTACCCATAAGGTAGAAAGTTTGCCGGTTATCGCCCGTGTTAAACCTGCGCTGCAATTCATCCATCAGCATTTGGATGAAAAGCTGACCATCGCCCAGTTGGCGGCGGCTTGTAACTTGAGCCATTATCATTTCCAGCGGATATTTAAAAACTCCGTAGGACTTACGGTAAACGCCTACCTACAGCAATGCAGGATGGAGCGCGGTCGTGCATTGTTGCGGAGCGGTACTTCTCCGGTTACTACTTCGCTTGAATCCGGCTTTTTCGATCAAAGCCACTTTTACAAGCAATTTAAAAAAATGTGGGTATTAACCCCGGCGTATTTAACCAAATAGCATTATTTTACAATACAGGCGATCGTAGTCCCTGTATCTTTGCCTGCAAATAATCAATTATGAGCGAGCATAATTACAAAGCCACCATCACCTGGACCGGTAACCAGGGCAAAGGAACCGCCGATTACCGTGGCTATGAACGAAGTCACGAAATAAGCATTGCCGGAAAACCCATCATCCCCGCCTCATCTGATCCGTCATTCCGAGGCGACAAAACGAGATATAATCCGGAGGAACTGCTGTTAGCTTCGTTATCATCGTGCCATATGCTGTGGTACCTGCATTTATGCAGCGTAAATGGGGTCGTTGTGATAGACTATGTTGACGAGGCAAAAGGAGTAATGGAGGAAACAGCGGACGGCGGTGGTTATTTTAAGGAAGTTACGTTGCATCCTAAAGTTACGATAGCGGATGCAGCGATGATTGAAAAGGCCAACGAGCTACATAACGAGGCGAATAAGAAGTGCTTTATTGCTAATTCTGTTAATTTTCTAGTCCATCATAATCCCGAATGTTATGTTAGAAATTAAACCTGTTTGCGAAAATTGTGGTAAGAAACTACCAAATGGAAACCCAGATGCAATGATATGCACGTTTGAATGTACCTTTTGCAAAGAATGTGTAGATAATCTGTTATTTAACGTTTGCCCAAATTGCGGCGGCGGTTTTGAGAAACGACCGGCGAGACCAAAACATCTCCTGGAAAAATATCCTGTAAGTACAACTCCATACTTTAAACCGGTGGACCGGAATAAGGTTGCATTGACGCTGGAAAAGTATAAAAACGTGCCGGCAGATGAACGTTGATGGATTGTTAAGAAAATATTTGCCGATAAATCAGGCAGATGACAACCAAGTTAATTTATACCGCGGCCAAGTCGGAAATACTAATTAACTTAGCCTTGAAATGGCTCACAAGTACATAGATAATTACCGCGAACAGGGCGCACGAAAAAAACTGGTTGAAGAATTACGCAAAAAAGGGATTGAAGACGAAAACGTACTAAAAGCCATTGGCACAGTAAAACGCCACTATTTTTTTGATGAAACTTTCTGGAACCAGGCTTATAAAGATATCGCATTCCCGATAGGTGAGGGGCAAACCATATCGCAGCCCTATACGGTAGCTTACCAATCGCAGTTATTACATATCAACAAAGGCGACAAAGTGCTTGAAATAGGCACCGGCAGCGGCTATCAAACATGTATTCTATTGGAGCTTGGTGCCAAGGTTTACACCATCGAGCGCCAGGAGAAATTATACAATCTAACTCGCCAGGTATTACCGCATATCGGTTACAGGGCAAACTTTTTTGTGGGCGATGGCTCCATCGGCATAGCTAAACATGCGCCATACGATAAAATCATCGTAACTGCAGGCGCCCCAACTGTACCCGACGTACTTTTAAAGCAGCTCAACATCGGCGGCATATTGGTAATACCTGTAGGCGACGAAAAAACGCAGAAAATGGTAACAATATTAAAAGTTGCAGAACATGATTACGAAAAGATTGTGCTGGATACCTTCAGGTTTGTGCCGCTGGTGGGGGATAAGGCGTGGTAGAAAGCCCCCTAACCCCCTAAAGGGGGAATGTTAGCGGGTTAGTGCTTTTTGCCACGCAAATCAAAAACTCCCCTTTAGCGGGCTGCGGGGCTTCGCTTATCTTTTCATCGCTCTGTCCATCTCCACCTTAGTATCACGCTCTTTCATCGTGTCGCGCTTATCAAAGGTCTTTTTACCCTGGGCGAGGCCTATTTCTAACTTGGCAAAGCCGCGCTCGCTAATAAACAAAGCAAGCGGTACTATGGTCAACCCTTTTTCTTCACCCCGCACGCGGAGTTTTTTCAATTCTTTTTTGTTGAGCAGCAGCACGCGATCGCGTTTGGCTTCGTGGTTGTAGAAGGAGCCGAAGCTGTATTCCGAAATATGCAGGTTGCGTACATAAAGCTGTTCGCTGATGAAAGTGCAAAAGGCATCGTTGATGTTGGCTTTGCCATCGCGGATGGATTTTATTTCGGTGCCAAGGAGTTTTATCCCCGCAACGTACTTGTCAAGTATATGGTACTCAAAATAAGCCTTCTTGTTCTTTATATATATATTCTGGTCCATCACCTGTTCCTGTTTAGCCTGCAAATATGCAAATTATTTTGCTTGCGCCTTAACAACCAGTACCGGTACATTCACCATGTGCCGGACAGAATTTACCGTGGTGCCGAAAATTAAATCCTTTAAAGCCTTGTGCCCATGCGAGCCCATTACTATAAAATCGATGCTATTTCCATTCACGAATTTTGCAATCTCGCTGGCTGCGCTGCCAAAGCCGATGTGGGGTTTCGCTTTATAGCCGAGGTCGGTTAGGGTGGTTACATAGGTTTGTAGGTTATCTAAATCGCTTTGAGTTTCGTGGTCCATTACCTGGCCGCCATAATAACGCGCGCCGGCAGTTTCAACCACGTGTATCAGCGTGTAATTTGCTTTTTTGCCACCTTGCATAATGGCGTTACGTATGCATTCTGTGTCATTCTTCGAAAAATCGATAGTTACTGCTATGTTGTGGTATACAATCGGAGCGAGGTCGGTTATTTTCGATGCGAAACCGTGCGGTACACGGGCAGGCTCATCGTTATGTTTAAATAATATCGGCCTTAAAAATACGTACAGCAAGAGCAGCCCAATGCCTGCCGCAATTGGTGTAACGATGATGTAAATCCATATTGCCGAGTGTGGCGCTCCGCCAATCCAATCATGAATTTGGTCTACTACTAATTTTACGTTTAATGCTACAATTAATATCGCGCTCGCCCAGGCAACTATTTTTGTTTTTAGGCTAATGGCGAACTTGCCCATCCGCTTGCGGTTAGAGGTAAAATGCACCAACGGTATTACTGCAAACCCAAGCTGTAGACTAAGCACTACCTGGCTTAATATGATAAGGCTGCCCAAACCCTTTTCGCCGAAATAAATAATGGTAAACACGGCAGGCACTATGGCCAATATCCTTGTGAGCAACCGGCGCAGCCACGGCTCTATACGCAGGTTGATATGGCCTTCCATAATTATCTGTCCTGCCAGTGTACCGGTAATGGTTGAGCTTTGACCTGAAGCAATAAGCGCAACGGCAAAAAGGGTCGGGGCAATTTTGCCGAAAATATGTTCCAGCAATTTGTAGGCGTCCTGTATTTCGGCAACCTTAAAATATCCGTTTGTGAAAAATGCCGCGGATGCCAGTATCAATATAGCCGCGTTTACAAAAAACGCCAGGTTAAGCGCGATTACGGTATCAAACAGGTTAAACTTAATGGCCGACTTGATGCCGGCATATGTACGGGTGATTTGTCGTGTTTGCACCAACGACGAATGCAGGTAAAGGTTGTGTGGCATAACCGTAGCGCCTATTATGCCAATAGCAATGTACAGCATATTCTTGCTCACCTCGTCATCCTTAAACAGGTTGCTTGGGATAAAACCTTTTGCTATGCCGACAACATCAGGTCCAACAATAAACATCTCTACCAGAAACGATGCGCCGATAATAAAAATCATCGACATGATGAACGCTTCCAGCTTGCGCATGCCTTTGTTCATCAGGAACAACATCAACACCGTATCGGTAATGGTTAAGCATACGCCCCATAAAAGCGGCAAATCAAAGAGCAACTGCAAACCTATTGCCATGCCGATTATCTCGGCTAAGTCACATGCAATAATGGCCACCTGGGCCAATATATAAAGGCAAAAGTTTGCAAAACGCGGGTATGCATTTTTTGAAGCTTGTGCCAAATCGAGACCACGCACAATACCCAATCTTGCAGCTAAGGATTGCAGCAGGAGGGCTATCAGGTTCGATGCAAACAGCACCCATATCAATTTATAACCGAATGCGCTACCGCCTGCAATGTCTGTGGCCCAGTTACCCGGGTCCATATAGCCCACACTTACCAGGTAGGCCGGCCCTAAAAAGGCCAGCACACGCTTCCACCCGGTGCGGCTTTCTGTATTTATCGAACTATGGACGGTAGCTAATGAGTTTTCGTTTCTGTTGTTCATAAGGTTATCAGTAAATTATTAGCTACTTCACGGCTTATTTGTATCGTCTTATCTCCTAGTTGCAGCACCATCGAGCGATCGAATTCGACCACATCGGTTACGGTGATTTTCTTCCCGATAGTCAGCCCTTGTTTATCAAGATATTGCAGGAAGGCGGCAGAATGGTCGCGCACGCCGCTTATAACCCCATTTGTATTGATATCAACACCTGAAACAGGCTTCAGGTCATGCGCTTTAAACTTGCCATCAGAATCGGGTATCGGGTCTCCATGCGGGTCGTATTTCGGGAAGCCCATAAATTTATCCAGCCGGTCTATCAATTCATTCGAGGAGATATGCTCCATTTCCTCGGCCATCTCATGTACCTCATCCCATTTAAAATTCAATTTCTCCACCAGGAAATATTCCCACAAGCGGTGTTTGCGGATGATGTTGATGGCAATCTTTTCACCTGCCGGGGTAAGTGTTACGCCCTGGTATGGTGTATAGTTAATAAGCTCTTTTTCCGCCAGCTTTTTAAGCATGTCGGTTACCGATGATGCCTTGGTATTGAGCAAGGCTGCAAGCTGGTTGGTGCTTACACTCTCATTGTTAAGTGCCAGGTGATAGATAGACTTTAGGTAATTTTCCTCGGCTAATGTATTCATTTATGCAAACCTAATAAAAAATTTAGACAAATCTAAAAATATTTATTCGAAAGAATTTATTTCGGCTAAATATGTTTTTTAAAAAATTTTATTCTGCTGATTAAGGATTATTATATATTTGCTGTCAATATGGCTGCTGAATTAGATAAAACAGACCTGCAGATATTACGGATATTGCAGGAAAACGGAAGGATTACAAACCTCCAGCTTTCAAATGAAATAGGGCTTTCACCGGCGCCTACTTTGGAGCGTGTGCGTAAGCTGGAAAACGCAGAATATATAAAAAGCTACCACGCTTTGGTGGATGAGGAGAAGTTGGGTTTAGGTATAAAAACCTTCATCCAGATATCGTTGGATTTTCATCAAAAAAACACCATCCAAACTTTTTTAGACGAGATACAAACCATCAAGGAAATTACCGAGTGCCACCACGTAACCGGTCAGTGCGATTTCCTGCTGAAGGTTTATGTTCGCGATATCAAATCGTACGAGCAGCTCATTATGGAAAAAATCAGCCGCATTACGGTGGTTAAAACTTTCCAGACCATGATGATTATGTCAACCAGCAAGAAAGAGCCGATTGTGCCGTTGGAATACTAATTTGATGTGCGAATTTTTGATGTGCGAATGTGCGGATGGAAAGCCCGCTTAGTTGTAATATTTTTCTAATTCGCACATCTGCATATTCGCACATCCCCACATCATTCTATCTGCCAATCTATCGGTGTTTTACCTTCTTTAATTAAATAATCATTTGCTTTCGAAAAAGGTTTCGAACCCCAAAAGCCGCGCTCGACGGAGAGGGGCGATGGATGAACCGATTTAATGATATGGTGTTTGCCCTGATCAATAAGCGGAATTTTTGATTGCGCGTATGCTCCCCACAAAATAAAAACTAACCCGTCACGCTCTTCCGAAAGTTTCTTAATCACTTCATCGGTGAAGGTTTCCCAGCCTTTCTTTTGATGCGATGCTGCGTTGTGTGCCCTTACAGTGAGTGTGGCATTTAGCAATAGCACACCCTGGTCTGCCCAGCTTTCCAGGTTGCCGTGATTAGGCTTTTTAAACCCGGCAATATCTGTAGTAAGTTCTTTATAAATATTGTCCAGCGAGCGCGGTATGGCAATGCCTTTTTGTACAGAAAAAGACAGGCCATGAGCCTGTTGCGGGCCGTGGTAAGGGTCCTGACCGAGTATTACAACCTTTACCTTATCAAAAGGTGTATGCTTAAATGCATTAAAAATATCTGCGTTTTTTGGATAAACTACCTGCCCGGCTTCTTTTTCCTGTTTAAGAAATAGTTTCAGCTTCAGCATGTAATCTTTATCGAACTCGCCGCCTAAAACTTTTAACCACGAAGGCTCTAATTCTCCTGCCATAAATATTTATATAGATGTTGATTTAGCGTACAAATTAACGGATATTTGCAACCTAATTTATAGAATATAAAAAGATGTCGAATATAATAAGGCTGATTGTAGCCTGCGCAGTTATGGCTGGTGCTGTTGCGCTTTGTGTTTTTGGTTTTTGGGGATGGGGCATACTGGTGTTGTTTTTAGGCGGCTTTGTGTTGTTAAGCTTTTTCTTTAACGAGAACATGCTGATAGCACAATGGTTTTTGCGTAAAGAACAAATGGACAAATCGGAAGTATGGCTGGCCAAGATAACCGACTATGAAAAACAGTTGAACAAAAGACAATGGGGGTACTACAACCTGTTGATTGGTTTGATTGAGTCGCGCAAAGCTCCGTTAAAATCAGAAAAATATTTTAAGAAAGCGCTTTCATTGGGTATGAAGATGTCGCACAATACCGCGTTGGCAAAAATCAGCCTTGCCGGTGTAGCGATGATGAAACGTGATAAATTAAATGCCAAACGCTACCTGGATGAAGCAGCTAAAGATGATAAAAACAAACTGCTTGCCGACCAGATAAAGATGATGAAAGGCCAGATGGGTCAAATGGATAAACAACAAGTTGTACAAAGGGGACACCGCCAGTTTTAAGAAGCTGGTTTTGTATTAAGCATAAAATAAAAGGCGTTCCGGATACAACCGGGACGCCTTTATTTTTCTTCTATCGAGCTGTAATATTCCGGTTCCGCTGAATGATTCATGTATGGCGCATAGTGTCTGTCAGGTATCCCGTGGCTCACTTCTTCTGACGGATTAGCCACCTCAACCATTTTTAATAGGCTCCTGATAAACGACAAATTAAAATTACTTCTGTTCAATTTTATCAGGTATTCGCTGTCTGTTATTTCTAATATAGAGTTAGTCATGATTTTGCATATTTTGTAGCATTGTAAAAGTAATTATCATATCAAATGCCAAAGTTTACTACAAATTATGCTTTTATTAAAGAATTGTTAATAAAATCTGTTAACTTAAAGTTACTAAGCTAACTTAGGATAATAATTATTTAATCACATTCTTATGGGGTTTAACCTTTCTTATTTGAAAGGCCGGCCGAAGTAATACTCACTGTCTTTTTTGGGATAATGCCTCATCTTTTATACACTTCGTAACCTTTTCGAAGCAAACTAACAATGGCTATTTTTTTTATATTTACCCGCCCTTAGTACGAACCAGTTTTTTGAATTACACGCGATGAAATTTTTATTCATGCTTTTTGCGGCTATGCTGATAGCCCCTCTTACGTATGGCCAGCTAACTACATCAAAATTATTTGGCAACCATATGGTATTGCAGCGGAATCACCCCGTTCCAGTTTGGGGCCATAGCGAAAAAAAAGCTAAGGTGACCGTTATTGTTAACGGTCAGGTGGTTTCGGCAAAGGCCGATGATAACGGCGATTGGAGTGTTACCCTGCAGCCGATGAAAGAAGGCGGCCCTTATATGATGAATGTTTCGTCCGGTAAGGAAATTTTATCTTTCAGGGATGTGATGGTAGGGGAGGTATGGCTTTGTTCCGGGCAGTCGAATATGGAGTTTCAGCTGAAAAATGCCATTGGTTACCGGGCTGAACAAAAAGTTGCCGGCAATGCAGATATACGCCAGTTCCATGTTCCCAATAAAGTAAGCTT
The DNA here is from genome assembly GCA_040389845.1 of Bacteroidota bacterium. Classification (GTDB taxonomy): domain Bacteria; phylum Bacteroidota; class Bacteroidia; order Sphingobacteriales; family Sphingobacteriaceae; genus Mucilaginibacter. Next base: position 18,172 of record JAZJZL010000001.1, read on the forward strand.
AACGCCCGAAAAAGATATTGCAGGCGGAGAATGGACAACTGCCTCTGCAAACACCGTAGGCGACTTTACCGCTGTGGGCTATTTTTACGCAAAACAGCTCGCACAAAACCTGCATGTAACAGTAGGCCTTATCAACAGCAGTTGGGGCGGAACAGAAGCCGAAGACTGGATAAGCCGCGAAACGCTGGCGACCAATCCTGAACTGGCCACGATAGCACCCACATTACCGAAAAACACGGATGAGCTTAACCAGCGCAGTGATAAACGTCTGAAATCCTGGGCTTATAAAAACGGGGCAGTCGTAAACTTTACAGTCGCTGACTTGGCTAACAAACCGGCAAACTTTTTTAACAATTGGCAGCCCGGTAATGCGCCAAGCTCATGGGAGTGGATTGGAAGACTTTATTCGTACCGCGGCACAGGCTTCATGCAGCGAACCGTTAGTCTCGATACGGCCTATTCAGCTATAAATTCAACTATTTCACTTGGCCCTACGGATGCTGATATGGCCGTTTATATAAATGGTAAACTGTTAAGCAAAGCTGCTCCTGGTTCGGTTACACAGTATAATGTTCCCCCGGGGACCTGGAAGGGTGGCATGAATAGCTTGTTAATTAACCTGCAGTCGCCGCAAAAAAATCCATCGTGGTTTGGTACCGGCCTAAATGGCTCGGGTGTAAATGATTTGAATATCCGCTTTGCTGATACCACCATTAACCTGGCTGATAACAACTGGCGTGTGATGCCCGACTTGAGCAAACCCTACCATTTCGATTTTCTGCCCAATAACACCGCATCCGACTTATATAACGGCATGATAAATCCTGTTATTCCTTATGCTATGGCGGGCGTTATATGGTACCAGGGAGAATCGAATGCGGACAGGGCTTACCAATACCGCACCATTTTCCCAATGCTGATTAACGACTGGCGCGCCAAATGGAAAGAGCAATTGCCTTTCCTGTTTGTGCAACTGGCTACATTTGGTACATCGCAAAACAGCAACCTTGGCAGTAACTGGGCCGAATTACGCGAGGCCCAGCAAATGGCTTTGCAATTGCCAAACACGGGTATGGCCGTAACAACAGATATCGGCGATGCATTTAACATACACCCGCGCGATAAAGCCGACGTTGGGTATAGGTTAGCCTCAGTTTCGTTAAGCCAGGTTTATAAACTGCCTGGTTTTTTCCAGAGCCCGCTGTTTGCTGCTGTTGATTTTAACAACGGCGCCGCTACGGTTAGCTTCACTCACGCAGAAAATGGACTAACGGCCAAGGATAGCTACGGCTACATAAAAGGCTTTGAGCTTGCCGGCGCGGATCATAAATTTTACTATGGGCAGGCTGTAATTGTTGACGGCAACAAAGTGAGGGTATCGAGCCCCAATGTACCCCAACCGGTAGCCGTACGTTACGGATGGACGGATGCCCCGCTGGACGCCAATTTATTTAACATCCAGGGCTTTCCGGTTAGCCCGTTCAGGTCTGACAACTGGAACGGATTAACGTTTGGGCATAAGTTTGAATAATTCCGCTGTGTGTAAAATGTGGGACATGATTTATCACGTCTCTACATTTATATAATTTTTTCATTCCCGACTTTTTTCTACTTTCGGGCATTCAATGGACAACATCGAACAATATATAGAAGCACTCATCTTTGCATCGGAACAAAGTATCCGTACTGAGGAAATTTTATACTGCCTGCAATCCGCATTCGGGCAGGACTTCAGCGAAGACGAGATAAAAGCGCACCTGGACAACATCACCGAAAAATATAAGGCTGACCAATTTGCCATCGAGGTTGTTAAAATCAGTAATGGTTACCAGTTTCTTACAAAGAAAAGCTATCATCAAATTATCAGCTTGTTACAAGCACAGCGGTCCAAAAAGAAGTTAAGCCAGGCGGCATTGGAAACACTGGCAATTATTGCCTACAAACAGCCGGTGACCAAACCCGATATCGAGCAGATTCGCGGTGTAAATTGTGATTACTCGATACAAAAATTGCTGGAAAAAGAACTGATCGCCATCGCCGGCAAGTCGGATGCTGTTGGTAAACCGATATTGTACGGCACAAGCCCGTTGTTTATGGACTACTTCGGAATAAACGATATAAATGAACTACCGCAGATGAAAGATTTCGCTAATAACAGCGTTTCAATCGGCGAGCAATCTGAATGAGTTTATAATCGGCTCAAAGACAGCAGGAAAATATTTTTTTTGTAATTGATGTTTTTAATGAAAATGATTTTGATTATTTTTACTAAGAAATAAATACAGCTTGCGTGCATGTGCGTGCATTTAACAATGAAAAAAGTTTTACTATAAAATTCATGGCAATGGGAACTCCAAAAAAACCTGTAACAAAAGTTGAAGACACGGGCGAGGATGAAGATGATGACGATAGCATGCTTGATCAAAAACCCAAAAAAAAGGTAGATGATGACGACGATGATTTTGACGGCCCTTTAGACGATTTGGGGTTTGAGAGTTACGGCGATGATGACGACGACGACGATTATTAATCTCTAAATAAGATCTACTTTAAAGCATCCCGGCTATGCCAGTGGATGCTTTTTTATTGATAGCACCCGGTAAACGATTATGACTGTAAGCGAAGTAAAAGATAAAGCAGCACGGAAAGCATTTTTAGATACAGCACGGATAATTTATAAGAACGACCACGTTTGGGTTTGTCCGCTGGATAATGATATCGAAGCCGTATTTGACCCCGCTAAAAATAATTTTCATAACGATGGCAAATGTACGCGCTGGATACTAACAGGAGATAACGGGCAGCCTATTGGCCGTATTGCAGCTTTTATTAACAACAAGAAGGCTTATAACTATGAAAAGCCCACCGGCGGCATGGGTTTTTTTGAATGCATAAATGATGAAAAGGCGGCCTTCCTGCTGTTCGACACCGCAAAAAAATGGCTAAGCGAAAACGGGATGCAGGCTATGGATGGGCCGATAAATTTTGGTGAAAACGATAATTTCTGGGGCTTACTGGTTGAAGGTTTTATACCGCCGTCCTATGGGATGAATTATAACCCGCCTTATTACCAGGCTTTTTTTGAGCACTATGGCTTTAATACGCTGTATGCACAAATCACAAATCATTTAGATATAGTTAAGCCGTTTCCCGAGCGCTTCTATAAAATAGCCAAATGGGTTACCCAAAAGCCAGGCTATGAGTTTAAGCATCTTAAAGTAGCTGAATTGCAGAAATTTGCGGCGGATTTTATGGAAATCTACAACGATGCGTGGAAAGACTTTGAGAATTTCGTGCCGATTACCCAAGCCACCATTGCCGAAAGCTTTAAAAAAATGAAGGCTATAATGGATGAGAATCTTATCTGGTTTGCTTATATAAACGGCGAGCCGGTGTCGTTCCTGATTGTTTTGCCTGATGCCAACCCAATGATAAAATCGCTAAAGGGCAAGCTAGATCTTATTGGCAAGCTGAAATTTTTATATTATAAATGGAAGGGTGTTTCCAGGATGCGAGCGATTGTTATGGGCACCAAGCAAAAATTTCAAAATCACGGTATTGAGTCCGGGCTGTTTATTACGCTTGGCGAATATGTATTACCGTTAAATCAGTATAAAGAGCTTGAGCTTTCGTGGGTAGGAGACTTTAATGAAAAAATGATTGCAATGCACAATGCAATGGGCGCTGTGTTTGCCAAAAAGCATTTAACTATGCGTTATATCTTCAAACAATAGTGTCATAAATTTATAAGCACTAATTGTTCACGAATTATATCGAACCAGGTTAGGTTCGATAATTTGGAAGGGGATTCGCACTTTTTAATTCGTGAAATTCGCACCAATTTGAGAAAATTCGGGTCTCTAATTTCAGGCGGTTATTTTATTGTGCCTTAACTCTTCGAATAATTCAATAACTTTCTTCTGCAAATCGATAACTTCTGTTTCACGATCCATCAGTTTTTTGTTGATGGTTTCTAATTCATTAATTACTTTTTGGTCCTGCTCAGCATCAGTGAAAGTAAGTAACTGAACTACTGACATCTCGAATAAAGCAGCAATTTGCTCCAAACGTGATAAATTGATATCGGTAATACCGGTTTCAATTTTTGAAAATGCGGGTATGGAAATATCCAATCTCTTAGCAACATCCTCCTGGCTCCATCCCTTTTGATGACGTAATAACCGAATTTTTTTTCCGAGTGTCTTCATTTAGAGTTAAAGGTTAAAAGTTTTCGCGATAGTTAACAAAGTTACAATTATATCCAATATCTATCTAATTATCAAGTATTTTGAATAATATTTTATTTAAGAACGACTGTTAATTACCGCTCGCAAAAACCGAAGATACCGATAATTATCATATATAGCTAATATTAGCGTTTTAGGGCACTTTTTGGCCATGAAAGCGTATTATTTATTTTAATAATAACACCGGTACTGCCGCGCTTTCAAGCAGCTGTTGAGAGATGCTTGTGTGTAACAGCGACTGTAAAAAACTGTATTTATGCGGCAACGCAATTACCATTTGGGCCTCGTGGTCGCGGGCAAAATGCAATATGCCATTAATAATATCTTTATTGTTCACGAAAAAATATTTCGGATGATATGGCTGGAGCGCTTCAAACAACGCCGTTTTTTTGGCTACTTTTTCCGCATCACCCGACTCGCCATTTGCCTTACTGTCAATATTTACAACCAGCGGGTTAAATTTCCGGCGTTTCAGCAGGCTTATAAACGAGCCTAGCGGCGCCGCGTCGGTAACTTTCTGAAAATCGCAGGCAACCACCACATTTTTAATATCTTCAATGTCGTACATCGGCGGCACAACAACTACCGGCACCGGGCAGGCTTTAGCTATCCGTACAACGTGACTGCCCACGCGGGCATCATCGCGGCTGCTGTTGCCCTTGCTGCCAAGGATAACCAAATCTGCTTTTTTTGCGCTTACGTTTTCAACCACGGCGCGCAATAAATGCGACCGGTTTAAATGAGTGCTTATTCGCACCCCTTCGCGAACCTTTTTCTCCAGATTTTTCTTAAGATTTTCGAGATTTCTTACTCTTTCGGCTGCATTTTCTTCAATCTGTTCTTCGGTAACCTGTACCATATCGGCGCTTGGCAGCATGGTTTCGTAAACAGACACATAGTATGCATTTAACAGAATAATATGCTCAACTTCTGTCTGGTGTGTTAGTGCCGCAGCAAAGTCGGCAGCATGATTACCTGCTGCTGAAAAATCGATAGGAACAAGATACGTCTTCATTTTACTTAGAGCCGAATATGTGCGATAGTTTGACAGCTCTGTTTGCCATTACTAATATACGAAGATACTTTACATTTTACAATTAGTTAATGTAATCCCGTTTTCGATTGTAAAGTTTCCAATACACACCGGCTGAGCAAATTATATGGCCTGCTTTATAAATTTTGCTGCGACCCAATCCTTGTCTTTTTTATGGCCGATATATTCCAGCCCATTCCTGCCGGCCTCTTCAGTGATAATCGCCAAATCAGGCGTTTCATAAAATCCGCTGAAATAGATTTCGCCGCCTTGTATTAATACTTCGCTGTAGCGTTGCATTTGGTCGAGCAGAATGTTGCGGTTAATGTTCGCTAAAATGGTGTCAAACATTTCATTCGGGATAATTTCTTTCGAGCCGCAAAGTGCGGTGATATTACCCGTGTTATTCAGTTGGGCGTTTTCTATTGTACTGTCATAACAAACCGGGTCGTAATCTATAGCGGTTATTTCCGCCGCGCCCAATTTAGCCGCCATTATAGCCAGGATGCCTGTACCGCAGCCCATATCCAGTACTTTTTTACCGGCAAAATCATTTTCCAGTATCAGCTGCAGCATCATGGATGTCGTTTGGTGATGCCCGGTGCCGAAAGCCATTTTGGGGTCAATCACTATCTCGTACGGAAATTCCGGCTTGGGCTGGTGGAACGTAGCCCGCACGTATATCTGGCTGCCTATGATAATCGGTTCGAAATTACTTTCCCACACCTCGTTCCAGTTCTTTTGGGCTATCTCATTAATTGTATACTCAAACTTGAATATATCGCGATAGCCGGCTATTGCTTCATCCAGCGTTTCCTTATTAAAATCATCAGAAGGAATATATGCTTTAAAACCTCCTTCAACCTCTTCGAAGGTGTCAAAACCGATTTCCCCCAAAGTATTTATAAGCAAATCCTGCTGGTAATCTTCGGCGGGGCGGGTAGTAAAAAGTATTTCTGTGTAATTCATTTTTAGATATGAGGCGTGAGATTTTCTTTTTGGACTCATTTAATCAATCAAGTACATTATCAGCAAATTTACGAACCAGTAGACTGCTTGTACCGATAAGAAGAACTCTGTTATGCCTATTAGTTTCTGCGTGCCTGTCGCCCGGTCCCAAATGGCATAAGCGATGCCAAGCGAAAAAGTAAGGCAAATAAAAAACAGGTCCACAACCAGGTTCACGCGGTCGGCAGCTGTTTTTCTCCGCAGCATGCGCCACACCGGGTTTATTACCAGCAACTGGGTTAATACTGCTATAACATACAGCAGCGGAAGTGTGAACCGGTAAAAATTAGTTAGATTTTTTATTTCGCTCAGCCCGGTCTCATCCAGCTTTTGCATTATGCCGAACGCGTTACGGTTTATCGCAACCGAAAAAACTAAAAAACCGATAAACGGCGGAAGAAATATTTTTAGTAGTTTTTTCATGGAGATAGAGATTAGAGACCGGAGATTAGAGAGTAGGTGTACGTTGGCAGTTAATCTAACTAACTTAAACAACAACTAATCTCTACCCCCTGATTTCTAATCAACTTAATTGAACACTTTTACAATATCGATAAAATCGCGTGACTTCAATGACGCACCGCCTATTAAACCGCCATCAATATCTCCCTGGGCGAAAAGCTCGGGTGCGTTTTTAGGGTTACAGCTGCCGCCGTATAAAATACTGGTGTTATCGGCAACCTGCTGATTATATTTTGCAGCAATTTCTTTACGGATAAAAGCGTGAATTTCCTGTGCCTGCGCTGATGTTGCAGTTACGCCGGTACCGATAGCCCAAACAGGCTCGTAGGCGATTACCAGCTTGCTGAATTGTGCTTCGTCTAAATGAAAAACACCTTCAGCCAATTGGCTTTTTATGATATCGAAATGTTGGTTGGCTTCGCGCTCCTGCAAGGTTTCGCCGATGCAGAAGATAGGAGTGAGGTCGTTTTTTAAAGCGGTATCAGTTTTTTTCGCCAATAGCTCATTGGTCTCGCCAAAATACTGGCGACGCTCTGAGTGGCCGAGAATAACGTATTCAGCGCCAACTGATTTTATCATTTTTGCCGAAATTTCGCCGGTGTACGCGCCGGACTCATTCTGATGTGCATTTTGCGCACCTACACCCACGTTGTGATAACCTTTCGATAGTTGTACCAGGCTGTGCAAATGAATAAACGGACTGCAGATAACAGCTTGCTGCTTACCGGTAGCCTCGTCTTTAAACATATTTATAATTTCAGAAAACAGGCTTAGTCCCTCGTTATAGTCAAGATTCATTTTCCAGTTTCCGGCTACGATTTTTTTTCTCATTTTTTTTGTGATTGATTATTATTGATTGTTATGATTGCACTGATTGAAGTGGATTAATTTACTGGTATTAATTGATGGTGTGTTAACCACTCACTTAATTAACCTAATCAACCACTCACTAAAAACGCCTATGCTCTTCCGTTAGCCCAAATACGGTCTGTAATATGTGTTTCTCATTATCATCGAAAGTTCGGTGCGGCCGGCGGGCAAAAACGCGTTCGGCGGTATCAAACATCTTCTTGATAGAATATACTTCGTAGCCCTGTGCGCCTCCCCATGAAAAATCAGGCACAAAATTGCGCGGAAAGCCAGCACCAAAAATATTTGCACTTACGCCTACCACTGTACCTGTATTGAACATGGTATTAATGGCGCATTTGGAATGATCGGCCATAATTAAGCCGCAAAACTGCAGGCCTGTTTTACGGAAACGCTGGGTGTTATAGTCCCAAAGTTTTACGTCGTCGTAATTGTTTTTTAGGTTAGAATTATTGGTGTCGGCGCCGATATTGCACCATTCGCCTAATACCGCATTGCCCAGGTAGCCTTCATGTCCTTTTGATGAATAGCCCCATATAACCGCATTGTTCAGCTCTCCGCCAACCCTTGAATATGGGCCGACAGTAGTAGCGCCGTATATCTTCGACCCCATTTTAACCTGCGAATGCCCGCAAAGCGCAAAAGCGCCGCGTATATGTGTCCCTTCCCAAACTTCTGTATTGGCTGCCAGGTAAATAGGTCCGTTAACGCTGCTGAATGACGAGCATTCCGCAGTAGCACCTTCCTCTGCAAAAAAATCATTACCAATAATGGTATTTGTCGGGCTGATTTTGGCGCTGGTACGTCCTTTGGTAAGCAGGGTAAAATCCTTGCGCAGCTCTATATCGTTCTTCCTGAAAATATCTTCAGGGAAACGGATAATTACCGGCGTATTTTCTAAAATACTAAGCGACGAAAAATCTGCTTTAGGATCAAAGTCTCCTGCTTCGGCGGCAGATAATTTAACAGCAACCAGTTGGTCGCCATACTTAAGGGCTTCGCCGTTTTTTAATTTATCGATAGCCTCAAGCAGGTACTCGTCAGGGCAAACGGCACCGTAGATAAATAAATTATCCTGTTCAGTTTTAACCGGGAATTTGGCCTTTAGCCAGGGCTGCGTTAAAAATGAGGTAGGCTGATTTAAATGCTTCGCCCATTTTTCGGCTATGGTGAGTATCCCGATGCGTAAATCGGCAACCGGCCGGGTAAATGTTAAAGGCAGAAGCGTTTGATGTGCGTTATCGTCGAATAAGATAATTGCCATGCTGCAAAAATAAAAAAAGTCCCCCGTTGAACCGGGAGACTTGAAAATTTTTTATAGAAAAGCCAAATTACTTTTTGTTGTAACGGCTGCGGAATTTATCGATACGGCCTGCAGTATCAACCAGTTTCATTTTACCGGTATAGAAAGGGTGCGAGGTGTGAGAAATTTCTAATTTAATCAGCGGATAATCATTGCCATCTTCCCATTTTATGGTTTCACGGCTTTCGATGCATGATTTGGTTATAAAAGCATAGTCGTTAGACATGTCTTTAAAAACAACTAACCTATAGTTTGATGGATGCAGATCTTTTTTCATTGTGTTATTACTTCTTTCTAATAAAAGAGGTGCAAATGTAGTAATAAAAATTAAAAAGCTGAAACCAAATTTAAAATAAAATACAGATGCCGCACAGCGTGTAAAAAGCTAAAATTATTTTATTTAAAAATAAGCGTATTGAATGTCTGATAGTTAGCAATTAACTATTTTTTTAGTGACAATAAATTGGGATTTTGAACGGTTTAATGCATGAACAGACCAACTTTTTCACCAAATAGAAAATACACTTTTCGATAAACCATCATGAAGTTAACCACTAAACTCAACGCAAACTATTGTTTAGCCCTGCTTGGGGTTTTTATAATTGCAGTATCCGGCTGCAGTAAATCTAAAGTAAACCCGGTAGTTCAGCCCGAAGACCAAAACCAGGCGGGCCACACATACACCTTTGCAGGTAGCGACAGCCAGGGCCTAAGTGACGCCACAGGAAAAAAAGCGCTTTTTAATAACCCGAATGGCATTGCTATTGATGCTGCGGGCAATCTTTACGTTGCGGACCAGGGAAATAATGCTATTCGGAAGATTACAGCTGCCGGTGTAGTAACAACGCTTGCCGGTAACGGCTCCGCCGGAGCAGCTAACGGGAAAGGTACTGCCGCCAGCTTTAATAATCCTATCGCGTTAACGATAGATATAGCAGGCAACCTCTATGTTGCCGATTTTAATAATAACTTAATCCGGAAAATTACTCCGGACGGCACCGTTAGCACCTTTGCCGGTACCGGCGCAATAGGTTTTGATGATGGTGCGGCCAATGTTGCAACCTTTAATGGACCAGATGGGATAGTGATAGACCACGCTGGAAATTTATTCGTGTCCGACAATCATAATGTCATCCGGAAAATTTTACAGGATGGTACGGTGAGTACCTTTGCCGGAAAAGTGATAAATACGCCGCCCGGTTTTGCCAACGGAACCGGTGCCGATGCAAATTTTTACTTTCCGTTAGGCCTTGCTGTTGATGCAGCCGATAACATTTATGTTGCTGATAACCAAAACAACATGATCAGGAAAATAACACCAGGGGCTATTGTAACCACGGTTACAGGGCAGTTAAACAAAGGTTCGGCCAATGGTACCCCATTATCAGCTACATTTTATCACCCGACGGGCGTTGCTGTAGATGCATCTGGTAATATCTATGTAACCGACAATGGCAACAACCTAATCAGAAAAATATCAACAAGCGGCGATGTTAGTACCGTTGCCGGAACGGGCGCTGTTGGCGGCGATGACGGCAAAAACCAGGATGCAACCTTCCGGGATATACATGGAATTGCTGTGAATGCCTCTGGAGTAATATTTGTAGCGGACGGTTATAGTAAAATTAGGAAGATAAATCAATAATTTCCGAGAGTGAAATTCTGAGTGTTTTAATGCCTGGCGATGCTCAAAAAGGTGGTTAGCAGATGCACGATTTTTCTTTAAAAACTAAATTTTGGCTTAACAAAATGTTAAGCCAAAATTCATTGTAACCATTGTGTAAAAGCGGTAGTTTTATAGCCAAATGCTTACAAATTCATTAACTTCAAGGCTCCTTCAATAACGCACACCATTTAAAATGATTTGCACCTTTTATTCCAGTCAAGTTGGTTTCGACAGAATATTAACTTTAATAAGAGAAGTATATCCGAAAAGCGACATTGCCACGTCTTCCGACGAAGAATCCCGAATTGCAATTATAGACTTGAAGGGCGTATTGCTGATGCCCGGCAAAAAATTCAGGATTTCTTACCGGCAGCTTAACGGAGACGGCGAAGGTGCAGATGACAACGGACTAAAAAACAACTTAAACGGTCTTTATAACTATGTTCGCTCATTACCGGCCCAAAACCAGCAGGTAAAGGACCTGCTTCTGAAAAAAATTCTGACCGTAAAGTCTGAATTCTCAATAATCGGGGAACGTGGAAAAATACGTGACATTGAGTTATTGGTACGACCTCTTGCCCAGGATTTTGATGCGATATTATTTACGCAGCCCGGCACAGCTATAAGCGCATCCCATCATCAACATTTCCTGGATAAAGACTTAAATCTGCTTATAGACCCGGAGGGCAATTGCGACATCGAAAGCCTGGACGTAAACATGCCTCCGGAATTACACAGGGAAGAAAATTTTTCATTAACGCCAGATCAGGTTGAGCGACGGAAAAGAACAGAAGATATCCTCCGGGAACTTGATGTTAAAATAAATCAACATTTACCCTGTATAGAATCAGAAGAGGAAACCACTATCCGCACAACTAAGGCCATCGCTAAACGTGTGGTGGTACTTGCGGTAACAAATATGGTAGCCTTTGATAACATGAGCGCAGATGAGGCGATAGATTATTTGAAAGAAAATAAGCTTTGGGATGAAGTTACCCCGGATGAAAAGCTTTTCCTTGGCGAGCCGACTGATGAAAGAAAACTGGCTGAAACCTGGAAGTGCGAAGCGATATGGGTATTAATGTGGGCCTTAAAAAAAGTAGAACAGCTTGGGTCCCCGGATGAATTATGTGACTTGAGTGATATACCCTACGAAGAATATCCCCTGGGAAAGAATAAAACAGCGGAGGCATTTATTAATCAGGGGTTTGAACCACGGACCAAATCGGAAATATTGGATGCCAACGATTTGTATTACCGGCTTGATTGGGCCTGTGTTGATGCGCGGCTAAACAACAGGCCGGTTAAAGCTGTAAATCCGGGACTTGTTTACGAACGCCATTACGCCCTCAATTGGCTTATTAACTACATGGACGCAGAATGGGATGACGTTACTTGTGATACCTGATTACTTATATTCTGTGGCTCCAATATCAAAAGCATCACCAGATGGACGGATAGTTTTGTAATAATCGAAATTCACCCCATAAGATGATGCATCTTTGCCGGCATCAACAAGCGGCGATGCTGGCAACAGGTGGAAATCGCCTCCATCAAAATCGGTGAATTTACAGGTGTTGATATCCTTATTGATGTAGTTGTTTGACGACGTGAGCTTAACATCCTTACTTTTCGTGAATACGGCAGCACCCGTTCCTGCATTGATGATGACATTATTAATAACCGTGTTCATCGGTATCAATTCCGAATCCAGCTTAATGCCTGCGGAAGCATAATTGATAATGGTGTTGTTGATGAACTGGAAATCCGACCCCGGTGTGTACCTTGAATCTGCAAAAATGCCGTTATCACCAGAGTTGAGTATGATATTGTTAAACACCATGTTGTCACCCAGTCCGAGGACGATTATGCCATTACCCGGCGCATCCTTAATCAAATTATTATAGCATTTACCGCCGGTGCCTTCGCCTACCTGTATACCGTTATTCTGACCCGGCCCAAAAGGAGTTGTCCCCGGGGTTTTAACCGTGTTGCCGTAAATCTCGCACCCCGTAACAGCGCTGCCCACCTGTATGCCCTCGCAGCCTGTGGAGTCGGTAAGGTTATTGTATATTTTGGCATTTACCACATCGCCGGGTAACACCTTGCCGCAGGATGTGGAAACGCCATCAGCATAAAAAGAATTGCCTACATAAAAGCCTTCCCCGCCGGTTTTGTGTATGTAATTATCATGCAGCAAAACGTTCTTCATGGTAAAATGTCCGCGTTGGGTGGTCACATCACAGGTTGGGTCAGTTTTAGCCATAATGCCGGCAAAGCCACTATTGCGGACCTCGACATTATGAATTTCAAAATCGGAGCTTAGGTCGTCCATCGTCATCCCGATGTTGCCGCCATCTACCACGAAACCATACTTAGTGCCTGCAGCGCCATCGCCCCTGATTTTAAAATACTGGCAATTGGATGTTTTAAAAGTATAACCTGCAGCAAGTGACGCCGTAAGCGTTACCTGCCCGCCTTTATTAATAATGATGATGGGCTTATCCGCAGTGCCTTTGAAATTTTTAAGCAACAAAGCGCCTCTTTTTCCTGCGGGGATACAGATAACCGAACCTGCGGCCAATTTAGTGCCGTCAACCTGCCATTCGGACGGTTTAACGGTGTAGGTGCAAGTGGTGGTATCTGCCGGCGGCGTGGGATTGGTCGGATGAGTTGTAACTGTTGAGTCGCCAGCCGGTGAGTTTGCATTATCAAACCTGATTGTTTTTTTGGTGCACATCGCAAATGATGCCAGGGCAACTATAGCTATTATTCCACGCATCATCTTATTCCTGTTCATCATTCTCAAACTGTCCGGTTCGGCGAAAAAGCCGCTTTTGATAGTTTATACGCTGTTTTTGGCGGTTTGTTGCCCTGAACCATCCTTATTAGATTAATAGGGTATCGTCTTATTGCTGGGCTACTGCTTGGTTACCTATAGTGACGATTGGGCTTTTTCTCCTAAATAAACGTTTTTAATTCTACTCCTGAGAATGTCATGTAATCGCTTGGTTTTATCTGAAAGCGTATTCCAATCGCAAACAGATGAGTATTTTGCAGATTGTATAAATTGTTCGCCGTAGCTGACTCTTAAATCAAGGCTTCCAATAAATTCGGTACAAAAGTTTTTTGAATGTGCGGGATTGGTAATTAAATCTTGAACAAGTGAGAAGATAGTATCTTTTTCGACCTTGCTAAAAAATACTTTCAATGTATCAATCTTTACTTTAGCGTTTTTGGGCAATGGCTGAAAAAATGAGCCTGAATGGTAAACATTTACTACTGATGTATCATTGTCATTGCTGATATGTATTTGAACATCATGTTCGGAAATAATGAGTAATCTTTCCCATAAACCGGAAACATCGCGTTTTACAGCCGGCTTACAACTAAGACCTGTTACCATGATAAGCAAACCAGCAAATACAATAATTTTCATATTATTAATATTTCATACTATCTCCTGGCACAACTCCACCAACACTCCATTAGCACTCTTCGGATGCACAAAGCAAACCAGCTTATTATCAGCACCCATTTTGGGCTCTTCATTCAGTAAAATAAAACCTTCGGCTTTCAAACGGGCCATTTCGGCGTGAATATCAGCTACATCAAAAGCGATATGATGTATTCCTTCACCTTTTTTTGCGATAAATTTTGCAATCGGGCTATCAGGATCAGTGGCCTCCAGCAGCTCAATTTTATTGGGGCCATTTTGCAAAAAGGCGGTTTTAACACCTTCGCTTAGTACCTCTTCAATCTTATAAACTGCGGTATTAAGCAATTTCTGGTAGATATTGCCTGCCGCTTCCAGGTTGTTTACGGCAATGCCGATATGCTCAATCTTATTCATGTCCAAATATTGTAAATTATTACCGTTTACAGGCGGCCGCACATTTGTTTTGACTAATTATAAATAAAAGTTTGCCTATCTTTGTAGTCGTTAATTTTATTGACTTATGAATCTCCCGATATATTTAGATAACAACGCTACTACGCCGATGGATCCCCGGGTGCTGGAAGCTATGCTGCCTTATTTTACTACAAAATTTGGTAATGCAGCAAGCCGTAACCATCCGTTTGGCTGGGTAGCTGAAGAAGGTGTGGATTACGCACGCGAGCAAGTAGCCAAATTGATTGGCGCAAGTGAAAAAGAAATTATCTTCACATCGGGCGCGACGGAATCAGACAACCTGGCTATCAAGGGTGTGTTTGAAATGTACAAAGAAAAGGGTAACCACATTATAACCACTGTAACCGAACACAAAGCTATACTGGATGCCTGCAAGCATGTTGAAAAGCTTGGCGGCAAAGTTACCTATTTATCGGTTAAGGAAGATGGACTTGTTGACATGGCAGAACTTGAAAATGCCATGACCCCGGAAACCATCCTGGTATCGGTTATGTACGGTAATAACGAGATTGGCGTTATTCAGCCTATAAAAGAAATTTCTGCAATCGCCCACAAACACGGCGCATTGTTTATGACAGATGCTGTGCAGGCAGTTGGCAAAATACCTGTTGATGTAAATAAAGACGGCATCGATTTACTGGCGCTGTCGGCACACAAAATATACGGTCCTAAAGGCGTTGGCGCTTTATATGTACGCCGTAAAGGTCCGCGTGTTAAAGTTACCGCACAGATGGACGGCGGCGGCCACGAGCGAGGCATGCGTTCAGGTACATTAAATGTACCGGGTATTGTTGGCCTGGGTAAAGCTTGCGAGCTTTGCGGTTTAGAGATGGAAAGCGAAGCAAAACGCTTATCGGCCCTTCGCGATAAATTGCAAACAGCTTTAACCGTGCTTGAAGAAAGCTATGTGAACGGCAATGTTGAGCACCGCTTACCACATGTAGCAAACATCTCCTTTAAATATGTAGAAGGCGAAGGCTTAATGATGGCGATGAAAGATTTGGCGGTATCATCAGGCTCGGCTTGTACTTCTGCCTCTTTGGAGCCATCGTACGTGTTGAAAGCTTTAGGTTTATCTGACGATTTAGCGCACTCGTCCATTCGCTTTGGCTTGGGAAGGTTTTCTACCGAAGAAGAAGTAGATTACGCCATTGAAGTAACAAAAAAGGCTGTAACACACCTTCGCGAGCTTTCTCCGCTGTGGGAAATGTTTAAAGAAGGTATCGACCTTAACTCGATAGAGTGGGCAGAACACTAAATTGATTTCGGAAGTCGGATTTCCGATTTCGGAATTATTTTTGATATAACAATTATTACAACGACTATTAATAAACATAAAAATGGCTTATTCAGATAAAGTAATCGACCACTACACAAACCCCCGCAATGTTGGTACTTTGGACAAAAGTAACCACAAGGTAGGTACCGGTTTGGTTGGTGCGCCTGAGTGCGGCGACGTTATGCGCCTGCAGATACAGGTTGATGATAACAACATGATTACCGATGCCAAATTCAAAACTTTTGGCTGCGGCTCGGCAATTGCTTCGTCATCATTAGCTACAGAATGGCTTAAAGGCAAAAGCATCGACGATGCCATGAAGATTGACAACATGGACATTGTTGAAGAGCTGGCTTTACCTCCGGTAAAAATTCACTGCTCGGTATTGGCAGAAGATGCTATCAAGGCAGCTATCAACGATTATCGCGTAAAAAACGGCATGGCGCCAATTGAAAGCGAAAAAGTACATCATTAATAAATAGTGAATAGAGATTAGTTGATTGGAGATTAGGTGAAATGCAACTAATCTCTAATTAACTATTCAACTAATTAACTAACCATGGTAACTATAACAGATAAAGCGAAGGGTAAAATAGACCACCTGATACAGGATGCGGGGCTTGATGCGTCGTACTTTCTGCGGGTGTCTGTTCAGGGTGGCGGATGTTCAGGTCTGTCATACAACCTTGATTTTGATAATGAAATAAAAAAGGGCGACCAGTTTTTTGAAGACCGCGGTATTAAGATAGCCCTTGATATGAAATCGTTCCTGTACCTTGCGGGTACTGAACTTGATTTCACAGACGGCCTGAACGGCAAAGGATTTAATTTTCATAACCCCAATGCAAGCAGAACTTGTGGCTGCGGGGAGAGCTTTTCGGTATAGATATGATTTCACCGATTCTGGAATGATTTCACCGATTTTATATAAAACCGGCCTAAACTTTAGGCCGGTTTCTTTTTTATTCCTCCTTGATCTTAATAGATACCCGTGGCTGTGTCTCCACAGCCACTTTGCAGGATTATCGTAGTGTGCACTGACCACCTATCCACCCGTGGCTGTGGAGACACAGCCACTTCCCAGATGAAAATGGTGTCCATTTACCAGCCAAACGCTTCCATGTAATGCGTTAGCCAGTCAAACTTTCTATCCTCTCGTTCATAAAATGAGCACGAAGAAAAGTAATAATCGATTGGGTCCATCACCAGGTTCCATTTAGGTTGCATCGGGTTATAGTGTGTATAATCTAATTTCTGTTCCAGAATCTTTCTATCAAACATTAATATCGGCAATGCTTTCTTTTGCCAAAACTGGTAACTACGGCTTAAATCGTCCTGTACTTTAAATCTGTCTAACAACGGGCTATCTGTTGCTCTGAGTTCTTTTAAAAATTCATGCCCGGTGTATTTCATGAAACTTGCATGAGGCATTTCCTTTCCGTTTTTTGCCTTGGCTTCCCATATGACGTGAATGTGATTTGGCATGATGACAAAGCCGTAAACAATTAACTTTTTCTTTTTAACAAGATAGGCCAGGCTATCTACCACGATATTTTTGAATTTATCGTTTTCTAATAAAGGAAGCCAGTCTAATACGGCTACGGTGTAGAAATAAATATTGTCCAATTCTATAAACTAAATATAGTGGAATTATTGGACACCATTGACATTGGCCGGCTGTGGAGACACAGCCAGGGGTGGGGGATGAAAAAACTGGTAGCTGTGTCTGCACAGCTACCAGTAGTCCGCATATTAAAACATCCCATTCCCATGTGGCATCACCTCCGGTACATCCTGCCGGACGTCCCAGTGTTCAGTCACCTTGCCGTCTTTCAGTCGGAAGATATCAACCACTGATAGGTGCTTACCCATAAATGTGATGTCCAGAAGCGCCATTACCAGGTCGTCTTCGGCTATCATCATTACAATTGGCGACGGCCCCGGCTCAACTGGTTTTGGTATTGCTTTTAAATAATTTAAGGCCTCCACCAGGGCAGCCTTGCCGTCTTTCAGCATCGGGCTGTGTTGAATATAATTATCATGTACATATTCATCCAGCAGTTCAAGTTTTTGGTCGCGGATGATGTCGCGGTAAAAATCCGCTACTATTTGTTTATTCGATTTAGTTTCCATATCAATTGATTTTGCATGGCGCTAAGCCATCAGTAAAAAAATAAAAATATCGTAAGATCACAGGCAAAGAAACATACTCCGGTTTTACCGGGACGCTAGTGCCAGTTATAAGGCCGGATTTTTGACAATCCGCAATTGATATGTAGTGAAAGTAATTATGTGGTAAATATATAAAATCTCATCAAGTCGCCAAAATCATCAATCCTGGAAATCCTTGTCCATCCTGCAATCGTGTTTAAATCGGTGAAATCCCCCCAAAATAAAAATCGGTGAAATCATTCTATAATCTGTGAAATCATTTAATAGCTTTGTTTACATTATAAACCCTCTTTACCCTAATGAACACGGCAATCGACCTGCAAATTATTCCCAATCTCATCCGTAATATCGTAGCAAACATCCATCCTGAAACTAATACCTTCATGAGCCACAAAGTAGGCGAAAAGTGGATCGATATCAGCTATAGGGATGCATTACAGAAGATTGATGCCATTTCGGCCTGGCTGCTTAACATCGGTATAAAAAAGGGCGACCGCCTCGGGTTGATTATTGAGAACGGTCCCGATTATATTTACTATGACCAGGCGCTGCAACAAATTGGCGCCGTTAATACCTCCATTTACCCAACACTTTCAGAGGCGGAAATAGAATATATCTTAAACGATTCCGGCGCAAGGACAATCCTGGTGGGCAATCCTTTTTTACTACGTAAGATTGTGCGCGTGGCTAACAATTGCCCGTCGCTTATCCGGATTATCCCGGCTTTTGATGAGTTTGAAAAATCAATTGCCAAGGTTAATCTGAATGCCGGTGTTGTGGGTTTCGACCAGGTAATTGAAGAGGGCTTAAAGTTGGTAAATGATTATAGAAAAGTAATAAACGGTGCACGCGAGGCCATTCTGCCGTCCGACCTTTCATGCCTTATATATACTTCTGGCACCACCGGCACACCGAAAGGCGTAATGCTGACGCATTTTAACCTGACTGAAAATGCCAGGGTGAGCCTGATACAAATACCGGTTATTGAAACATCAGATCTATTCTTGTCGTTCCTGCCGCTATCGCATGTGTTTGAGCGCACGGCCACCTATCACGTATGCCTATATACCGGCGCAAGCATAGCATTTGCGCAAAGCCTTGATTTATTGGCCCGCAATATGGCCGAAGTAAGGCCTACGGTAATGAACTGCGTGCCGCGGCTTTTAGAACGCATACACGACCGCGCAATGAAAAACGGTACCAGCGCCGGCGGGATGAAATCGAAAATGTTCCTGTGGTCGCTGAAGATTGGCCGTGAAGTGCGCCTGAAAAAGGAAGCCGGGAAAACACCCGGACTAATATTAAGCAGTCAGCATGCGATTGCTGAAAAATTGGTATTCAGCAAGATAAAGGAAAAAACAGGCGGCAGGCTGAAGATCATGCTCTCCGGCGGTGGGGCGCTGCCTAAAAACATCGGAGAATTTTTCGGCGATTTGGGTATAAAGATATTGGAAGGTTTCGGGTTGACTGAGACGTCGCCGGTAATGTCTGTTACTGAGGATCATCGTATAATCTATGGGACTGTCGGGCGTATTATCCCCGGTATCGAGGTGGCCATACAGAATGTGGATACAAAAGAAATTTATACCGTACAAACCCACGATACTTTTAAAGAAGATTTTCAGTCGGAAGAGGGTGAGATAATCGTACGCGGCCACTGTGTAATGAAAGGCTATTGGAACAAACCCGAAGAAACAGCGACCGTCATCGACAAGGATAATTGGTTTCATACCGGTGACATTGGCCGCTATTTTAGGGGTAACCTGCAAATAACCGACAGGCTTAAAAATATGCTGGTAAACGCTTATGGAAAAAATATCTATCCAACACCTGTTGAAAACACTTACCTGAAAAGCCCGAAAATTGAGCAATTGTTTTTGATAGGGGATAAGCGCGAATACATTACTGCCATAGTGGTACCCGCCAAAGAAACTTTGCAGGAAGAATTTAAGCTCGATGATGCGTTTTTCGAAAAGCCGGACGTATTTATTACCGAAAAAAATATCACCGACTGGATAGGACAGGATATAAAGAAATTTTCCAACGAGCTGGCAAAATTCGAGCGCATCAAAAACTTCATCGTAAAACGGAAGCCGTTCAGCATCGAGGATGGCGAAATAACGCCTACTATGAAAGCTAAGCGTAAGGTGATTGAAAAGAAATACGCGAAGGATATTGATGAGTTGTATTTGCAGGAGACGGAAGCAGATTAATTATTAAAAGAGTCGGGAATTTTAATATAGATGAATGAGTTAAATCGAATTTTTGAAAAATACGAATTCGGGAAAAGTCAAGACGTTAATTCCGAACTGATTAATCAGGTCGAACAGTTTATCGGTTTTACACTGCCCCCCGACTATAAATTTTATCTTCAAAATTTTGAAGAATTCGAGGGTTTTATTGGAAGCGGCTACGTTGCGCTTTGGGACTTGAAGAGTCTTTTAGACAATAATACAGGATACTTGATAAAAGAGGCACTGCCATCTTTTTTAGGGATCGGCAGCAACAGGGGAGGCGAACTTTTGACATTAGAATACTTAGAGGAGAATGCCTACAGAGTTGCATTGGTACCGTTTATTGGTATGGAAAAAGATGTTGCTATTGAAATAGGCATATCCTTTACTGACTTTTTGGTGAGATTGGATAACGAACAAGATTGGTTCTCATAACCCGGCCCTTTATAATTAAAATCATCAACTCAACATCGTGTTAGAACAAATCTTCAAAGTAAGCCAATTCCCTGAACTATCGGTACGCGAGCCCGATTCATTTACAGGCAAACTCTTAAACCTGTTAAAAACCTACGGCATACTTTTCCTGGCCTTGATAGCCATCTCACCAACCCTCCTGATGGTTGATTATTTTGTAATCCATGTGCTGCACTACAAAACCATTTCGGGGGTACAAAAGCAGGGCATGAGCCAGTTTTTGCATAAAATGGGTTATTGGAAGGCGGTTGTTTATATCTGTCTTATCGGTCCGTTAATTGAAGAAACCGTTTTCAGACTGCCTTTATCTTTAAAGAAACGGCACATTGCATTGGGTTTTGCAGCTGCAGCATTTTTGTTTTCCAGTTTCTTTCTGAAGGATATAAAATCGCCATGGCTAAACCTGTCTGTAAGGCTTTCTATTAGTATATTGGTATACGTACTATGTGTATTTACCGCGCCGAAAGGGCTGTCAATTATTGACCATCGTTTCCGCAAACACATCATCATACTCTCAATCCTTTTGTTCGGACTGATGCATATTGGCAATTACAATCCCATACAATGGCCGGTAATATGGATTTATCCGCTGTACGTGCTGCCGCAGATATTAATGGGATGGGCGATAACTTATGTTCGTTTTAGAAACGGGTTTTGGTGGGGATTTTTGCTGCACTGTTTGATTAATTCCGTTTCTATGGCGCTATCTTCAGGACATTTAAAATAGCCGGAAGCGCTACAAAAATTCCATTATCGCCCTGATATTAGTTACACTTCTGAATTTTTCGTCTTCAATGGTATTCTCAATTTGCTCATGCGCCCAGGTGATATGATAGGGGATATGTGTAGCATGCCCGCCCACGTTGAGTACAGGCAGAATATCGCTTTTTAGGGAATTGCCGACCATCATCAATTCCTCCGGCTGAATATCAAGGTGACGGATAAGCTTAATATAATTGGCATCATCCTTCTCCGACATAATTTCGATATGGTGAAAATAATGGCTCAATCCGGATTTCTTCAACTTTCGCTCCTGGTCGAGTAAATCACCTTTGGTGGCAACTACCAGCCTGTATTTAGATTTTAGAGCCTCAAGTACTTCCTCAACGCCATCCAGCAATTCAATGGGTTCATTCAGCATGTTTTTGCCAAGGTCGATGATGCGCTCGACTACCTCAGTACTGATAGTATTATTGCTGATACGCAGGGCTGTCTCCATCATCGAGAGTACAAAGCCCTTTATTCCGTAGCCGTAAAGCGTAAGATTGCCGATTTCTGTTTTCAGTAATTCCTGCTCCAGTTCATGTTGCGATGCGTATCCGCGAAGCAATTCGTAAAAAAGCTCTTCGGTATGCCTGTAATAAGGTTCGTTAACCCATAACGTATCATCGGCATCGAAGGCAATTACTTTTAAATTCATGATGGCAAAGATATAGCAGATGCAGAAGATTTGTCAACTTTTTAAAAGTTGACAAATCTAACTCCATTCTTACCTGCCGTTTTTAACCTTTCGCCCTTAACCTTTTACCTTTCACCTAAAATAGCCCTTCTCCTTTCGCCTCAAAAACCTTACTTTTGCGCCTTTAAATCAGTATATGAGCACTGCCCTATCCGAACAGGAAATTATACGCCGCGAATCGTTACAGCAATTGCGCGCTTTAGGAATAAACCCTTATCCCGCAGAAGAATATAAAGTAACGGCTTTTGCCCAGGACATTCACGACAACTTCGTACGTTTCCCCGACCATTATAAAAGTGTTACCCTTGCCGGTCGTATTATGACGCGCCGGATCATGGGCAACGCATCATTTGCCGAGCTGCAGGACTCAACCGGTCGCATGCAGGTATATTTAAAACGTGATGACATTTGCCCTGGTGAAGACAAGACGATGTATAACACGGTGTTCAAGAAACTGATGGATATCGGCGATTATATCGGCGTTAAAGGCTTTGTTTTTATCACTCAAACAGGTGAAATATCCGTACACGTACAGGAATTGGTTTTGCTTTCAAAATCACTTAAGCCACTGCCGGTGGTTAAACGTGAGGAAGACGGCCAGGTTCACGATGCGTTTACAGACCCGGAAATGCGTTATAGGATGCGTTATGTAGACTTAACCGTTAACCCTGAATACAAGCAGATTTTTGTTAAAAGGTCAAAAGTTATCAGCAGCATGCGCGAATATTTCAACAAGCAGGGCTGGATGGAAGTAGAAACCCCGATCTTGCAGCCCGTGCATGGCGGTGCTGCGGCGCGTCCGTTTAATACGCACCATAATACGCTGGATATGCCTTTATACCTGCGCATAGCCAACGAGCTTTATTTAAAGCGCTTAATTGTTGCTGGTTTTGATGGTGTTTACGAGTTTGGCAAGATGTTCCGTAACGAGGGCATGGACCGTACCCATAACCCGGAATTTACCAGCATGGAAATTTACGTGGCCTATAAGGATTACAACTGGATGATGGCCATGGTGGAAGAGTGTTTGGAGATTGTGGCACGCACTGTTACCGGTATCCCGGTGGTACAGGTTGGCGCCAACGAGATAAACTTCGCCGGTCCTTACGAGAAATTGTCAATGTATGATTCAATTTTGAAATATACAGGTATCGATGTTTCAGATAAAGACGAAGCAGGCTTACGCGAGACCTGTAAAGAATTGGGCATCGAGGTAAACGATACAATGGGTAAAGGCAAGCTGGTGGATGAAATTTTCGGCGCCAAAGTAGAAGCGAACCTGATACAGCCTACATACATTACCGATTACCCAATCGAAATGACCCCTCTTGCCAAAAAGCACCGCAGCAAACCGGGACTGGTTGAACGTTTCGAGCTGTTTGTAAACGGCAAGGAAATAGCCAACGCCTATTCGGAGTTGAATGATGCTATCGACCAGCGCGAACGCCTGGAAGAACAACTGATTTTAGCCGGCCGTGGTGACGATGAGGCTATGGCCATGGACGACGACTTTTTACGCGCCCTTGAATATGGCATGCCGCCAACTTCAGGTTTAGGTATAGGCATCGACCGGTTGGTGATGCTGATGACTAACCAAAGCACCATACAGGAAGTACTATTCTTCCCGCAAATGCGTCCTGAAAAGAAAGCCAAAACGGTAACTATAGATGATTTTATTCATATCGGCGTACCTGCGGAATGGGTGCCTGTATTAAATAAAATGGGCATCAATAATTTGGAAGAATTGAAAGCCGCCAATCCCAATAAGGTATTTAACGACCTTGGCGGTATGCGCAAGAAAATGAAGCTTGATATCACCATGCCATCAAAAGAACTGGTAATGGCCTGGTTTGCATAAAAAATCGTATAGACACAATACTTGTGTCTCCCCCTATGCATTTAAAACGAAAAGAGGCGCCCGATATCGGAGCGCCTCTTTCAGTGTTAATCTTTTAGTAATTTATTACTTGTTCCTCGATGGCAGCCGGTATTTCGCGCCAGTCATATTTCTGGGTGCGCAATTGCGGTTCAAAGCCAGCTTCTTTGATAGACTCCTGTATACCTTTCGCCGTAAAACGGTGCGGGGCGCCTGCGGCGGATACCACATTTTCCTCAATCATTATCGAGCCGAAATCATTGGCGCCGGCATGCAGGCAAAGCTGTGCAACCTGTTTGCCGACAGTTAACCAGGAAGCTTGTATATTTTTGATATTCGGCAGCATAATGCGGCTAAGGGCAATCATGCGGATATATTCATCGCCCGTTACATTATTGGTGATACCGCGCAGCCTGCGTAAAAGCGTACCATCGTCCTGGAAAGGCCATGGTATAAAGGCTATAAACCCATAATTACCTTCAGGTTTTTCCGATTGTACTTCACGTATCCACACCAGGTGTTCAAAACGCTCTTCAATAGTTTCTATATGCCCGAACATCATCGTGGCAGACGATGGCAGGTTAAGCTGGTGGGCAGCCCGCATTACATCAAGCCATTCTTTGCCGCCGCATTTGCCTTTACTGATGAGGCGGCGCACACGGTCATTCAATATCTCGGCCCCTGCACCCGGCAGCGAATCTAAACCTGCCGCTTTTAGTTCGCGCAGCACATCTATATGGCTCATGCCTTCCAGCTTCGCAACATGCGCAATTTCCGGCGGACCTAAAGAATGCAGCTTCAGGGTAGGGTAAAGCTCTTTTAGTTGCTTAAATGTATCGGCGTAAAATTTAAGACCCAAATCCGGGTGATGACCCCCCTGCAGCAAAAGCTGGTCGCCGCCATAACGGAAGGTTTCCTCTATCTTTTGCTTGTAGGTTTCAATATCGGTAATGTATGCATCCTCGTGACCCGGACGGCGGAAGAAATTACAGAATTTGCAATTGGCTATGCAAACGTTGGTAGTATTAACGTTCCGGTCAATTTGCCAGGTAACTTTGCCGTGCGGTACCTGTATTTTGCGCAGCTCGTTAGCCGTGTACATCAGGTCGGCAGTAGAGGCGTTATGGTACAGGTAAACGCCTTCCTCAATACTCAGAAAATCAAACTGCAGGGCGCGTTGTAGCAAGTCGGCTGTGTTCATGCACAAATATAGTGAAGAGCACGAAGTTGCACGAATTAATGCGAATTTCACGAATTATATAACATGGGGCTGACGATAGGTAACACGAAGTATATTAAACACGACGTTTCACGGATTGAATCGATTTTCACGAATTATAATTAAACACGACGTTTCACGGATTGAATCGAATTTCACGAATTATAATTAAACACGAAGTTTCACGCATCAAATCGAATTACTATGATCCTATAGTAGGTCTGTTTTTATAAGCAAGCGATAGTCAAATTCGTAAAATTCGATTCAATTCGTGTCAATTAGTGGTAATAATAATTAGTGTACTTCATTTCCTTTATCCAACCTCAATACCTTCGTCACACTATCCGGAATTTCATGCTGATAATGGGTAACATATATCAGCGTAACATTACTCAGGCTGCAAATAGCGTCGACGATACTTTTAAAATGATGTTGCTGATGGTCGTCCAGCCCCTGGCAGGGTTCGTCAAATATAAGCAGGTCGGGGTTTTTAATGAGGGCACGGGCAAGCAGGCATAGCCTTTGGGCGCTGGCAGGGATGTTTTTTAACAATACCCGGGCATATTTATCTATTTCCAAAGCTTTCATCCAACGCAGCGCGGTGTCTGCCTTAGCTTTTTGCGACGGCCTGAACAAGCCCAGCGTGTCGTAATAGCCGGATTCAATTACCTGCAGGCAACTGTTATCCGTCGGGAAATATTGATGCAGCTCCGGGGATACAAAGCCGATTTTACTTTTAATGTCCCAGATGCTTTCGCCGGTACCGCGTTTTTTGTCGAACAAAACAATGTTATTGGCGTAAGCTTGTGGATTATCGGCATTTATCAAGCTAAGCAAGGTGGATTTACCCGCGCCGTTTGGCCCTAGCAAAGCCCACCGCTCGCCCGGCAAAATCTGCCAGTTTATTTTGTTGAGGACGATTTTATCGCCATATTTTATAAATACATCAGTCATGTTTACAATGTATTTATAAGGGATTTTCTCCGCTCCGGTATTTAATAATTCCTTTAATTCTGCATTATCCACCACATCGGGGCTGTCGTCCAAAAATAATTCCGGTTTAAATTCTTCCCGTAAAAAACTTTTAGTAATCGCTCCATTCTGCAAAATCGCAATATTGGTAATCGCGTCAGGTATTTCATGGGGCGATGTAGCCATTATTACGCTGATACCGGAGCCGATTATTTCATCAATCATCAAATTGAATTGCTGCCTCGTATTAACATCCAGCCCCGTTAGCGGGCTATCCAGCAATAATAAAACAGGGTTCTTCAACAACGCCGCCGCAAGCATCAGGCGTTTGGTTTCTCCGTTGGATAGCTTTATGATTTGCTTGTTCAGTAGTTCACTAAGTTTCAGCAATTGCGCTGTTTTTTCAAATGTCCAGTAATTGCCTGGTGAAGATGCGGGAGCAATGGTATGGAGATACTGTTCAACAGTCAGCGCATCTTCGGAGTCGGATGAATTATAACGCTGTTGGTAATAAAAGTCAGTGGTGTTAGAAAGGTTTCTGAAGTGGTGCCTGGGCTCTACCAAAGCTACGCGCTTTTGCCAGGTTAAAAGACTGTCGCTGCTGTCCTGGGAATCCCCGGCAGAAAATTGATAATTAATGCTGCCGCCTGTAATATTAAATTTGCCCGCAATGGCATGCAGCAATGCACTTTTGCCGGATCCGCTCTTGCCTATTAGTGCCCAGCTTTCGCCTTTATCGATTGAAAAACTAAGATTTGTAAAAAGCGTATTATTTAAATACCGTACGGTAGCATTATTTATTGAAAGCAGCAGTGTATCCATTTTCCGGTAAAAATAGCTTATCTGCTTTAATACGGGTCAATAAATTTGAATAACTGATATCGACATTTGTTAAACAAAAACGCCCGGCTATTGCTAACCAGGCGTTTTTATCATTGCTGAAAAGAAAATTATTTCTTAGCTTTTTTAGCTGTGTCAAGTGCTTTCTTAGCAGTATCAAGTGCTTTCTTAGCAGTATCCATTGCTTTCTTAGCAGTATCAGCAGACATTTTGCTTGAGTCCATTTTAGCTGAATCAGCTTTTGCAGCTGAATCTGCAGAACTAGCACCGCTTTTACCTTTGCAAGCTG
>JAZJZL010000001.1:45587-58894 GCA_040389845.1 Bacteroidota bacterium
CGAAAGAAACTGCGATAACTAAGGCTAAAGCGCCCATTTTGAATGAATTTTTCATTTTAATTTTCTTTTAAGTGATTAAATAGTTTCCACTTAATACCGCAAAAAGTAAAAGGTAACCCATGATTTTAAAAAAAAATCACAGATTACCTTTTTACAGTGTAAAAACTAAAAAATCAACAGAAAAAGAAATTATTTCTTAGCTTTCTTAGCAGTGTCAAGTGCTTTCTTAGCAGTGTCAAGTGCTTTTTTAGCAGTGTCAACAGCTTTCTTAGCAGTGTCAGCAGCAGCTTTAGCAGCTGAATCTTTTGCTAATGAATCTTTTGCCAATGAATCAGCATTGGCGGCAGCACCTTTACCTTTGCAAGCTGCGAAAGAAACTGCGATAACTAAGGCTAAAGCGCCCATTTTGAATGAATTTTTCATCTTGATATATTTTTTCGTGTTAGTGATTATGACCTTAATACTATAAACTTAAAAAGGTAACCCAACTATTTTTAAATAAAATATAAAATCTATGGAAAATATAGATTTATAGTGAATTATTTATGTTCGCACTTTTCTATAGTCGTTTTTTAATAGCCGTATGACTTTTCCTCGCTGGGATGTTATAATATTGATAGTTAATAATTTCGCTGCAAAAGGTTTTTTTGTCCCCGTTTATCAACAACAGCCGTAAGGCATTAAGAAAGCCTGAAACTGTTTACATAAAGAATCTAATCACTACTTTTACCAAAAAATTCAGTTTTGATTTTTTTTTGTCGATAATGGGTTACAATTTCGCGTAAATAGTATTAAGTAGTGAGTAAAGAGACAAATAGCGGAACGCCAACAGATAACGAAGTTATCCTCGGCATCCTTAATAATTCGGAAAACGTATTAAAAAGGCTGTATATCGCCTACTTTCCGATGATTTTACAATTGGTAATCAATAACAATGGCAACAGCGACGATGCGAAAGACATCTACCAGGAAGCCATTATAGTTCTTTATAATAAAGTTAAAACAGGCGACTTTGAGCTGAGCAGTAAGCTTAAAACCTATATTTATTCCGTCTGCCGCCGGCTTTGGTTAAAAAGGCTTTCGCAGATGAACCGGTATGGGGGAGATATCAAAGATTTCCAGGAGTTTCTGGTGGTTGATGATGAAACTGAGAAAAATAACGAGCGCGATATCCAGTTTAATAAGATGGGAAGCGCGCTGCAGCAGTTGGGAGAACCCTGTAAAACCATTATAGAAGATTTTTATATCAACAACAAATCTATGCAGGAGATTTGTGAGGAGTTTGGGTATACCAATGCAGACAATGCCAAAACCCAGAAATATAAATGCCTGCAAAGGTTGAAGAAATTATTTTTTCAGCAAAAATAAGGAGAGTAGAGATGAACGATAATAGCCAATTGACCGAAACTATCGAACGTTACCTCAATGGTGAGATGACCAAGGCGGAGCGTACGAATTTCGAAAAGCTTAGGAGCGAGGATGCCAATGTAAATACACAGGTAGCCGAGCACAAGCATTTTACCGGCCTGATAAAACAGTATGGCGAGCGACTGGAACTTGAAAAACGTTTGGACGCGATTCATGATGAAATTGACGTACATGCCCTGGAAGATGAGTTCATGATTCATCCGTCATGGGTTGTAAGGATGTGGCGCAACCATCATTCAAAAATATCTGTGGCTGCATCGATAGCGATTTTTGCTGTGTTGAGTACTTTGTTTTTTACAGGGTATTTAAGTAACCGGGAATTAAACTATCAACAGTTAAGAGGAGAGTTGCACGGATTAAAGGTTAAGACTGATAAACTTAACGATAAGCTAGATGGCTTGGGCAAAAACCAGGGCGGGAAACAGTTTATTAATCCGGGTAATTTTAGGGGTACAGGATTTGCGATATCGTCAAATGGCTTAATTGCCACTAACTATCATGTTATTCAAAACGCGGATTCTGTTTATGTTCAGGGTAATGATGGAAAATCCTATAGAACTAAGGTAGTTTATTCCGACATAAATGCAGATGTTGCGGTTTTGCAGATAACAAACCCGTCATTTAAAACATTTGGCGCTATCCCTTATGCCTTCAAAAAGGCTGAAACTGATATCGGCGAATCTGTATTTACAATTGGATATCCACGCGAAGGCGTTATTTTCGGCCCTGGCTTTTTAACCGCTACGACAGGTTATCAGGGTGATTCAACTCACTACCAGGTATCAATACCTGTCAATCCGGGTAATAGCGGAGGTCCTTTGCTTGATAGTAAAGGTAACCTGATAGGTGTAATTGACGCTAAACAAACTCACATGGAGGGCGCTGCGTTTGCAATCAAGTCCGCAGTATTGATGAAAGCGATTAAAGATATACCAGCCGATTCATTAAAAGGAACATTGAATATAAATCAGAAAAACGCGCTTGCTGGCTTAAGCCGTCCTCAGCAGATAAAGAAACTGGAAAACTACGTATTTATGGTACGGGTTTACTAAAAACATAAAGATCCCAAAAAACTATCTATATAGTTCAGGGCGCGGTGAGACAATCATTGCGCCCTGTTTTTTGCCACGGCCCCTTAACCCCCTGAAAGGGGAACGTTAACGGAGGCAAAGGCTAATCTTCAAATTTTCAAATCGCCGCATCTTCAAATCATCCGCACATCAAGCTACCGGTCTACTTCGCCCAATACAAAGTCTATCGAACCAACAATGGCAATTAAGTCTGCAATCATTACGCCTTTGCTGATTTCGGGGAGCACGGAAAGATTATGAAAGCTTGGGGCGCGGCATTTTACGCGGGTGGGTATTTCGGAACGGCCATCGGCCATAAAATAAAATCCAAGCTCGCCTTTAGCTCCTTCGCAACGTACGTAGTAGTCTTGTGCCTTTGGTGTTATTTTACGGGGCATTTTAGACCGCGGGTCAAAATCCGGCGTACGCTTTAATTCATTTTGCAGACGGACAAGGCATTGCTCAATAATTTTTAAGGACTGCTCGATCTCATCTACACGTACTTTATAACGGTCCCAGCAGTCGCCTACAGCGCCCATTTCGCCTTTGCCGATGGGAATATCGAATTCCAGCTCGGGGTAAACAGAATAACTATCTATGCGCCGCAAATCCCATTTAAGCCCCGATCCACGCAACATGGGGCCACTGCAGCCGTAGTTAATGGCTACATCAAGCGGTAACACGCCTACATTGGCTGTGCGGCTAATAAATACCTGGTTATCGGTAAGCAGTTGGTTCAGTTCAACCATTTTGGGTTTAAAGTAGTCCACAAACTCGCTGCAGCGTTCTTCAAAGCCTACGGGCAAATCGTAAAACAGACCGCCCACCCAAATATAGTTATACAACATGCGTGAGCCGGATGCCCATTCCAGCATGCCCATAATGTGTTCCCTGTCGCGGAAGCACCATAAGAAAGGCGTAAACGCACCGATATCGATGCCATAAGTGCCGATAGCTATCAAGTGCGATGCAATCCGGTTCAGCTCGCAAACCAGCACACGGATGTATTCCACGCGTTTGGGAATGTCTTTATCAATACCCATCATTCGCTCAACACCCATCACAAAGGCGTGGCTGTTGTTCATCGATGCCAGGTAATCCAGCCGGTCGGTAAAGGGAATGGTTTGCTGATAGGTGAGCGATTCCGCATGCTTTTCAAAGCAGCGGTGCAGGTAGCCGATATGCGGGATAACTTCTTTTACAATTTCGCCATCCGTAATCAGTTCTAACCGCAAAACACCGTGGGTAGAAGGGTGTTGCGGACCCATATTCAGCACCATATCCTCGGTAGCCGCTTCGGCTATCTTTTTATAGTAATTATTTAAAGCGGCGTCGTATTTGGGCTGAGTCAATTTTATTTCGGATTTCTTTAGCTGTCAAATTTAAGAAAATCCTATCCAAATGGTCGACTTTAAAATGATATGGCGGATTATTTTAACCACGGAGTGCGCGGAGAATGCACAGAGAACGCGGAGGGAGAAATAAATCGCTGATGAAAACTGATTGCGCTGATGGATTTTGAAATATTAAGATAAGCTATCAAACAAGCATCTGCGTAATCAGCGCTATCTGCTAACATCCGCGATCAAAAAGTATCACAGATGTTAACAGATGAATTTGATGAAACTGATATTTTAAAATAGAGTTGTCAAACAAGCATCTGCGTAATCAGCGCTATCTGCTAACATCCGCGATCAAAAAATATCACAGATGTTAACAGATGAATTTGATGAAACTGATATTTTAAAATATGGCTATCAAACAGGCATCCGCCTCATCAGCGCTATCAGTTAACATCTGCGATAAAGGTCTTTTCGCCGTCGTTAAACATCTGCGATAAAAAAACGCCCGCAGTTACTAATCTGCGGGCGACTGATAAACTATAATTACTAATCCCGAATGGAACTTCGGAACTTAATTAAGTTCTGTTTAAGCGAAGCTTTCTGTAAGCTTGCTGGTTTGTGTGGCCAACCATGCATAACTATACATAGCGGCGGCTTTTACTTTACTCTGGCGGCTCTTAAACGTCCATACATCTTTCATAAATTCTTTGTGATTTTTGCTGTTCAGCGTATCAAAGGCGACTGAAATTGTAGGTGTTAACGAATAAGCCGAATGCCAGGTGCCAAACGGGATAAACAATGTTTCGCCCGGGCCTACGGTAAAGTGTATTGGAGTTGCATCCTTATATTTTGGAAACTTCTCAAAATCAGGTTCAAAAATATTCAGCTCTGAACGCCATGGATCGTCCGGACGGGGATATAGCATGTCATCCTGTCCGCGCGGATAAACAGTAAAGCGTTTTTCGCCATACAATTGGGTAATCCAGGCATTTAAGTGGTAATAATCAATATGCAAATAAGGGAACTTGCCACCCGGACCACCGATAAATAATTCAGTAGCGCCGCCCCATTTACCCACTTTAAACATTGGGTTTTTTAGCCAGTTCGATTTGGCATAGTGCAAATCAAGCGGGTCGAGCAATGGCAATAGTTCAGGTATAGTTTCGGGGATATCGAATATAATAGGGTATGGGGCAGGTTTTTCAACCGTGCTGGTCTCCACCATATCCATAATGTCTTTCATTTTGTACATGGTTCCGCGGCAATCGGTTTCCCGCTCAGGGTAGTTTTCCCTGAACCAATCAGGACTAAACAAGCCGTTTGCCTTCCAAACTTTTGCAGCATTGGTAAACACCAGCGGAATGCCGGGTTTATAATGCTCTTCCATAAATTCTTCGTAGGTAATATTATCTCTCCTTATAATATCCATGGGCATAATTTATTGATTATGACGGTTTATACGGGCAGGAGAAGGGAAAGGTTAGGGTTTTGGGAGATTAGTTAATTGGAGATTAGAGATTAGTTGAATACGGATTAAATTATAGTAGCAGGAATAGCTTCCGGGCCTGATCTCTAATTAACCAAACTCTAATCTCTACCTCAAAAATCCACTTTAATCCCCTTATAATACTCCGCTGTTTTATAGTCTTTGCGGAGCGGGAATCCTTCCCAGTCGTCGGGGAGGAGAATGCGGCGCAGGTCAGGATGGTTTTCGAAAAAGATGCCTAAAAGATCGTAAGCTTCGCGTTCATGCCAGTCGGCAGTGCGGTAAACAGCGTTTATGCTGGGTAATGTTGGCAGATTATCAAGACTGCGGTCATTCTCAACGCTTACTTTTAGTGTAAGCTGCGTTTTATAGGGCATGGATGCCAGGTGATAAACAACGCCAAAACGATTAGCTTCTACGCCATAATCCACGCCCGTCAAACTACTCAAAAAATCAAAATAGGTATTGGCGTTGTTGCGTAATTCCAGGCAAACATCGGCTATCCGTTGCGGTGCTATAAGCAAAGCAGGCTGAAGGCCACCGGGTTCTTCGCCAATGATTACTTCAGGGCCGAATTTATCAAGCAATAGCTGTTTAATTTCCTCAAAAATCATGGCGCCAGGCGTACTTTTTTCCAGGTTTTATTATCGACTTTTTTATAAACGATACGGTCGTGCAGGCGGCTGCTGCGGCCCTGCCAAAACTCAATCAGCCGCGGTTTAACGATATATCCGCCCCAAAATGAAGGCTTGGGAACATCTTTGTTTTCATATTCGGCGGTAAGCTCTTCCCATTTTTTTTCCAGTACTTCGCGCCCGGCAATTTCCTGGCTTTGCGGCGAGGCTACGGCACCAACCTGGCTGCTTTTAGGCCGGGAGTGAAAATATTTTTCGGATTGCTCTTTGCTGATTTTTTCCAGTACACCCTCAATGCGCACCTGGCGCTGTAAAGCAGGCCAAAAAAATGTTAGTGCGCAATTAGGATTTTTGGCGATTTCCTTCCCTTTACGGCTCAGGTAGTTGGTGTAAAATACAAAGCCATCGGGATAAATGCCCTTTAGCAAAACAACGCGGGCCGATGGCCGGCCGTCATGCGTGGCGGTCGCAAGGTTCATCGCATTAAATTCGGGTTCTTTTGCTGCCTCTGCCTCGGCAAACCAGGCCTCAAACTGTTTCATCGGGTCGGCCTTGGTGTTATTTTCCGATAGTGAGGCGGCGGTATAGTCTTCCCGCAGATTTTCTAATTTTTGCTGATCCATTGGTGCGAAGGTAAGAATTAAATTGGTGGTTAATTAGAACCAAGAGCCAGGAACCAAGAGTCAAGACAGAAAGATAACGTAATATATATGATTGTTGTATTAAAATTCTGGCTCTTGACTCTTGGTTCCTGATTCTTTTTTTCATCTGATTTTCAGCAAATGAACATATTTTTAGGATACTTGTTATATTAAACAAAAATTGACCTGTATGCTTAGTTCTATTTCGGCTGCCGCGGGGCGCCTGTTGATTTCTGAACCTTTTATGCTAGACCCAAACTTTAAGCGGTCTGTTATTTTACTGACAGAATATTCTGAAGCCGGCGCTATGGGTTTTATACTGAACCACGCCAGCGAATTCCTGCTTGGCGACCTGCTGCCCGATCTTTCCTATTCCGAAATACCGGTATTTATTGGCGGCCCGGTCTCGGGCAATACACTGCACTTTATACACCGTTGTCCTGAAAAAATAGCCGATGGTATTGAAATAGCCGATGGTATTTTCTGGGGCGGCGATTTTGAAGTAGTGAGAGAATTAATTACAAGCTATTCACTTAACGCCGATGAAATACGCTTTTTTACCGGCTACTCCGGCTGGACGCCGCAACAATTGGATAACGAGATAAAAGAGGACAGCTGGATTGTAACTAACCAACTTAATTCGGATACTATTTTCTCGCCCTATGATGAAAATAGCCTATGGCGGGAGGTAGTTATCGGGTTAGGGCAGCGCTACGCGCACATTGCCAATTTTCCGGAAAATCCGTCGTTAAACTAATTAGCAATCTGGAAAGCAAAAAATCGTAACTTTAAATAAATTAGTTGCTATGGAAACTTTATTAGTTAAGGTAAGTGGTCGTAAGAAGGCAAATATGCTTCTCGAGCTACTTAAATCGATGGATTTTATTGAATCTGTTGATTTAATGGGCACCTCAAAAGTGAGTGAAGAGGTCGCCGAAACTAAATTATCTGATAAATACCGGGGAATTCTTACCAAAGAGCAAGGCCAGGAACTTAATGATCATATTAAGCAAATGCGTAGTGAATGGAGCAGTATTTAATAGACACAAATGTTGTATCGGATTACTTTACTGCTTCATTTTCAACTAAAGGAATGAGTTTTATTGACAAAGCAATTAACGATATACCAAATCTTTCAGTTATAACCCAAATAGAACTGCTTTGCTGGAAAACGGATTTACATACAACAGCGCTATTGAATGCTTTTATTGCAGATAGCAATATTCTAAACATTACGCCGGATATAATTACACAATGCGTAAACTTAAGAAAATATAAAAGGATCAAAACGCCGGATGCGATTATCGCTGCAACGGCCATTGCGCATAACTACACGCTTATAACAAACAACGAAAAGGATTTTATAAATATTGCCAACCTTAAAATCCTTAATCCACACAAGCTATAGAATAGGGTAGCATGGTGACAATATCTACTTTTCCATATCCCTCGCCGATTCCTCCACCTTATTCTTCAAATCATCCTTAAAAGCAATTAAGTTTTTTACCACCAGTTCATCAGCGGTCGAAATTATCTGTGCCGCCAAAATTCCTGCATTTTTTGCGGCGTTCAAGGCTACTGTAGCGACCGGGATGCCGTTCGGCATTTGCAGGATGGAGAGGATAGAATCCCAGCCATCGATTGAATTGCTTGATTTTACCGGCACACCTATTACGGGCAGATGGGTTAGCGAGGCAACCATACCCGGCAAATGTGCGGCGCCGCCTGCACCTGCTATAATAACTTTTAAACCGCGGCCCGCTGCTTCACGGGCGTAAGTAAACATACGGTCAGGAGTGCGGTGGGCCGATACTACTGTTATTTCGTATTCAACACCGAGTTCTTTTAAAACATCGGCAGCATCCTGCATTACATTCAGGTCTGATTTGCTGCCCATTATAATACCGACTTTTGGTTGTGCAGAGCTCATAGCGTTCATTTTAACGAATTAATTTCTTTTTTGGGGATGGTTATTTTAAATGAGTTAAAATAGTCAGTTATTACTTTGTCATTTGGTTTTAAAGGTTCCCTTGACATAATGTAATAGTCTATACCTACATCATTTAAGAAAACGAAACGATTATAGTTGTACATCTTTATATTTTTAATAACGAAAACATAAGAATATTCAATACCATTAATGCCGTCTGCTTGAATGTCTTTTTTGTATAAAAGTGTGCCTTTCAATGCATCAATTTCTAACTTGATCTGATTATTAAAGAAGCTATTTCTTACATCAGACATAGAAGAACCGCTGGTTGGCTGTTTTTCGTGAGTTGCTTGAACTGCGTAACTTTGTTGTGTCCCTTGGTAGGCATAAATTACCAGCTTTCCTGGCATAGATCTTTCAACTGGCGTGCCGGGAAACTTAATTCGCGCAATATCATTTATATTCAATGAGTAAGTCAGTTGACAAAAGGCATTTGTTTTACAGATTAAAATAATAAAAGTAATAAAAAGCTTTTTCATATTCCTCCGAAATTAGCTCACCACTTTTAACGTCTGCTGTACAAACCTTGCCTTCTCAATCGCCTTTTCCCGGTCTGCATCAACAATAGTTACGTGCCCCATTTTACGAAATGGCTTAGTAAGCGCCTTGCCATATAAATGTATGTAAACGCCGGGGCATTTCAGTACCTTTTCAATGCCCTCGTAAACGGCGGGCCCTTCGTGTCCGGCTTCGCCGAGCACATTTACCATAATAGCATTATTAAGGCAAGCGGTATCGCCCAGTGGCTGGTTAAATATCGCCCTTAAATGTTGCTCGAATTGCGAGACCACGTTACCCTCAATACTCTGGTGTCCACTGTTATGCGGACGTGGGGCAAGCTCATTCACCAATATTTTACCGTGCTTATCCAAAAACATCTCCACCGCCAATAAGCCTACAATCTTTAAATCCTCGGCAATTTTTGTCGCTATCTGGGCTGCGTCCTGCTGTATCTCGAAGGGGAGGGTGGAGGGCGATATCAGAAATTCCACAAGGTTGGCCTGCGGGTTAAACTCCATCTCTACCAGCGGGAAGGTTTTTACTTCACCGCTTTCGTTGCGCGCTACAATAACGCCTATTTCTTTTTCAAAATCTATCCAGCGCTCTATCAGACTCGGCTCTTTGAATGCACCCTCCAGGTAGCTTTCATCAATTACCTTGTATACACCCTTACCATCATAGCCGTCTTTTCTTAGCTTCTGAATATACGGGAACGGTATATGGCTTTCTTTTAATTGCTGTAGTGACGATATCACCTGGAACTCGGCAGTAGGTATATTATTCTCCTTGAAAAACTGCTTTTGAGTTCCTTTGTCCTGTATCAGGCGAATAATGCGTGGCTGGGGGTAAACCAATACGCCTTCTTTTTCAAGCTGTTCCAATGCGTCAACATTTACCTTCTCAATTTCGATGGTAAGCATATCCACCTTTTTGCCGAAGTTATAAACGGTTTCGTAATCGCCCAGGGAGCCGACTACAAATTCGTCGCAAAGCTTGCGGCAGGGCGCTTCACGGTCAGGGTCCAGCACCTTTACGGTAACGTTATAATTAATAGCCTGTTGTATCAGCATGCGGCCAAGCTGTCCGCCGCCTAAAATTCCGAGTTTAAGGTCTCCGTAAAATGCTTTCATTGTTGGTGGTGCAAGTTTAGCCTAAATCTTTTAAAAAGCTGTTACCGGTTATGGATTACTTCTCCGCCATTTCAATAGCTTGCTGTAAAATACCGCATGTACAACAAAAAATATCCCGCCTATCATTAAATAGGCAACAATATCATTATGACTAAGCGGCATGGTTAGCGCGGTCAGCACGAATGCCAAAGGCCCCGCAAAATACAGGAACAGGCGTATCGGCGGTTTTCCCCACATGGAGGGGTAGCTTAATAACATCGATGGCGATGCCATCAGTACCATTATACCATTTAAGAAAAGCGCGGCGATACAAATAGTAGGCAATGCTTTGTTAAAATCGCCCGCTTTATTGACTGCATGCTGAATACTTAGTCCCGCAATGGAAACGATTACAGAAAAAAGATAGGTTTTAAAAAGGTTGATGAAGATTGTTTTACCCATGGTTGAACAAAATAAAAAACAAATTTCATGATTTTTGTTCAGCAATTAAGAACCGGAGTTAAAATATTGCCCCCTGATTGCAGGCTTTATCCCAATCAGGATAGATGCAACGCTCTCCGGCCCCCGAATAACGTGTAAAAAGCTATATTTGCGGCAGATTTACCTTAAGGTTCTTTATAATGAAAACTAAAATAGCCGTGGCCAACGGCGATGGCATTGGGCCGGAGATAATGCAGGCCGTTCTTGAAATTTTCGAAGCTGTTGGTGTACCACTCGAATACGAGTTTGTTGAAATGGGCAAGTCTTTTTTCGATGCGGGCCATTCAACCGGAATGACGCCGGCAGCAAAAGAAACAATCGAAAATCTTGGTGTCCTGTTCAAGGGGCCGATGGAAACCCCGAAAGGCAAAGGCGTTAAAAGTATTAACGTAACCGCCCGCAAGGTTTGGAATACTTACGCAAACCAGCGCGACTTCCGCACGCTAAACGGTGTACAAACCGTATTCTCGAAAGCAGGCATACCCATCAACCTCACTATCATCCGCGAAAATATTGAAGATACTTACGGCGGCATAGAGCACTTGTTGACCTATGACGTTGCAGTAGGTCGCAGGATAATAACCCGCCCCGGTTCGGCGCAGGTTATCAGGTATGCGTTTGAAATGGCTCGCCGCAAGGGCTACACCAAGCTGGCCTGTGCGCACAAGGCTAATATCATGAAGCTTACCGACGGGATGTTTTTAGAAACCTTCCAGGAAATCGCAAAAGAATACCCGGATATTCAATCATCAGATATTATCGTGGATGACCTTTGCATGAAGCTGGTAACCCAGCCGCAAAATTTCCAGGCAATTGTGCTGACTAACCTGCAGGGAGATATCGTGTCTGATCTTTGCGCAGGATTGGTTGGCGGACTTGGTTTTGCACCATCTGCGAATATTGGCGATAACATTTCCATTTTTGAAGCCGTGCACGGTACCGCGCCGGATATCATGGGGAAGGGAATTGCCAACCCAACGGCATTATTGTTATCAGGCATCCTGATGCTGCGTTATATGGGTTTAACCGCCAGCGCCGCAACTATCGAAAATGCGTTGCTTTATACCCTGGAGCAAGGCATACATACCGGAGATTTTGGCGACAAATCATCCGCATCGGTCAATACAAAAGGTTTTGCCGACGCTGTGATAGCTAACCTTGGCAAAAAGCCGGCTAATGGCGAGGTTGAAGGACAACCCGATATGCAGATAAAAGCCACCCACAATCACCTCGAAAAAAATAAGCTGACTGTTACCACCGGTATTAAAGAAGAGATGGTGGGTGTGGATGTGTTTGTTGAAGCAGGCGACTTACAGCCTGCCGAGCTTGCAGAACTTGCCAAAAAACGGTTGACAGACAACTTTAACCTGGTAATGATATCTAACCGTGGCACCCAGGTTTGGCCCACAGGTTCTATCTATACCGAGCTGGTGAACGAATATCGTATACGCTTCGAAAAGAAACCCGGAACAAACGTCACCCAAAAAGAACTGCTGCATATTGCCGCTGATTTTTCTGAAGACGCTAAAGTTTGCTCGGTAGAATTTTTGATGAAATTCGGCGATAAAATCGGGTACACGCTGGCGCAAGGGCAGTAAAGGAACATAATCAGATTTGACAACTTTTTAAAAGTTGTCAAATCTTAACGCTTCAAACGGTCCTTGTCCGCGACCAACGCCGCAGGTAATCCTATACAAATTATCAATATCCCCATACCGATCAGTATCGGCGTTAGATGCTTAAATGGTGCAGGCCCTATTTTACTTAGCGGAACCACAACAAGATTCATAATAAACCATGTTAATAAGCCATACACGCACGCAATAATGTATTTGTTGCGGAATATCTTATAAAACAAAGGGTAGGCAAAATACCAGGCGATTGTAAACCCCATGGCGATCAGGTAGTGGAATGTCAATCCAAATAAAACCATATCCGAACCCGATACAAATGCCGCTTTCCCGAATACACCACTTGCTATATATTGAAATATAGCAGCAGGGGGGACCTTATGCGCCCATATAATCGCCGCTAAGGCATCAAGTGTGCCTGCAACCAGGCCGGTTAAAAATACTTTTAGAGATGCAGGCTTACGTTTGGCGGGAATAACTATCGACATTGTTACATTCTTGCTTGAAACTAAAGGTAATTTTATTTGCTAAAAACAGGTTGAATTATTTTATTTATGGCGGGTTTCCCATATTAATAGCCGGAAAATTGAGTTGTTTAAGTCGATGCGCTTGGCTTTATCGGAATAGTTTTTTTTATTTCCTTAAAACTATAAAGCGTAATTAACAGTTATTAAACTTTAACAAACTGCACTAGTCTATCATTTCAAGCTGTAAAGTGTCAGAATAAAAAAAAACTATTTCTAATTAAACATATATTAAAACATGAAAAAATCAATTGTATTTGTAACTGCTGTAGCAATAGGATTAATGTCTACTAACGTATTTGCCCAAACCACTCCGACTACCCCAACTACACCTCCAGCCGCAACAGCTGCTCCGGCAGCGGCCACCGATTCGGTAAAAGACGTTCAGGCTACTTTAGCCAACGTAGCAGATTTATCGACCCTTGTTGCCGACATTAAAGCTGCTAAT
>JAZJZL010000001.1:58904-87824 GCA_040389845.1 Bacteroidota bacterium
GGCGCCGGTCCGTTGACCGTATTCGCACCTGATAACACCGCATTCAACGCTGTTCCAAAAGAGAAACTGGACAGCCTGATGAAAGACCCTGTTAAGCTTGCCAAATTGGTAAATGCTCACGTTGTGGCAGGTAAATATGATAAAGCCGCTATTATAAAGCTGCTGACCAATGCACAGCGGTCGGGAACTGTCAAGACTGTTGACGGTCAAACCCTGACCATAGCAGTTGTCAACAAAAAAGTACAAATAACAGATGCTGATGGCAACTCTGCACAGATAACATCATTCGACACCCCGGCTACCAACGGCGTAATACACGGCGTTAGCGGCGTGCTGATGTATAAATAAAGTATTTAACAATTTAAAGCAAGGCCCGGAACTGGAAACAGGCCGGGCTTTGTTAATTAAGCCATCGTACAAATGCAAAACTGGTATTATAAAATATGGACAGATGCGATAGTGTCGCAAAAAGCTCAACGGATAGCGTTGTTTGCTATATCACCAGGTGTTCCTAACGGAACACAATTGCTCCTTTTTCTGTGTTTCTACCGACCAAACGTCCCTAAAGGGACGAAATTGCTTCGTGCTCCCATAGGAGCACCTCGTGGGTAGAAATTTTTAATTATAATTTACGTTCCGTTAGGAACGTCTGGTGATTAGGCGATGTTTAATTTAACGCTTATTTCATATACTCGTCCAAAAACGTAAATATGCTTTTCCGGATATTTTCAGCGTCGAACATCACCCCATAATGCGGGGCGCCCGGTACAATTATCAATTCATTTTTTATGCCTGCCTGTGTTAATCGTGCGCTCAATGATTTGGATTGTTCCGGGTTCACGGATTCATCCTTCTCACCCTGGACTATAAGAAATGGCGGATCGCTTTTATCGATATAAGTTGCCGGGCTTGCTGTTTTGGCAAGATCGGGCCGCGCGGTAACGGTGGCGCCCAGCAAAATGCTCACGGGTGATTTTGGGTCGGCGGTTTCGTTACCTGTCAGCATATTGAAATCTGAAGGACCGTAAAAATCAAGGCATAGCCTTATCTTCAATTTTGTCTTTTTCCCATCAGCATAAAAAGATTTGATATGGTTATTGTTTGATAGCGCCAGCAATGATGCCAAATGCCCGCCGGCTGAAAAGCCTATTAAAGCAATTCTGTCTTTATCAAGATTATATTTTGAGGCATTATCGTACAAAAATTGAATAGCCTGGTTACAATCCTGTATCTGCGCGGGGAATGGGGCGGTCGTGCTCCAGCGGTAATCTATCGAGGCGACAGCGTAACCGCTATCGGCGAAGGCTTTAAGAGTTTGTGTCATATAGCCCATATCGGCATATTTATCGTTCAGCATCCAGGCGCCGCCATGAACCCATACAATGAGTGGGTAGCTTGTCTTTTTTACCGGCGGTACGTAAATATCCAGCAAATGCTTTTTGAGGGTATCGTTTGCGTAGGGGATGTTTCCGTAAAGCGTAGTGCCCGGAGGAAAGATATTTACTTTGGGATTAGTTGGTTGAGCGATAGCACTGTGTATGAACACTGCAATCACCATAAAGGTCAAAATTAGTCTGTTTTTCATTTTGTATTTTTTGTCATTCTGAGCGCGAGCGAAGAATCTTAAGCGATTGACAGGTAGCCCGCCATGCCCGTCAAATGCCACTTTCAGGAACATAAATTGGTGGCCATTCCATAATATCTTTATTTAAAAATCTCCAATCCGGATTTTCCTCTTCGATAAGCTTTTCTTTTTTAATTCGTAACCAACCTTTGATTTCCGTTTCGCGTGCTATTGCATTATTGATATACTGATGCCTCTCAAACCAAACTAAATAGTAACATTTATATTTGCTGGTGAAACTGTTTTTTTGGTCCAAGCCAAAATAATGTTCGTAAAGTCGGCGGTCGAGGTTGTTGGTAACACCCGTGTATAGAACCTTTTTTGTTGAATTTGTAAGGATGTAGGTGTAAAAGTTGTAGGTACGCATAATAGATAAATATAAAACTATTCGTTTAAATTCATCGTCAATTAAAATAGAGATATGGTAAACCGGGGTGGTGTGCTACCTGTCTATCGGCGACCTGTCGCGCGTTGAAGATTCTTCGCTCGCGCTCAGAATGACAAAAAAGGCCGAATTAACACTGTTGAATATAATAAATTTAACTTACAACAGCATAATAAACGGGCTTCAGACATAATCGATAATATGCCGGATACTGTCCTCCAGCAATAAGGCAGAATCTATCAGCAATTCTGAGGGATGAGGCTCAACGTGCATACTGCCATAGCGTTTTTTAAGCTCGTCGAAATCGTAGATCAGCTGGTTAGGTAAAGGGTGCTGCGAACGTAAAATCAGTCGCTCGCGCCACAAATGCTCATTTGTGCAAGTTACCAATACCGATTTTAGAATTACCTTGTGCTGTGCACACCACGACTCGATGATCGAAAAATCAGCTGAATTTTGAAAAGGGAAA
The DNA here is from genome assembly GCA_040389845.1 of Bacteroidota bacterium. Classification (GTDB taxonomy): domain Bacteria; phylum Bacteroidota; class Bacteroidia; order Sphingobacteriales; family Sphingobacteriaceae; genus Mucilaginibacter. Next base: position 61,383 of record JAZJZL010000001.1, read on the forward strand.
TCAAGAATGACAGTAGCATTAGCGTGGGTGTTGCTTTCCAATATGCTAAACAAAATATCATGCGCCGCTTTGTTCCGGATACTGTGCTCGGCGATGACTGATGAAAGACTATCATAAATATCGTCCTTATGGATAACAGGAAGAGCCATCCGCAAGCCCAGCGCTTTGGAAATAGTTGTTTTGCCTGACGCAGGTCGGCCCCGGAAAAGAATAATTTTCATGATGTGGTCAATGCGGGCTTGTGACTGTGGAGACACGGCCACGGTTTATTGTTACTATTTGGCTGTGTCTCCACAGCCAAACTCTACGTATGTAAACTTTCTGTACTTTCGGTTTTTTCCGATTTCCGTGCTATCAACGTTTCCCCTTCAATCTTCTTCTGCAATTCCAATATCGCACCAATTAACGCCTCAGGTCGCGGGGGACAGCCCTGCACATAAACATCTACCGGTATTACTCTGTCCACACCTTTTACTACGTGGTAACCATGCTGCCAGTAAGGGCCACCACAATTAGAGCATGAACCCATGGAAATAACATATTTTGGCTCCGGCATTTGCTCGTACAAGCGCTTAATGCGTTCGGCCATTTTGAAGGTGACCGTGCCGGCTATAATAATAACATCCGCCTGCCGGGCCGATGGGCGCGGGAAAACGCCGTAGCGGTCCAAATCGTATGTCGAGGCGAAAGCGCCCATAAATTCAATTGCGCAGCAGGCTATCCCGAAGCTTAAGGGCCATAGCGACGACAAACGAGCCCAGTTAAGCAAATCGTTCATTTTGGTGATTACCACACCTCCGTTTTCGCTGGTCAAATCACTGCTCATTGGTCGGCTTTTTAAAGGTTGGTTTAAACATCGGTTTTTTTAGCGCGGGTGTTTCAAGTGTTCCACCTGTTTCACTTGTTCCGGATGGAACAGTTGGAACACTAACAGCGGAAGTAATGGTAAACGCTTTCACTCTATAATTACTTTGTTCTTCGTTCAATTTTTCATAAGCCGATTTTGGCACAACAGTGTTTGTAAAGGGCGCTACAGGCTTTGGCTTTATCCACTCCAAATCGCCTTTTACCCAAACATACGCTAAACCGAGTATCAAAATCCCTAAAAATACAAACATCTCAATCAGCGTAAGCACACCCCAGCGTGGCTCGAAATTGATTATTTCATGGCTGCCAAAAACTATCGCCCAAGGGAAAATGAACACCATCTCTACATCAAACAGCAAAAAAATAAGCGCAATAACGTAAAAGCGTGAGTTGAAAGGCAGCCAGGCATTGCCGGTAACTTCCTCGCCGCATTCGTACGAGGTAAGCTTTTCGGGATTGGGTTTATGCGGCGCCAGTATCCTGTTGATAAAGAAAGCAAAGCACACCATAATTATTCCTGTAATCAGGAAGATAAGTATCTTTCCAAATTCTGATATTTGCGACACTTCGCCCATGACAGCAAATTTAACAAAACAAACAGATTTTGACGCTATAATTATCGGTGGCGGCGCCTGCGGACTAATGTGCTCTGTACAGGCCGGCTTTTTAGGCAAGCGAACACTCATCCTCGAAAAGAATGATAAAGTCGGTGCAAAGATTTTAATTAGCGGCGGCGGGCGTTGCAATTATACCAACCTGTATGCTTCAGCCCAGCAGTTTATCTCTGATAACGAACACTTCTGCAAATCAACTTTATCGCAATGGACGGTTGATGATACCATCAGTTTTTTTGAAACTTATGGCATCACCGGTAAAGAAAAAACACTTGGCCAGCTTTTTCCGGAAAGTGATAACGCCCGGGATATTGTGAAGGTGTTTACTTCACTATGCGACGATTTAGGGCAGGAGATATGGTGCAATGCTTCAGTAGAAAATATTGAAAAGACGGATGCCGGGTTTGCTGTTACCGTTGATATTGACGATAAGCGGGAAACTTTGCTTGCACCTAACGTTGTGATAGCATCCGGCGGTCTGCCCATCCCGAAAATGGGAGCAACTGATTTTGGTTTGAGAGCCGCCCGCAATTTTGGCCTGAAATTAACAGAGACAGCGCCTGCACTGGTGCCGCTCACTATCACCGGGAAAGACCAGCCCTGGTATGAGCAACTTTCCGGCAATAGTATTTTCTGCCGTGTTTGGAACGACCGTATCAGTTTTGAAGAGAATATACTTTTTACCCATTGGGGATTGAGCGGCCCGGCTATTTTGCAAATTTCGTCTTATTGGCGACCGGGTGAGCTTATTTATATCGATTTGCTGCCGAATCAAAATATAGCGGAGCTGATAGCTCTTGAACGCGACGCCAATGGCAAAAAGATGCTGCTGGCTTACCTGGCCGGATTATTTACCCGCAAATTTGCCGAAGCCTTAAGCGACCGCCTGCCCGCTGATAAAAATCTGGCATCGCTCAGCAAAACCGATATAGAAAACCTCGTACAGCTCATTCATCACTTTAAAATAAAACCGGCAGGGGATAAGGGCTACGATAAAGCCGAAGTAATGCGTGGCGGCGTATCAACAGATGAGCTGTCGTCAAAAACGCTTGAAGCAAAGAAAATTCCCGGCTTGTATTTTGGTGGCGAGTGCGTTGATGTTACCGGCTGGCTGGGGGGCTATAACTTTCAATGGGCCTGGGCAAGTGGATTTGTGATTGCGCAAAATATTTGATGATGTGCAGATGTGCCCATGTGTAGAGGTGCGAATTATTTAAAGGGATGTATTATTGCAAGTATAAAAATATCATAATAAGAGAAATTTGGCTATTTGGTTATTATTAATATTTTTATAATATTTATCGCAATTAATTAAAACCTAATAGTTTATCGATTAGTCCTTTAAAAGAACCTCGCATGAAAAAAATTCTGATGAGCGCTATTGTGCTGATTGTATTTTCCTTTGCAATCATACTGTTCCAGATAAGCTGTAAAAAAGGCGCATTGGCCGAAACAAAAACGCTGCCGACCATTAAGGGCCTGTGGGTAGGCTCATATACGGTAGACGATCAACCCGGCTGGGGCCAACAATATTTCAGCCTGATAATAAAACCGGATGGCACGATGCTAACCGATTCAAAGGGTGCCGGGCAACAACACCTTGCTCCCGGAACCTGGACACTAAAAAATGACACGCTGAAATGCGATTTTACCTGTGTTTATGGTATCGCTTCAAATGTCGGGATAGAAGAAAAAACGGTTGCAGTTGTGGATAAAACCACAGGTCAATTAGTTGGCAAATGGAAAAATGCTGCGGCACCGGTTGACTCGGGTAAATTTATCCTGACGAAAGTGAATTGATTTTTCTCGATAGCGATGGGTTTCAAATCCATCGCTATTATAAAAGCTGCCCGCTTGCCAAAACCTTTCGCCTTCCTCAGCTTTCATCTCTTCTCGCCCTTTGCTTTTCTCACCTGGTTAAAGTAAGCAATCAACCTGTCCGCATTGGCAAGCATGTATACCTTGGCGTGTATTTTATCGACTACCTCGGGTTCATCACCCATTATATCGGTCATTACATCTTCAAAGTTTTCGTTGGTGAGGCGTTTCATATCGGCGGTATTGCTGCCATAGTAGTAGGCTACCTTTTGGTCGGCTTCGCTGCCGCCGCCGCCGCCAAAAATTGGAATCGTTCCCCCAACACCCACACCAACGCCGCTGCCATAGCCGCCGGTACCGATACCTATGCCCGGCGAAATTCCAAAGCCAGGTCCGCCTCTTTTGCCGCCGCCACCACCGCCACCGGCCATGTAAACTTTTACATCTTCGTTAACTGAAACCTTAACAAAATCAAGCTCGTTTTTAGCCCATTGTTCGTTAAACGGCGGGTGGGCTACCACAAAGCTGTCGCGGCCGATAACAAACGATTTTACCTCGCCGGCGCTGAGCTTGAAAGCATTTGATTTATCGTTCTCCCTGAATTCGATAAAACCTTCATCTTTAACCGGACCTTTGGCAGATGGGTTTACCCTTATCATACCCGATTCGGTATTACCTTTTGCATCGGTAAAACGACCCGGATACCATTTGCCAGATTGCGATTTTGCTGATACAAAAGCCAGCATAAAAAATAAAATGATTAAAATTGAGCGCATAATATTTAGACACAAATTTCCACGAATTAAGAAAATGGACACGAATTTTCACTAATTAGCTCGAATTTCACGAATTGATTTTTCTAATTCGTGAAATTCGAAAAAATTCGCGACAATTAGTGTCCTTTATAACGCTATTTTACCTTATTTAATATGATGAATGTCGACCTGAGAAGCGATACTGTTACCAAACCTACTCCGGGCATGCTGGAGGCCATGTTTAATGCAAAAATTGGCGACGATGTTTTTGGCGAAGATGAAGCCGTAAATGAGCTGGAGCAAAAAGTCGCGGCCATTTTCGGTATGGAGGAAGGTATCTTTTGTCCGTCGGGCACCATGACAAACCAGATCGCTATTAAGTGCTTCACCCAGCCGCTTGATGAGTTGATTGCCGACCAAACCGCGCATGTATACCGTTACGAAGGTGGAGGTATTGCCTTTAATTCTTCCGTATCTACCCGCCTGTTAAATGGTTACCGCGGTATCATCACCGCCGAAATGATTGAGCCGGAGATTAATGCTGATAACGTGCATTATCCGCGTAGCAGCCTTATAGTGCTTGAAAATACGGTAAACAGGGGCGGGGGGAGCTGTTATTCACTGGAGCAAATAAAGCCGATTGCCCAGTTGTGTCAGCGTAAAGGGCTAAAGCTTCACCTGGATGGCGCGCGCATATTCAACGCATTGATACATACAGGCGATAAAGCAGTTGATTATGGCCAATATTTCGACGGTATTTCTGTTTGTCTTTCAAAAGGATTGGGCGCTCCGGTAGGTTCGGTATTTCTTTCTGACAAGCAAACCATTAAATATGCCCGTCGCGTCCGCAAGGCTTTAGGCGGAGGCATGCGGCAGGCAGGTTTCCTGGCAGCAGCCGGCAGCTACGCGCTTGACCATCATGTGGAACGCCTTAAAATAGACCATTCCCATGCACAAATATTAGCTGAAGCGCTGTCAAAAAATGACCACGTATCGGCGGTGATAGCTCCTGAAACTAATTTAATTTTGTTCGATACGGTTGAACCGGCGGCTGATTTTTTACAGAAGCTGGCTGAAAAGGGTATCAAAGCCAATTCAACAGATACACATCGCGTCCGCTTCGTTCTGCACCTGGATGTTCACCCGGAGCAGGTGGAGTATGTGGTGGATGTGCTGAAAAGCATATAGGGTTAAAAGTCCGCCAAAAATATGTCATGCTGAATTTATTTCAGCACCCCACATGCTAATTATACATTATGCTTTCAAACATGCATAACGCATATAAAATAGCGGCCTATCTGTCCGGTGGGGTACCGAAATAAATTCGGCATGACATATGCTTTATATCTTTGATTTTTCAAACTATTTCAACGCCCTATCCGCCGACTGCCTTTCAACCATCCACCCCGGATACTCTTTTGACAACGCGCTTACTGAATTGATTTTTTCCAAATCTTCGGCGGTTAACTGTAAATCCACCGACTTGATATTGGCATTTAACTGCTCAACGCTTTTTGCGCCGATGATAGTGCTGGTTATGCCTTTTTGCTGGCGAACCCAGGCCAATGCGACTTCGGCTACAGAGGCGTTGTGCTGCTTGCCTACTTCGGTAATTACGTCGATGATATCGTAAGCTTTTTCTTTATTGATAGGAGGGAAGTCGAACGTGCTGCGGCGGCTGCCTTCGGCTTTTTCGGAATCGCGATTGTACTTTCCGCCTAAAAAACCGCCTGCCAGCGGGCTCCATGGCATTACAGCCAGGTTTTGGTCGGCAGCCAGCGGCAATATTTCGCGTTCTATGTCGCGGCTTGCCAGCGAAAAATAATATTGCATACCGACGAATTTATTCCAGCCATGTTTTTCGGCAATGCCCAGGCCTTTCATCACCAGCCATGCCGGCCAGTTACAAACAGCTATGTAACGCACCTTGCCGGTAAGCACAATGTCGTTAAGCGAGCGCATAATTTCTTCAATAGGAGTATACGGGTCTACGCCGTGAACATACAGCACATCGATATGATCCATTTGCAGGCGTTTCAGGCTTTCATCCACCGAATGAAAAATATGATAGCGCGACAGGCCTACGTTATTAATGCCTTCGCTCATTCTCCCACGTACTTTAGTGGCTATTACCAAATCGTTGCGGTTCAGGCCAAGGTCTATTATAGATTGGCCCAACATGGTTTCCGAGTCGCCATAAGAATACACATTAGCGGTATCGATAAAATTGATGCCTGAATCGACTACCACCTTCATCAGGTCGTTCACTTCATCTTGTTGCTGCGTGCCGATTGCTCCCCAAATTCCGCCTTTGCCGGAAAACGTCATGGTGCCAAAGCATAATTCGGATACCACCAGGCCGGTGTTTCCTAAGAAATTGTATTTCATAAAGTTTGATGTTTTGATTAATGTAAAATTGAGCGATAAATAATGTAAAATAGTCAGGCGATGGTCAAAAAAGGAACACGGAGGTAGCAGACGTAGGGGATGGAGCAAATGTTTTTGATCACAGATGTTAGCAGATGTAGTAGATGAAGCAGATGTTTTGATAGCAGATGTTGACAGATATCGCCGATGATTTTGATGGCAGATGTTAAGATATGACGCCTATATGATCGCCAATTACCTAATCGGTGAAATGATAAAAATCATTGAAATCACAAAAACAAACAAACTTAAATGTACACGGCTTGTTATTTCAACAATGAACCGATTACTAACCAAACTCGAAAAAATAGGCCGCGACCCGAAGGTTACGGCAAAATCAGTAGGCTTACGCTATGTTGCTGATTCCACGCCGGGCTATACCCGCAAAAAATCCGGGAAGGGGTGGAGCTATTACGATAAAGAAGGCAGTTTGGTAAAGGATAAGGAGTTGATTCGTCGCTTCAATAAGCTGATTATTCCGCCGGCATACACCAATGTATGGATATCGCCCTATGAGAATGGTCACCTGCAATTTACCGGAACAGATGCTGCCGGACGTAAGCAATACCGCTATCATCCCGACTGGAATAAAATACGCAACCAGTCGAAATATCATCGCATGCAGATGTTTGCCGCGCATTTACCGGCGATAAGGAGGCAGGTAGATAAAGATCTTTCCCGCCACAATCTGGATCATGATAAAATAGTGGCATTAATAGTGCGCCTGATGGAACTTACCAGCATCAGGATAGGCAATGAATCCTATAAAAAACTTTATGGCTCATTTGGCTTAACCACGCTCATGAACCGCCACGTAAAAATTGAAGGCTCCACTATAAATTTTGAGTTTAAGGGCAAGAAAGGCGTTTATCATAAAGTAGCCCTGCAAAGCCGGAAACTGGCAGGGCTGGTGAAACAATGCCGTGAAATACCGGGTAAGGAACTTTTTCAATATTACAATGCTGATGGAACACGCTGCACGGTGGGTTCCGGTGATGTAAATAGTTATCTGAAAGAAATAACCGGGGAGGACTTTACAGCTAAAGATTTCCGCACCTGGGCGGGCAGCGTAAGCGCCCTGTATGCATTTAAGCAGGCCGGCGAATTTGATACTATAACCGAATGCCGTAAAAAGATAGTAAGCGTTTTAGACGAGGTGGCGCTGAATCTCGGTAATACCCGCACCGTCTGCAAAAAGTACTATGTGCATCCCACGGTAATTAAAAGCTACGAGGACGGCGCTATCTTTAAATACATCAGGAATATAGACGAAGAAAAGGATGTCAGCTCAGCAGAATTAAACGTTGCTGAAAAAGCGTTACTCAACATCCTTGAAAACGAAAAACTGGCCGAAGCCAGTTGAGGGTTGATTAAGTTGATTGGTTGGATTAAGCTGATTAAGTTCGGATATTCAATAACTATTAACTGACCTCATTATCGATATAAAACTTTATCAACTTAATCCAACCTTCCCAATAGCTATCGGTACAACCAGATCAACTATTTTTTTGCTTTTTTGGTTACTATGAACACGATACCCTTTTTTGCTTTCTCGCCATAAAGCTCTTTGGTTTCTTCGTCGTTTTTAACCACCACCTTATCGATATCAAAAGCTGATATTTTCTTGAGATCACTTTCTGAGGCGATATTGCCATTAATGATTATCAGCTTGTCGGAAATATGGTCGAGGCTAAACTTTTCGTTTGAATTTGAGTAATATAGATTTGTGCTATAGTTAGCCCGTGGTTTAACGGTGTAAGCCGTTGTTGTTAGCTTTAAGTTTAGGTTGGCCAGCGTATCACTGAGTAGTGTATAGGCCTGCGCTTTTTGTAAAGTATCGTTTTTAGACCTGATATATATTTTTGAGGGGTTTAACTGAAGTGTAGTAGTGGTTGGCCTGCCGTGTACAGTAACAACTTGCGAATTATCGCCCACCGTAGTCAAATTATATGCCTGCACTTTGGCTGGTTTGCCCTGCGGACCAACTACTATAACACCGTCTTCGCGCATACTTACGGATGTTCCGGAAGCTGCTGATACCCCTACGCCATTTAGCGTAACATAATTATTATCATCATTTGAAACGCCTGTAGCAACCGTGTAGCTGCCCCGACCACCGGTGCTTCTGTTTATACTGTTAACTGCGTAATTGTCGCCAAGGATTTTATCGGCTTTTTCCCTGAATTTTCTGCCTGCTTCAGAACCCTTCGTATATACAAATATGGTATTTTGTTTTTTGTCGATGTCATCCATCACCTTAGCGGCCCAATCGCCCGACATTACATTTACGCTTTCGATATTTTTGCTGTCTAGTTTCATTAAATCCACTTTGCTGGATTTTACACCGTTAATCACATAATTTAACGAGTCGGACTTGCCGGAAGTGCTTAAAAAGAAGCCGCCTTTCCTGATAGTATCGGTTACCCCTGTATTGATTTTCGGCGAAACAAAAGCCGCTTTAAGCAATTCTATAACAGGAGCACTGGCTTTGTTTACGGTAGCAGTTACAGTTAACATGCCTTTTTCTGCTGCTTTATTGCTAACAGCAGAGAATGTTTTAATAGCAGGATCAGTTTTTTTAACGAAGGCTGCTTTTGATATACTGAATACCAGCAGCAGGGCAACCACGGCCGGTACTAAAAATGCGTACCGGGTGAGGTTATATTTCGGGGAGCGTTTTGCGTTCATCATGATAATTCTTTTTTTAATGGTTGATATATTAAAGTGGTTCACTATGCCTTGTGGGGCGGCAGCGAAGCTCACATTCACCAAACTGTACTGATACTGTTTACTATCGGTACCGTTTCTCAATATTTTTCGGTCGGTTATAAATTCAATGTTTTCGCGCACGGCTTTTTTCATCAGCCAAACACCGGGATTAAACCAGTAAAACACGGTGCTCAGCTCGGCCAGCAGTACATCCAGGGTATGCAGCTCGCTTACGTGTATCTGTTCGTGCTGTAAAATCGAGGGTAGGTCGGTAGCTTCATGGTTGGCAGGGTTAATGAAAATGCTTTTCCAGAAAGAGAACGGGCCCGCGTTACCATCGATAATCCTGACGTTATGGTTATGTATCTTACCTGCTGTAGACCTGCGGTACAATTTAAACAGCGAATAAAACTGTATCAAAAGCCTTATGCCAAACAAAGCGGCACCCGTCCAAAGTGCAATTTCTCCCCAAAACCAAATGTCATGTTTGGTTTCGGCAAGCGCTTGTGCAGGGGCCTGCCAGTTAAATGCCACTACCTGTACAGGTCTCGCTATTTGCTCATGATTTTGCAAAAAATCAGAGAGGTTGATTTTTGGATACACCGTTGCAAACAATATGGCGCCCACCAGGTAAATACGGTTTAAAGTATAAAAGGTAAGATGGCGCAACACCAGGTAATACCCCGCGCAAAACAGCAGGAGGGCTACATTTACTTTCAGCAGGAAAACAAATAAGGCTGGCATGGTTTATTTGGATTTAGGGTTCTCGATAAGTTTAAGAATCTCTTTTAATTCGTTCGCACTAATCTTGTTTTCATTAGCGAAAAACGTAACCAGGTTTTTATAAGAGTTTTGAAAATAGTCGCTCACAAAGCCGCTCATAAACTTTTTCTTATACTCTTCTTCCTGTATAGAAGGGGCATAACGGAAGGAGTTACCCATTTTTTCGCTTTTGATAAAACCTTTGCGCTCCAGGTTCTTTACGGTGGAAGCAAGGGTAGTATAAGGGGGTTTCGGCTCTGCCAGCAAATCCAAAAAATCCTTTATAAAGCCAGGGCCAAATTGCCATACTGCCTGCATTGCCTCTTCCTCTTGTTTCGATAATTTCTCCATGGTGTTACGATTACTTCGTAAATCTACGATTAGCTCGTAAATTTGCAAACTTATTTAACAAAAATTAACACTAAACCGGCCTTGGGTGCCGTGCGCAAACACTGAATTATTTTTTAGCGTTTTTGGTATAGATGTAAACTACGCCATTTTTGGCTTTGTCGCCGTATTTATCGCGGGTATCGTCGTCATCTTTAAAGAGCATTTTCTCTATATCGAAAGCCGAAATCTTCTTCAAATCGGCAGCGGGGGCTTCTTTGTCGTTTATGATTATCAGTTTATTATCCAGCTTACTTACAGATGCCGAACCGTCATCTGCTATGGCGTACGAGATTTTATTAGTAGCAGCGGAGTGTTTATAAGTCTTGTTAGTTCCTGCGACATAAACACGCCCGCCTCCGGAATTTTTTACCGAATACACATAAGGCTTAGTGCTATTGGACGAGAGTAGCTTATATGGCCTGTTGCTGACTACTAATGGCTCGTTGCCGCCGCCGGTGCCATAACCTGAGATTGTAACAACACCATCGTCGTCTGGCTTTACCTCTTTAAATGTACCATCGGCCATTTCATAAATACCGGATTTTTTTGCGCTGAAAACCTGCCCTTTGTGGTTTTTAACCGTGTTCACCTTAGTCAGCATCTTTTTACCCTCTTCGGAATTACGAGTGGCTACAAATAATACGTTGGCGCCGTTGTTGTCAAAAAATTTCGATGCGTTTTCTGCCGATACCCAATTTACGCTTAAAATGTCCTCATAGTTAAGGTTCTCAAATTTTTCATTCGTACTTTTTTTACCATCGATGACATACTCCATCGAGTCGGTGTTGCGCACGCCATCACCCTGGATAATTACTACGTTTCTCCGGGATGTATCCTCTCCGGCAAGTTTGCCTCCCAAAGCTTTTGCCGGGTGGCTGGCGACCACCAGTAGGGTGGAACTCAGCACTATCGCCGCGCCGCGCGCAATAGTTTGTGTGAATGTTTTTGATGCTCTCATTTTAAATTCATTTTTATTATTCTACGATTATTTCGTAAAACTACGAATAGTTCGTAATTGTGCAAATTATTTTACATTTTTTAACATTTCTCAGCCTAAGCCAATTAACCGGCCTACTGATAAACCCAACATCCCCCGTCTGACGGGATTTTTTCAACTATTGCCTTTATTTGTTTGAACATTCAAATTAATGATTTAACTTAGATGACTTAATCATGACAAAGCTATGATCAACAAAAAAATTCTTGTAACACTTGGACTATCATCAGTGGTGACCATTGTTGCGCTTACATCTATGAAAGCCAATGACCCCGGCTATAAAAACCTGAAGGTTCTGCCTAAAAACCTTACCCACGAGCAATTAGGGAAGGTAATGCACGATTGGTCTAACTCGTTAGGTGTGCACTGCGATTTTTGCCATGCACGTAACGAGGCAGAAAAGAAAATGGATTTTGCAAGCGATGCCAAACCTGAAAAGAAAATGGCGCGCGAAATGTTCAAAATGATGAACAAGATAAATTCGAAATATTTCGATGCTAAAAAAGACTCATTAGGCTTTGTGATGACCAGCGGCGTAAACTGCTACACCTGCCACAGAGGGGAATCGCATCCTGAAACCAAAATACCGGAAAGAAAAGGGCCGGGCGGTCCGCCTTCGGGTACTCCGCCTGCAGGTACTCCGCCAGCTGGCGCACCTCAGGGCGACCACAAATAAATAACAAAAACGCCCTTAGCAAATTTGCTAAGGGCGTTTTTGTTATATTAAAAATGGCTTAAAATATTTAAACCTCCATCAATCTTATCGATTTGAAGAGGTTTTATAATATTAATGATTAGGGCAATATAATTAAGCTTTCTTAGTGTTCGTTTCTGAGCGCTCTTCAGTAATCTTCTTAACGTTTTTCTTGATAAACTTGTTATACAAGTACTCTGCATAACCCACGCTGATATAATCAGGGAATTTCCAGTTTGGATAGCGGGTTTTCTTCAGGTATTTCAGGTAGCCGAAAAATAATACTCCGATACATAAAATTGCTCCAAGAAGCATAAGTACCTTTACGAAGACTAATAGTATATTCATATCAAAGGGGGATTTCCGATGTTTTTGTTTTTTTACGATAAACCGGCCGGCAGGGTTACATAAATCTAAAATATTTTTCAAAAAAGTATTTGTCGCGGCAATCACTAAAACTATAAAGCTAATAACCTTCAACACAATCAAATTAAAGCAAGGTTTTCAATGTTGAACAAAATGCTACATTTGAAATATGAATAAAATTCTTGTTGCCAACCGGGGCGAAATTGCGTTAAGGGTAATGCGTTCCGCACGCGAGATGGGTATTAAAACCGTTGCTGTTTATTCAGATGCTGACCGCAATGCCCTGCATGTGCGTTATGCCGATGAAGCTGTACATATAGGTGAAGCACCGTCCAGTCAATCATACCTGGTGGGCCAAAAGATTATTGATGCCTGCCGCAAAACCGGTGCGGAGGGTATCCATCCTGGCTATGGCTTTTTGAGCGAGAACGCTGCATTTGCCCGGCAGGTAAGAGATGCAGGATTAATATTAATCGGCCCTTCGCCCGAGGCAATGGAGGTGATGGGTAACAAGCTTTCTGCAAAAGCGGCGGCGTTAAAATATAACATACCGATGGTACCCGGTACAGAGGAAGCCATAACCGATGTTAATGAAGCGAAGTTGCGCGCTGTTGAAGTTGGTTTCCCGATATTAATAAAAGCCGCCGCAGGCGGCGGCGGCAAGGGCATGCGTATAGTTGAAAGCGCGGTCGATTTTGAAGAGCAGATGCAATTAGCAGTTTCCGAGGCAGTTTCCGCATTTGGCGATGGCTCGGTATTTATAGAGCGCTATGTTTCATCGCCGCGACATATTGAGATACAGGTTTTGGGCGATACGCATGGCAACATTATACACCTGTTCGAGCGGGATTGTTCCGTACAGCGGCGCCATCAAAAGGTGATTGAGGAAGCGCCGTCATCAGTTTTAACAGCGGAAATACGTGAGCAAATGGGTAAATGTGCCGTGGATGTGGCCCGTTCTGTGAGCTATACAGGCGCGGGAACCGTGGAGTTTATCATGGACGAAAAGCTCAATTTCTATTTTTTAGAGATGAACACGCGCCTGCAGGTGGAGCACCCGGTTACGGAGTTCATCAGCGGTATCGACCTGGTAAAAGAACAAATAAAAATAGCCAGGGGCGAGGCCATCAGCTTTAAACAGGAAGACCTAAAAATAAGCGGGCACGCTATCGAGCTGCGCGTTTACGCGGAAGACCCGGATAATGACTTTTTGCCGGATATAGGCACATTACAAACCTACGTTACCCCTAAAGGCCCAGGCGTAAGGGTAGACGACGGTTTTGAGCAAGGCATGGAAATACCGATTTATTACGACCCGATGATTGCCAAGCTGGTAACTTACGGTAAAGACAGGACGGAAGCCATTGAACGCATGATACGCGCTATCGACGAGTACCATATCACCGGTATTACCACAACATTAGGCTTCGGTAAGTTTGTGATGCAACACGAGGCCTTTACATCCGGCAACTTCGATACGCATTTTGTAAAGAAATATTTCACTCCGGGCGTTTTGGCAAGTCACAGCGACGACGAAGCGCTGGTAGCTGCGATAGTAATGGAGCGGCTTTTGGGTGAGCAAAAATTAAGAGTTGCGGAAACGACACCTGCCGAGGTTTCCAATTGGGTGAAAAACAGAACCGGGATTAATTGATTTTAGGGATTTTGCTGGATTGCTAAGCGATACAATCATTATAATCTTTTAATCAAGAGAATCATGGTTTAAACAATAGTAATTCATCAATAAACGCCGCCTGCGCAGCATTCAGCTTCAACTTAGCCTCTTCAACAACAAACCAGCCTGCCCGGTCAATTTCAGGAAAGGATTGTTTCCTGCCGGATTTTGGCGGCCATTCCATTTCAAATAAATTACTGGTAATTGTTTCGTGATTAATGTCGCCTTTAATGGCCCATGCATGCACCGTTTTGCCGCTTTTTAGTCTAACCGGTTTTAGTTCAATAAAATTGCCATCAACTGCCTGGCCGGTTTCTTCTTTAAATTCACGTTTGGCGGCGGCCAGCGGTTCTTCATCGGCCAAAAATTCTCCTTTGGGGATTGACCATGCACCCTCGTCCTTATTTTTAAAGAATGGCCCGCCGGGGTGGACAAGGAAAACCTGTAGGTCATCATTTATTTTTCGATACAATAGTATGCCGGCGCTTTGATTGGACATTTTGTAAGATTTATCGGCAAGTTAACAAACGCGATAATTTTAATAGTTAAATTTGAGAAGATAAAAAGCAACATCACCAATATGACAGACAATAAATGGTCCAGCTTTAAAATAGCCGGCGATTTTAATACAGATATAAGGAGCCTTTACGAAGCCTGGGCAACTACCGAGGGGATAGAAAAATGGTTTTTACGTAAGGCTAACTTTTATACTATTCCCAGGCGCGTAAGGGAGCCCGAAGAATTTATTATGACCGAAGATACCTATGAATGGTATTGGCATGGCTTTGGCGATGACGCTGTTGAAAAGGGCCGGGTATTGGAAGCCAACGGCACCGATACTATAAAATTTACCTTTAGCGGCGGGAGTATAGTAACCGTTTATATACATAGCCGCAATGGCGTTTCAATAGTCGACCTTACGCAGGAAAATATCCCGGAAGAGCCGGATCTGTCGAAAAATTTATATGTGCAATGCCAGCTGGGTTGGACGTTTTACCTTGCTAACCTTAAATCAGTGATTGAAGGTGGCGTAGATTTAAGGAATAAGCAGGTGGATTTGCCAAGCAGCTTTAAGTAGGAAGCCCCCTTACCCCCTAAAGGGGGAACGCATGCGGCTTCAATCAACATTTGCCTGACATTTGGATGGAACGAAATATTTAGATTTGCGCTGTTCTAGCTCCCCCTTTAGGGGGCTGGGGGCTTATGTTTACAGGAATAATAGAAACTTTAGGAACGGTTACGGATTTGCGACAAGATGGAGGCAACCTGCATATTACTGTTGAATCGTCAATTGCCGCCGAATTAAAAATCGACCAATCTGTAGCGCACAATGGTGTATGTTTGACCGTTATCGCGTTAGCAGATGGTAAGCATACGGTTACCGCTATAGAAGAAACATTAAGTAAAACCAGTCTCAGCAACCTGAAAGTTGGTGATTTAGTAAATCTGGAACGTTGCATGCAAATGAATGCCCGCCTGGATGGACACATCGTTCAGGGGCATGTTGACCAAACTGCCACCTGTATCGATTTTAAAACACTTGACGGCAGTTGGGAGTATGCCTTTGAATATAATTCAGATCAAGGCAATGTTACCGTAGAAAAAGGCTCGATATGTGTAAACGGTATTAGCCTGACTGTAGTTAATTCCCACAAAAACACTTTTTCGGTAGCCATAATACCCTACACTTTCGAGCATACCAATTTACAGCATGTTAAAGTTGGCTCGGTGGTTAACCTCGAGTTTGATATTATAGGCAAATACGTTGCCCGGTTGATGCAGCGTTAATTATTTTTAAGCTGCTCAATCCGGCTTTTGGTGTACGTGATGTAAGCTTCCTGTTTGGCAGACGGCCTTGATGCCAGGTATTTCTTATAGTAAATCAGCGCATTTTTCTTGTCCTTCAGCTTTGAATCATAAAGGCTTGCCAGGAGATAATATATTGTCGGCGATTCGCTGAATTGTAACGCCTTTTGATAGGCAAACGCCGCTTTTCTATGTTGCAGCAATTTTTCATGTGCATCTGCAATCTCGCCGTAGTAAGTTGCAATATTGGGAGATATGCCCTGGAAAATGGATTTATTAAGCATTTCGATACATTGCCGCTGATCGTTTAATCCTTTATAGCAAAGCGCCGCGTAGTAATAGGTGTATTCATTCTGGTTAATGCCGTCAATTTGCGCGAAAGTTTCTGCGCCGCAGGCGTAGTTTTTAAGATTGTAATAGGCTATGCCAAGCTTGTTCAATATTTCACCATTGGTAATGCCTAGTGCCATTAGTTTGTTGCACCCTTCGACGGTTTCAGCCCATTTCTTTTGGGCATAATTCAATTTCATTAAACTGAATAATAGCACTACATTTTCAGGGTCGGCTGCTGCGGCTGTATTCAGTACTTTCAATGCATCATCAAAGCGTTTCACCGAGGTGTAATAATCGCCCAACTCGCTGGCTACATCGGCGTCAAGTGGGTTTAAGCCGTTGGCCTTTCCATAATACTTTATTGCATTTAATGTATCGTGTTTACTTTGTGCGATGCCGCCGAGGTGACTATATACCGAGATATTTGTTGTGTCGTGCGCAAGATACATGGTATAATATAACTCCGCTTTTGATATATTGCCGCGTCGCACATTGATACCGGCCATATTGTAGAGTGCGGTTTGATTAGTGGTATCCAGCTGAAAAACCCGCTCGTAATATCCTTCGGCATCAGGCAACTTGTTGGCAAGTTGTGCAACATAACCCATTCGCGATAATATCTTTACGTCCTGCACCGGTTCGGGGAAGGTTTTACGCAGGTATTCCAGTGCATCGGGATAGCGCTGACTTTGAAAATAATCCATTAACTGGGCATCGTCAATTTTGCCGGATTGCTGGGCGGTGACGCGAAAAACGCTGCATAAAAATAAAAGGATCAGGAGACTGCTTTTCATAAAACTAAGTTATTAGTTATTTGCGATATATGCAAATTTCAAACAATTTAGTGCAAAGTGTAGTTATATCACTAAACAAAAACGCATCACTATGGATAAGTTAAAGAAGTTTGCGCTGATGGAGAAAATAGTCCATGAGCTTGAAGATTTAAAAAACAGCCAGCAGGCCATCATACAAAAACTTGCAAAAATTGAGGTAGATAACATCGAACTGGGCGATAAACGCCTCGAAAAGGACCTGCCCGACATGCACCAGCGTGTGTCAGACAATCTGGATACCATCGCTGCTATACTGGAAGATTTTGCCAGCCAGACTGATAATTACAGTAACAGCAATAATATTGCAGCGCTGAAAGAGCAGGAGGCAATAGATAATATCTAAGAGGCGGAAGCTTAAAGGTAAAAGGCGAAAGGTTTTAATCTTTCGCCTTTTTATATGCTTGATCTTAGGAAAACTAGTTCCCTGCGTGCATACTTGCTACGCGGTATAGCTGCCACTTGTCGCCCGTATGTTTCCAGATGGCTACAAACCTGCCTGCCCCGGACGGCGTTTCACTTTCGTGGTGATTGATAAACCGGTGATAGCCTATCTCGACGGCGCCGAAGCCCTTAATCTCATACGCCTCGATACTTCCCGGCACCAGTACACGGCTTACCTTGCCGCAGATATTATTTTTCATGGCTGTTAAGAAATCTTTTTTCGAAGTCATGAGACCGGTTTCATCATGATAAAACTCCATGCTGTCGGATAACATATCGGCTTGAGTCTTCAAGTCGCAGGTATTATAGGCGTTAAAAAACACGCTATCCAGATGCAATACGGTATTATATATTTCCTGCGATTTAGGCTTATAAGTAACAGTTTCCTTGTTTTGAGCGAATGTTGCAGCAGCAGCAAGCGTCATAGTTACCAGGACTATAAGAGATGATTTAAAATTCTTCATGCTTTTACTTTTTTAAGGTGCTGAGCCAGTTATGTGCCAAATGAACAAAGTTCATTAAATCAGTTATTTACGATAGTTTATTACGAAAACAACGTGCGTTATCGATACAAGTATAGTCCGGTTTTAGCACCAAGACAACACCGTAGGCCAATATGCTTAGCCTTTTACTTTCACCTTTAATCTTCCTCTACTGATACTGTATATAAACCGGTGCCGGCTTTAATTCGAGTACTTCTTTTTTGGTGAGCAGCCGATGCGGCACTTTTTGTATGTCATTTTTGTAAAACAGCTTAAAGCCGGTAAACTGAACAGGTTCGCCTTGTATAAAATAGTGGTATGTACCTTTCTTCAGGTCCGGGCCGCCCCAGCCGTCCATATCCATCACAAACTGTATTTCGGGCCTAAGCTTGACATTCTGATAGTTAGTAACCATTTTTTTTGTAAAACGGTGTACAATGAAAATTTTAGGCGGCAGGTTATACTTTTTAACCAGCGAAGCCAGGTACTGCGTTACATAATTGATGTCGTCGGCATCAAATGTACCAATCCGCTTCCCGGGGATGCTGCCTTCTTTCATGGAGAATTCCGGGTCGATACCCAAATGTACATTAGGCATGCTCAAATATTTTTCGAGTAGCGGCACTTCCTTTTGTACAGTGCTAAACCCTACTTGTAAGTCTAAAAATACGATAGCGTTTATACTTGCTGCCATGTGCAGTACACTGTCAATTTGCCTGAACGGCATGCGCAGGTTATGCAGTCCATTGCGACCGGCGTCAGCCTGTGCGGTAACACATATATAATGCAGCGCCGGAATAACCGGTGTAGTGGTGTCGGCCTTTTCCCAGCTTTTTACCTCATCCTGCAACTTTTTCAGCATTACTTTGGGCGGATATTGCCCCAGCACGCCCATATTTTTGGAGTACATGTTGCCGTAGTAAGCCACCACCCGGTTAAAGGGGAGGATAGCACCTGGCAGGGGATAAACCTTTGTTTTCACCGGCCAGCGCTTATCGCCGTTAGCCATCTTATGCATTAGGGAGTCGTACAAAGCTGTATCGATCGGCTTTAAGGTTGTATCCCGGAAATTGATTTTTGTTGTTGATGCTTTACTGAAACCGAATAGTAAAACGGCCACAGTTAGCAGGAAGATGGATTTGATGTTTTTCAGGATATATGATGTCATGGCTGCAAGATAACAACCTATCCAAAACAACAGCGAATTTAATTCGGAATTTTGTAGTGATGCTTCACGTCCCCCTACAGGACAGGTATACGCCATGTAGAATGTTGGCCAGAAACGTAGAAATTGGAATTGCATGTGGGAGACGCGAAGCATCGCGTACGAGTATTCTTTTTACCTTTTACTCAATGCTCTTCCCCTTCATCGCCGTGCTAATCGCCTCATCCATTAACCGCTCCGCAAATGGCCGGGTAAACTCGTTTAGCTCGTCAATGGCTTTATGAATAGCATCTTTATCACCGCCATTTATGGTGTTTTTCAATGCATCGATAAGCTTTAGCGTTTCAGCTGTTTCAATTTCACTAATAAAGCTGCCATTATTTTGCAGGAAACGCTCAACAGTGTACACCATTTGCTCCCCTTCAGTGCGGGCTTCAATTACCATGCGCTGGCTTACGTCATCTTTGGCGTGGGTGATGCTATCCATCAGCATTTGCTCTACCTGGTCGTCGGTGATGCCGTAGGTGGGCGTTACATCTATTTCCTGTTTTACGCCTGAACGCAATTCAATTGCCTGTATTTTTAAGATACCGTCTGCATTCAGTAAAAAGTTGATATCTACTTTGGGGAAACCTGCCGGCATGGATGGTATACCTTTCAGGTTAAATTCGGCCAGCTTGCGGTTCTCTTTTACCAAATCACGCTCGCCCTGGTAAACGGCAATTTTCATATTTACCTGTCCGTCTATCGAGGTGGTGTATTGTCTGCCCGCTTTGGTTGGAACTTTAGAGTTGCGGGGGATAATTACATCCATCAACCCGCCCATAGTTTCAATCCCCAGGGATAGTGGGGTAACGTCCAGCAGCAAAATATCACTGCGGTTACCGGCCAAAACATCGGCCTGTATAGCGGCGCCAAGCGCAACAACTTCATCCGGGTTCACCTCATCATGTACCGCGCGGCCAAAAAATTCAGCCACCATCTTTTTCACCAATGCCGTACGGGTTGAGCCGCCCACCATAATCACTTCATCTATTTGTGATTTGTCGATTTTAGCATCTTTCAACGCATTTTGGCAGCAAGTAATGGTTTGCTGCACTTTGGAAAGTATTAATTCTTCGAAAGTGTTGCGGTCGAGCGTGCACCATATATCGCCTATTTTTTCATTAACCAGGCTTTGGTGCGCAAATGCCTTCTTAACTTCCTCGGCCTTTAAGCGTAGTTGCTGCGAAAGGCTGGTATCGGTCAATACATCTGCTTTATTCAGTTGATTTTTTTCAATCCAATAATCCACAATAGCCCGGTCGAAATCATCCCCGCCTAAAAAAGTATCGCCATTGGTGGCTAATACCTCAAAAATGCCGTTTTGTATTTGCAGGATGGATACATCGAAGGTGCCTCCGCCCAAATCATAAACCGCGATAGTTTTTGTTTCCTCAGGATTTAAACCGATGCCATAAGCAAGACTTGCGGCTGTCGGCTCGTTTACTATACGCAAAACATCCAGTCCGGCCAGTTTACCGGCATCACGTGTTGCCTGGCGCTGCGAATCGTTAAAATAGGCAGGTACAGTTATCACCGCCCTGTTAACAGGCGTTTTTAAAGCATGTTCTGCGCGTGCCCTCAATTCCTTCAATATCAAAGCCGACAGCTCGATGGGTGTATAAAAAGTATCGCCAACCTTTATTTTTACCAGGCTTTCGGTATTGTCATCGATAACCTTATAGCTGAAAAAATCTTTATAATTCTCAATATCGTGATAGGAGCGGCCCAACAATCGTTTAACCGAGAAAACGGTATTATGCGGGTCGCTTATTAAATATTCTTTGGCCTCGTTGCCCACGCTTATCTCGCCGGTAGGACCGAAATGCACCACTGAAGGAACCAAAACGCCTTTGCCTGCATCATTTATTACCTGCGGATTTTTGTCGGGGTTAATAAAAGCCACCAGCGAATTAGTGGTGCCCAGGTCAATCCCTACGATAATCTCTTCCTTTTGCAGCGAACCCGTTGCCAGGTTGATAGAAACTTTAGCCATTACTTTGTGTTAACAGCCGCAAATGTACTTAGTTTTAGGGGATGGTATGTCATGGGAATTTCGGAATGTTGTCTGAACCGGAATTCGCTGAATTAAAGAATTACCAGAATTGAAAAGCAACCAGGCATTCTGATAATTTCTAAATTCCATAAATTCCGGTTCAGACAATCACAAAATGCTTATTTTCACCCCTGATGAAAATCTGCCTGAAAATACCCCTTTTATTGCTGCTGTTAATTGCTACTGCCACTATCTCACAAGCCCAAACCTTCGGCGGCAACCCGCCTTCCATCAAATGGAACCAGGTGAATACGCCGGCTGCTAAAGTTATATTTCCGCCCGGACTTGATTCAGTGGCGAAGCGGGTGGCAAGTATTGTTCAGCAGATGAACGGCGCAATACAGCCTACTATCGGTTACAAGCAAAAACAGGTGAGCATTGTACTTCAAAATCAAACCACTATTGCCAATGCTTATGTGGGCCTGGCGCCTTTCCGGAGTGAGTTTTACCTTACGCCCGAGCAAAATAGCTTCGATATCGGCAGCTTGCCCTGGCACGAGCAGCTGGCGATACACGAATTTAGGCATGTACAGCAGTATAATAACTTTAATGTTGGCCTGTCGCACACCTTAAAGGTGTTTTTTGGAGAGGGCGGGCAGGCGCTGGGCAATGCGTTAAGTGTTCCTGACTGGTTTTTTGAGGGTGATGCCGTTTTTAACGAAACGCATGTGAGTGAGCAGGGCAGGGGCAGGTTGCCATACTTCTTCAATGGCTTCCGGGCGTTGTGGGCTGCGGATAAAAACTACAGCTACATGAAAATCCGCAATGGCTCGTACCGCGATTATACGCCTGATTGGTACCCGTTGGGCTATATGTTGGTGGCCTATGGGCGAGATACTTATGGCGATGATTTTTGGAAGAAAGTTACGCAGGATGCCGCGGCATTTAAAGGCGGATTTTACCCTTTGCAGCGGGCTATTAAAAAGTATTCGGGCAAGAATTTTGAGACATTTCGCAATGATGGCCTAAACCATTTTAAGCAACAGTTTAAAGCTGATGTCTCCAATCAATCGCTGGATGACGAATTGATTATCCCTAAACATTTTATAGGTGACCGGGAGTATCCGTCGTTTGTGAACGATAGTACGCTCGTTTACATGAAAAGCACCTATGACGACAAGCCGGTGTTTGCCATAAAAACCAACGGTTATGAAAAGATAATAAGCGTGAGGGATGTGTCGATAGATAATTACTTTGCTTACCACGACAGCAAAATTGTTTACAGCGCTTACAGGGGCGATGTAAGGTGGGGCTACCGGAATTACAGCGAATTGGTTTTGCTGGACGTGAAGACCGGCAGGGAACGAAGGCTAACCCATCAAACAAAATATTTCTCGCCGGCTTTCAGCGATGACGGCCAAACAATAGTAACAGTTGAGGAAGCAACCAGCGGAAAAAGCGAGCTTCATTTAATAAGTGCCGTTGATGGCAGGTTGATAGCAGTGGTTCCAAATAAAAATAAGCTGTATTACACCTTTCCTAAATTTTACGGAAATGAAGGGCTGATAGCCGCAGTAAGGGATACCAAAGGCCAAATGTCGCTGGCGTTAATCGATATCAAAACCGGCGATGCCAAATACCTTTTATCCTTCGGTCATCAGCCTATTGCCTTCCCTGCCGTGAAAAACGACACTGTTTATTTTTCTGCAACATCCGGCATAAACGACCAACTGTTTAAACTTTCCATTATAGATGGTAAGCTTTACGAATATGGCAACGACAAATATCCCGGCCCTGCCAGCAAGTACCAGGTAACCATATCTGATAATAAAATAGCGTTCTCGCGCTTTAGTGCTGCAGGGTATTACCTGCAGCAAGTTGATAAGACGAAAATCGATTGGAAACCGGTCGCCGGGGCAAAGCTGCCCGGAGCGTTACCTGATTTTGCCATCAGTGCCTTAAGGCGGGATTCATCAACCGACATACTTGCCTCTATTAAAACCGAAGACCTGCAGGTAACCAAATACCCGAAGCTGTATCACCCGTTTAATTTTCACAGCCTTATCCCCAACTTCAGCGACCCGAATTACCAGTTGTCATTATCTGGTGAAAACGTGTTGAATACCTTGCAAACAGATATTTCATTCAACTACAACCGTGACGAGGGTTACAAACAATTCGGCTTTGATGCCATTTACGGTGCACTATTCCCTTATATTACGGCAGGAGTTGACTATACCGCCGATAGAAAGGGCTTTTATAAAGGCGGTAATATTTTCTGGAACGAAACACAGGTTCATGCGGGCTTGCAAGTACCGCTAAACCTTTCATCCGGTAAAAATCTAACTAATCTGCAATTTGGCAGCAGCATGGTATATTCAAATACCAGCTTTCAGCAAGCGTACAGGAGCTTGTTTAGCGATAGGTCGTACGTTTACAGCAGCAATTTTATATCCTTCAGCAACAGTGTTCAGCAGGCGCGCAAAAACATTTATCCCATGTTTGCACAGAGTGTAACGCTGTCTTATAAATCTGCCATAACGGGATTAACCGCCAATCAGTTCCTGGCGTCAGGAGCATTGTATTTTCCCGGGTTAGGCACTAATCATAGCTTTGTAATAAGCGCTGCTCATCAGCAAAAGAATAAAAACAACGTCATCAGCTTCTCTAATAACTTCCCTTTTTCAAGAGGATATGAAGCCGAAAACCTGCACGACATGAACAAAATCGGCGCCAGTTACCATTTCCCAATCGCCTACCCGGACTGGGGCCTTGCCAATACTTTTTACGTGCTCCGTATTCGCGGCGATGCTTTTTACGATTACACCCGTGCCACAGATTTTTTCACTAACGGGGCACAGTTCAAAGGTACTTTCCGCTCAACCGGCGGAGAGATTTACTTCGATACTAAATTTTTCAATTCTGCTTCCATTAGCTTTGGTCTTAGGTACAGCTATTTAATTGACCGGGATATTTTTGGCGGAACAGGAAGAAACAGGTTTGAGTTGATTGTACCAGTGACGATATTTTAATAGTTCATGGTTGATGGTTCATAGTTCATAGCCGCTGCAGTATTTGGTCCTTGTAATTTTTTAAGACCCTTGGCTGAGGCAACACAGCCAATTTGCAGAATGATTTTGGGGAAGCACAGACGATGGTGGTTACTTTACCCTTGGCTGTGTCTCCACAGCCAATTTGCAGGATGACTTTTGGGAGGCATACAGAACACTACCCTGAGCTTTTGGTCTTGGCTCTTGGTTCTTTTTTGTAAAGAAAGATTTACCATTAATTAAAGCTCCAATAAGCACAAAGCCCTTAATTTTATCGCGGAAATTATAAACTACCATGGAAAAATACGTTTATCTAAAAGTGTCGGGTGGTACTGAAATGGCCGCCTACACAGCTATACCCAAAAATGCTGTTGGCAAAACTAACCGCGGGTTAATAGTATTACAGGAAGCTTTTGGTGTTAACCACCACATCCGCAATGTAGCCGACCGTTTTGCCGAACAGGGCTTTATAGTTATCGCCCCGGAAATTTACCACCGTACAGCCCCGAAATATTTTGAAGGTGATTATAATGATTTCGACAGTGTAAAACCGCATTCGTCGGTAATGACTGTTGATGGTAACGCAGCCGATATTCGCGCTGCATTTGATTGGCTTAGTGAGCATGAGCTGGTGGATCCGGAACAAATTTTCAGCGTAGGCTATTGCATGGGCGGCCGCATGTCTTTCCTGGCCAATACCATTCTGCCAATAAAAGCCGGGGTAAGCTATTACGCCGGATATATAAAATCCGTTGCCGACAGGGCCAAAACAATACATGGCAGGCACCTTTTCATTTGGGGCGGGCTGGATAAACACATCGGCCAAGACCAAATTGATGCGGTAACCAGCGCTATGGATGAAGCAGGCAAAGAATACATCAACGTAAAATTCTCCAATGCCGACCACGGCTTCAACTCCGACGACCGCGCAGCCTATAACGAGAAAGCCGCAAAAGAAGCCTGGGCGCTGGTGATGGCTTTTTTTAGTTCATAGTTAATGGTTCATAGCCGCTGCAGTCTTTGGTCTTTTGATTTTTTTCTTACCCTTGGCTGTGTCTCCACAGCCAATTTGCAGGATGTTTCTACGGAGGTATATCCATCAGCTCAGACTTTTTTGTCTTGACTCTTGATTCTTGGCTCTTGGCTCCCGATTCCCTATCTTTGAGCAATGAAAAAACTATTAGTTCTGTTGTTGGCTGTAGTGTGCCTGGCCGGTTGTTCGCATCGCAAATATAAGGAGGTCGCTATCGAGTATCTTAAAACCAAACTTCCGGTTCCCGAATCGCTGGATACGGTTAAGTTTTTAAAGCCCGACAGCCTCTACACAACTTTTCACGATACCGAAGAATACCGGGCACTAATGAAAGGCCTGAATACTTTTGAGATAGACGGAGACTCCGTGAAAGCCGAACAGGTTAGAGCTACAATTAAACAAAGAGAAAAAACCGTTAAGCGCAAGGTAACCGGTTGGGATGTTTCGCTGATTTATAAAGCAAAAAACGATAAAGGAGTTTTACAGCTCGATACATGCCGTTTTATCTTCGAGTCGACGTTAACCACAGTAAAATATTTGAATGGGGTAAATCTGCCAGGTGCCAAAAACTAATCTCTAATTTCCGGCCTCTAATCACTGTCAACAGGCAAAGTTATCCTGAAAGTGGAGCCTATACCTACTTCGCTTTCCACCTCTATTTTACCGTTGTGTTTTTCTATTATCTGCTTAACAATGCTTAGGCCAAGACCGGTAGATTGCTCGCCTTTTAAGCCTGTACGGCCGGCTTTTGAGAACGGCGTAAAGATAATAGGCAGCATTTCTTTTGGGATACCCAGGCCACGGTCTTTTATTTCGATAATTATATTTTGATTCCGCTTGTTCAGAAACACTTCTATTTTGCTGTTTTCTTTCGAAAATTTTAAAGCATTTCCAATCAGGTTATCTAACACCCTCGTGAACTTTTCGTAGTTAATTTGCGCATAAGCCGGGTTGATAGAGCTAACCAGCTCGATGGTATTTTTAGCCTCTTTCTGTATCTTCCAGATTTCAATATTCTGCCTGATAAGCTCGTTCAGGTCGGTTTTTACCGTTATAAACTCACCTGAGTTATCATTACGTGCTGATTCGAGCAGATCGTCGATGATGGTGCGCGCCCGGATGCAGGAGGCTTTCATCAGGTTGAGTGTATCCTGTGTGTTAGCGTCTACGGCGTCCATCTCCATCAT
>JAZJZL010000002.1:0-119372 GCA_040389845.1 Bacteroidota bacterium
CAAATAAACGACAACGAAGCGGTAATTTCCGATTTGCTTGCTGATGTATTCCCGGCAGCTTTAACGCTAAACGAGATAAAAGCGGTGAGCATCCCTTACCTTGGTCTTACCTTTAACTACACGCAGCGGTTTAAAAATATTTTGAAGGCGGCGGGGACATCCTTTGAGTTTAACATCCGGGATTTTGATGAACACCAGTTTTATGTGATGAGCTGCAGCATTATCCTGAACGTTTTCTATGGCACTCACCTTGATTTTGGCAAACCATTATTTTACGATATTCCGGATGCCAATGGCATAGTACGCCATTACCGTATTTTATACAATGCTGATTTTTTGGAGATATTACCCACCGAAAAGTCGAAAATGCTTACCCAGGAAGACATCGACCTACTGATGGATAATTACGATGACCTGGCGCTATGGAAAGAAAAATTCCCGCCCAATAGCTGGCTATTAAAAGGCTTCGGCATCATGACGCTGATTGACTCGACTGTAGAAAATGCGGTATCGAGCCTGAAGAGTAACCTGTTGGGCAATGCGAACCAGTTAGAACTACAGCAAAACCTGGAAGTGATATTCCGGTCGATTTTTAAAATACCAGATTTGGAGATAGGCTTTACCGCGTTCGACCCTGAAAACGATAAGTTTACCAATATGTCATTCGGGCAAAAAATTAAAAGCTTTATTCTTGACAGCCGTATCGAGGGTGATTGCAAGCAGGAACTAAAGTCAGACTCATATCATAGCCTGCTCAAAAAGCGCAGTGCAATTATTGTTGCAAAAGTGTCTGAGTTCGCTGCTATAAACCCAGACAGTAAACTATTGAAGCATTTTGAAGCGAAAAATATCCAGAGTTTCATTTTGGCTCCGGTTGTTAAAAACGATACGCTCTTAGGGATACTTGAACTGGTATCATTTCACGAGCGCGAACTTAACAGCGTAAATGCCCGCAAGCTGGAAATTGTTATGCCGTTTATTGTGGATACCATCAGTCGTAAGGTAACCGAGCTGCAAAACCAGATACAGGCCGTAATTCAAAAAAATTATACGTCACTGCATCCCAGCGTAAACTGGCGGTTTAGGGATGAGGCACTAAAATATATTCACAACCGCAACGCCGGCAAGGAGTATAACCCGAAAGAAATAGTGTTTAACGATGTTTACCCACTTTACGGGCAGATTGACATTAAGGACTCCTCGATAACCCGGAATGACAGCGTTACCAAAGACTTAAGCACGCAGCTGGAAAAACTCATCGAACTGATGGAGCAGCTGCAGCAAAGCGACAGCATAAAAAACGCCGAGCAAAAACTACTTGACCTGAAGGACTTTGTGGATGATTTGGTGAAAGGTGTTAAAGCTGATACCGAGCAGCATATTCAAACTTACCTGGAATTAAATATCCACCCATTATTGAGAGAGAGCAAGTATTTCGACAAAGATACCTGTGCGCTGGTGGATGA
Source organism: Bacteroidota bacterium (assembly GCA_040389845.1). GTDB lineage: Bacteria > Bacteroidota > Bacteroidia > Sphingobacteriales > Sphingobacteriaceae > Mucilaginibacter. The sequence goes on from JAZJZL010000002.1 coordinate 1,467, forward strand.
TTATTTTAAGCATACCGATAAAATGACGGGGGATTTCTACACGCACCGGCACAACTACGAAACTACCCTTGCACTTATAAACGAAAAGCTGACTACTGTTTTGGATAACCGCCAGGCCGAAATACAAGCTTATCTGCCGCATTATTACGAGCGGTTTAAAACTGATGGCGTTGAGCATAACCTTTATATCGGAAATTCCATAACACCTCACCATGAGTTTGATGCGACCCACCTGGAGCGCCTGCGTTTCTGGCAACTGCTGGTATTGTGCGAAATGGAAATTGAGGAATACCGGCTTAAGAAAACGTTACCGAATAAATTGGGTGTTACCTCGCTGATATTGGTGTTCAGCACGCCCATTTCTATCCGTTTCCGCATGGATGAAAAGCATTTCGATATCGACGGCGCTTATAATATCCGTTACGAAGTCATCAAAAAGCGCATTGACAAAGCTTTTATAAAAGGCACCAAAGAACGCATTACCCAGCAAAATAAGATCACCATCATCTTCTCGAAAGTTGAAGAACGGCATGAGTATATGAAATACGTGCACCTGCTACAGGAGAACAGCATCCTTTGTTCGCAAATTGAAGAATTTGATGTAGAGGATTTGCAGGGCGTTTCCGGCTTAAAGGCATTGCGAATCGGCGTATTGCACAACCAAAACGAGCCCATTGAAAAGACTTTTGATTATGAGGGTTTGTACAAGCAGTTGAGCGAGGTTGGGGTTGAGGAATAAAGGTTATTGCTTACGCGGCCTCCTTACGCAGTACCGGAATCATTTCATTAGCGTCATAAGTCATTTTAATTACAATACCTTTTTTATTGATAACCCAATGAACCGGGTAGCCTGTTACATGTAAATCCTTTTCTATATACGATGTCTTAACAGGCACGATCGCGTACTTAAAGCCTACACGCTTTTCGAAAGCCTCCAACGCTTTTTTTGAATCCCAGGCTATGCTGACAAATACAATGTCTTTCCTGTTTTTGTATTGTTCGGTAAGCTTATTTAACTCAGGCATTTCGGCAACACAAGGCTTGCAACCTATAAACCAAGCTTTTAAAACTAAAATTTTTCCTTTAGTATTTTCCGGAGTATAGGTATTGCCATTTAAATCTACATAATGAAAAGCCGGAAATGGCTTACCTTCCATCTGGTAGCACCCATAAAAAGTGAGGCCTGTTTGCTTAACCATGCTTCTTACATCATCATCGGCGTTTTTGCCTAGCCTATAGAGCATGTAAGAAAGCTTATTGTTTTTCACGGTAAGCTGAAGTGGAAGATAATCGCCGGTGGCAACTGCCTTTAAAAGCTCGCCTTTGGTGATTGTATGCCCATTAACATCGTAAGCAGCAAAATCTTCTGAAAGATATAAATGGGCATTATAATAGTCCATAAACGCTGCCATGTTCTTTAACGCGGATTGAGGGGCAACTACCGGCTTACCCGGAGGCTGTGCGACGGTTGTGAACGGAAAAAGAAAACTGACACTAATTACTATGGCACAAAGGATAGCTTTCATCAGGATTTGGTTTATAATTCTAAAGATACGAATTATTTAAATCAAACTATGGAAATAGTTTGATAATTTACCCATGAGCTGAATCCGCACATCTACTTAAAACCTAAACCCTGCCGAGATATATGGGTAAGCGCCGTCTTTTGAAAAACCAACAACAGCCTGAACGAGTATCAATTGCGCCGGTATAAGGTAAAAGCCTCCGCCATAACCGTCATGCCATTGACTGGATGACTCGCCGGGTGTCCATACTCTGCCAACATCATTAAATGCTACTATACCGAGCGTTCCGGGAACGATGTATGATGTATAATCAAACAATTTCAGGCGCAGCTCCAGGTTATCGTAAGCCATGCTTTTACCGGTAAATCTGCCGATATAAAAACCTCGCAGGTTGCTGATACCGCCTAGCTGTAACTGCTGATAAAATGACGCGTTGCCGATAGTGGTACCGCCGCCAATACGATTGCTGATGATAAATATCGAGTCGCGGTCAGGATTTGCGAAAAAGGTAAAATCGGTTGTGACTTGTCCGTACGTATGCGAATCGGAGTTAAGACTCTTTAAGCCAGTTATGGTAGTATTCCATAAAACACCGTTATGTGGGATGATGCCTTTGCTCCGCGTATCCAACACAAGGCCTGCTACCAGGCCCGCGTTTGCCTGTGTGGCAAATACTTTCTGGTTCGGGTTAAGGGCATTATAATCATTTAAAAAACGGTTGTGGTTAGCATCCTCGTCGCCGTTGTAATATTGGGCGACTATGCCGCCGCTTACTGTCCAATCGTCATACACATGGCGGACACGTACATCCGCATTTAAAAAATTATAAACGTTGCGGTAATATTTGCGCTTGTACTGCCCTTCGTTTATATACTGGGTGTTATTACCCAGCCCGAAAAAATAGCTCTGATAGTTTGGCCCCTTGGATAAGATATTAATCACCAGGTCGCTTTTGCCAAATACTTGTTTAAACTCGCCCATATAATTCAGCAGCAGCGAATTCGCGCCAAAGCCGTAATTAACCAACAGGCTCTGCCTGAACGCATAAGGGTCTTTCCTGAAACCTTGCTTTTGATAGATGAAGTCGGTTATCAGCTGCAGGCCGTAATCGCTGTTGTAGCTACCTAGTACAAGGGGTTGAAGAAAATTATATTTAAAGTCTTTTTTATCAAATTTATTAACGCCAGTATCAGTCGATGTACGTAAATGTGCTTGTGAGCTTAGCGGCAGGTTATTCTTCTGGTCGGTGCGGTCGTAAATATAGCGGTTGTTTTTGCTGTCGATATCCTTGTCGAAAGCAAAAGTGTCCTCGTCATCCCCGCCAACCATGCGTACAGTTATTGATGAATGGCTATTGCCATGCACCAGGAATTTATCCTCGCCGCCGAGGCCGTACAGCCTGATTTCATTAGTTACATCGGGGTCGAAGGTACGCTGATAAAGTACCGCGTCGAGTTTCCCGCTCTTTTTTATCCTATTTACCTGTACAGTTATTTTCCCGTCGCTGGCATAAGTCAAATCAAATTGCTCGCTTTTGTCCGACTCCGGTATTTCTACAATCTGCGATATAAAGCGGTAATATTTCAGCGCCTGCTGCATTAAATTATTCCGCCGGCCTATCAGCTTTTGCGTAAGTTCGGGGCCGCACAAACGGTAAATATTCGGTGGCATTTTTTTCATGGCATCTGAAATAAGGCCATCAGTTAGCTTACCCTGTACATATTTAATTTGTTCTTCCCAATCCTGCTGGCTTAATCCATTCAAAAAATAACGGTCAACGTTGCGGCCATTTAGATTCCAGCGATTGATGGAACGGATATGATCCTGGAAACTCTGGAATTTCGACATCAGCAAATGCCGGGACACCAACCAGGGCAATACGCCCGATGTGCCATAAAAAACCTGGTCGCGGTCTCTGGGTACGGGTTCATAAACCGTTCCGCCATTTCCATCATCTTTTTTCTCCCAACGCCATTGGTCTTCATGACGGTCCCAGTCGCCCAACAAAAAGTCAAGCAAGCGAGCCCTTAAGAAAAGCTTTTGGTCGGCGCGGGTATCGTTGCTTTCCTGTATTTTCTTCTGAACCTTAAGGGTGTTGTCCGTCTTATCAGCATCAAGTGGTTCGCGCTCTTCAAAAAGGAAAACCTGGTCGGCAAAGTCTTTTTGATATTCGCCGAAAGCAGGGTCATTCGGTATATAAACTATTTGCGGGTGCGCATGCGGTACGCCCAATGCCTGCGCTAATGGCGGCACAACCAATGCGGAGAAGGGATGTTCGGCGGAAATCTGGTCCTGCACAATATCCTTTGCTATAGTTTCCCTTAGGTTTGGAGGCAATACTTTTTCGGGATATTTCTGAATGGTGCGCAATACCCACTCCTGCCCGCTTGCATCCCTTAAACGTAATGACTTTGTTTGCATACCGCCGCCCCGCTGTTCTATTTTCAGACCGCCTTTTTCTTTGTCGAGGCGGAAAATTTTTAGGGTAACCGGCGCAGACCACAATTTGCGGTAGCTCTCGCCAAAAATTGTCCGGTGAAATCCGCTTACGCTATCGTATACAGGCTCAACCGCTACACGGATGCTATCAGGGCCGACTTTTGTTTGGGCAAATGCAACTGAACAGGCGGTAACAAAAATGGCAATCAGCAAATATTTTAATAAAAGTGCGCGCCTGCCGGCATTTTTAAGGATTGGCAACATAGGGTATCGGTAAGGTAGATATTCAATTGACAGTGACCGATACCAAAATACGGAAAATCGGTTATTGATTAATTATAATTGCCAAAGATAGTTTATAGCTACATTATTTACCAGATGTCCGATTCGTCGGTTATCTTTTTTTCGGGCATCGCTATAACGTAGCCAATTAACGATATACAGGCAAATATCACGATTCGGGTAATAAAATAAATCAGTGTTTCCATGTTAAATAGTTTGATATGATTAATGTAATGACGATTGAGAATTGCAAAAATGCCACCAAATTTTAAAATCATTAATAATCAATTACTTAGCATTAATAAAACTTTAAAACATTAACGATATTTCGCTATTTTACCTCGAAATCCGCGAAGTTTAACTTATTAAAAAGCCCCGCCTGTTTTACCGGGCGGGGCGCGTTTTGTTGTATTGTTCTTTTTTATTTACCGCCTGCGAAAATGCCTTTGTAAATAGCTTTCTGCAAATCATCCGGGTTAGCCATCGGCTTAATCTCAAAACTGCGGGAGTTTTCGGTGCCTAAGGTAATTTTCACTTTTTCAACTTTGCCTTTTTTCTCTATCTCCATTTCTACAACATCACCGTCTTTTTTTGCTGATGACAATGTCTGTAACACCGCTAACGTAGCCGGCTGACCATCGATGGTAATAATTTTACTTTTTACCCGTACACCGCTTTTCCATGCCGGGGAGTCATATTCAACCGCCGTTACAAACAATGAGTCCTTTTGAATTTTGCCGGTAATACCGCTCCATGCGCCGGGCTGTTTTTTCCAGGCATCGTCAATATCCAATCCCGCATAAGCGAAATAAGGATGATAGTTGATTTCCTTTACGGTAGATGCGTATTCAAAAAGTTCATCAAGGTTAACGCCTGCGGTTTCCTCGCAAACTTTCCTGAATTCCTGGGGTGTATAACCACGTTTCAGCTTTTTGAAGTAGGTATAATATAATGTGCGCATTACGTCGTCCAGGCTTTTCTTGTTCTTAGTTTCATGGCGGATCTTTAAATCAAGCATCAAACCAAGTACAGGGCCTTTATCATAATAGGATATCGTTTTATTAAACTCATCCGCTACCCTGCCGTTAGGGCCGTCGCTCCAGGTTTCGCTGCTGGATTGTGTGGCTGACTGAAAAAGGTGGCCAGGCTTTTTTTCATAATTAAGCAGGTTGGCCCTTAGCTGACCAAGCATTTCCTGATCGTTTGTTAAACCGGCTCTGTTAATAACAACGTACTCGTAGTATACAGTGAATCCTTCGGCTACCCAAAGCATTTCGGTTTTGTTGCCGTGCTCATAATCAAATGGGCCAAGCTCTATCGGGCGGATACGTTTTACGTTGTAGGTATGAAAATATTCATGCGCCAGGAAACTGTATAAACGCATTTTGCCGGCCTGTTTCTCCAAACCATTACCGGTAAAGGCAACGGAGGCCGAAGTAAGGTGCTCAATACCGCCGCCACCGGGGCCAACGCCTAAAAACACGTAATGTTTATAAGGTATATCGCCTATGATGCCAGAGCCGGTCTCCACTATTTTTTGAATATCATTCATAAAACCCTGCTTATCGGCAATAGCCATTTTATAGCCGATAAAATCATGAGGAATACCTTTCACCGTGAAGCCGGGCAGTTTCTCCAGTTTACCCATTAGTATCGGTGCATCATACAGTACATCGAAATCGGGCGCTGTATATTGGGTTGAATCGCTACCTGCTACATCAAGCCCTGTTGCTATCCGTGGCCAGCCGGAGTATTTATTAACAGTAAGAGAAACCGGCTGGATGATATTCTTATCCTGGTACATGAATAATCCCGCAGGAGAAAAATAAGCATGTGCCGTATCGATAAAGTTCCCGCCTACAAAGTTGCGAGTGCACTCTACATCATATTTCAGCTTTACGGCCTTGTGGTTTGCGGCCACCTTCCATGTGTTTTGGTCGGTATGCTTAAAGTCGAGCGACTTGCCGCTTTCGTCAGTGGCGGTAAAATCCGAAACGCTTTTGCCGAAATTCATAAACTGGTAATAGCCTGTTGTCCAAACCGGCATTTTAAACACAACTGTGTCCGGTAATTTGCCGGTCAGATCCAGGGTTATATGGGCCTTCTTAGTTGCCGGGTCGGCTGAGATGCCGAAGTGCCATTTTTGGCCAGGCTGCTGGGCCGACGCTGAACTTATCAGCATAAAATTAAAAACGAGCGCTATTAGAACTGCAAGCGTTTTTCTTTGAGAAACAGGCGGGTAATAGTTAATCATAAATTATGGATTTAAAACCAATATAAAAGTTAATTAACAAGCGGGGTGATTGTAAAGCTAAAATTACTAAAGGCGGTGTGACAAATTGTAACTGAATTCTATCTTACTATCACTAAAAATTATCCCGTTTTGTATAACGGGTATTCAAAATAGGATAATTAATAACTCACATCTTCAAAAATCTATCAACAAAATTGGCTTTTAGTTAAAAATAACATAAATTTAAAGCAGAGTTTAAAGCGTTGTTTACCCCTCCCTGCTGGCACCGGATAAACTATCCGGACGAGTTAAAGCAAATGACAGCCGCTGATGAACACTGTAACGACCACATATTATCATAATTGACCTTGGAAACGATTACCCGCCGTAATTTTTTAAGCAAAGGCGCCATGCTGGCCGGTGGCGCATATCCCGCTATGCTGGCCTTGGGAATGCTGAAAGCTGCTCCTGCCCACGCGTTTAACCTTACGGGCAGCGGGAACGGCAAAAAAATCATCATTTTAGGTGGCGGCCTTGCAGGTATGACCTGTGCTTATGAGCTTAATAAATTAGGATATACTTGTACGATACTGGAAGCGCGGAATCGTGCAGGCGGCCGATGTTGGAGCGTACGCAACGGCAGCACCAATACCGAAACCGGCAAACCTACGCTAACCGCCCGTTTCGACGAAGGCCAGTATTTTAACGCAGGCCCCTCGCGCATACCCCACAACCACCAGCTTACCCTGCATTATTGTAAAGAATTCGGCATCCCGCTGCAGGTGTATAACAACGTCAACGAAAGCACTTATTATTTCGCGGAAGGCAAAGGTTCTTTGTCAAACAAAAAAATACGCGTTCGCGAGATACATAATGACATAAGAGGATATATGTCGGAATTACTGGTCAAAAGCATAGATCATGGCAGTCTTGATACCGGCCTTACCAAAGAAGACTCCGAAAAAGTTATAGAGTACCTGGCGGCAGAGGGCGGCCTTGACCCGGATAAGCTATATAAGGCATCGGCAAGGCGTGGCTATATCGAATCGCCGGGCGCGGGTGACAAACCCGGCAAGATTGCCGACCCGCATAAGCTGGCAGATATGATACAATCGGGCCTGATGGATCCTGATTTTTATAATGTAGCCGAGTATACCTATGAGTTGCAAATGACCATGTTCCAGGCTATTGGCGGCATGGACCAGATAGCTTTTGCTTTGCAGAAAAAAGTAGCGCAAAGCTTAAAACTGGGGGCTGAGGTGACCAATATCACCAATATTGATAACGGTGTAAAGGTTACTTACAAGGATGCACAGGGCGAGCACGCCATACAGGGTGATATTTGCATTTGTACGCTACCTTTACCTGTGCTGAGTAACGTCAATAACAATTTTTCGGGCGATGTGAGCCGGGCGATAGATTATATCAGCTATATACAAACCGGTAAAATCGGCCTGCAATTTAAAAGGAGGTTTTGGGAGGAGGATGAGCACATTTACGGCGGCATTACCCATACCAATAATGATTTGACGCAGATATTTTATCCGTCGTATGATTACCTCGGCAAAAAAGGCATCTTACTGGGCTACTATAATTTTAACGAAAAGGCACAACGCGTAGGGGAATTGAGCTATGCCGACAGGGAAAAACTGGCATTGCAAAAAGGCCGGTTGATACATCAACAATACGATACTGAGTTCGAAAATTCCTTCTCCGTAAGCTGGCATAAAACCCAATATAATTTAGGCGGATGGGCGGTTTACAGCAACGAAACGCGTAAAACCCAATATCCGGCACTGTTGAAACCCGATAAGCAGGTATATTTCTGCGGTGAGCATCTCACTTATTTAAACGCCTGGATGGCCGGCGCATTTGAATCCGCACGGAGCGTGGTTACTGCCGTGCACGGGCGGTTAACCGACCAAAGGGTACAATACCCGGCTCAAACTGATAAATAGAAAACTGACTGAATAATATAAAAACTCATTAACATGGCAAATTCACTAAACAGAAGGAACTGGATAAAAACCAGCGCATTGATGGCCGGAGGACTGGCCCTTGCATCCGGAACTATAAATAAGCTGGCTGCAATGCCTGTGATTAGAAAGCTCGGTCTAAGCCCTAAACCAGCCACCGATGAAACCGTATTACTGCAAGCTCCGCCCGCTATGAAGGCCCGGTTGCTGGCTAATGAAAACCCATTCGGGCCATCGGCTGCCGCAAAAAAGGCTATAAGTGACTCGCTGGACACCAGCTATCAATATGCTTTTATGCAGATGTCGGTATTGGCGGGTAAAATTGCCCAGTACGAAGGCATCAGCCAAAGTAACATTATGCTAAATTCCGGTTCAACACCATTGTTGCATGCTGCGGCTATGCACTACAGCAAGGGCGGCAAGAACATTATCACTGGTGACCCATCTTATGAAGACCTGCCATCAGCAGCCAAGGAGCATGGCGGCAACTGGATAAAAGTACCGCTAACCAAAGAATACAAACTGGACCTTGATGCCATGGAAGCCAAGGTTGACGATAATACCGGCTTAGTATATATCTGCAATCCTAACAATCCCACCGCAACCGTTGTCGACACGCAAAAATTAAAGGAGTTTTGTGAGCGTGTATCTAAAAAAACGATGGTTTTTGTTGATGAAGCTTACATCGACTACCTGCCCGACCCGCAGGGAACAACCTGTATCAGCTGTATAAAAGCCGGGCAAAATATTATTATTGCGCGTACTTTTTCGAAGCTCTATGGGTTTGCAGGTTTGCGCTGCGGCTATATCGTAGGTCTGCCGCAGACTATTAAAATGCTATCTATTTATACTCCGGGTGCTTTCAACCTTTCGGCAACAACCATGGCTGCCGCTATCGCCGCTTACCAGGAAACTGATTACATGAAGGATGCATTGCAGAAAACTATCGCTTCGCGCGAGCATTTGTATGCTACGCTGAAGAAAGAAGGGTACGAATATATCCCCTCATCTGCCAACTTCGTGATGTTCCCGCTGAAGATGGACGGCAATAAGTTTGTAAACGAGATGTTTAAGCGCGGCGTGGGTGTGCGTAACTGGAAGCTGAACGGGGCCGATTGGTGCCGTGTAAGTATTGGCCGTATGGACGAAATGGAGGCTTTTGCAGTGGCGTTTAAGGAGTTATCGTAAATTGTAATCAATTTGTCCGTGCATGCTCAAAATCTGTCCTGGTGACGCAAGGCGATGCCCTGCGCTGACGGATTGAACCCTTACAGGGTTCTTAGATCAAGGAAAATTATATATTATAGTACAAACCAAATACCCTGAAAGGGTTACATCTGTCAGCGATGGGTAACACCCATCGCGAAAGCGACATGTATACAAACCCGCAACTACCAGAATTCAACACAAAATTATGCGTAAACTATTCATAACAACAATTTTATTTTTAACGGCAATAGCCACGCAGGCCCAAACCACTACGCCAAATCCCCGCCCATTAACCATGGAGGAATACGACAAGGCGCTCACCTACTCTATCGCCAATTTGGATAACGACACCTATGTAAAATTTGATAGCAAATATGTGCTCGACAGGTATGAAAACCGCAAGCCTTATTTTATTACCGGGGGTGATGGCTTAAAGAAGCGCGTAGACCTTTACAAGCTGATAGCCAAAGAAGGCTTGCAGGAAATAGGCCTGATGGTGTTTTATACCAACGAGGCCGGCAAACGTTACCAGTGCCTGGTGCCTGATTTTACCGCAGATGCCAAGGTTTGGGCCAAATATTTCCAGGATATCGACGACATTAACAAAATCGAGAAAAACTTTATCCTGAAGCTGTCTTATGTAATATCGAAAGAGATGGCCTTTCAGCAATATAAAATACTGAACAATGGCAAGGACATGAAAGAAGAAGCCGCCACCTACGGCAACGATATCTGCTTTACCGGCGACGATGAGGTAACCATGGCCAGCGGAGCCAAAAAAATGATAAAGGATGTAAAAAGCGGCGATGAGGTGATAACAGTCGACCCAGCCACTAATAAATCATCCGTAATAAAAGTAAAAGAACTTACCGTGCATGCAGCTAAAAATTATGCGGTAACTGAAATGGTGCTGGTATCGGCCAAAGAAAAAAACAGCAGCGTGGGGCTTAACATCAGCCTTGATGCCAAGGTATTGAAAGCTACGCCAAACCATCCCATGCTTACCAAACAGGGTAAGCTGAAGATAGGCGACATCAATATCGGCCAACAGGTTTTATGCTTGAATGAGCAGAATGGTAAGTATGAAACCTATACTGTTTTGAGGAAAACCGAGCATGCGGGTGGCGTGCAAAACGTTTACAATATTGAGGCCGATGGAGGCAGTACGCTGGTGCTGAATGGGGTGATGGTGATGCAAAAATAGATTACAGATGAATCACAGATGTTAACTTATTACGCAGATGCATGGTTGACGAATAAATAGATCGCAGATGTTAACAGATAACGCTGACTACGCAGATCTTCGTTGACGAATAATAAATGAGATATTCATCAGCGTCGTCTGTTCATCAACTAACATCTGCGATCCCTTTTTAACCTCTGTGTTCTCTGCGCTACCTTTGTGGCCTCCGTGGTTATTAATCCGTAAACAAATCCATGAAATTGAAGGTATATCTGTTATGAAAAATATCTTGAAGCCGGTATACCTTTTTATTTTATTGGCGATTTGCCTGTTCTGTATCAATTGCACGGGGCAGCAACAAAAGAGCAGTCCCTCGCCTGCGGGTTATGATTTAAATAAGCCGGTTAAATACAATATGCCCGATGTGCTTACCGAGATATCCGGTATTGCTTTTAACCAGGGCGACCCGAGCCTATTATATGCCGAGCAGGATGAGGAGGGCGTTTTATTTGCTTTTAAACCCGGCTCGCAAAATACTAAGCAAACCAGGTTTGGCGGCAGCGGCGATTACGAGGATGTAGCTATAGCCAACGGCATGGTGATAATGCTGCGCAGCGATGGTACTTTATTTACCTTCCCGCTGGCCGCCGTAAAAAACACAAGCGTAACCGGTAAGAAACAGAAAGACCTGTTACCGCAGGGAGAATACGAAGGTCTTTACGGCGACACCAATGGTTCTGTTTATGCACTTTGCAAACATTGCAGCATCGAAAAAACAAGCAAAACAACTACTGTCTTCACGCTTAAGTTATCCGCTGATGGAACGCTAACAAATGCCGGTCAAAACACCATCGATGTAAAAAAGATTGAACAACTGGCAGGTGTAAAGAAAATCTCCTTCCACCCGTCGGCGCTGGCGAAAAATCCGCAGACCGGTGAGTGGTATGTTCTTTCATCTGTAAATAAAGTGTTGGTTGTTACGGATACAAATTGGAATGTTAAATCGGTTTATCCTTTAAACCCCTCCATTTTCAGGCAACCCGAGGGAATGGCGTTCGATAGGGATAATAATTTGTATATATCCAACGAAGGCGATAAGCTGAGTCCGGGGAATGTGCTGAAGTTTACTTTTAAAAAATAGTTTTTGCAGATAATTTATTTTCTTATATTTAGTGAACCTTTTCACTCAATATAAGATTATGCCGAACCATTTATCAATACTCGGAATTATCCATACCGCAATCAGCGTTATTGCCATAAGTGTTGCTTTATATGCTTTGCTGCGCGATGGCCGGATCAACCCGATGAACGGTCGCGGAAGATGGTATATATTTTTAACGGTTGTTACCTGCCTTACCGCACTACCTATTATGAAAACAGGCCATTTCACGCAAGCACATGCACTGGCAGTAATCGTACTGGTGGTGGTGCCGCTGGCCGTTTATACCCCTTCATTTAAATTGTTGGGCAAAAGCGCCGCTTATATCCAGGTTTTCCTGATGTCTTTAACGTTGTTCTTTTCGTTTATACCGGCTATTGTAGAGACCTTGACAAGATTACCTATAAGCAGCCCTATTGCCGGCGGTCCCGATTCGCCTGCTATACAAATGGGATTGATGATACTTGTAATATTGTTCGTTACCGGCGTATCGTACCAGTTTTTTAGGATATGGTCGCGTGGAAAAAAAGCCAAAGGCGATAACACCGTCGGCCTTGCCTGAGAAATAATTTTTTTAATATATAACCCTAACCTTACACATGGAAATTACAGTAAAACGGACCATTAAGTCCCTAAATTCGACTGTCAGCGATTTTTACATTGATGGACAACGTACTTATTACGGATTGGAACCCGTTGACAGGGGCTTAGACAACGATATGCCTTTAGCGCAAATCAAAGCGATTAAAGTGCCAAATAAAACCGCCACCCCCACCGGCCGCTACCGCATAACAAGGGAATACAGCCCTAAACACGGCAAAGACGTACCATTAGTTAATGACGTAAAAGGCTTTGAAGGCGTTGAGATACATGTGGGCAATTTCCCGAAAGATACAGAAGGCTGTCTATTATTGGGTACAGATCGCGGCCCGGACGTAGTACTGAACAGCAAAGCAGCCATCGATACTTTTTACAAGAAGTTTTTTGATACGGTAGATGGTGATGAAATGGTTTTTATAACTTATGAGGACTAGAGCCAAGAGCCAAGAATCAAGAACCAGGATGTAAAACGAACTCAAACATGTGCCGAATATTCGCCAATTATTTCGAAAGTGCCTGGCAATCTCAAAACAATAAAGCCCTTCAGAAAAACTGAAGGGCTTTATTGCTATATTATGGATGCGGCGGAGCCGGCGGACGTGGACCGGGCGGATGCGGCGGTGGCGGCGGTAAATGTATATGCAGCCTGTGGCGTACGCGGCGATGATGCCTGCGGTGGATAACAAGACGAGGCGGCGGTGGTGGTGGTGGCGGCCGGCGTACCTGCAGGTATGCCGGTGGAACAATCGCAGCAAGCGGTTTTGCATGAGCAAACTGCATGCTGAACGTTAATACTGCAATTACGACGAAAGCTTTTAAATATTTCATTGGTAATGGATTAGTGGTTTATTGTTTCTTCTCAACATTAAAGATAGGAATATGTTTGGGAAATAAGCGATTGAAGTTATCTAACGATTGAAAAGAGAAACATAAATTTACATTTATTGTAGAGACACAACACTTGCGTCTCCGAAGCGATAGATAGCCCACATGATTCAACCGCCCATGGGATATCATTACTACATATCTCAAATTTGCTGTCACAGACCTGTCCTGCGGGAGACACAAGTGTTGTGTCTCTACGGGAATCCTTATTATTTAACCTGCTTATACAAAAAATCCGCAGCAAACTGCGCGGCTTCTAGCCAACGGGCCTGTGTATCTTTCCCGCCTGAGAAAAGCGGGTTAAAATGTTTGTGCAGTTCATGCGAATAGCCCTCAAAAACCTTTACCTCATTTGGGATACCGAGGGCTGTTGCTTTTTCACGTATCTCGGCGCCACCAAACAGGGGCGGGCCTTTATGGGTGGGCGCTACTATGCTGTCGGTACTGCCATATACGTTGACGATGGGCGTTTTGGCATTTTTAAGCCAATCCAGGTTAAATATTGCGCCCCAGAAATTGATGACGCCGGCTACTTTCAGCAATTCCTTATCATGGGAGCCTTCGTCAGGCACCCCGGCAAATTTTGCCAGTTCGGGGTTGGTGCTGAATGCGGCCTGTAAGGCTATCATCCCTCCAGCCGAATTTCCGGCGAGGATGATTTTGTTTGGGTCGATATGGTATTCGTGGCTATGCTGTTTAAAAAATCCTATCGCTTGTTTGGCATCCTGCACGCCCTGGTAACAGCTTCGTTTCAACTCCTCGAAATTTAAAAACGGGAACTTTTTGCTCAGGGTATAATTAATGGTAACCACTACGTAGCCGCGTTGTGCAAAAAACTTACCCAAAAGTTGGTTGCTCTTATCGTCCTTTGAGCCGAATTTAAAACCACCGCCATGCATCCAGATTATCAAAGGCCGGTTGTTAGCGCTATCGCCGGCGGGCTGGTATAAATCAAAACGGCGGGCTTTGTTTTTGCCGGACGGGTCGACGGTATCGTAGCTTAAATCGATGGCGGTTTTTATGTTTGGAAATACCATATCCTTATACCTAACCGTCTGGGCATGAGTAGCGATAATTGCTGAACAAAATATACCAGCGGTTAGTAACAGCGTTTTAATCATCATGTTGATATACGTTACAAACGGGTAATACGGTTGTTTGGGGAGGGCGAGAAATAAATCGGGCATAGCTGACGGGCATGGTTGACGCAGGGCGATGCCCTGCGCTGACGGTTTTGAGCCCTTGCAGGGCGAAAAATACACTATTGCAAATATTTTCAATATAAAAAGCCCTGTAGGGGTGCCGTTCCGTCAGCGATGGGCATCGCCCATCGGACGCAATCATTCCCGGTTAACCAACCGTCCCCTAATTTTATTAGATTTGATGCCGACGATTGAACACGGGGCCGCAAAACATTATTGGCCTATCAGGGTTCAATCATACCGGTAACACATTATAATGTCAGTCGCGAATAAAATCTACCAGCAGCCGCACGAAATAACTTTAAGGCAGGAACAGAAGCTACAGGAACTGTTGGCTTACCTGCTCCAAAACTCGCCTTTTTATCGGGAGCATTTCGAAAAGCATAACATCAGCATCGATACCATAAAAACCATTACCGAACTTGCCGCCATTCCGCCGACTATTAAAGACGACCTGCAGCAACGCAACGATGATTTTTTATGTGTTTCGCGCGAAAAGGTGATTGAGTATACGTCCACATCGGGTACACTTGGCAGGCCGGTTACCATCGCCCTTACCGAAAATGACCTTGACCGACTGGCTTATAATGAGTACGGCTCTTTTTTATGTGCCGATGGCTCGGCTGCGGATACTTACCAGTTGATGCTTACCCTCGACAGGCAGTTTATGGCCGGGATAGCCTATTATTTGGGCATCCGCAAAATCGGCGCGGGCATTATCCGGCTGGGGCCGGGTGTGCCCTCTATGCAATGGGAAACGATACAGCGCTTAAAGCCGACGGCTATTGTCGCCGTGCCTTCATTTATTTTAAAGCTGATAAAATATGCACAGGATGCCGGTATCGATGTTAACAGCACATCTGTAAAAAAAGCCATTTGTATTGGGGAAAATATCCGCAACAACGATTTTTCGCTGAATATACTTGGTAGGAAGATTACGGAAAGCTGGGATATTAAACTTTATTCCACCTATGCTTCAACCGAAATGCAGACTGCGTTTACCGAATGCGGCGAAGGCAAAGGCGGCCATTACCAGCCAGATTTGGTGATTGTTGAGCTACTGGATGAAAACAACAATCAAGTTGAGCCAGGCACGCCCGGTGAAGTAACCATTACTACCCTCGGTGTTGAGGGCATGCCATTGCTTCGCTATAAAACCGGCGATATTTGCTGCTATTTTGATGAGCCGTGTGCCTGCGGGCGTACCAGTTTGCGCCTTTCGTCAGTTATGGGCCGCAAAAAGCAGATGATAAAATTCAAGGGAACTACCTTGTACCCTCCTGCCCTTTTCGATTTGCTGAACGAGATGGAGGAAATACTTGATTTTGTAATTGAAGTTTCCTCTAACGATATCGGTATGGATGAGGTGTCGCTTTACCTTGTTCCTGCGGCTTACACCGAAGAGTGCGACCACCGCATCAGGGCCTATTTGCAAGCTAAGCTGAGGGTTAGTCCGCATATTAAGTATATTAGTCCGGAGGAGATACAGAAGATACAGTTTAACGAAGCAAGCCGGAAAGCGATAAAATTTATTGATAAAAGGGGGTAGGCTTGCCCGGCATCGTGGTTTCGCGATGGGCGTTGCCCATCGCTGACATATTTAACCCTGCTGGGGTATTGAAGTTCGAGTTCCACGTTAATCTTCTTTCCGAAAGGGGATAAATACACCAGCACAGGGCAACACCCTGCGAATAACGCATGACATGCTGACAAAACACTGTCACCATTATAACCATCCACATTTCGTAAATTTGAGCAGCCGTTCTTTGTCCCTTATCAGCACAAGCTCTTCTACCTAAACCCGGCTGAAGTGGATACCGGCACTTCGAGGGCCTCAGTGCAGGCTGTGATTAAGGCCTGCGCAGTATGAACGTAAGACGGGGCTAGCCCCTGCTAGAAAGCACTGCCTGAAGTTTTTCAAAAAATTTTTATAGCTTTTTGAGACAAAAAATTCGTAAAATGACAAAAAATCCTCTTGTTTTCTTTGAAAAAATAACAAATACGCAGTTTTCAGACCGAATGGGCATAACGGTTTTAGCCCGTTTTTGGGTTGTTTTTGTAGATGGCCAAAACGGCTTTTGCCCGTTTTCACCCCCTTTTTTGTTACGGGCAAAACGCATTATGCCCGTTTTAGGAGTGGTTTTCGTTATGGGCTAAATGGCTTTTGCCCATCTACATTTTGGAGAATGCAGTACCTTGATCTTTTTAACCGGCCAATTTTACTTTCATTCACCTAAAACATTCCCCCCGTTATTGCAGTTTAATTAAACCGTTTTACATATATTTTATACTTTAGCGGTTTGTTACTACACTGATAAAACATACAACTTTCGCCCATGATAACTGTTGGACATAGTCCGCTTACTCTGAATGATTTTTCTGAACTGATATTTAAAAATAATGAGGTTACGCTGGACGAGGCGGCCTTGCAAAACATCAATACCAATTTTGAATTTCTAAAGCAATTTTCTTCCAACAAACTCATTTACGGCATCAATACCGGCTTCGGCCCGATGGCGCAGTATAAGGTGAACGAGGAAAATGTGCTGCAATTGCAATATAACCTTATCCGCAGCCACTCATCCGGCAGCGGAAAGCTGATGACGGCGCAACTATCCAAAGCGTTGATGATTGCCCGCCTGAACAGCTTTATGCAGGGATATAGCGGAGTTCACCCTGACGTGGTGGAGCTGCTAAAAGAACTGATTAATAAAGATGTTGCCCCCTGCGTTTACGAGCATGGTGGCGTAGGAGCCAGCGGCGATTTGGTGCAGCTAGCTCACCTGGGCCTGGTTTTAATTGGCGAAGGCGAGGTGATTTACGAAGACGAGGTGCAGCCAACCGGCGACGTTTTTACCAAACTGGGCATTAAGCCGCTGTCTATTCATATCCGCGAAGGCCTGGCTATACTGAACGGAACTTCAGCGATGACAGGTATTGGCATGATTAACATCATCCAGGCGAAGAAATTGCTGAACTGGTCGGTTTTGTTTTCGGCGATGATAAACGAGATTGTGGAGGCTTACGACGACCATTATTCGCACGAATTGAATGTGGTAAAACGCCATATAGGTCAGAATAAAATCGCTGCGATGATGCGCGATATTCTGAAGGACAGCATGCTCATCCGCGACCGTTCGGAGCATCTTTATAATCCGGATAACCTGGATTACGAGGTATTTGAAGATAAAGTGCAGGAATATTACTCATTGCGCTGCGTAACCCAGATTTTGGGCCCGATTTACGACACGATTGCACAAGTAGAAAACACGGTGGTTAACGAGTTGAACTCGGTAAATGATAACCCTGTCATCGACCACGAAAACCATAATATATTCCATGGCGGTAATTTCCACGGCGATTATGTATCGCTGGAAATGGATAAGCTAAAAATTGCCATGACCCGCGTTTCAATGCTGGCCGAGCGGCAGCTCAACTACCTGCTAAATGCCAAGCTGAATCAAAAGCTGCCACCGTTTGTGAATTTGGGCGTGCTCGGCTTTAACTTTGGTATGCAGGGCATGCAGTTTACCGCAACATCTACCACAGCCGAAAACCAGACGCTGTCGTTCCCAATGTATGTGCACAGCATACCGAATAATAATGACAACCAGGATATTGTGAGCATGGGCTGCAACGCGGCGCTGATGACCAAACGGGTTATCGATAACTCGTTCGAGGTGCTGGGTATACACCTGATGACTATTTTACAGGCGATTGATTATTTAGAATGCAAGGATAGGCTATCGTCTGTTTCGCGGGCTGTTTACGACGAAGCACGCGGGATATTCCCGAAATTTGTGGAGGATGCGCCAAAGTATAAAGATTTGGCCCGCATTAAAGATTTTTTGGAGAATGCAGACCATAAAACCACGTTCAACAAATGAAATGCGCACTGGTAACCGGCGGGTCGAGGGGCATCGGCAGGGCGATTTGCCTGAAACTTGCTGCGCAGGGCTATTATGTGCTGATTAATTATAAAAGCAACACAGAGCAAGCTAACCAAACGCTTGAGCTGGTTAAGGACGCGGGCGGCGATGGCGAATTGATGCCGTTTGATGTTTCCGACAAAACTGGCTTAAAACAAACCATAGAAAGCTGGATTGAAGCCAACCCGGATAAATACATAGAAGTGCTGGTAAACAACGCCGGCATCCGCGATGACAGCCTGCTGGCCTGGATGGCCGACGAGCAATGGGATAGTGTGATGAAAACCAATTTGGATAGCTTTTTCCATGTCACCCGACTGGTTTTAAACGGCATGATGACGCGCAAATATGGCCGTATAATCAATATTGTTTCCCTTTCGGGATTAAAAGGACTGGCAGGGCAAACCAATTATTCGGCCGCCAAAGCAGGCGTAATCGGTGCTACAAAAGCCCTGGCGCAGGAAATTGCGCGGCAGGGGATTACCGTTAACGCGCTGGCTCCCGGCTTTATCAAAACGGATATGACGGAAGGCCTTGATGAAAAGGAATTGAAGATGCTGATACCTGCACGGCGTTTCGGTCAACCCGAAGAGGTGGCGGCAGCGGTTGCATTTTTTGCATCGCCCGAGGCTGCCTATATTACCGGGCAGGTTTTATCCATAAACGGGGGATTGTACACCTGATATGCTGCTGCCAGTTGATGATATTATCCCGCTGATTCCGCAGAAACCACCATTTGTGATGGTGGGCAGGCTGTTGTATGCCGATGCTGTGATTACACGCAGCAGCTTTGTGATTAACGAAGATAATGTATTTGTAAAGGATGGCATCTTCCAGGAAGCGGGCCTGATGGAAAATATAGCTCAGACGGCAGCCTTACGTGCAGGATATATGGCGCAGCTGGAAAGAAAGCCCGTTGAGGCAGGTTATATTGGCGCAGTTAAGGATTTTGAGATTTTTGAGTTGCCAAAAGTTGGAGATGAGGTTGTTACGGAAATAACGATAGACAACCAGGTATTTAATGTAACCATGCTTACAGGAAAGGTTTGGCACGACGATGTTTTGCTGGCGCGATGTGAAATGAAAGTATTTATGGAAGGATAAGACTTACGAAGTTTAACTCGGTATTGTTTGTTTTCAAAGGCCTCGTTGAGGGCTTTGCCGTTTAAAAACTTCGTAAGTCTGGCGGAAATTTTAGCAGGACGATGAAGTCAGACGTTTTTATAGTTGCAGATAATATATATTCCCCGCTGGGCAAAACCACAGCGGAGAACTTTTTGCAGCTTAAAAATGGCGTTTCATCGGTAAAATTGCATAACGACGATAACCTTTCTGCAACACTATTCCACGCAGCGCTATTTGATAATAGTGAACAATTCTCGCTTCAGGGCTACACCAAATTTGAGCAGCTGCTCATTGCATCTATAAGCGATGCGATACAAAATGCCGACATCGACATAAAAAATAACAATACCGTTTTAATTATCTCCAGCACTAAGGGCAATATCGGCTTGCTGGAAACCGAAGCGAATAGCGCGGAGCTGCATAAGCGGGTAGCGATGACAACTTCGGCAAAGATGGTAGCGGATTATTTCGGTTTTCAGAATCAACCTATAATCATATCCAATGCCTGTATATCCGGTGTTATGGCGATGATTACCGGTGCGCGTTTACTGCAAACTGGGCAATATGAAAATGCGGTTGTTTGCGGAGCCGACGTGATTTCTAAATTTATCGTATCAGGCTTTCAATCGTTCCAGGCTTTGAGTCCGTCGGTTTGCAGACCGTTTGATAAATCGCGCGATGGTTTAAATTTGGGCGAAGGCGCGGCAACCGTGGTGTTATCTGCCAATAAAAAATTTGAAGGTAATTTAAAAGATAAAGGCGGCTCGATAAGTAACGATGCCAACCATATTTCCGGCCCGTCGCGCACGGGTGAAGAGTTGGCTTATGCGATAAAAAAAGCCATACAGGAAACAGGACTAACTCCGGCAGATATCGATTTTATATCCGCCCACGGTACAGCCACGCCTTACAATGATGAGATGGAGGCAAACGCGATACGGCTGGCAGGCTTACCGTCCGCGCCATTGAATAGCCTTAAAGGTTATTACGGGCATACATTAGGTGCGGCAGGATTGATAGAAACAGTTGTTTCGATGCAATCATTAAAAGAGGGATTGATGATACCGACACCAGGATTTGAGGAATTAGGGGTTAGCAGTCCGGTGAATGTTTGTGCGGAATTAGTTCCCATTGATGCGCGTAATTTTTTGAAAACGGCATCGGGGTTTGGGGGGTGTAATGGGGCTGCGGTTATAGGGGACTAAGATTCGTAGGATTTAAAAGATTATTAAGATTAATCTTTTGATTCTACAAATCCTTTAATCTTATAAATCTTAGTTAAATTGAGTATAGAAAAACACATAACAAGTTCCTGTATCATTAGCAATAATGCTGTGGTTAAAAACGGTGTAAAGCTGTTTGAAAACCCGGGCGTTGATGTTGCTGGCTTTTTGCTATCTGTTTACCAATATTTCCAGTTTAATTATCCGAAGTTTTATAAGATGGATAGTTTAAGCAAGCTGGGTTGGCTGGCTTCGGAAGTGTTATTGAAGGATAGTTTTGACAAAGCGGCTTATCAACCAGAAGTAGTCGGTGTGGTTTTAGCCAATGCCAATTCCAGCCTTGATAATGATTTGAAATATACAGCTACGATTAAAGAAGTCCCCAGTCCTTCAGTTTTCGTATATACGTTACCAAATATTGTTATCGGCGAAATCAGTATCCGGAATAATTTTAAAGGTGAGCATGCTTTTTTTATACAGGAACAGTTTGATACAGCCTTCATAGCGCAGCAAGTGAATTATTTGCTGGATAACGATATTTTACAAGCCTGCCTGTGCGGCTGGGTTGATATTTTGGAACAGGATTATAAAGCGTTTCTGTTTTTGGTTGAAAAGAAAAAAAGTGAAGAATCTGTAGTATTTTCGGAAGATAATTTGAAAAAGATTTTTGGCAGCTAATTTAGATTTGACAACTTTTTGAAAGTTGTCAAATCTGCCCGTAAAATATATGGAGCAATCAGTTTATATAGCAGGTGTTGGCGTAATTTCAGGCATAGGAAATAACGTGGCGGAGCATTTGGCTGCGTTTGAACGCGGGGAACCTGGCATGGCTGATATTACCCTCTTTAAGAGCATACACCAGTACGACCGCCCGGTTGCCGAGGTAAAACTAACCGACGACGAATTGATAGCGCACACCGGCCTGTCGATCCATAACAGCCGAACGGCATTATTAAGCCTGGTGGCCGCTAAGGAAGCTTTGGCTGATGCCGGTATATCTAATTTCAAAGAGTTGCGCACGGGTTTTGTTTCTGCAAATACCGTCGGCGGAATGGACAAAAGCGAGGGCTTTTTTATTGATTTTTTGGCTGATAATAGTAAAGGCAAGCTAAAGAACGTATTCGACCATGAGTGCGGCAGCATGACTGAAACCGTGGCAGACCAATTGGGTATCAGCGATTTCATGACCACCATCAGCACAGCCTGCTCATCTTCTGCAAATGCGATATTTTATGGCGCAAGGCTAATCAAAAACGACATACTTGATGTAGTAATAGCCGGCGGTGCAGATGCACTCACCAAGTTTACCCTGAACGGCTTCAACACGCTGATGATTTTGGATAAAGACCTTTGCAAACCGTTTGACGAACATCGCGAAGGGCTTAACCTGGGTGAAGGAGCCGGGTACGTGGTTTTGGTTTCCGATAAAGTAGCGCAGATGCTAAAAAAGCCGGTTTACTGCACGCTAAGCGGCTATAATAACAGCAATGACGCCTATCATCAAACCGCATCGTCGCCGGATGGCACAGGTTCTTATTTGGCGATGAAAAAAGCCTTGAAGAAAAGCGGTTTGAAACCATCGGATATTGACTATATCAACCTGCATGGCACCGGCACACCAAATAATGACAGCGCCGAAGGAACTGCGGTAAAAAGATTATTCCAGCCGGATTTTCCGCCTATGAGCTCAACCAAATCATTTACCGGGCATACACTGGGGGCCAGCGGTGGCGTAGAAGCGGTGTTTTCCGTGCTGGCTATCAGGCACGGGCTTATCTACCCTAACCTCCGCTTTGAAACGCAGATGCACGAGGTACCTTTTGAACCGGAAACCAAGTTTCAAAAGGGGAAAGATATTAAGCACGTTATGTCGAACTCGTTTGGTTTTGGCGGCAATTGTACATCGTTAATATTTTCGGCGGTATGAGCATGAAAGTATATATCCGTTCATCGGCCTGCATTTCTGCTCAGAAAACCTTCGGCAACGTTGGCTTTTTGAATGATATTATTGAGTATAACTCCACCCGACTGGCCGCCATCGAACCTGATTATAAAGAGTTTATAGACCCGAAGCTAATACGGCGCATGAGCCATGTGATAAAAATGGGGGTAGCAGCGGCAAAGGAATGTTTAAACAACGGAGATATGGAAATGCCCGGCGCCATCATAACAGGTACAGCTTTTGGCTGTATGGAGGATACGGTCACCTTTTTAACCCGCATTGTAGAACAGGATGAAGAATTGCTCCCCCCTACCGCGTTCATTCAATCAACCCATAATACAGTTGCTGCGCAAATTGCATTGATGCTGAAGTGCCATGCTTATAACAATACGTTTGTGCATAAGGGTATCTCATTTGAAAGCGCCTTGTTTGATGCGATAATGCTGTTAAATGAAGCGGAGGCGGATAATATCCTTGTGGGCGGTACAGAGGAAATGATAGATGCCAGTTTCAAAGTATTTACCAGGCTCGGGCTTTACCGGCGTAAACCTGTGTCAAACCTGTCGCTCTTTGCTACGCCTGAAAAAGGCACCATCGGCAGCCAGGGAGCAGGTTTCTTCCTGCTCACAGGTAAATCTTCCCCCGATAACCAGGCAGAACTAACCGGCCTTACCACCTTTTATAAACCTGCGGATAACGAGGATATTGAAAAACGCATTACCGCTTTCCTGCAAAAATATTTGCTAACTGCTAATGACATCGACCTCGTTATCAACGGAAAAAACGGTGATATTAAAAATGACGAAATATACACTTCACTAAATTCCTCACTGTTTAAAAACAATAACACAGCAAATTATAAACACCTATCGGGCGAATACTCCGTGGCTTCGGTATTTTCATTGTGGCTGGCGGCAAACATTCTTAAACGCGGTGCGGTGCCTGGTGTTATTCTCGAAAATGAAGTTAAAATTGATACCCCCAAAAAGATATTGATATTCAATCATTACCAGAACAAATACTACTCACTGATGCTGGTTTCGGCTGTTTAGTGCTTTCTCATGATGACTGCAAGCGAAGAAATTTTTAAGATTGAAAGCATTGAGCATGCCGATAACGTTGTTAAAGCGATGTTATCGGTAAATGCTGATAGCCCGATTTTTAAAGGTCATTTTCCGGGGCAACCGGTAGTGCCGGGGGCTTGTATGTTGCAAGTGGTTAAGGATGTTTTGACCGGCGCGCTGGGGTATGCGGTTCAGTTGCGGAAAGCAGATAATTTGAAGTTTGTGGGGATGGTGGTGCCATCTGCGGATAATACCCTTACGCTGGAGTTAAGCTATAAGGTTATTGATGAAAGCATTAGCGTAAATGCAAAGTTGAGTGACGGGGATAGGGTTTGTTTTAAGTTTCAGGGAATGTTTCTGAACCGGGATTAAGCAGGTTTCAGCGATTTTGAGGGGTTCGGGGCTGTATGAACTAAGATTCGTAGCATTAGAAGATTGAAGAATGTCTGTCGCTCTCGTCGTCGCCTCCGCCCATTCAGGCGTCCACGCTTGAATGCAAACAATTTAAGTGTCCACACTTAAATCACACCGCCGGCGTCGTTAGCGTGGACGCTAACAACCATTTACGTTCAAGTGTGGACACTTGAACGGGCGAATTGGTATTTCGCCACAATCCATAAAAATCTGCTAAATCCCGGTTCAGACTATTTCGCGGAATGCTCCTGTATATACTCGGCCATTGTAGCTACATCAACCAATACCTTGCGGCCTTCGCGTGGGTCGCGGATATCGATGCCGTATTCTTTTTTTAATAAAACGATTAATTCAAGTGAATCTATAGAATCGAGGCCAAGGCCATCGCCGAACAGCGGCTCATCGTCTTTAATGTCGGCTGGGGTAAGGTCTGTTAAGTTTAAAAATTTTATGATTTGGCTTTTTAGCTGCTCTTTTAGTTCGGTAGTCTCCATTGGGCAATTATATTAAATTCTTTCGTTTCAGCCCTAAAAAAATAACTAGCTGAAGTATTAGGGTAATAATTAGTAAAGGTATAATGTTTGAAACAACATCGCTTAAATTTCCGCCACGCAGAAAAAGGTCGTAATAGGCTTCAAGCGACCAATGCAGCGGCGAAAAGTTGGAAGTTGTTTTGATAGAGCCCTGCATGGCAAAGCTGGGCACCATTAAACCGCCAACTGCTGAAAGTATAACAATAGACACAGCCCCGAATCCGTTAGCCTGCTCCTGGGTTTGGGCAAATACACCAACTGCTATGGAGTAAGTTACGGCGCACCAGCCGGTAACCAGGGTCACAAAAAATAAGGCAGTTAAATCCGATGGCAAATTAAGCGCCGGGATGCCGATTATCGGGAACAGCCAGATACCTATTGAAAATATAACTGAGGCCTGCAACAGCGTCACAAACAGGTAAGTTATCTGTTTGGATAGCAGCCCTACCATATAGTTGGTGGGCAAAGTTTTCAAACGAATAAAGCTGCCATTCACCTTTTCGCGCACTACGCTACCGCTGAGCGACATAATAACAAAGAACATAGCAAATATCGTCCATGCAGGAACATTGTGCTGGGAGGCATTGGGGACTGCCCTGCTGCCATCTTTCAGCACCGGAACCGAGTTTAAAGTAGTTTGGCTACTTAACATCTCACTTTCGAGGCTGGATGGCAACTCTTTCTCATTTATGGCGAAATATAATGTACGCAGGGTCTGTCGGCTCTCTACCAACTGCAACGCGCTTTGTAAAGCGCCCTGTACCGAAAAGCGTAACGACTCCTGTATCACAGGATTAAAATACAAGGTGAGTGATTCAGCTTTTATAGCGACATTCTTAACAGAGTCGCCCTGCAACCCGAAGCTTTTTAATGCTTTATTGGATGCGTTCTTTGCCTTTGCCTGTGTATTAGCTGAGAAATTTGCTGGTACAAGTATAGCCAATTGAGCGTCCTTATCCTTCATGGCATCCCCAATCTCTGTGGTTGTTGCGTTTTTAGGTAGTTGAGATACTTTTAAGAGGCCAAGCTTATCGATGGCTTCGATAAGCTGTTTGCTTGATTTACCTGTATCTTTATTACAAACCAGCAATGGCAGCCTGGTTTTGTTAACCGCCTGGAAAGTGCTGTTCTGGATGTTGGTCACCACTATCACCAGGATAATTGGCATCACAAACATCAGCAGCAGGCCTACCCCATCGCGCAGCAGGATTTTAATATCCTTTATTATGGTTGCCCAAAGCTTTTGCATCAGTCGCGGTAATCCTTTCCGGTTAAGTCTAAAAACAGCTCCTCGAGGCTTGTAGAATTGTGTTCTTTAAATAAATCATCCAAGTCACCCTGGGCGCAAATTTTGCCGGCTTCCATCAGGGCAACCTGCTCGCAAAGGCCTTCGGCTTCGCTTAGCTGATGTGATGTATAAACCAAAGTTGTTCCGGCTTTATTCAGCTCCATTAAATAATTGATAATAGCATGGCGTGTTTGCACGTCTACCCCTACGGTTGGTTCATCTAAAAACAGCAGCTCGGGTTCATGTATAACACCTATGGCAAGATTCACCCTGCGTTTCATTCCGCCTGAAAACTTGTTCACCTGCTTATCGCGTACTTCGGTAAGTCCGAGTATTTCTAACAGTTCATCGGTACGATGTATGATTTTCTTTTTACTCAAGCCTGCCCATGCTCCAAAAAAATGCAAATTTTCAACAGGTGAAAGTTCCTGGTAAAATGAAAAATCCTGCGGCACAAAGCCGAACGACTTACGCACAGTTTTTGATTGAGCATCATGACCCAATATCTTTATGCTGCCTTCGGCGACCGTGAGCAACCCGGTCATCAGGCTCATGAGCGTGGTTTTCCCAGCGCCATTAGGACCGAATAAACCGAAGCGCTCTCCTTTTGGTATCTGGAGGTCAAATTGCGAAAAAGAAACCACGTCGTTGCCCGGGTAGCGGAAACCCATGTTTGCTATGTCGACGGCTAACGGTTCGCTTAGGCCCATTTAATTTTCTTTAAAGTTTCAAAGGCAGACTTTTCAAGAGCTGCAATTTCCAGCAGGTAATCGCCCATCATGTTAAAATCCTCCTGGCTGCCGATACGGCCTTTGTAAATGCCTGCTGCGTGTACCGCCGCCGTGCGCCACATGTCGCCCGCCTTAGTAAATATACCTGATATGGCGGCCAATTGGTTGCCCGGCAAATAAATATCAGCTTCCTGCAAAAAAGCACCGTAAATATAGCGGAAGCCGCCACCGCCGGTCCCTATCTCCTCCTGCATGCGCACCATTTGCGCCAGGTAAAGGCCGGATTTTTCAAGACCAAGCTTATCGCGCCATTTTTTTATTTTGAGGCCGGTATTTTTAATGCCGCTCACACCAGCAAAGCTGCCGGGGATATGCAGCATATTATAAACGTTCTTTTTGATGCCGCCTTTTATGGCCTGTTTTATCTGTTCGTCTGTGATTTCCTTATTTTCTTTGGGATAGTAAATGTGGCCGTTAGGCGATAGCGCGCCTTTGGCAAAACGCACCCGCTCCAACTGGTAGCTATCCATAATATTCGTCCCCTCCATTATTGGGTCGCTAATAAGGTAGTTGTCGCCGTCTTTGCCATAAACCACTAAATTATGTGCGTTAAAATGGAAGCGGTATTCTTTAGGAAAGTAAGGCAGATAATAAACGCCTACCTGGCAGCCTACTGCGCGACCTTCGTTCAGTCGTTCGTCCAAATAAACCTGAGCTTTTTCTTTTGATCTGAACTTTTTGCTGATAACCGGTATATCCAGCGATTTGCAGGTACGGTTAAATATATGCCCGGGAAATGAACGAAAGGCTATAGCCGGCCCATTATTGATTTTTATAAAGGGGACATAAACAAAAAATAAACCCGCGCCAATACCAAACGCAAGCGGTTCGGTTATCTTGCCGTTTGATGCGGTCCACAATAAGTTCCTGGTAACGCCCGATTCGCAATGTGCAGCCTGACGATGTTCAAAATCAATCTTCATGCACGGTCATAGTTTTAAGGTCTTCGACGCTGGTGTTAAACGCCTCAGCATATTTTTGCAGTTTTTGGTCGGATAGTGATTTGAATACTCCTGGGTTCAGGTGCCGCTTTACCTGCCATTGCCAAAAGCCGGTATAGCCAGCCACAATGGCTGTGTCCATCAGCCTGTATTCCATAAAAAACAAAAGCGGACTCGCCTTACCATCCAACACCTGCTGCTTAGCGGCTGCTATGCGTTTGGCAATATCGCCCCAGGCTGTATCGAGCGCGGTAATTTTCACATCCCAGCCGCTGCTTAGCGCTGTGGTGTATTTACCGTCGCTGTCTGTAGCGTAACAAACCTCTTTGGTTATTTTACCAAGCGAGCTTAAGTCCTGTGGCACTTCGTCCTTCTTCATCGGGCTGGTTCAATTAAACAACCGTAAGCATGGCGTACATGTATGAAAAACGAGCGCTCTCCGGCACCAGGCAAAGTATCTTTTCACCTTTTTTCAGGCGACCGCTTTTAAACAGCTCGTCAATCATCAGGTAAATAGATGCAGCGCCAACGTTACCTACGGTGTACAAGTTGATGAACCATTTCTCGTAAGGGATACCGCCGCCGTATATCTCAATCATGTCGTAAATTTTACTCTTGAAGAAATTACTGCTGATGTGCGGGAGGAAATAATCGATATCGTTAACGCCCAAGCCTTTTTTCTCGAATATCTCTTTTATTTTTCTTCCGCCGAGGGGTACAATATTATCACTTAACAAGCTGATATCCTGCTTTACGCTGAAGATGGATTTCGTCATGATTTCCTCCGGCGTATAATCCATGAAACCTTTCAGTGAACCATCGGCTTGTTTTTCGCCGCCCATGTACATGCAGGTATCCATTTCGTTGGCGTAGCTTACGCCTTCTATCCATTCTACGCGTAATGACAGGCCCTCTTCATTTGGTTTGTCGGTCATTAAGAATGCCGAAGCACCGTCAGACAGCATCCATCGTAAAAAATCTTTCTGAAAAGCGATGAACGGATTTTCCTCCATTTCCTTCAGCTTTTGGGCTTCTTCCTCAAATACGTCGGATACCAGTAAGCCCGAAAAACGTTCAGAGCCTGTGGCTACTGCTTTTTGTACCTCTCCTGCCTTAATAGCCAGGTAAGCAAATTTTAGCGCATGCATACCTGCACAGCAAACACCAGCGGGAGACACTACTTCTATCCCACCTATTTCCGGGATCCAGCCGTGGGTCATTACGCCGTGACTTGGCATCATCTGGTCGGGAGAGGATGTACCGCACGATAGCAATTCTACCTCTGTAACTTCTTCCGGGCTAATGCTAAACAGCGCCCTGACGGCCTCGGCAGTCATTTGCGCATTGGTATGGGTTGATTTATGTTCTTTGTTCAGCGCATAGTAGCGGTTGGTAATGCCATTATTGCGCAGTACTATTTTTTTTGATTTTGACGGCTTATTATCGATGTACCCCAAATACTGCTCCATCTCGTCGTTCGAAACGGGCTCATTCGGAAAATAATGAGAGGTACGATTGATATAAACTTTTGTATCAGACATATTTAGTGTGATGTTAGTTGACTACCTGTAAGTATTTTAACTTATTACGTTTAATGCGTTTTGCCGAAAAAGGTTTTAAAAATATTGCGTCGAGCGTAAGTAAAACCGGCGCGCCCAAAAACAGGGCGACAAAAAGATAGTATTTAAACGCCGAAAGCCATGGTGTGCGATTTTTGCGACCGGCGATTATTTTTGCCCATACAGCGAAAATTGGTTTAGCCCGCGCTTCTATAAACATCAGCTTATAGTTTATTCCTACGGCTTTTTGTTCTATTAATTCATTCTGCAAGGTATCCCATTCGCCATTTTCCAGGTGACGGACTATTGTTTTTCCGTATTCAGCAGTTCCCGCAATATCATTCTCCGAAACACCGGGCTTCGGAAATATATTTAGATAACGTTCTTTTTTGCCGGTTAGCATCCAGTAAAAAATGGTAACGAAGCTTATGGGGTTTGGATGTTTATCCAGCAAAGCAACATTGCCCACCAGCTTCGCGCCTGCTTCTTTAATCATATTGCGGACGCGCACGTAGGAGTTAATCCACATATTACGCCCGGCGCTGATGGTTATTACGGGTGTATCTTTTATTAGTGACTTAAAACCCTCATCATGCAATAATGAATTGCTGGGGATACTTGGCGATAAAAACCAGGGCTGGTAACCCATTATCACCAAATCGTATTTCTGTTCTTTTAAATTTAAAGGCTCGATAGGTTCCGGGATTCCCAACACGCAGGAAGGCATCACCGAAAAAAAGCTTTTGCCAGTCCACGGGAAATTATAATCGTTTACCAGCTTTACCCGCACTTTCTCAACAGTTGCACCGGCATCAATCAGCGGCGCCGTAAACGAGTCGATTATCTCGCCCATTTGCCCCGACTGTGTGTAATAAATGGCCAGTACCTTTTTATTCATTTTGCCGCAAATTTAGAAATATCTCGTTAGCCCGGTTAAAAATCTTCTGCGTGCAGCACTTTTGAATTTTTACAATAGTCTAAAATAGCGTGCTGCACCGATGGCGGCAGGCTTTTGAAGTTTCTTTGAACAATAGCCTTATCTTTTTCAATATCGCTGTGGTATTTCACAATTTTCGGCGCATGCTCTTCAATTGCCAGGCGTAAAAAGTGGTATTCGGTATTGTCTGCATCGGCAAGCATGGCTGTTTCCAGTTTGATGCGTCCGGCTTTGAAAAATTTTAGCTTTTGGGGAGGTCCGGATACTTTACCAGCTTTGCGCATGAGTAATGCACCTTCATAACCCTCTTTATTGGCCAACGAGGAGGATTGTACAATTTCAATCTGGTTGTTAATGGCGGTTAAATCGCCTTCGTCCATCACCTTATAAAAATCGGCTTTTTCAAATTTTTGCTGGGCGGATGTTGTTTTTGCAAAGCCTGCAATCAACAGGAAAATTAACAGCACATTCCGTTTATAAATCATTTTCATAGCTATCAAACATAATTAAATATCGGCTCCCGGCAAACTCAATCAAACGCAAAAATTACTTGCAATTTCCATCCAGCACAATTGTTACGGCCATTTAACACCAAAGGCCTCGATTTGTTATATTATATGTGATGTATACACTAAATTTAATGTATTTTCCCTTACTTTGGGGCTGCAATTTTCATGGGGTGTCCCGTTATATAAATAATGACGGCATATAATTGCAAAGGTTTAATGGATCTTAATGGATAAACATCTACAATTTGAAGGTTTGTGGGCAGTTATTTTGGGCGGATCGAGCGGATTCGGCTATGCTGCTGCTGAAAAACTGGCTGGCCATGGCATGAATGTGGCGGTCATCTACCGCGAAAATAAATCGTCAGAGAAAACACTCAAGCAAAACCTCGCGCAAATCGCCGAAGCAAAT
The DNA here is from genome assembly GCA_040389845.1 of Bacteroidota bacterium. GTDB lineage: Bacteria > Bacteroidota > Bacteroidia > Sphingobacteriales > Sphingobacteriaceae > Mucilaginibacter. The sequence goes on from JAZJZL010000002.1 coordinate 32,825, forward strand.
TCAGCCCAAATTCGCACTTACAATATCAATGCGCTTGATGGCGAATCAAGGGAGTCATTTATAAAAGATTTTACCGCCATTGCATCGAAAGGCAGCGTAAAACTTTTGCTTCACAGTATAGCCCGCGGCAATTTGAAGCCGCTTATCGTAAAAGATAATCCTGATGGTGAGAGCCACACCACACTTTCTATAGACGATATCCAACTCACCACTTACGCCATGTCGACAAGCTTACTCGACTGGACACGCGGGTTACTAAGCGCCGGCTTATTTAATGAAGATGCCCGCATTACCGGCCTCACCAGCGAGGGCGCACATAAATATTGGGATGGCTACGCCGCAGTATCTATAGCTAAATCATCATTAGAGAGCCTGGCCAAATATATGGCGGTCGAGTTTGCGCCTTATGGGCTAAAAACCAACATTATACAGGCTGGTGTAACCGAAACACCATCATTAAAAATGATTCCCGGGAGCGAAAGGCTACTGGAGACGGGGGCTAAAAGAAACCCTTTGGGAAGAATGACAAAACCAGATGACGTTGCCGGTGTTATCTACCTGCTGTGTACAGACGAGTCGTTTTGGATAAACGGCTCTATTATCCACGTAGATGGCGGTGAACACTGCCGGTAACATTATTTTTTTCGATAAATGAACAACCACATATTAAACCATTTACCATATAAGTCGTCTTTTCGTTTTGTTGATAATATTTCGCTGCTGAGTGAAAATGAGGTAAGAGGCGAATACACGCTAAAGCAGGATTCCTTTTTTTACGAGGACCACTTTGCGGGCAACCCGGTAACACCGGGGGTTATTATCACCGAAATTATGGCACAGATTGGCCTGGTTGTGATGGGGATATTTTTGATATTGAAAGACAGCGATTTGAATTTTGATGACGATACGGATTTATATCCGCTGTTAACATCGACAGACGTATCCTTTTTTAAAATGGTTTTACCGGGACAAAAAGTTACCGTGGTTTCTAAAAAACAATATTTTCGTTTCGGCAAATTGAAATGTTATGTCGAGATGCTGAACAGTGAACATGAAGTAGTGGCAAGCGGCATGTTTTCGGGTATCATCAAACATATCGAACTAAAAAAATGAAAAAACGGGTTGTAGTTACCGGGATGGGCGTTGTAGCGCCGAACGGCATAGGCATCCCGGCTTTTTTAGCGGCTTTGCAAAACGGCACATCGGGTATAAAATTTATGCCGCATTACCGGGAGCTTAATTTTAGCTGCCAGGTAGCCGGTATGCCCGCTTTTGAATGGGAAAGCCTGAAAAACTATATTTCGGAGGTAACTTTTCATGGCTTGAAGGGCACTAATATCGGTTACGGTTTAGCCGCCGCTATGGATGCCTGGGCTGATTCGGGGATGGGCTACGAAACCGACGAGCCTCGCTGGGAAACCGGCTGCGTATTCGGTAATAGTATTGCCGATACAGAGGCCATGAAGAATGTCATCGCGAAAGTTGACAATAAAGAGGTAAAAAAGCTTGGCTCGCGGGTGGTTGAACAGGCCATGAACAGCGGCGTAACGTCCTATATTTCGGGCAGGTTAGGTCTTGGCAACAAAGTTATTACTAATTCGGCCGCTTGTGCCACGGGCACGCAAGCCATTTTAATGGGCTACGAATATATAAAGGATGGATATGCTAAACGGATGCTGGTTGGCAGCGCCGAGCATGTTGATACCTATGTTTATGGCTCGTTCGATTCTATGCGCGTATTGTCCCGTAAGTTTAACGATGAGCCGGAAAAGGCCTCAAGGCCGATGAGCAGTACTGCCGGCGGTTTCGTCCCCGGTTCAGGCGCAGGCGCTTTGGTTTTGGAAGACCTGGACTTTGCCCTTAAACGCGGCGCACGCATTTATGCCGAGGTTTTAGGCGGAAACAGCAACTCCGGCGGACAACGCTTAGGCGGCACTATGACGGCGGCAAACTCCACAGGCGTTATCCGATGCATAACCGAATCCATGAATATGGCGGGTATAACAGGCGAACAAATCGATTTGATAAGCGGGCATCTAACGGCTACAAACGCTGATAAACAAGAGATACAGAACTGGTGCCAGGCGCTAAACCGAAGTGGTGATAATTTCCCGGTTACCAATTCGCTCAAGTCGATGATAGGCCATTCGCTAAGCGCGGCGGGCAGTATCGAAACTGTGGCATCTATATTGCAGATAGTTCATGGATTTGTGCATCCCAATATTAATTTGGATGACCCAAATCCCGAAATATTAAACCTGGTAAGTTTGGAAAAACTGCCTGTAAAAATGTTAAAAAAAGAAGTTAACATTGTAGCTAAAGCAAACTTTGGCTTCGGCGATGTTAACAGTTGCTTAATACTGAGTAAATACAAACAATAAAAATGACAAGAACGGAAATTCTAAATGAGCTAAAAAAGGTTATTTCGCCCTATACTACCAACAAAGAGCAGTTGGCCAACATCGACGAACAAACCGACCTCATTAAAGATTTGAAAATTAATTCGGCTAACCTAGTAGATATAATTATTGACGCGGAAGCAAAATACGATATCGAAATCGATTATGATTCAGCAGATAAAATGGTAAACGTCGGCACCTGTATCGACGTGATAAGCGAAAAGATTAATCAAAAAGCATGATAAGCGCGGGTAACGATATTGTGTCGTTAGCTGCAATTGACGTTACCCGCACCAATCAACATAAATTCTACTCCAAAATACTTTCTCACGCAGAAATCCCCCTGTATAGCGAGTTTAGTTTAGCCCAAATCCCTTTTGAAAATTTCGTGTGGCTGTTATGGTCGATAAAAGAGTCGGCCTACAAATTCCTGCAGCGCAATACTCCTGCGCTGGTTTTTACGCCGGTAAAATTTGTGGTGACGGATGTGGTTGTGCCCGGAGGTTTTCTCCCGCAAGCTTTCAGTTCTCCCATGCTTGAAGGTGTTGGTTTTAGGAATATACCCCACATTAAATCAATAGTAAAATTTGCAGAGCAGGAGTTGCATTCCTGTTCCCTGGTTTATAACGAGGTTATTCATACGGTTTTAAATCAGGACATTGATTTTGAAAATGTTTATTGGGGTGTAAGGAAAATTAATAGTGATGATAATTCTCTTCAATCCACAGAAGTAAGGTCTTTTTTAGTGGATCGATTGACGGGACGTTATAGTGATGATGGTTTTATTATCGATAAAAATCCGGATGGTTGCCCGGTTTTGTTAAGAAGCGGTGCTGCTATTGATGTGCCGATATCGCTCTCGCATCATGGGTGCTTTGTTGGGTATTCGTTTTATAAAAGCGGCCATTAACGAATTATGAAGTTAAGTCTGAGGTTTTTTGGCGTCGAATTATACGTATATTTGATAAAAGAATGGAGGCGAACATGAAAACTAATCTAACCAGTAAAAGCGCATTCAGGACACATAAAAGTGTGTCGCCAGAAGAAATTATTGCTGCCGGTGGCACTACCGCATTTGGTATTAAATCAGGTAAGAACAACGACACGCTTAAAAAAGCGTTAAGAAACTCGCCTAAGCCCGAACCTTTTACAGACGAAGAGTGGGCAAGTTTAATGGAACAAATGGCTAACGATAAGTAATGAATTTATTACTGGATACCAATATTCTCCTTTTTATTTCAAGAACCCGGGATACAGATAGTTTTGTAGATTTTATTAATCCTGATAATTCAACACTATATATCTCAGTAGCTACCGAAGCTGAAATTAAATCGTTGGCTTTAAGGAATAATTGGGGTGCTAAAAGGATTGAAGTATTGCACGATTTTTTAGACGGAATAAATATTGTAGATATTAACCAATCGTATGTCGATATCTATGTGGAAATAGACGCCTATTCACAGCGACAAAATCCAAATTTCAAAGATTATCCCTTTGATACCCCAAGAAATATGGGTAAAAATGATATATGGATTGCTTCATTGGCAGCTTTGCTGGGCTTAGAACTAATCACAACAGACAATGATTTTAATCACCTGCACCACATATTTTTTCCGGTAAAGAAAATCCTGCCAGAAGATTTTCGACAATTCTTTTAAACTTCAGTAAGTTCATTATTTCAATACGGCGCTACGATATACCCTAAAAAAAGGGACTGTGTTTCCACAGCCCCCGGGATTGTTTATAGTGGTTTACGATTGGTCGGTTATAACTGAAACGTGGGCCCTGCTGTGGTTCCATCATTCAGGCCGGATGGCACCTGCATCAGTTGCTGGGCGATAATCTCCAGCGAAAACATCAGGCCGATGGCTTCCTTGAGGTATTGAGGTTCGCCGTTAAATGTTTTGTGCAGACCTTTTAACAGCGCCCGGTACATTTCTGTAAACTGTGTATTCAGCAACTGCGCACGTGAGCCTTTCGGGTATTGCGAAAGCATAGGGTCGTCCATCATCGGCCAAACACCTGCCGGGTCGAACGATATGGGTGCACCGGTGAAGGCAAACTTTTTGCCTGTGGCTACCAGGTGACGGCCTTCTACTATTTCAGCGAATTTATAGTAATGCGCCAACTCGTGGTCGGTATCATCCGGCGTTTTGCCCGAACCTTCTCCCTGGTCTTTAATTTCCTGTATGGCGGCTACCGCATCTTTGTATGATTTAATGGCGAATAGCTTGCCTACGCTACTCCATTGTGTTACCTGTTTATCCAGGTGACCAAAAGTGATTTCCCCTTTGTCATGCAGGGCTTTTAAAGATTTTAATATCTCATCGTAAAACCAGCCGATAGTGTAAGAGTTCAGGCTGCGCATGCTTTCCGGCCTTAGCTGGGCACGTCTTACTTCAATAACGTCTTCCGGCTCTTCTATCTGCATAAAGCAATCGCGGATTTGCGGTATGGAGCATTTTCTCAACCTCACTGTCAGGCCAGAGCGTAAACCGCCCGGTAAATTTGTTGGATATCTCGGCACAAAACGCTCGTGAACAATATCAGGAGAACCGCCAATGGCCGTCAGTATATTGCACACCAGTGCCATGTGCAACATTTCCTCTATCACCACGCTACGTACCAGGCTGGCGACTTCTGCATTACTGCCTTGCTTGATGCTGTATAATGCGCACAGGTATGGCGGTATAGTTGAATGTTCCAGCTCAATAGCTATCTGCAAGGCCGCTTTCAGGTCTTCGGCCGAATCGAGTTTCATGTAAACCGGGTTATCGAGCCACTTGCGTATCATAGCGCGCTTGGCTTCCGATAAATCACGTGTGACCGGCATGTAATTGGGGTTGGTTATATCCATGCTGAACACATTCTTCAGGATATATTGCTTTTGCAGCACGTTTGCGAAGTTAGACAGGTCGACTATCGGCTTCATCACCGGGTACAGGTCTGCATATTGCTGAAATATGGGCTGTATGTGTTCTATCCAGTTTGGCTCGTCAGGAATGTCAAAGCCCGAATAAACCAGCGCGCTGATAATTTGACTTGGATTTTGTACCGCGCCAACGGCGGGCGCTGCATTCCCAAGCTGGTACGTAATGCCGTAAAGCTGTCCATCGATATAAACGCGGGGGTTGCCGGGGTCGCTGGCTGTCATTTGCAATTCAGCGTGGCCGTTATCGTCGGTTGTCAATGAGGTCGGGAAGATAAATGCGCTTTGCGGCAGGCCAACCTTCTGTGGGCCGGGTAATGGCCCCTGTGTTGCCTGTCCCTGCATAATGCTGGCATCGTAAGCAAGACTTATTTGCTGTTTTGCGTAAGGCTGACCAAAAACGGTTGCATAAAAATGTGCGCTTTTTTTATCGCCGGGCTCCATGCGGAATACAAAGCCATCGGCCCGTACATAGCCGCCATCCGGGCTTTCAGCAAGCAATGGCGCCACACCTGCCGCCGGGTTTAATACTGTCGAAGGCATCAATGCCAGCGGGTTGCTTTTTGCCAGCACGGCCTGTTCGTCATTCAGCGGGATATCGATTATACCTGATGTAGATTCATACCAGCCGGGCATTTGATAGTTTATCTCGCGGAATAAAACAGGGTTACCCCTGGCTGGTATCACACCCAGGTACAATTGCCCCTGGTTGGCCATAGGTCCGCCAACTGCCGCGGTGGGCAGGCTGTTGCCTAAGTCGAGGCGTATATTGTTGTTGTCAGTAATTGCGTACGCGGTATTCAGCTTGCTGCCTGCGCTGTTAAGCACGCGTCCGGCGACAAAATGGTGTGGTTCGTTATCAGCATGTGTACCAATCGACCCAACCACGCGGCCAAACGTAAAGTCAGGCGAGGTGCTGTCATCATTGAACCCATCAACGTTGAGCTTTACACTCAGTTCTTTGGGCGCGCTCTTTCCCGACGCTGCTTCCAGTTCTTTCAAAAAACGGGAGCTTCCGGAATTTACCCATTCGCTTATATCTAATGTGCTTTGGTAAAAGGCGCCGAAAAATGAATCGGGCTGTCCTGCCGGGTATCGAACAAAAATATCTCCGAATGCTGCTGTCTTAAAGTCGCTTTTAAAACCGCCCACATCACTGCCATCGCCCAAATTTATTTGAAAGCCCCATAGCTGCGATACCATTTGCTGCTGCGGGTCCAGGTCGACTATCTTGCCGGCCACGCGCGCATCTGCTGCGGTCACTGAAAGACCGACAACGGGGTCGACCGTTGCATCATCGCAAGTTGTACCATCCTGGTAGGTTACCATTTTCACCTTGCAGCCGTACAGCCGCCATGCACCGGTCCCTGCAGGGTTCCACCAGCCGTTTGTAGCGCCCGGGCCGCTCAAATCGTAATTTGATTTAAAAGCCGCCGTGTTAAAATGCTCGGGATCGTTGTTAACTGTTGAAGGGTCTGCCTGGAATTTTCCGGCAAAATGCAATCGGGGTACGTTTAGGTAGCTCATGGGGTAAATAAGATTTAGTTTGTACTAAACAAATATACCTTTATTCAATAACAATAAGCTGGATCAAATAAACCTTTATGAAAATATTTCCTATAAGGCAAAAGCTTACGGATGGGTCAAATAACGGGCGCGCGGTGATTATACATCAATATACCGTAAGGGACTTTCGGTGTTATCCAGGTTGATTTGGGCGGCAATATCTCCCCGGCATCGGCAACGTCCAGCAATTGCTCTACTGTCATAGGGCAAAGTGTGAAAGCAAAAGCGTCGGGGCTATCCTCCAATAAAAACTGTATCTCTTCGATGGCTTTGCTTCCGCCAATACATTTCAGACGTCCATCGGTGCCAGGGTTGGTTATACCGAATACAGGGGCCAATATTTGTTTTTGGAGGACAGAAACGTCAAGGCGTTCGGCAAATGTGCCACGCGCTTTTTCCCGGGGGGTAAGGTTAAACCATCGCCCAAAGGCATACATGCCAATCTGCCCCTGTTCATTGGGCTCAACGGGGTTGTTACCCCTTATTCGATCGGCATAAAAATTTTCGAGTACGCTGTCCATTAAAAAGTCTTTGTCGATAGCTGCTTCGGGCTTGATAAGGCGGTTGTATTCTTCCATGCGCAATTGGTCGCTGGCCATGTAAAGGGTTGATATCCGATCGTAAACCGGCAGACCTGCAACGCGCTGTTCATCAGCAAGTAACCCAGCTGATTTTAAACGGTGGTGGCCATCGGCAACATAAACGGAACCTATATTTTTAAATATATCGACCAGTTTTTTCACAACCCTGCCATCCTCAATCTTCCAAATCCTGTGAAAGCCTTCGCGATTGCCCACACTGGCTTTTTTATATTTCTCGCGCGATTCGGCGATGATACGGTTAATAGCTACGTTAGGCTCATAAGTTAGCAGCACGGGATTACCTTCCAGCCCAACATGCTCCCGGTAGTTTTTCTGGCGACGGACGCTATCGTCAAAGGTTAATTCATGCGTTTTTATGTCGCCATTGGTGTAATCAGCCAAATCAGTCATCGCCCAGATACCGGTTTGGCGATAAGTTTTATAAGCGATTTCGTAAATATAAACGCCTGGTTTTTCTTCCTGCCACAGCCTGTTTTTGTCGAGCAGGTTCTGTAGGGTTTGGTTGATTTCCTCAAATGCTTCAGCCTGCGATTCCGGCGTTTCAGGGCGCTGCCGCGCAGCCGTCTCCAGCAATGTTTTTAATGGCGGCATCGAGCCGCTTTTATTCAGGTCGCCGGCAACCGACTCGGCCTGCATGGTGGTAAACACCAGGTGGTCGGCGTAAATGGAATTTGGCCTGATAGCGCGAAAAGGATGAATGTTTGCCATAAACTATGCAATGAAGCTGATAACAGTTAAAAAGCGTTTACGGTTTCTTTCACCTTTACCTCAGCAGCAAGTTCTTCGGCCATAAAGCTTTCAGCCTGCCTCACCATTTGCTCCGAGCCAATAAATATCGGCGAACGCTGGTGCAATTCCTTTACGTCGACGTCTAATATGCGGGTAAAGCCGTTGGTGGCCCGCCCTCCTGCCTGTTCTATTAAAAACGCCATAGGGTTGCACTCATAAACCAGCCGCAATTTGCCATTAGGCGCGGATGCAGTAACCGGGTAAATAAATATGCCGCCTTTAATCAGGTTTCGGTGTATATCGGCAACCATCGAGCCGATATAGCGCGATGAATACGGCCGATTGGTGGCCTTATCTTCTACCTGGCAGTATTTAATGTAGCGCTTAACTCCCTGCGGAAAATGCACATAATTTCCTTCGTTTATGGAATAGATAAGCCCGTTTTGTGGTATTTGCATCTGCGGATGCGAAAGGCAAAACTCACCGATAGATGGGTCGAGCGTAAAGCCGTTTACGCCTTTACCGGTAGTGTAAACCAGCATGGTTGATGAGCCGTAAATTACATAACCCGCCGCAACCTGCTGCGTGCCATTCTGCAAAACATCATCAAGCGTAGCAGGCCCGTCGATTGAGCGACGGCGATAAATAGAAAAGATAGTGCCTATCGGGACATTGACATCGATATTGGATGAGCCATCCAGCGGGTCGATTGCCACAATGTATTTGGCATCGCTGGAAACATCGGTATCCAGGCGAATAATATCTTCATTTTCTTCAGAGGCCACAATACAGCATTCCCCACCACATTTTAAAGCCGATATAAATTGCTCGTTGGCGTATACATCCAATTTTTGCTGACTTTCGCCCTGCACATTGGTATTGCCTGCATTACCCAGGATGTCCATCAGCCCTGCTTTATTCACCTCGCGGTTTACAATTTTGGCTGCTATGCCGATGTCGCGCAGCAGGCGTGAAAGCTCGCCTTTCGCGTAAGGGAAATCAGCTTGTTTTTCAATAATAAATTGTCCTAAAGTCATGAAGTTCTTCATAGGCTTAGTGTATAATATACGTTATTTTTAGTTATAGTTAATCGGCGAAGTTAGCCTAATTATCAGCTAAAAGACAAAACTAAAGCATAAAATGTTTGATAATTGACAATATACCGCACGTGTTATTTAAACACTAAGTGTATTGAAATCAAGTTCAAAAAACAGGTTTAAATGAGATAGGCTATGTTTTCAGGGAAAGTGCCTGGAGAAAAACTATTCTAAATTAATTACCCGTTTTACCAATTGCAGAACCGGGTTATGCTCATGCTCGGTATTTTCAGTCCATAAAATGGCGAATTGTGCTTTTTGAGGAATTTTGTCCAGTTCCACATATTTTATCGCGAGATTTTGGCCGGACAAGGAACGTTTCGGTTCGATGGTAACGCCGAGGCCCGCCTCCACCAGCTTTAAGGCAGAGCTAACAGATGCCGTATGGTGCGCAACATCCGGCAAAAAGCCTGCATCAAAACAAATAGACTCAACCGTGTGCACGTAGTCGCTGCCATCAATATGCTGCGGCAGGATAAAAGTTTCGCCGGATAACGCGGCAAAATCAAAAGGATGTGTTTTTAGCAGGTGATGATTTTCGGGCAGCACCACTACAAAAACATCCTCATAAAAAATCCGGCTTTTCAGGTTTTCGGGTACTATAGGGTTGGTCACAAAGCTGATATCAAGCTTTTGTTCAGCCAGGTCGTTATACTGGTCGGTGTTGTTCATTTCCTTTAGTACGGTTTTGATACCCGGGAAAGCAGCCCGTATCTCCTTAATTATCCCCGGTAAAATAGTTTGCACCACAGAATGCGTGTAGCCGATTCTTATCTCGCCCGCCTCGCCGTTATGTATTTGTTGGGTACGATTGATGGCATAGTTCAGCTGCTCGATGGTTTGCTGCGCAGCCCGCTTAAAGTAAACGCCCGCTTTGGTGAGCGACACATTGCGCTTGTTTCTTTTGAATAATTCCGCGCCTATGTTTTGTTCCAGTTGCTTTATCTGGCGGCTCAATGCAGGCTGGGCCATAAACACTTGTTCGGAAGCTTTGGTGAAATGCAGCGTATCAGCCAGCTTGATAAAGTTCTTTAGCGTCTGGATATCCATTTATGTAAATTTTGTTATTAATACATGCAAATTAAGTATTTTTTATTATTAATCAAATACAGTTCCTTTGTGAGGTAAACCGACAAACACTAAATGGAGGATTTGTTAAAAAAGGCGTATGATGCCGGCGATTTTCGCGGGGCCGGGCACAGGGTAATTGAGTTATTGGCCACGCAGTTGGAGCAATCGCGCGATGTGGAAGGGTTTCATACCATCAACCGTAAATCACCGGAAAATCAGCTAAAATACTGGACAGACGACTTTAGCAAGCCTAGTATTAAATCGCCTGATACACTTTTCCAAAATATTATCGACAATTCGGTAAACCTGCATAGTCCCGGCTATTTAGGACACCAGGTTTCTGTGCCGCTGCCCCTCACCGTGCTAACGTCGGCTGTTATGAGCTATATGAACAATGGTATGGCGATTTACGAGATGGGGATGGCCGGTAATGCCATGGAAAAAATTGTCACTTCGCACCTTGCCTCGAAATTTGGGTTAGGCGATGATGCTTCGGGCATTGTTACGTCTGGCGGTACGCTGGGTAACCTTACTGCTTTGCTTGCCGCCCGGGCATCTGTAAGCGATGTTTGGGAAAACGGCACCAGCGGCGGCGAGCAATTGGCCATCATGGTATCCGCAGAAGCTCATTTTTCCATCGACCGGGCGGCGCGCATTATGGGGCTCGGCAAAAACGGCATTATAAAAGTGCCGGTAAACGACAAATTCCAAATGCAGACAGGAGCTTTGGAAACCAGTTACCGGAATGCGGTTGCAGCCGGGCTAAAAGTTTTTTGTGTGATTGGCTGCTCGTGCGCGACTTCAACCGGGGCTTATGACGATTTAAAGGCTATCGCTGATTTTGCCAAACAGCATCAAATATGGTTTCATGTGGATGGCGCCCATGGCGCCCCGGCTATTTTTTCGGCCAAGCATAAGCACCTGCTAAACGGTATAAATAGTGCCGATTCTATCGTTGTCGATTTTCATAAAATGATGATGGCGCCATCGTTATCTACCGCGGTGTTGTTTAAACATCAGCGCCAATCGGCACAAACCTTCACGCAGGAAGCGCTGTACCTGTACCAGGATGAGCAGGAATACGAATGGTTCAACAGTGGCAAGTATACTTTTGAATGTACCAAGCCAGCCACCATTTTGCATACCTACGCCATTATGCGGCATTATGGCGACGAACTTTACAGGCAAAATATCGATTGCCTTTTCGGCCTTGCAAAGGATTTTGCATCGCTAATTAACAGCAGCGATGATTTTGAGGTGGCCTGTGCGCCGCAAGCCAATATTGTTTGTTTCAGGTATAAATGCGGAGGACAAACGGCACAGGTAAACCGCGAAATACTAAAACGGCTTACCGCAGAGGGCAAATTCTACATCGTAAGCACCTCGGTTAAGGGGGAGTTTTACCTGCGTATCTCCATCATGAACCCTTTTACTACTATCCAAAATCTGCAGCTGTTGTTGGATAAAGTAAGAGAGCTGGCTTACAACTTGCAGGGTAGTCCGCTGCTACAACACTAAACCGATATTAAAACCTAAATTTATATGAACGATACCAGGCAAAAACTATTAGCGGCTGAGCAGAACGCCGCAGAACTGTTCCAGGCGGTGTACGACGGAGGACTGATTGCCCCCGGCAAAACCGAAAAGCAACTGAACGACGAGGTGGTCAAGGTTGCCAATGACGTGTTTGGCGTACAAACCTTTTGGCACAAAAAAATTGTGCGTGCGGGCGTAAACACCATGTGCCCCTACAGCGCCGAGCCACCGGATGTAATGATTAAAGACGACGACATTGTTATTTTAGACTTCGGGCCGGTATTCGACGGTTATGAGGCCGACTATGCTAGGACCTATATTATCGGCGATGACCCGAACAAACGGGCCGTAAAGGCCGCATCCGAAGCAGCCTGGGAAGAAGCCAATGCCTGGTATAATCAGCAAACCAGCCTTACGGGGGCCCAGCTTTTTAGCTATCTCTGTAACCTGGCCCATCAATATGGTTATGAATACGGCGGCGAAATAGGCGGACACATTGTAGGCCCCTACCCCCATGAGCAGCTCGGCCCCGGGAATTTGGGATTGGACATCCACCCTGACAACCATCAGGAAATGTTCCTGAAAGACCCGCAGGGCAACGACCGCCACTGGATACTCGAAATGCTTTTTGTGGATAGAAAAAACCAGATTGGCGGGTATATGGAGCAGTTGATAACTCGATAAGAGCCAAGAACCAAGAGTCAAGAGTCAAGACCGAAGCATACGTACTTGTTGTAGTAACTGACCTCCTACAACTATGCATTTTTGCCTTATCTTGGCTCTTGATTCTTGACTCTTGGTTCTAAATTGGCTCTTGGTTCTAAATCACACAGCATGAAACTAACCGTATGCGAGCTCAGCGATAACGAGCAGGATTTTGTGAATGATTGGGAACAGCTAAAAACTCACCTCGATGCACATCAACCTGAGCTGCTTTTATTGCCCGAACTCCCGTTTTGCCGATGGATAGCCTCCGCGGAAACCATTGACAACGATGTTAAAATTCAAAGCATAGAGCAGCATGAGCAATGGCTAAGCCGGCTGGATGACCTAAACGCTAAATATGTTGTCTATACCCGTCCGGTTATTGCCGGTGATAAGTTTTTTAATACATCTTTTGTTTATCAAAAAGGTGCAGGACATACCAAACTGCATACCAAATCCAATTTCCCCGAAGAGCCGCACTTTTGGGAAGAAACCTGGTACGACGCCGAAGAAGGCAAACCATTTGAGGCCCTGCAATTGGACGGCTTTAAAATAGGCGCCATGCTTTGCACCGAAATGTGGTTTACCCAATATGCCCGGCAATACGGCAAACAGGGTGTCGATATCCTGGTGTGCCCGAGGGCTACAGGCGCAGGCTCCGTTCCGCAATGGGTGCGCTGCGGGCAAACGCTGGCTATCATTTCAGGTGCTTATTGCCTTAGCTCAAACAAATCAGGCGCCGGTGCTAACGATTTTCAATGGGGCGGCAACGGGTTTATAGCGCAGCCGGTGGACGGAGAACTTTTGGGCGTTACCAGCACTGACGGAAAGTTTATTACACGCGAGATTGATTTAGACAGAAGCAAAGCGGCGAAGGTAGATTATCCGCTGTATGTGAAGGAGTAGTTATTTAATGCCTGTTATCACATTTCAAATCCAGGTAATGACCAGATTTATCAAGAAAGTTTATAACCGGGCAACCAAAAGAAACATCTTCGACACCAAAAATTACCGGCGGCTTGTCACTGAGGAGGCGGCCCGTCCATTGCTGAAGCTCATTCTTATTGTTATTTTTAAAACTAAGAGAAGCAGGAGAACTGTCTTCCGTTTGGTAATACAACGCATTATGTACCAGCTCATTCCTGTTGTTGGTAACCAGAATCCGCTCAGCCGGCGACTCTTCGTTTTTTAAAAACTCCTGCAGGTAAAAATGAAAGCCATCCGATTGAAACCTGTAGGTTCCGCTCAATTTAAAGCCCTCCAATGTTTTTTTCTCGTCTGTATGCAGTGACACCTGTGGAATATTTCCGGGATTGGTCTTTTCCCAGATGATGGGATGCATTTGTGATTTAGTGAAAGGATTTTTCGCCCCAATGTATACGTAGCTTGTTGCCACGTAATTGTTACTTCGCCCACTGAAAGATGCACGGTCTATTTCGAACCCTAACATATAACTAGTCTCTGTATGCAGCCCTTCAGAAACATCCTCATAGGGGCTGAGAGAGGCAATTGTACTGAGTGAGCCAACCGGAAGCTTCAGCAACGCATCATTAGCATAGTCATAAATGAACAGGGTGTCAGTCTCTGCTATCCCGGTGCTCTTAAACAATCTTTTCCTGTATCTTGATTTCAGCGATAGGAACTCCGTCTCCTCCGGTTTTTTGTCCCTTATATCAGGAATTACAAGCGAGTCTATCTTTCGGGAGAGCGTATCGACATCCGACAGGGAAACAAATATGACAGTATCACCTTTGCGGGGCGTGAATTCCGTAAGTTCGAAAAGCGAAATATTATCCGGCCCGGTTGTCGGCGCGACCGGAGTGACCGAAATACTTTTAGCAACAGCAGCAACTTTCGACGGCTTTGCGGATTCCTGTTTACGTTTTTGCCCGCAGGAACTAAATATAGCTATTCCCGCGAGCGGCATTACCATCCAAATAGCTAATCTGACAATGTTTCGCTTTGTTCTTTTGCTCATAGTTTATTTATGGGCAATATAACAAAATCAGCCCTGTTTCTCCGGTATTTTAAAGCCCAGGTAAGTTCCAGCTGTCAGGCCCTGCAATGTTAGTAGCGTTGGCGGAAAATCGGGCATTGTAAGCGTTGCCCAGGCAGTGTACAGAAAAACAAAGCCCAGTACCCCCGTAAAAGTAACCATCTGCAGGCGGTGAAAGCTAACGCCGTTTTCGTCGGTTAATATATCATTAAAAAAGCTGTCTTTGCCCACCTTCAGGCTGTCTATCAGGTTATTGATGCTAGAGCTAAGCTGGCAATCAAGAAATTCATTATAAGCTATCTTTCCCTCTACCCCTGCTGCCGGCAACGACGCCCTTAGCAAATCCGTCGCCTGTCTCAATTCACCTTGCTGGGCCTGCAGGGCCTGTATTTTTTTCACAACTGCTTCGGACTTATTGTTACTGATACTGATTGCGCCCAGCCCTGTAGCCGCGCCTATGCCGATAAGCGCCAGGGTACCTGTGGTTATCAGGTCGTAGTTATCGGTTATCAGCCAGATAAAAACGAAGGAGGCTAGCACGACGGAAAACCAAAACGCCATCTGCACTTTCCCCAGGCTGTAGGGTGCACAACCAGCCTCTAAACCCGGAATGCCAAGCGGCGTAAGGTCTGCCGGCGCATCACGAAGCATCGGCGTCTTCTTCGCATACCTGAACAGCATAAAGAAATAGAAGGCCAGTACCACTATACATCCCCAAAACCAACCCTGGTCGATGCGTATAAACTGAAAAGAATGTACTTTGGTAGGTTGTGCACTCCCGCCGGTGAGGCCTATGGTGATGCTCAAAGGCAAACGGTGAAACTGCTTGCCGAATTCGGGATAGCCAAGCAGCATATTCCATGTTTTATTATTGTCCTGGTTACGCTGGAGCAGAAATTTAAAGTCGGCGCCGTCGCCATGCAAATACCAGCCAAGTGGAACGGTTCCTTCTACTTCGATATCGTTAATAAAAAGCCGCACCTTTTTAATGTCGGTTTGCGGGTTCAGCAGTCCGTTTAAATGGGTAACCTTTACACAAATTATATCGCTTATTGCGGCAGATTTTTCGTGCGGATAACCGTCCAGGTAGGCATCAACCACGGTATCAGGTTTTGCGCCCGTTGTTTGGGCCATTAAATTTAAACTGAACAACGCAACAGCGAGAATAAGGATAAGCTTTTTCATGACAAGGTTTATTGAGTACGATTGCCGCTGGCGTTACGGCAAATAAATGTAGGAATTTGTTTTGAAAAACAAGGGGGCAAATCAAATTTAACGCCGGGTTAAAACCCGGCGCTACAACATTGGCCGAGCCTACGGCTCTATCTACCCGAATTCAAAAGCTATCTGCTGGATTCATAATCCGGCGGGAACGCTTGCCGTTATTTTAACGCTATTGTTTTGCTTTCGCCAAAGACAATTGGTTGATCCTGTTTTTGAGGTTCGGAATTCCAAAGGCATTCGCGTACAGTAAGTCGGCCCGTTGCTGTATCCAGGCTGATGAGCTGGAATGACAACTTTGCCTCATCCTTTGATGAAACATTGCCTTTCATTGGCGAGTCTACCCGGAAGGTGTTAAGCGAAACATCATTATCTGGTCCGTGGTACTCATAGAACTCGTTAAAATTGCTGTTACCGTGAAAATAAGCCTTAATGTTAGGGTGTTTTTTCAGGAAAGCCACCAACCCGCGCTGTTCAATAGCTGTTTGGCCGCCATCGGCCGCCGCAGTTTTACCTTCCTTATAACGCTCTTCTGCCAGGTTTTCAAATTTGCTAATTGCATCAAAAGTTCCCGGTGCTTCAGGATTGGTAAAATGCTTTGCTTCACATTCCGGCTGGTCGTGTGTAAATATGATAACCGGGGTTTGGGCCGATACCGCGGCGAGGTCACTAGTCATCCAGGTACGCTCGGCAGAATCAGGCCAAAGCGTCAGGAACATAAAATGAATGCCCCCGATATCGCGTGAATAATTTATTTTATCACTGCGATAATTATACTTTTCGTTGGTCATAGGCGTGGCCGGTTTCAGCATCAGGTTATATATATTAACCATCGATGTTGGGTCGGTTAACGGACGCATGGATTTATAATGCCCGATGGCGTTACTGATATCATGGTTGCCCGGTATTAATAATACAGTAGTTGGTTTACCTGAATGGTCTTTTAGCTTAAGGCGCTGCAAATAATCGGTGTCAAATTGTGCCCATGAGGCCGCTGCGCTTTGTACCGGTATTTCCATCCGGTTGGCGATATCCCCGGTTTGAACCACGTAGTCAATCGCCACCACGAACTTGTCCGAACCGACACCATCATCATCAGGCAGCTTTGCTGCCGGTAAGCGCATCATCTCATCAACCATCGCCGTATTCACTGTGTGCCCGGTAACTGCAGTATCGCCACGAAAATTTGCCCGGCGAATTCCATAATGCGCATCAGACGTGAATACGAAATTGATCATGCCCGTGTTTTGCGCGTATGAGGAGATTGATAGCGACAGAACGAATAACAGCATTACTGCATACCGCAGTCGAAACAAGTGAGCCCCAAAATTCCGGAGGATAAAATTTAAACGCATGGACAGGTACATTGAATGATTTATCGCCCGCAAAAATCCGGTGTAAATTTGGAGAGAAACTGCGGAAACAGGCCATTTTCCTACCCCAATGTTACCACAATATTATCATTCGGTTATATAACCGTCAAGCGGGGCAAAATTTCAGATTTTCGCCAAATTTCAGCGGGTTTCTTGTGGCAAATTTAAAAACACGCCCATAAGATGAAACCCCTACCCCCGAGAACTTTCCTAAAAAGCTGGCTTACGAGGCATCTGAAAATTGCTTCTTTAATAGTCGTGCTATCAGGATTGTGCAGCGTTGCCAACGCCCAAACTATTACAGGTAAAATTTTTGATGCCCGGACCGGCGAACCACTCACAGGTGCAACCGTACAAATAAGCCACGACGGCCACAACGAATACACAGCAGCCAGGCTTGACGGCTCCTTTTCGTTTAAAAACCTCGCTGCCGGCGATTACGCTATTACTGCAAAATATATCGGCTACAAGCCATCCGAGGCCAAAAATGTGCATGTAAACAACGACATACAGGCCGTCAACCTGTACCTTGAGGAGCTAAGCAGCCAAATGAATGAAGTTACTGTTACCGCCCAGGGTAATAAACTAAGCGACAAAGCAGTGCGCGGCCTCGAGAAAAACGCCCCAATGGTTGAAAACGTCCTTTCGCAGAACACTATTCAATTACTCCCGGATGTTACGTTGGGTAACACTATCCAGCGTGTGAGCGGCGTTACCGTGCAACGTACCAGCACCGGCGAAGGCCGTTATGCCATCATTCGCGGTATGGACCAGCGCTACAATAATACACTGGTTAATGGTATTAAAATTCCAAGCCCCGATGATAAATACCGCTTTGTACCGCTGGACATTTTCCCATCAGAACTGCTGGAGCGCCTGGAAGTAATTAAAGCGCTAACCCCATCAATGGAAGGCGATGCCATAGGCGGTACCATGAACCTGGTGATGAAAAGCGCTCCGGAACATTTTACGTTATATGTTAATGCGTCTGGCGGCTTTTCAACGCTATTCTCGTCAAAAAGACCGTTTACTACGTTTAGCTCATCAGGGCTTAACGGCAAGAGTCCTGCTGAAATTAATGGCAATAGCTACGTAGCTAACTATGCCGATTTTAATAACTCAGCCATCAACAGCAATAAAAACCTGTCGTCCCCATTTAACTCGACCCAGGGTATAACCATTGGCGACCGTTTCTTAAATAACAAGCTGGGGATCATTCTATCCGCCAGTCACCAAAACGTTTATCGCGGCGCAAATTCGACCGAGCTAACGGCAAATGCACAGCCAACCGCCATTCCTGCCCCGAACTCGCCATCATTTTCAGATGCATACTATCGTTTATATTCAACCCAGACGGCGCGTACCGGCGTGAATGCCAAAGCTGACTATGTTTTTGATAAACGGAACAAAATATCGCTATATGGCATGTTCCTGCAATCCGGCGAATATATCAGCCGCCTTACTTCGGATACCCTGGGCCTTGGATTAAACTCTACCGCGAAGAGCAAACAGGTAACTATTTCGGACCGTAATACCTATACTAAACAAAACATTTACAACGCTACTCTCCAGGGAGATCATCAACTGGCAGATAATTTCCGGTTTAACTGGAGCGGTGTATATTCACTTGCAAAACGCGATCAGCCTGACCGTACCGATTTTTCTTTCGACCAAAATACCGTCGTTAATTCTTCGGGCGGAATCGTAAGCCGCGACTCGAACGATGTTAAGCTTACACATCACTGGGAACGCAATAGTGATAAGGACCTTGCGGGCTATGGCAACTTTACCTATACGCCACGCATAGCAGGTCGTAATGTAGAGTTCCAGTTTGGCGGCATGTACCGTCATAAAACACGTTCGGCGTATTATATCAGCTATAGCCTGGGTACTACATCAAATATTTTTTATCATGGCGACCTGAACAGCCTGCCGTTTGTGTTTGCCAGCCAGAACGATGCAACCGGCGCCTATAATGCAGCATCGACCAATGACTACTCGGCTACAGAAAATATCAATGCCGAATACCTGCAGTTCAAGTTCAACCTGTTCGACAAACTGCAGTTGCTGGGTGGTGTTAGGATTGAGAATACCTGGCAAAACTACAATACTGCTGAGCCCGTTACTTTCCCGCAGCGTAATGGCACCATCAGCTATACCGATGTGTTGCCAAGTATTCATTTAAAGTATCAGCTGAGCGATATTCAAAATATACGACTGTCTTACTTTGCATCTGTGGCGCGCCCCGGCTTCGGCGAGGTAGTGCCTTACCATATTGATGGCGAATACTACGACGAAATAGGTAATCCGTACCTGCGCCACACCACTGCCAACAACTACGATTTGCGCTATGAGCTTTTCCCGGGCGGCGCAGACCAAATTTTAGTTGGCGCATTTTATAAAGACATTACCGACCCTATCGAGTACTTTGTTGTAAGAGATGGCGCCTCGCCAAGTAAGCAGGACATTCAGCCGCAAAATGCTGCATCCGGTGCAAAAAACTACGGCGCTGAAGTGCAGTTCACCAAGTATTTTGGCCTGGTAGGTGTTTCTGCAAACTATACCTACACACACTCGCGCATTACTACCGATAAATTGCTCTATTATAACGACCCGATAAAAGGCTTGCAGCAGGGCCTGGTTAGTCAGTCGCGGCCGCTGCAAGGGCAGGCTAACAACGTAGGCAACGTTTCACTGCTGTTTAAAAGCAACAAGATTGGCCTGGACATGCAGCTGGCATTTGTTTACACCGGCGAGCGTATAGCCCAGGTATCGCCATATTATAACCTCGATTACTGGCAGCACCCGTTAAGCCAGCTTGATTTCTCGTTCGAAAAAACTATCTACAAAAAGATTTCCCTTTATGGCAAAGTCAACAACCTGACTAATGCTGCCAGCAAAATTTACCTGAAATATCCTCACGGCAACATAGATCCCAAGCAACAGGAGTTTTTGAACAAACAGGATATCGCCAATCAAACAATGGTTCAAAGCGATATCTATAAAATATCATTCCTTGCCGGGCTGCGCTACAAATTTTAATGACAGGACAAAATTTAAAAGAAATGAAAAAACTATATATCCCCCTAATAATAATAGCTGCGGCGCTCCTGTTTGGAAGCTGCAAAAAATGGAGCGCTGAACATCGCGATATCTACGATTATAAATTACCCGCAGCCAATCCAATCAGCGCCGATAAGCCGCTAAGCTGCAGCGGCACAGGCTCCACCATTATAACGGCGAAGGGTACTATGCTTTCGGGCAAAACTTATGCTGTAGAGGGCGGCTGTGATTTGGTGATTAACGCAACCGACACCTTGATTATGCAACCGGGTGTAACCTTAAATATGGGCGGTAACTCAAGCCTGATTGTATTGGGCACTTTCGTAAGTAATGGGTCTAAAAACCAGCCTAACTATATTACCACACCGGGCATTACAAAAATGGACGCTCCAAGCCAGGTTACTGCTGCAAAGGATCCCGCTTTTTCTGCCGTGTGGAAAGGTATTATTGGCGGCCCAACCTGTAAGCTGATGGTATTGCGATGGACACACCTGGAGTTTGCGGGCGCTACACAAGGCGACGCAACTTCAAAAATAGCAGGCTCGGGCAGCGGAAACCAGTACACCCTGTTGTTTGCAAATTATAAAGGCAATTTTATTATGGAAGATTCCTGGTTATATGGCGGCAATGATGACCCAATGCGTATATCGGCCGGCCAGGTAGCAATTTTCAGAAACACATTTGAAAAAGCAGGCTTTACCGGCGGCGACTGCGTTAACGTAAAAGGCGGAACAGTTGGCACCATGGCTTACAATATGTTTATAGGTACAGCCACGAACGGCCAGAAGGCATCGAACAAGGGGCAGGCTACCGGAGCGCCGCAAACCAATATTGTAATGTATAATAATACGTTTGTAAGCGGCGGCTATCGCCAAACGCAAACCGGCCGTGGTGCTTGTATCAATTATGAGGAAGGCGCCAGGGGTATGTTTTACAACAACCTGGCTGTTAATTGTAAGTTCGGTTTCAGGGTGGTTGGCAGCCCTGCGGCAGATGTGGCGCATTTAAGCTACGGCTACAATTACCAGTACGGCGACTCTGTTAAAGTAACCAACCAGTTCTATCCTACCGGGTATATCACCCAACCGCAAACCACCGATTTTCCGTCGATAACTTACTCGGCCAATTACCTGCCGGCAGGTTATAAACCAGGTGATGTGTACGATGGCACCGATGTGGTAAGAGTTGGAAATCCACAGTTCCTGAATTTCCCTTTACCTACCAGCGGGCACCCGTTACAGGACTATTCGGCAATTTACAACTTCAATTTTCATATTCTGTCTACTTCTCCGCTGGTTGGTAAGGCATACACCGGTTTCCAACCATTAATAGTTGTTCCGCTTGACCCGGTTTATGGCCTATCGGAAGCAACGCCACCGGGTTCGGATATTGGCGCTTACCAGTTAAACGGCAAAGGCAATCAGCATTAAAAGCGGTTACCGGATATTGTGATACTTATAGGGCAAGCATGCAGCTTGCCCTATTTTTGTTTTAACAACTTTAGCCCAAAAGATGCCTCAGACCTATAGAAGAGCTACAGGATGACTGCTGAACACATCTTCTATTTAATATTTGCAGCAGCGCAGCTAACTGTTTGGCGTCGGCGAAACCTTCCAGGCGTTTAATCACCTGGCCGTCTGCATTAATAAATAGCAGCGTGGGGTAAGCAGTAACCTGGTACTGATCGGCAAATGAAATGCCTGTGCCTTTTTCAACATCTATCGCTACATTAACAAAACTTGCGTTAAAACTGCTCGCTATACCCTTGTCTTTAAATGTGGTTTGCTTCATTTCCTGGCAGGGCGCACACCATGTAGTGTAGGCGTCAACAAATATTGGCTTATGCGCCCTTTTGGCAATCGCCAAAACACTTTGCCAGTCCTTGTTTAAAAACTGAATCCCTGTGTGCGGTATGCGTTTAACCTGGGCTATAGCACTACTCATTATAAACGCGCCCGCCAGTAAAAGGTGCTTAATTACCCGTGTTAGTTTTAACTGCATCATCTTCATTAATAGCTTTTGCAACCGACCGTAAAAGCGCGGAGCTTATACGCTGCGTAAAATCGGGGTTAACATATTCGTAGCGGATGGTTCCTTTTTTATCAAGTATAAACACGGAGGGCACCGGCAATAGCTTGTCGACATTTTTACCACCCGAACCGGCAGTAATAATTGGGTCGTATTCCTTCGGAGCCTTAAATGCCAGGCCAAATTGTTTGGTTATATTCAGGTCGGCATCGGATAGCAGCGTATATGACAAATGATGTTTGCCTATGCTTTTGTTCAGATTTTCCGGGCTGTCGGTGCTGATGGCAATAACCTGGTAACCCAAACTAACCAGCTCCTGCTGAATGCCTTGTATACCTGCCAGTTCTTTATTGCAAAAAGGACACCAGCCGCCACGGTAAAAAATAAGAACAGTAGGTTTTTGAGCTATATGCTCATTAAGGTCGAACAACTGACCATCTGCTGCGGGAATTTTTACCGCGGGGATACGCTCGCCCGTTAATAGCGGACTGACATCATTGGGTTTTGCCGGATATTGTTTTGCGGCTGTTGTGTCTTTAAAAAAATGATTACCGGCGGCTTTGCTTTGTACGCCGGAAAATATTACCATACCTGTAATTAACAGGCAGGCAAAAACTTTCGTAATATATAATTTCATTTGGATTAAGATTTTTGATTTAGCGGGCGGAGATTATCCGCCCGCCGGAGTTTTACATTTTCGAAGTGTCTTTTTTCATTTTCGACATCTTGCCCATTTTCTTGTCGCCCTTCTTGTGGCTAATTTTCGACATTTTGGACATCTTGGAGGTGTCCTTTGCCATTTTCGACATTTTTTGCTGAGCATTTGCGCCTGCCGTTAAAAAGAGTACCGCCATGGCGGCCATGCAGATGGTTTTTAAACCTGTTGTTTTCATGTTTGGTTGTTTATATTTTACAGGCTTAGTAGCAGTAAACGCAATTTCCTTACAACATTTTTTATTTAAATGGATTCGCCGGTATCGGAAGGGAAGATTTATACACCAGGTACAACCGGGATTAATTTATATTTACGCCGGAAGTAAAATTAATTATGGCATCAGGTTTTTTTGCAATTTTGGATGATATAGGCGCTTTGATGGACGACGTGGCCGCCGCCTCGAAAATTGCCACGGGTAAAACTGCGGGCATTTTAGGCGACGACCTGGCTGTAAACGCCGAAAAAGCTACCGGCTTCCTGTCCTCGCGGGAATTGCCTGTGTTATGGGCTATCACCAAAGGCTCGCTTTTAAATAAATTAATCATCGTCCCCGTAGCCTTACTGCTGACTGCTTTTTTTCCGGCGGCAATTAAGGTTATTTTGGTTTTGGGTGGATTTTACCTGGCATACGAGGGTGTTGAAAAAATAATCGAATATTTTTTTCATCATTCAAAAGCCGGCCATAAAGCAGCTGACGAAACTGTGCAAAACCAGGCCGACGCCGAAAAAGCGAAAGTAAAAGCGGCCGTAGTAACTGATTTTATCCTGTCTATCGAAATTGTAATTATCGCACTGGGCACCGTTTTAGAAGAAAGTTTGCCTGTACAAATTATAACCGTTGCGGTAGTTGCCTTCCTGGCCACAATTGGCGTTTACGGTATAGTGGCACTTATTGTGCGGATGGATGATGCCGGCTATGCGCTTATCAGGCGTGCAAATAATAAAGGCTTTCTTTCGGTCCTGGGGAAGCTGCTGGTTAAATCGCTGCCTATCGTGATAAAAGTTTTGGCTATTGCAGGTACCATCGCTTTGATTTTGGTATCCGGCGGGATTTTTACGCATAATATTGAGTATTTGCACCACTTATTCCCGGCTGTGCCTGTAGTTATTAAAGATGTGGCGGCAGGGTTGATAGCAGGGTTAACGGCGGCTGGGGTAGTGAATGGCGGAAGGAAACTAGCTCTATTATTGAAGCGATAATTACTTATTTACTTTAGCCGGCGCATTTTAACGTCAGACAAGGACAATGACTGCAGACCTGTCCCCTGAAGAAATAAAAACGGAAGACGGGATTTGCTATCCGCAAACCCCGTCTTTCGCACGCCAGCAGTAAACTCAGGCCGGAATTAACAGGGTGGTAATTCCAATCCTGTTCCATGCATTAATAGTAATTACAGCTAAAATCACCTGGGCCAGGTAGCTTTCTGACAGCAGCCGGGCTGCACTTGCATAAGTTTCATCGCTTACATGGTTATTAATAAGTGTAACCTCTTCGGTCAGCGCAAGAATTGCCCGCTCTTCTTCGGTGTAGAATGTGGTATCACGCCAGGCATTCAGTGCATAAATGCGTTGTTCGGTTTCGCCAGATTTCCGGGCATCTTTCGTGTGCATGTCGATACAAAAAGCACATCCGTTTATTTGCGAAGCCCTGATCTTTATCAGGTCTTTATGCGTTTTTGTCAGCGTGGTGCTTTCAATAAACTTTTCTAATCCCAGGATAGCTCTGTATCCTGCAGGCTCTGCCTGGTCAATTCTGATTCTTGTTGTCATTTTATTTGTTTTTTTGTTATTAATTGTGTTTAAGTAATGGAAGTTGGTCAATTCTCTTTTCTATTATAGCGGAGCCCATCAGCCAATAGTAATGGTGAAGACACCACGACCTTACTCCCTTTGCGTCTGAAGCTTTTTTTTATATTGTAATTCATCAGCACCACGGCCGCAAGGATAAGTGCGATTCCGGCCCATTGGGATAATTTTACCGTTTCGTTAAGCAGCCAACTTGCCGTGATTACTGCTACCGGTATCTCAAGCGCAGTAATGATCGCGCCTAAGCCCAAACCAGCGGCGGGCATTCCCCTGGTAAAAAGTAATGGCGGCAGGATGGTTCCGAACAGCGCAACCAGCAGTCCCCAATGCCAAAATATGCTGTAAGAAAAACCGGCACCGATGGCAGAATGAAAAATCAGGACAATGATGATAAATCCACCGGTTATCATGTAAAAACTCCTGGTTAACGGCGGGCAATGCAGCTCGAGGTGATTGGAGGAATACATGGTTGTAGTATAGCTGAGCGCAGCCAGCATCCCCCACCCTAACCCGGTCCAGTTGATGCCTGCGGACTGACGCAGCACATGAGTAGCCAGCGCAGTCCCCGCCATCACCAGTAATGCCGACGCTATTTTTCGGGCTCCGGGTAACCGCTTTTGCAGGATCATTTCCAGTACCACACCCATCCAAACTGCCTGCATCAATAGCACAATCCCCACACTCACCGGCACGAACCGAACCGACATGTAATAGAAAACACTGGTCAGCCCTAATGTTGTGCCTGCGGCTATTAGCCTTACTTTACTTTTGAGACCGGGCTTATGCTGCGTTTCCCCGTATTTCCGGTTGCGGAAAAGCGTTAAAACAAAAAGCCCCGCTACGCCCAGGCCAAACTGCGACAGCACGACTTCGGCAATGGTATAACCATCGCGGTAGGCCATCTTAACAAAGCTGCCCAGCAAGCCATAGCAGCAGGCGCCCAACGCAATAAACAAACTTCCTTTTAATACCTTGCCGTTCATATCAGTTCAATTCCTCTGTTATCAAATCCCTTACTTTCCGGTGCGCCTCCTCAATTGTGTATTTTAGATTTTCTTTATCTAACGAAGCGCCGTCAATGGCTATCGCATGAATATTTTGCACACCCATTACATTGAAGACGGTCTTTAAATAAGTGCTCTGGAAATTCATGTGCGCGTTCGCTTGTCCTTCCTCGTAATCTTCGCCGCCTCTTGACAGCAAAAGCAATAAGGTTTTATTTTGAAGCAAGCCCACGTAGGAGCTTTCAGCGTTACCGGCATCAACCCTGAATGTCTCATTTACCCGCATCACCTGGTCGATATAGGCCTTTAAGGTACTGGGGACAGACCAGTTATACATTGGTGTGCCAAGGACGATTATGTCGGCTTCCTTCAATTCTGCGATATAAGCATTACTTTCAGCCAGCAATTTATTTTCCGCGTCAGACCGGTTAGTGGCAGGTTTTAAAGTTGCCGCAATCCATGCTCCGCTTACGTGTGACACGCCGGTGTTTCCTAATTCCCGGTAGGTAATCTCCGGCTTTACACCGGTGGCTTTCCAGTGTTCGGCAAAAGCTGATGTCAGTCCCCTGGTTTTTGAGTCAAGCATTCTGGCGCTTGCGTTTATGATCAAAACTTTTTTCATTGTTATTATTTAAAACAAAAGTATACCGCATCTGGACTATATTTACAGACCAGATTTTAGAAAAACTACAGCCCAGATGTTGCCTTATAAATCATTGATACAAGTTGACCGGGATGCCCCGGTATCCTTACACATCCAGGTGTGCAACAGTTTTATTTCGCTTATTAGCAGCGGTACTTTGCACCCCACCGATGTATTACCCGGCTCGCGGGTACTGGCAGCGCTGATCGGCATTAACAGGAATACGGTAAAACTTGCTTACGACGAATTGATAAGCCAGGGATGGGCAGAATCGATAGAACGGAAAGGGATTTTTGTACTATCCAAACTACCCATCCGCTCAAAAGTGCAGGTGGCGGCAGCCGTCGGTGATTACCCTGGAACGGGCACATTCACTTGGAATAACAATTTGAGACAGGTGCTGCCTAATGAGAACCTGCAGCAGCTCGCCCTGGCTATTGATGACGGCTTTCCTGATGTACGCCTGGCGCCGGTAGATTTGCTGATGCGCGAATACCGGAGCCTTTCAAGAAAATTCTTCGGCAAGGGTTTTCTAAAATATAGCACGGCTATGGGGTCAGAACACCTCCGGTCGGCGATTCAGCGCTACCTGGGCCATAGCAGGGGCCTGGCGG
The DNA here is from genome assembly GCA_040389845.1 of Bacteroidota bacterium. Lineage (GTDB taxonomy): Bacteria > Bacteroidota > Bacteroidia > Sphingobacteriales > Sphingobacteriaceae > Mucilaginibacter. The sequence continues at coordinate 59,922 of JAZJZL010000002.1, forward strand.
TTTCAGCTGACGATATCCTGATTACCAAAGGCAGCCAGATGGGTATTTACCTGGCCGCAAAATTACTGCTTACGCCGGGCGATTATATTGCAGCAGGTGTTTCTAATTATGGGTCGGCGGATGACACTTTTATATACCACGGCGCCAGGCTGTTGCGTATTCCGGTCGACGATTATGGCATGGATACCGACGAACTTGAAAAAGCCCTGCAGCACACCAAAATAAAGGCTGTGTACGTTATCCCGCATCATCACTTCCCCACAACGGTAACTATGAGCATGGAGCGGCGGTTAAAGCTGCTGAACCTGGCAAAAGAATATCGTTTTGCAATTATCGAAGACGATTATGATTTCGACTTCCATTATGATAATAAACCTTTCCTGCCTTTAGCCGGCATCGACCATGATCACAATGTCATTTATATCGGCTCGATATCAAAAACCTTCGCACCGGCATTACGAATCGGGTTCATGACCGGTCCGCCTGCATTTATGGCTGCGGCGGCCTCGATTAGACAATTGATAGACAAGCAAGGCGATAGTTTGCTTGAAGAGGCCCTGGCCGTGCTCTATAACGATGGTGAGATGGACCGGCACTTCCGGAAATCGTTGAAAATATACAGGCAGCGCAGGAATCTTTTTTGCGGGATACTTAAAGCTGATTTCGGAGATGTTATCCAATTTAAGGTTCCGGAAGGCGGGCTTGGCATTTGGGCAAATTTCGACCCTAAAATCAATCTTGTAAAAATGGCTGGTGAGGCTGCAAAAAAGGGCCTTTATATTGGTAATGGCAGTTTTTATAAAAATGAAAGCTTTTCGCCAAACGCACAGCGGCTGGGCTTTGCCTCACTGCGTGAACAGGAGATAATTGAGGCGCTTCAAATACTTAAAAAGATAATTTATTAGGGCCATAGCAGTATTGTTTCGTCCGCCGTCTGCTTTTCGTAAAAAAAAACAGCCAGGTTTTTAAATTCTTAAATTTTGTATTTTTGAATATGAGCACCACCAGCCACCACGACGAAAAGATAGCAAAAATGACCTTTTCCTCCGTTTACCCGCATTATGTTACCAAAGTTGAAAAGAAAGGCAGAACCCTGGCTGAATTACATGAAGTAATTACCTGGCTTACCGGTTTTAATAACGAACAACTACAAAACCTGATAGCCCAAAAAGCAACCTTTGAAACTTTTTTCAGCCAGGCCACTATCAATCCCAACGCACACCTTATAAAAGGCCTAATCTGTGGCTACCGGGTGGAGGAAATTGAAAATACGCTGACGCAGCAGGTACGTTACCTGGATAAACTGGTGGATGAGCTGGCTAATGGAAAGAAGATGGAGAAGGTGTTGAGGGGGTAATTCTTTTGCGTAGTGTGGTTACAAACTACCGACATAGGCGTCCGTAGACACAGTTTCGTACACCAGGCTGGATAATTGGCTACGAAATGGCCCGCGTCCGTTACGAAGGAATAGTTGTAAATAATCAAAGCGAATTCTTCACCCCCCGGCTGCCGCAAACGTCCCGTTTTTGGCCTGCTGACAGGTAGAAAAGCGACAAGCAGGACGCATTAATTAATAATTGTCTTTACAAGTCGCTTTTCTACCAAAATAGTCGTCATCGGTAATTACCATATCACCCCCAGCCCTAACACCCCGTCCCTATTCCGAACGTATACTACTCGTTGGATTGGACATTGCGGCCCTTACCGATTGCGCTCCAACGGTTAGCACAGCGATGATGATAGTTAACAGGCCGGCAAGTACAAACGTAAGCCAACCGATGCTGATGCGGTAAGGAAAATCCTGCAACCATTTGTAGGTTGCCCAGAAAGCCAGCGGCACGGCTATAATAATGGCTATCAGCACCAGCGCCACAAACTCCCGGGTAAGCATAGTGGTAATACGCATGACGCTTGCACCCAGCACCTTGCGGATGCCAATCTCTTTGGAACGATTTTCGGCCATGTACGACGCCAGACCGAATAAACCCAGGCATGATATAAACACCGTAAGGCAGGCAAATAGCGCCGCCAACTTGCCGGTTTGTTGCTGGTCATTAAATTTCTGCTGGTAGGCGGTATCTACAAACTGGTAGTTGAAAGGATAAGCCGGGTTATATTTTTTGAATATTTTGGCCGCTGTTTCCAGGTTTTTGGCGGTGCTGTTGTTACTATTCAGGCGGATAACCGAATTGTAAGCCCAGGTCTTCGAGGCAAATACGATCATCGGGCCGGTATTGACATACGGTGAATTGATAATAAAATCCTTAATTACCCCAACCACGCGTATTGGAGAGCTACCGGCGTAAATGGTGCTGCCGGCAGGATCCTTGATGCCCAGCTGCTTAACGGCGGTTTCATTCAACAGGCACGATGCGCTGTCTGACGGGTACTCTTTAAAATTTATGTCACGACCGGTGAGCAGGGTCAGTCCCATTGTCTTGATAAAATCGCCCGATGTGCCAAATCTTGAAAAGCTGAGATTTTGCTGGCTTAAATTGGCGCCGTCGGTCGAAAAACCGCCGCTTTGGGAACCATCAAGAGTCACATCAATGCTGGTTTGGCATACGCTTACCGCCGCGCCAGAGCTTACAAGCTCGTTTTTAATCAGCGAAAAGTTTTTTCGTATATCGCCCTCAATAGGCACTTCAACCAGGTGATCGATCTTATAACCGGTGTCCCGGTTTTGTGCATAATCTATTTGCCGATACACTACTATGGTCGACACAATGAGTACCACCGCTACGGCAAACTGCCCTACCACCAGCACTTTTCGGGGATTGATGAGCCGGTTAACTGCGCTGAAGCGCCCTTTTAATACCCGTACAGGCTTGAAGGCCGACAGGAAAAACGCCGGGTAGCTGCCTGCAAGTACCCCAGTGAGCACGATAAACAGGAAGAGCACCAGCCAGAAAACCGGTTGCAGGTAAGGTATAAACAAATGTTTGGTAGTTAAACTGTTAAATGCGGGCAGACACATCTGGGCGATGAGCAAGGCAGCCAGGCCGGCGATGACCGTAATCGCCAGCGATTCGGCCAAAAACTGACTTACCAGGTTTATCCTTGCAGCGCCCATCACCTTGCGGACACCCACCTCCATAGCCCTTTTTTGGCTTTGCGCGGTACTTAGGTTCATGAAGTTGATGCAGGCGGTCAGTAAAATAATGCCGGCGATAATCAGCAACAGCCGTATCACCTCAATTTTACCGCCCACAACCTTACCGTTCTCAAAACGGCTGTATAGGTGCATTTTGCTGAAGGGATATAAAAACACTTCGGTATTGTTGTTTTTATCGTTCACGTGGTTTTGCACAACCAACCGTATTTTTTTATTAAGCTGGTTCACATCCGCATCGGGCTGCAGCTGCACATACGAATAATAACTGTTGCTGGTCCAGCGGTTATCATTAAAAGCACCACCGGCGGGCATTGGCACCAGGTATTCAAAATCAAACTGGGTGTTGTTAGGCAGGTCCCGCATTACCCCGGTAACCTTGTACAATTGTTTGTTATCCAGTTTTACCAGTTGGTTCAATGGGTCCGCAGTGCCGAATATTTTATCGGCAAGGTGCTGCGTTAATACAATGCTGTTTACATCGTCAAAGGCGTGCTGCTTGCTGCCCTTAATGAGCGGGAAGGTGAACATCGTTAAAAAATCTTTGTCCACTTCGTTACCTGTAGCTTTCAGCGAAACATCTTTATAATTGAACAAGCGGTTCTCGCTCCAATAAACGCGGGAAGCGCTTTTAACCTCCGGAAATTCCTGCTTTAGCGCATTACCCACCGGGCCAGCCGTTACCTCGCTGTTGCCCACATACTCTTTGGTGGGGAAACGGTACCATACCTTGTACAGCGTTTTGTTATTGGTATGGAACATGTCGAAACTATATTCGTTTTGCACCCATAGACCGATAAGGATAGCGCCGGCCATGCCGACGGCCAGCCCGGCGATGTTAATGAATGAGAATGCTTTTTTTGTCCAAAGGTTGCGAATGGCTACTTTTAAATAATTGCGAAACATAATGCTGCGGTTTAATTTTTCGTGGAATCCACGATGCAATGTTACCGGCTGAAAATGCGGAGAACGTCCTAACTTATAAGTTGGGCGCTCTTTTTTAAACTCAATGGGGCTTTTACCTGTTACCTGCCTGAATATGCGATTAAAAGTGCTTTTGGAATTGAAACCGGCATCGAAGGCTATACCCAGCAGCGTGATGTGGCTGTAAGCGGGGTCGTGCATTTTGCGCGCGACGTCCATCACGCGATACTCATTTATAAAGTCGTAAAAGTTTTTTTTGAGCGCGACATTAATGATACGGGATAGCTCATGCGTATGCACGCCCAGCTGTTCTGCCAGCGATGCCAGGCTTAATTCGGCATCCCGGTAAAAATGCCCCGCTTCCATTGCTTTTTTTAGCCAGGTACCTTTTTGTTTTAATTCCGCATCGGCCATGGGTTTAGCCGCAGCGGGTATCTGAACAGGAATCTCGGTAAGCGGCGCCAGGAAAGCCAGCGCTGCCAGCCTGATCATAACGAGGGCAAACAATATGCTAAAAAGGCCATTCGAGGCCGGGATGAGTTGGCCGGCTACCTGCCAAACCACGCCCAGGTACATTAAAGCCTTTAACAAGCGGCGAAGCCAGCGCATCTTCGCCAGCGGGCGGTCCATCAGTATTGGTTCAAGCTGCCGGTAAAAATCACGAATGAGCAATTGCGACCGGTAAGTATAAAGCAAGATGGATACCGCAGCAGTTACGTCTAACCGGGGAATAAACAATTGGAGCAAAACCGGTATAAAATGCAGCAGGTGTTTCCGGACCAATTTAAACGAAGGGCGGGTGTACTTCAGCACATACAAATAAATAAGCGGCCCGACAGCCAGTGAACAGGACACGAGCCGCGTGCCTGGCTCCATATCTTCAATCAGCAAGCGTGCTATTCCTAAAACGGCCGCGGTAAGTGCCAGGGCGAGCAACCTGTCGCCGGTGCGGTTACCTTTTCCGGCAAACGCGAGCAATATCGCAAAGTTGAGCCCAACGGATATGGTTCCGGCAAAGAACAAATCAAATAGGGTGATATGGAGTATATTGGGATTCAAGTGCACAGATCCTTCAATTTATATTCCAAATCTATAACATTTTAAGATACAGAATATTATATTTAAGTCGCTTAGGCTAACTGTAACAAAAACGGACGATGGGGTGTCCGCTTCCCCGCTGTCCGCAGATTTTATCTACGAATAACTAACTTTTAACACACTAACCCGAATTTTTTACTATTAGCACCTGTCAACATAATTTTGGCGTGAACAGCCAGTTTTTCGACGCGGCATTATCTGCTGCCGTATTTTATCCGGAATGCAGTACCGGGTTTGCATGCTTTGAATACCATGCTTTATGAAAAATCATATTTCGCAAGAATCAGGTTGTGAGCGTTGCCTGGTATTTCAATAATTGCAGAAAAAAACTTATGATGAGGCGACTGATATGGTTATTGTTTATTATTTTACCGGCTACCGGTAGTTTTGCCCAGCAGGCGGATATTTCATACCACCTGCAAAAGGTAGATGGGCTTAACCTGTTTTTTCGTAGTGCAGGAGATCCGCACAAGCCGGCAATTGTTTTACTGCACGGCTTTCCGAGCTCGTCGGTTATGTACCAGGGCTTGCTGGAGCTGTTAAAAAATGATTTCTATCTTATCGCTCCTGACTATCCGGCGCATGGTTATTCAGACGTGCCTGCGGAAGGTTATAAACTGACTTTTGATAATATCAGCAATTCCATTCATCAGTTGCTTGACCAATTGGGGGTTAAACATTACAGCTTGTTTATGCAGGACTATGGGGCCCCTGTGGGCTTCCGGCTTGCCTGCAAGTATCCTGAACGCGTAGATGCGCTGCTTATACAAAACGGAAACGCCTATCTCGACGGTTTCCCGGAAGCCCGGGATCCGAACGGCGAATTACAGCAATACTGGAATAACAAAAACGCAAAATACGAAGCGGACTGGATAAATTATTATAGAAACGCGAGCTTAATGCCGATGGCACAAAAACAGCCTCAATCTAATATTAACCCGGACCGCCGCAGCCTGGACGCCGCAATTATGCTAAAGCCCGGCAGGCTCAAGCTTTTTATGGACCTGTGGTTCGATTACGGCAACAATGTAAAAAGTTACCCGCAATGGCACGACTATTTGAAAAAATATCAGCCACCGGTTTTGATAACGTGGGGTAAAGATGATACTTATTTTACAGTACCAGGGGCGTTGGCTTACCTGCGGGACGTGCCCCGGGCCGAGGTTCATTTGCTGAATGGGGGGCACTGGGCCGCAACTGAGGACGATACAGCACAAATTGCAGAATTGATCAAAAGCTTTTTCGGCCGGGAAATAGAAGGAAGGCAAAGACCTTAAACAATAGCTGCCTGCATAAATCATAAAAGCGTATTTTTATGCGAGTGAAAAACGATCTTACCATAAACTATTACCGGGTAGAAAAAGCCATAAGTTTTATGTCTGAAAGTTTCAAATCCCAGCCGGATTTGGACGAGATTGCCGAAAAGGTGAACTTGAGCCCATTTCATTTCCAGCGGCTTTTTCTTGACTGGGTGGGGATATCTCCTAAAAAGTTTGTGCAATATCTCACGCTTGACCATCTGAAGCAACAAATAAAAAATACCGGCAATGTGATTGAGGCTGCCGATATAGCCGGGCTATCGAGCCAGTCGCGCGTATACGATCTTTTTATAAATATCGAGGCGGTTAGTCCGGGGGAATTTAAGCTGGGGGGCGCCGGTCTCGAAATATTCTACGGCTATCATGCTACACCTTTTGGATTGTGCTTTATAGCTGCTACAGAACGGGGCATCTGCGACCTGCATTTTATTAACGAAGACTATAGCCGTGATGAATTCAGGAATTTTAGCGCCAAATGGCAGTTTGCAACGCTCACTCATCGCCCGGATATAACCCAGGAATATGTGAGAAAGATATTTCGTGCGGACAAGGTAAATCCCGAAAAGCTGCAACTGCTGGTGCAGGGAACTGATTTCCAGGTGAAGGTATGGGAGGCATTGGTAAATATCCCGTTCGGGACGGTAAAATCCTACAAACAGATCTCGGCGGACGTTGGTCAGCCGGGAAGTTTCCGGGCTGTGGCTACTGCTGCCGGTAAAAACCCGGTTTCTTTTCTCATCCCTTGTCACCGCATTATTTGCGAAGACGGCGATGCCGGCAATTTTTCCAATGGCAGGATTCGCAAAAGAGCGATGATAGCATGGGAAATGGGCCGGAATTCGCTGATAAAACAATAAAAAATAACCAATGCGCATTTGCTTTATAACTTACCGGGAACAACCGTTATTAACACCGGACGACCACGTGCTGGCCGCATACCTTGAAAGTAAAGATATTACCATAACCGCTGCACCATGGAATGACAATACGGTTGACTGGACGATTTTCGACGCTATTATTTTAAGATCAGCCTGGGATTATCACTTAAAGCTTGCTGAGTTTAACGCCTGGCTTAACAGGATTGAGAAACTTGGCTGTACCCTATTAAATCCCGCGCCGGTAATTAAATGGAATCAAAATAAAAAGTATTTACTTGATTTGAGGGACGCCAACACCGCCATCCCTCCCTTTGTGTTTTGCGGGCAAAACAGCGTTGCAAGGCTTGATAAGATATTTGAAGAAAATAAATGGGAAAAGGCGGTAATAAAGCCGGCTGTGTCCTGCGGCTCGTTTAATACCTGGATAAGCTCACCCGGTTCGGCGCTGAAAGACAGCCCTGCCCTACAGGCGATGCTTAGAGATGGTGACGTAATTGTACAAAAATTTGTACCAGAAGTGTTGGACAGGGGAGAACTGTCGCTTATTTTCTTTAATAAACATTATAGCCATTCTGTAATTAAGAAAGCAACCGGCGGCGATTTTAGGGTGCAAGCGAAATTTGGAGGCACTGTTCATCATATACAGCCGTCTGCTACTATAATCAATTCTGCCGCCGGGCTGCTTGCTGCCATACCGTGGCCCCTGCTGTATGCGCGGGTAGACGGCGTGCTTGCAGGCCATGAGTTTGTTATAATGGAACTTGAATTGATTGAACCTGCATTGTTTGTGGCTTACGATAAGGATGCCTGCAAGAATTTCCACCAGGCGCTTGTGGCAATTTTGCCCAACAAATTAACTGTTCAATAGCGCAAGAATCAGGTTGCTGCCGGCCGCCGCGAAATCTAATTTAGTCGAAAAATTAATCAAATTTTATGAAAGCATTAATTGTTATCGACGCTCAAAACGAGTTTTCTGCACATGGGAAAAGGCCTGTTCCGGCATATACGGATGTAATAAATGTTATTATTGCCACGGCGGCACAATTCCGGGATAATGGCGGGCCGATTGCCTGGGTAAGGCATTTTAATAAGCCGGAGGAATCGCCGGCGTTTATGCCAGGCACCTGGGGAGCAGAGTTTGCCGGAGGGATGGGTCCGCTGGCCGGCGCGGCAAACGAAAAAGAATTTCAGAAGGATGTTTACGGTGCATTTACCGGAACCGACCTCGGCGCATGGCTAAAAGAACTCGATGTAACTGAGGTGCAGATTGCCGGGTTTTATACATTTGGCTGCGTTTCTACCACGGCACGCGAAGCTATTATGGCCAACTTTACCGTTCACATTGATGAGAAAGCCACTGGCTCATGCGAATTAAGCCATGAGCTGCTCGGGCAATTAAGTGCCGAACAAGTTAAAAACAGCGCTTTGCTGCAACTGGCGGCTATGGGCGCCATTGTACAATAGAAAGGAAAATTATTTATCCCCTCCCCTGGCGCTGCGTATGCGGGTGGCCTGCGGGTAATGATTATCCTTGCCCGCCCCCGTCAGCGAAGGTTACTTGTGTAGAGTTGGAGAATCAGCTAAAGCCTGTTGTAAGGCTTTTAAAGTCACAAATTACATTTCTATTGCCATTTGATTATCAGATACTTACGAAGAAATCCATCAAAATCTCATGGTTTCAGGTGAAACCGTACCTAAAACCATTAACACACTGATTAAAAGCAAATTAACCAAAGGTGTCACCACAATTATGCTAACCATCTGCATACCTTTTGTAACATACCTGCTTTACTCACCGTCTCACTTCATAATCCCAATAAAAACCACTTATTTTACCGCAATAAAATATCCCATGCTAAAAAAGCTGCTATTCCCCGCCCTTATACTTTGTGCCGGCCTGGCTTGTGCGCAAAAAACACCGACTACTGTTGACGCCTATTACCCGTTGTTGCGGAAAACGTTTAATGAGAATAATGCCTATAAAACTACCGCATTTGTGGAACAGCGGTGGCGGGTACCGGGTAATTCTGGCTTTAACCAGAGTATTTATGAGGTGGAGAAATTATTGCAGGCCGCAGGCTTTAAAAAAGAGGTAAAAGGCGAAACTGATGGTCCCCTCACCTACCGGCTGGAAACACGCGAGCTGCGTCAGCCTGCGTGGGACCCGATAAATGCCGAGGTAACCATAGAAGGCGAGCAACAACCCTTATTAAAATTTGCCACCAACCGCAATATGCTGGCCATGAACTCGGGCAGCACACCTGCCGGAGGAGTTACTGCCGAAGTGGTTTACGTTGACCGGAACGAGCTTAAGAACCTGTCGCCGGAAAAGGTGAAGGGCAAGATTGTGTTCGCCGAAACATCTACTAGCCAGGTTTATTCGGCAGCGATGAAGAATGGCGCATTGGGGGCATTTGGCTATAGCATGCCGGCTTATACGCAGCCGGAGAAAAATGTAAATTCTATCCAGTTCGGCGGGATCAGGAATGATGATACGCTGAGCCATAATTTCGGCATATACCTTTCGTACCAGGCAAAGGAGCGGCTGAAAGCTGCATTGGCGAAAGGCCCGGTTAAGGTGCATGTGGTAACGGAATCGAAAATATATACCTCGAAGGAATTGACGCTGGTGGCTAATGCACGCGGTTCGGTGAAGCCGGATGAGCGCTTTGTGTTCAGCGCCCACGTGCAGGAGCCCGGCGCAAACGACAATGCCAGTGGTGTAGGTACACTCGCCGAAATGGCACGGGTAACGGCAGAGTTGGTCAGTCAGAAAAAATTTAACCCGGAACGCACCGTCACCTTTTTATGGGGTGTGGAAATCAGCTCGACAGCAAGATATATCAAAGAAAACCCTGAACGCGCCAAAGGCATACTTTGGGGCATGAGTTTGGATATGGTAGGTGAAGACACCCAAAAAACCGGCGGCACCTTCCTGATAGAGAAAATGCCCGACCCATCCGCCATCTGGACACGCGGCGAGGATAAACATACGGAATGGGGCGGCAGTGTGTTGGCGGAAAAAGATATGTTCCCGCACTATTTTAACGACCTGGTGCTGGATCGCTGCAAACAGCAGGGAAAAGAGAACGGCTGGGTAGTAAAAAGCAACCCCTTTGAAGGCGGCAGCGACCATACCCCCTTCCTGCAGGCTAAAATACCCGGCTTGCTGATGTGGCACTTTACCGATGTGTTTTACCACACCGATGCCGATCGCCTGGATAAAGTTTCCCCATGGGAAATGAAGAACTGCGGGGTAAGCGCATTGGCAACAGCCTATACACTCACAGCCGCCAGCGAAGCCACTACCCTATCGCTGGTGGCCGAGCTGCAAAAAAATGCTACCGACCGCCTGCAGGCCGAATATCAACTGGGTCTGCAAGCTATAAAAGGCGGATCCCCCGCTGCCGACGAAAGGCATAAAATTGATGTGTGGGCAAAATGGTATGTAGATGCTATCGGAAAAATGACAGATATTAATGTAGTCGGCGTTACAAGCCCGATAAGCAGTAGCATAGCATCGGCACAAAAAACCGTGAGTGAACTGAATGGCAAGTTGAACGAGGGGCTGAAGTAGGCAAATTGAATGGGTGACCAAGTTATTTCATCTGCGTAACCCATTGGCTTCGCCAGGCGGGCGCCTCAAATGGTTCGGCAAAGTATTGTGTTTCGTGCACTACTTTGCCGTTGCGAAACTCCATTATGCTTACGGTGTGCATCGGCCCGTCATGATAGGTTATGGTGTATTCTGTGATCCACAGGTTACCATTTCCGAGTACGCGCCTTACATTGAAGCCTGATGGTTTGCCAGGATGATGTCCCCGTAAAGCCTGCAAATTATTCCGCCCGAATATCCGCTCGCCAGATTGCGGGTAGTCGCAGATGGCATCGTCAGCATAAATATCATGTTCCGCATTTATATCGCCTGCTGCCGATGCCTGCCAATGCGCGTTTAAGGTATCAAGTATTTGTTCTTCCCCTGCAGACGGGCCTGGTTGTTTGATTTTATTGTCCATGCTGTTGTATTTGTTCATTAATTTGCCGCCTCTTTATTGTACCTGCTGCGATATTCCAATGGCGACATGCCTGTAATTTTCCGGAAAAGTTCACGGAATGCCTTTTGATCGGAATAGCCTACTTCGTACATAACCTCGTTAACTGTTTTGCGGCTAACTTCCAGCTCTTTCTTGGCCAGCTCTACCTTTACGCGCTGCGAATATTCTAAAGGCGTATTCCCGGTAGCTTTAATAAACCTCCTGTCGAAATTACGGCGACCGATTGCAAATTTGGATGAAAGCTCTTCCACCGATATTTTTTCAGTCAGCGAGCTTTCGATGTATTTCTGCGCATCCTCAACCATTTTATCGCCATGACGTTTTTGCCCGGTAAAAATAGAGAAGGCCGATTGACTGTTTCTATCCATTTCAATTTGCAGGCTTTTGGAACAGAAGATGGCCGTTTCCCGGTCGTAATATTTCTCGACCAGGTAAATCATCAGGTTCAGAAAAGAAAATGCGCCACCGTTAGTGCAGATGCCGTTCTCGTCGGTTATCAGGCGGTCGGTCATCAGATTTACTTTGGGGAATTGCTCCCTGAAAGCATCAGCATGTGCCCAGTGGGTAGAGCAGCTCCTCCCGTCAAGTATCCCTGATGCAGCCAGCATAAAGGCGCCTGAACAGATGCTCACAATCACCGCCCCCTGTTTATACTGCTTTGTAATCCATTCAATTAAGGTATCATCTTCTGCGGATGCCTGTCTAAAGTCTGTTTCCATAGATGGCACAATAACAAGGTCTGTTTTATTTATATCGGAGATATTCCGCTGCGGCCTTACGGTAAACATGCCGCCATAAATCTCTTCAGCTGCTGTGGTGCCGGCCAGCTCAACCGAAAACAGGTCTGCCTCACCATTTTTCCTGCGATAGGCATTGGCGGTTATAAATGTCTCGAAAGCTGCTGTTATGCAGGCAAGGGTGCTGTAGCCGCTGCGCTTTGCCGGGTAAACGATTGTCGCGTGTTTCATATCCTTTGTTTTTCACAAAGATAGCTTTGTGAATTGTCTAAATCAACCCATCATAATGTCTATTAAACCACCTTTTTGCGCGAAATATGGACAATACCTTTGGGTTATGAAAACACTAACTAACAAAACTGCAATTATTTATGGCGCGGGGGGCATCGGTGCCGCCATGGCAAAAGCCTTTCTTGCTGCCGGGGCAAAAGTGTTCCTCGCCAGCCGGAGCGCTTCAAAACTGGAAGCAATTAAAAAAGCCGTGGAACTAAACGGCGATGCAATTTATACCAGGCAACTGGATGTGCTGGATGAAGCAGCTGTTGAAGAGCATATAAATGAGGTAACAAGCACCGGTGGAAGGATCGATATTTCATTTAACACTATTGGCATTCGTATGGAGGGCGTACAGGGTATTCCTCTGCTGGATATCCAGCCCGACACCTTCTTACAACCGTTAATTACTTACACGCGGGCTCATTTTATCACCGGCAAAGCGGCTGCAAAACAAATGATTGCGCAGGGTAAAGGTGTTATCCTGATGCATACGCCAAACGCCAGCCGAATTAACCCGCCATTTGTTGGAGGCATGTCGCCGGCCTGGGCGGCACTTGAGTCGCTTTGTCAAACCCAATCTGTAGAGTGGGGAAGAAAAGGCGTACGTTCGGTTTGCCTTATGACCACCGGTATCCCCGAGACGCCGCTAATTGACAGTGTTTGGCAAATACAAGGCAAGTCGCATGGCATTACCCAGCAGCAGTTTCAGGAATTTATGGAGAGCATGACACACCTGGGAAGCCTGACCACGCCGGAACAATTAGCAGCTACTGCAATCTTCGCCGCATCAGACGCTGGCGGCGCAATCTCCGGAACGGTAATAAATCTTACCGGCGGGATGATTATCAGTTAAAATTCACACTCAGCAATTTAAAAGAAAATGGATATAAAAAACAAAGTGATGCTCGTAACCGGCGCCAACAGAGGGATAGGCCGGGCGTTGGTTGCAGAAGCGTTGAAGCGCGGCGCTAAGAAAATTTACGCAGGCCACCGGGGCCCAATGAATCATCCGGATAAACGGGTTATACCGATTATGCTGGATGTAACAAACATCAGCCAAATTAAGGATGCTGTAGCCATGATTGAAGACCTGGATGTGCTTATCAATAACGCTGGCATAGCTTTATATGATGATCTGAGTGACAGCAGTATGCTCGACAAACACCTTTCGGTTAATCTTTACGGACCATTCAACGTCATCCAGGCATTTTTGCCGGCGCTAAAAAAGTCACATGGCGCTATCGTTAACAATCTGTCTATGGTAGCCCTCGCGCCTTTTGCGCCGATAGCATCATACAGTGTCTCAAAAGCAGCCGCCTTTTCCATGACCCAATCCATGCGGGCTTATTTAGCCGGGCAGAACATCAGCGTTCATGCGATAATGACAGGCCCTATAGACACCGACATGAACCGGGGGCTTGATATACCGAAGACTGATCCCGAAATAGCTGCAAAAAACATCTTCGAAGGGTTGGAAGCTGGCCAGGAAGAAATCTTTCCCGACCCAATGTCGGCACAGTTAGCCGATGGGTGGAACAATGGCGGCATAAAGGCAATGGAGCGCCAGAACGCCATGGCAGTGCAAAACTAATTAGGCATTAATTTGCGCCTCCCGCAAATAGTACGCCTGTTGAAATTTTGAAAAGCCTTGTAACGGGGCTTTTCAAAATTACAGTTTTCATTTCCCTGGCTTATAAAGCTGATTTTTAAAAATGATTATCCCGTATTTCGCCGCTTTCCATTTTTGGTCGAGGTTGGGCGGAACGGCGCCGGGGCTTTGGGCAAAATTACCGGCGATGATATCCATATCCCCGTCGCCATCAATATCTGCTTTTTCCAGCGTCAGCGTTTTTAGGGGGACATCGCTTTTTAAAATGTACGGCTTAAAGGTAAAGTTAGCCTCGTCTTTATTTTCGAGGTAGATAAAGGATTCGTTAACCAGGTTAGTAAAATCAGGAAAAAATGAGCTTGCGGCAAAGTCAATATCGCCATCTTTGTCAAAATCTTCTGCCACCACCTTTGTAACACCATAAATAGGGTAAAAGAATTTCTCTTTAAAAACGCCGCCGCCCTGGTTAATATTTATCCGGATGCCGTGATAGGCTTTCAGTATGTTTGAGTAATCAGCATTATCGCCGTGCACCGTTACTATATCCGTAAGCCCATCGTGGTTATAGTCAACCAGCACCATATCTGTTGTGCCATAATTTGGGGGGAAGCGCAGCACTCTTTTTGGCGTAAATTGTAAATTCCCTTTCTGGTAAAAAATATAAACGCTTTCATCGCCCTGCGAAAACATGGCCACGATATCTTTTTTCCCATCGCCATCCATGTCTTTTATAAAACATTTAACCGCGCCGGGGAGCTTCAATAGCACCTGCTCTGTGTACTTGCCTGATTTTGTTTTTTTAAACAGCGATAACGCCCCTATTTTGTTGCCGAAGTTGCACATCACTATTTCCGGAATACCGTCATCATTCAGGTCGTCTATTTCGGCATGTACCGGGCGGTGGAGCTGCGTCAGCAACGGCGAAACGGTGGTGTCGTTATACCGGGCATAGTCTCCCAGGCTTAACTCTGTAGGATAAAGTTTACCAATTTCAGTAAAATAGGTGCTACTCCTGTAAAAATTAAAATCGACAACGGGGCTGTTGGTCTTTATGGTTTTGGTAACGCCCACATTATATTTCCAGGTAAATACCTGGTTAAAAAAATTGCCTATCCATAAGGTCCTGGTTTCGTTGTTATACTCCAGGCCGGTAATTAACGATGGGCTTTCAGCTTCAACCTGTATATCCTCCCGTACAAATTGCGTCAAAGGGCTGTCACGTTTCAGCCTTGTGCTGTCCAGAGAAACACTATCGGGCGCATTGGTCAGAATATATTGGACCAATTTCTTCCACTTGTCTTCTTCCAGTATTGGGCCATCAAATATTATATTATTATTTTTTACAATATCTTTTTCCTCTTCCGATAAGCCTCTGAATGGATCATAATTAGGATAAATTATCCCCAACCTGCTGGCCATAACAGGCAATACATGGTTTTTCCAGATCTCTTTCGTCAGGCTGGCCGGCTCTGGTAACATATGGCAGTTTGAGCAATAAGCAGTAAATAGCTTTTTGCCTTCGTCGTCTGCTTTCGCGTTTTGTTTTACGAATGAATTCAGGCTGATAAACGTTAGTAATATAAAAACGCTGATTAAAAGAAATGCTCTCATACCTGTGCCCGCCTCAATATTTGTCCGCATATTTTTTCCTGATTTATAAAATAGATTGCAAAATATATCGTTTTTGAATCTTTAATTGTTAATTTCACAGTAAATTTGATAAAAAAGGGCTCCTTCGTGTACTTTTTACAATATTATTTTTATTTCGGCTTATAAGCACTGATTTATTAAGAATATTAAAAAAATATTTGATTTAATTACAAAGTTCTTAAATTGCATACAATTAACTAATAGTTGACGCGTATTGATGATTGAAACAGCTACAATTCCTAAACTTTGGAGTAGAGTTTGTTCGGAAAGCGATATTAAAGCTTTTGAACAACTGTTTTATGTTATGAATACCCGCCTGATAAAGTTCAGCATATTTTACATCAGGCAGAAGGAAGCAGCAGAAGAAATAGTGGCGGATGTTTTTATTAAATGCTGGGAAAATAGGCAAAATCTTTTAGAAATAACCAATCCCGAAACCTACCTTTTTGTTGCAGTAAAGAATCAATCTTTTAATTACCTCAAAAAGTATTCAAATATTCACCTGGTGCAGGTTGAAGAATCAGACGAAGTTGAATTTATTGATACGTTTAATCCTGAAAAGGAATTGGAGCGAAAAGAATTAAATTTTTTGTTGGATAAGGCAATTGAATCCTTACCTCAGCAGGCTTGCATCGTCTTTAAATTAATAAAAGAAGATGGGATGAAGTATAAAGAGGTTGCCGAAATTTTAAATATATCTCCCCGTACGGTCCAGACACAGCTATTCAGGGCCATTAAAAAGCTAAGTATTATTCTTTCGGCGCATCAAACGCCTTCCAGACAGCCAACCAGGGAGCCTTCCCCTTTCGAATTATAAGCTTTTGTAACTTTTAAAAAAAATTTAAAAAGCTTGTAGGCAATTTTAAAAAAAATGTTGTCCTAACTATATCCGCGATGATTATTCAAATTGAATGGTAACAGACAGATTTATTGAGCTGCTTGCACTAAAGCTATCCGGCGAGATAGGTACGGAAGAACAGGAAGAGTTAAACCAGCTGCTAAATGACGCGGAATGCCGTCAACAATATAATTTATTGAAAGAGTTTTGGGTGCCCGACCAGGAGCAATATTCAAACTCAAAACTGCTATTTGCTAAGGTAAAAAGTAAAATAAATTATATAGAGACTGAAGAGGAAGCCCCCGAAAAAAGCCGCAAGGGCATTCGGAGGCTAATTCTTATTTGCGCTGTTGCTGCTGTAGTATTCCTGGGCATCGGTATCTCTTTTTATACCTCAGGATATATTTTTAAGACAGCCAAAAACACCGTTTTAGAGCTTACAACAACCCCGAGCCGCGAGAAGTCGAAAATTTATTTGACCGACGGCACTGTGGTAACACTCAATTCGGAAACGACATTGAAATACCCGCCTTCATTTCCGGGGCAAACACGGGAAGTATTTTTAAGCGGCGAGGCATTTTTTGAGGTAGCCAAAGATCATGAACACCCTTTTATAGTGCATGCAGGCAAAATGAGCATAAAGGTATTGGGTACTGCTTTTAATGTTAAATCGTACAAAAATGACATTACCAGCGAAACAACATTAATCAGAGGCGCAATTGAAGTAACGCTTTCTGACAGGCCGTCAGACAAAATTATTCTTAAACCTAATGACAAATTTGTTTTAAAAACCAATATTGAAAATAAGCCAGCGCCTGCTAAGCGACAGGCTGTTGAAACACATGACAATTTAAAGTCCAGCTATAAGTTAAGTAACGTCACCTATTTTAAATCGAACGATACAACTGTTGTAGAAACATCATGGGTGAATAATAAGCTGCTGTTTAAGGATGAAGATTTTGGCGAACTTGCCAATAAAATGGAGCGCTGGTATGGCGTAAAAATAAAGTTTAAGAGTGAGGCTGTGAAAGACTATCGGTTCACAGGGATTTTTGAAAAGGAAAGCCTTGACCAGGCGCTTTCTGCCCTGCAAATGATTGAATCGTTTTCTTATAAGAAAAAAAATGAAACTGTAAATATTTATTAACCCAACTAAATTAAATTAACTCAAAAAATCAATTAGCCTATGTAACAATGAAAACTACTCAACCAAACGAAAACGGGAATCACCAATAGGCAATCCCCGTTAAAAGATGAAGACCATTAAACAATTGCGCAATAATCTCTCGAACAGAATATTGCGTTTAATCAACCACCTTTAATCAAGTAAAAATATGAAATATTTTAGACACCCGTTGGGTGTAAGAGATAAATATTGGCTATTAAAGTCTATGTTAATCATGAAATTAACGCTATTTTTTATAGTATTATTCAGTCTGCAATCGATAGCTTCAGGCTACTCGCAGCAAAAAGTTACAATAAATGCTAAATCTGCTGATTTCAAGAAAATCGTTTCGGCAATACAACGGCAAACTAATTACCGTTTTGTTTTTAGTGAACGTAAAATTCCTTTAGCAAATAAAATTGACCTTAATGTAAAAGACGAAGAAGTTACTTCGGTACTTAAAAAAGTTTTGGCCAATTCAGGTTTCTCATTTACCGTGCTTGCAAATAACCTTATTGTAATAACTACCGGAAATGAAATTGTTTCTAATGTAACCGTTACCGGTAAGGTTTTGGATGAGACCGGCCTTGCAGCTCCAGGCGTTTCAATCAGGATCAAAGGATCTACTGTAGGCACTGTAACAGACGCTGACGGTAATTTCTCTATCAGCGTTCCGGATAATGCTACCCTTGTATTTTCATTTTTAGGCTACGAGACACAAGAAGTTGTGCTTAACGGCCGGACTACACTGTCGGTTAAAATGACGGTATCTGCCAAAAGCTTAAATGAAGTTGTTGTTACCGCATTGGGTATCAAAAAAGACGAGAAAAAGTTAGGCTACGCAATTACAACCGTTAATGGCAGTACCATGGACAAAGCCAAAGAATCAAACGTGGCTTACTCGTTAGAAGGTCGCGTTGCCGGTTTAAGCATCAGCGGTACCAATGGCGGCGCGGGTTCATCTGCACGCATATTGCTGCGCGGTGTAACCAGTACCAGTGCAAGCGGCCCGTTATTTGTAATCAACGGTGTTCCGATGGACAATACCCAGAGAGGGCAATCAGGCGAATGGGGCGGTGCTGACTACGGTGATGGCATTGCCAACATTAACCCGGATGATATTGAAAGCATGACTGTTTTGAAAGGACAATCTGCATCTGCACTTTATGGTACGCGTGCCGTAAACGGTGTTATTTTGATCACCACTAAATCAGGTAAAAAAAATTCCGGCTTTGGTGTAGAATTTAACACCAACTTCCAGGCGGATAAGGTTGTAAATAACGAAGATTTCCAGTCGGATTATGGTCAGGGCGAAAATGGCAAAAAGCCATTAAACGCTGCTGATGCATTAAGTTCAGGCAGTTTGGCCTGGGGAGCAAAACTAGATGGTTCGCAGGTGCCCCAGTTCGATGGTAAAAGCTATGCTTACTCAAAAACAAGTGACGATTGGACCAAATTTTACAAAACAGGCCATACCTATACCAATACGGTTGCTTTAACGGGCGGTAACGAAACTGGCACTTTCCGCTTGTCATTATCGGATTTGAACAATCATGCCGTTACGCCAAACAGCGGTCTGGACAGAAAAACGTTCAACTTTAACGGTTCGCAAACTGTAATTAAAAACCTTGATATAAACCTGGTTGCAAATTATATTATAGACAACGAACACAACCGTTCAGGCTTAAGCGATGGCCCCGGTAACCCCAACAACGTGCAATTTTTAGCGCCGAATGAAGCGCAAAGTATTTTGGCCCCGGGCACAAAAGCTGATAAAACAGAACAATCATTTACCAACGACGTATATGTAACCAACCCTTATTTTGCGGCTTATAACTTTGTAAGCAATACATCAAGGGAGCGATTAATATCGTCTATATCGGCTAAATATTCTGTTACGCCATGGGCTTATGTGCAGGGCCGTGTAGGTTATGATAACACCAACGACAGCCGTTTAAGTATTACGCCTACGGGCTACGGTTATCGCCAGGGTGATAATGGTAACATGGGCGTTCAAAACATCAAACTTAGCGAATTTAACGCCGACGTTTTGCTGGGCGTTAAACACGACCTGGTTAAAGGCCTGCTAAATCTTGATGCGTCCGTTGGTGGTAATATCCGTAAAAGCAATTACAACGGAACTTTTATTAACGCAAACAACTTGATCATTCCTTATTTTTATGATCTGTCAAACGGATTAACCAGAACCAGTGGCAACGTACAACCTGTTAACCAACAAGTAAATTCAGCGTACTACACTGCCGATTTTGCCATAAAGGACTTTTTAATTTTGAGCACAAATGGTCGCTATGATTATTTTAGCAGTATATCAAATGCGGTAGGTCCCGGTATCTTTACCCCCTCTGTTTCGGCCAGTTTTATCTTCTCTGAATTTACCCACATTGATGCACTTGATTTTGGAAAACTGAGGTTATCTTTTGCTCAAACAAGCAATAGCCCAGTTCCTTACAGCAACCAGGTATATTATAGCGTAGCTAATGCAGTTAACGGCACTAACGCAGGTACCTTTGGCGGCCAGTTACCGAACGTGGCATTAAAACCTTTCATCTTAACCGAATTTGAAATTGGTACAGAGCTGAAAATGTTTAAAAATCGCCTCGGGGTGGATGTAGCTTATTTTGACAGGAAGACCAAAAATGAGATTGTTAACAGTAGCATAGATATCTCAAGCGGATATACTAACGCTTATGTAGGCACTGCTTCTGTACAAAACAAGGGTATCGAGGTAGAGATCCATGGCTCGCCGATAGTTGGCGCTTTCAGCTGGACTCCTTCCTTTAATTTCACCTACGTTCAAAATAAGGTACTGAAGACAGACGCAATTGGAAACAATCTTGGCTTAGGTACTTACCGCCCGTTAAATGCTACCACGGCATTTGTTCAAGGCATGTCAGGCCCGCAAATACTGGCTAATGACTACAAGCGTGATGGCAGCGGAAATATCATATTTGACGCGACCGGCAATGCAGAAGCCACCGGACGTATACCTTTGGGAAGCGTAACCCCAAAAATTTACGGCGGTTTGAATAACGATTTCAACTATAAGAACTTCAACCTGTCATTCCTGGTTGATTACCGCTTTGGAAATAAAGTTTTATCAGCAACCAACTATTACAGCATTTTCCGCGGAGAAAACAAGCTAACGCTTCCTGGCCGCGAAACCGGTGTTGTTGGTGTTGGTGTAACAGAATCCGGCGCACAAAACACGATAAACGTGCCCGCAGAAACTTACTATCAAAGTTTAGCCCGTAAAGTGTCGGCACTGAATGTTTTGGATGGTAGCTTTATTAAGCTGCGCCAGGTAACATTTGGCTACAGCATCCCGGCTTCATCTATTTCACGTACACCGTTCAATGCAATTACTTTATCCTTAGTAGCAAGGAACTTGTGGACAATTATGAAGCATACCGATAACATAGATCCGGAATCGAATTTCGCTCCTGGGATCAATTATGCAGGTATTGAAGGCACAAGCGTGCCTGCTGTAAGAACGTATGGCTTAAATCTAAACTTTAAATTTAAAAAATAACAAAGATGAAAAAACGACTTATATATAGTTGCCTGGTTGCAGGCGCTACACTTATAGCGGGTTGTACTAAAGACTTTGAAAAAATAAATACAGATCCTACCAAAGTAAGCGCAAATTTATTTAATGCCAATTATTTGATGGCGCAAGCGCAGATAAAGTTCTCAAATACAGGATATGATCAATTGCTGTTTCAAAGTATGTGGGTACAATCATTAGCCTCTACTTATGATTATTATGGGAATGGCGATAAGTATGTTCTATCGGGAAGCGGCACGGCTTACTATGGCAGAACCTGGGGTACCAGCTATGGTTCATCGACGCTGATCGATGAGATGAAAAACCTGATAAAGGGCAATGCTGCTTATAGCAACCTGGATAATTGCGGCACAATATTGAGAATGATGATATTGGAGCGCATAACAGATGCTTATGGCGATGTTCCTTTTTCGCAGGAAGGGCAGGCAAAATCAGGCATACTGACACCTGTTTTCGACAGCCAGCAAAGCATTTACACTTCAATGTTGAGCCAGCTTGAAACCGCTACCGCGGCCCTTGACGTATCAAAAGATAAACCATCGTCTGACTTGTTTTATGGCGGCGATATCACCAAATGGAAAAAGCTTGGATATTCGCTGATGTTAAGGGCAGCTATGCGCCTTACAAAAGTTGATCCGGCTACCGCCCAAAAATATGCTGAAAAAGCGTTTACTGGCGGTACCATGACGTCGATTGACGATAACGCAAAAGTGAAAGCAGATAACGCTAACGGTAATGGCAATAGCGATGCAGGAGCATTATTGGTACCTGATGACTTTAGAGAAGTAAGGTGGTCAAATGTGCTTATAAGCTTTATGCAGTCGACCAACGACCCGCGTATCAGCGCAATCGGCGAAATATCAACAGGTACCGGTAAAAAAGCCAATGAAAACGAAGCGCCGGGTATTAATACCGCAGCCCTTCAAATTGGTATGCCTAATGGCTATGATCAAAAGGGCGGTGCAACTGATATTTCAAAAGCCCCGGGATATCCAGGTGCAACGCCGGCAGACCCATCGGTTGCAGGTGACGCTCCGGCCCCTGATGCTAAATATTCGCGCCCGCAATTTGCTGTTTATGATGACCGCAGCCGTTATAACTTCCTGCTAACCTATGGCGAAACCGAGCTTTTATTAGCTGAGGCAGCTACGAGGGGTTGGGCTACAGGCGTAGCGGCAACACATTATGCTAACGCTCTTACTGCTAACATGCAAACATTGGGTCAGTTTGGTACCACTTCAGTTCCTGCAGGAAGCATAGCTACTTATGTTGCTGCGCACCCTCTTGTTGCTGCTACTGCTTTACAGCAAATAAACATGGAATATTTTGTTGAAACATCTTCTACGTTTAATTTCAACGAAGCATGGGCCAACTGGAGAAGGTCAGGATTCCCTGCAATTAATGCGATTTCTTATCCAAACCAGTTTGATTCTACTATTCCCAGAAGAATTCCTTACCCTGTAGGTCTGCCTTCAACAAACGGCGCAAATTACGCTGCCGCCGTAAGCAAACTTACCGGAGGAGATACCTTCTCTGCTCGGGTTTATTGGGATAAATAAACCTGCCGAATATTTTAACAAACAGGGAGAAACTAGTTTCTCCCTGTTTGTTTTATAAACCTTATGTTTTAATATATATTTAACCTGCGCGAACCATTTACAATTGATAGTCGCTGCATTTAAGCTTAATTCATTGAAACGAACTTGTATTATTGGTCAAATACTGACAGCTGCATTTTGCTGTAGTTTTTTTGCAGCGAACGCACAGCAATCGCTGTTTAAGATGCTGGATGCTAAGGAAACCAATATTAAGTTTAGTAATGATATCAATGAAACCGAGGCACTAAACGTGCTCTCGTACGAATACTTCTATAATGGCGGCGGCGTTGCCGTTGGCGACATTAACAACGATGGCCTGCCCGACCTGATTTTCACCGCCAATATGCAGCCTAACAAGCTGTACCTGAACCTTGGGCACATGAAGTTTAAGGATATTACCAAAGATGCCAGTCCTGATTTGCAGGGCCGCCCGGGGTCGTGGAAAACCGGGGTTACAATGGCCGATGTTAACGGCGATGGTTTACTGGATATTTATATATGCTATTCCGGTAAAACTGAAAATGACCAGCGCAGAAATCAATTATTTATAAACCTGGGGAATAATAAATTTAAAGACGAAGCCAAAGAATACGGCCTGGACGATCCGGGATATAGTACACAGGCTGTTTTTTTTGATTATGATAACGATGGCGACCTGGATATGTTCTTGCTAAATCATAACATCAAAAAAATTGACAATATGGAACTGGCCCGTTACAAAAACGAAACGGATGAACTGGCCAGTAATAAGTTATTCAGAAACGATAACGGGCATTTTACCGACGTTTCAAAAACCGCCGGGATAGTTCAAAATCCGCTAACTTTCGGTTTGGGCGTAGCCATTGCCGACCTTAATAAAGATGGCTGGCAGGATATTTATGTAACCAACGATTATAACGAACCTGATTACATCTATATCAATAACCACGACGGTACTTTTACCGAAAAATCAAAAGATATGCTAAGGCACATGTCGCACTTTTCGATGGGTGTAGATATCGCCGATTTTAATAATGACGGTTTGCCCGACATACTGACACTCGATATGATGCCGGAAGACAATCACCGGCAAAAATCGCTTCAATTAGAAGAAAACTATGAGTCATTTGCGTTAATGCAGACGCAGGGCCTCTACAAACAATATATGCGCAACATGCTCCAGCTAAATAATGGAGATAATACTTTTAGCGAAATAGGGCAACTGGCCGGCGTGTCGAACACCGACTGGAGCTGGAGCCCGCTGATTGCCGATTTTGACAACGATGGCTATAAAGACATTTTTATTAGCAACGGCTATTTAAGAGATTACACCAACAAAGACTTTTTACGTTACTGGGGCGATTACAAAATAAAAAAGGCAATGGCTGCCGAACCATTCAGGCTGATGGATTTAATTATGGCCATGCCTTCAACAAAACTCCCCAATTATATATTTAAAAACAACCATGACCTTACCTTCAGCAACAAACAGGTTGACTGGGGACTTAACCAGGCAACTATCTCCAGCGGGGCAGTATACGCCGATTTAGATAATGACGGCGACCTTGACCTTGTTGTAAATAATATCAATCAGCCGGCGTCTGTATATCAAAACATGAGCCGCGAGAATAATAATACTTCATATCTCGCCATAAAATTAAAAGGAACGGCTAAAAATACCAATGCCATAGGCGCCAAGGTTTATGTTTATACGCCGGGCAATTTGCAATACCAGGAAGTTAACCCCAACAGGGGCTACCTCTCCGCGGTATCCACAACGCTGAATTTTGGATTAGGGCAGCAAAAGACCGCTGATTCAGTCCGCGTTATATGGCCTGATCAGTCGGGGCGGGTATTAACCAATGTTAAAGCTAATCAACTACTTGATATTGCTGAGCAGCCTAATGAAAAGAAGACGGATAATACCATCGCCGCAAAAAAGACGATTTTTAAATCAGCGGAGCCTGTTATCAATTTCAAACCGGAGGAAATCACCATTAATGATTTTAAGCGACAGTTGCTGATGCTGTTTATGTATTCGAAAACGGCACCGGTTATTGCCAAGGCCGATGTTAATGGTGATGGTCTGGAAGATCTT
Organism: Bacteroidota bacterium; assembly: GCA_040389845.1. Taxonomy (GTDB): domain Bacteria; phylum Bacteroidota; class Bacteroidia; order Sphingobacteriales; family Sphingobacteriaceae; genus Mucilaginibacter. Next base: position 84,844 of record JAZJZL010000002.1, read on the forward strand.
TATATCAGTGGAGATAAGGATAGTCCGGGTAAAATTTACATACAACAGCCGGGCGGCAAATACCAGGTTACCAAGCTGCTGCGCGGAGGGTCGGAAAACATCGGTACAATTGCTGCTGCGACATTTTTTGACGCCAATGGCGATGGCAAGCCGGACCTTTATATTGCAAAAGGCGGCTATTCGTTATACGAGCCCGGCGCTCCCGATTTGCAGGATGAACTGTATTTAAATGAGGGTGATAATCGGTTTGTATTGTCGCTCAATACATTGCCTGTGCTGAATGCCAATAGTAAATCGTGCGTAAGGCCATGCGATTTTGACGGCGATGGAGATATCGACCTATTTGTCGGTGGTAGGGTAATACCCGGCCAATATCCCGCAGCGCCGCAAAGCTACCTATTGGTAAACGACGGCAAGGGTAAGTTTAAAGCAGCAGATTTCCCATTCGCCAAAATGGGTATGGTAACCGACGCACAATGGATAGACCTAAACAACGATGGTCGTAAAGATTTGATTGTATGCGGCGAATTTATGCCGATTACCGTATTGATTAATACCCCGGAAGGCTTTAAAGATAAAACAGCAGATTATTTTGATACTCCGCAAAGCGGATTTTGGAATAAGCTGGCATTTGCCGATGTTAATGGCGATGGAAAACCGGATCTAATTGTCGGGAACCTGGGAACCAACTCGCAAATCCACGCTACTCCTGCAGAGCCCGCCGAAATGTATTATGCTGATTTTGACAACAACGGTTCTATCGACCCCTTTTTTAACTTTTATGTGCAGGGCAAAAGCTACCCTTTTGTAAGTCGCGATGAGTTGAACGAACAGATTTACCCGATGCGTAAGCGGTTTAATTCGTATAAAATGTATGCTGATGCAACCATCAACGAAATATTTGATGCCGGCGACCTCGCCAAAGCCAAAAAGCTCAGCATCAACACAAATAAAACAACGCTTTTTATAAACACCAACGGAAAGTTTACTACCACTCCTCTACCCGGCGAAGCGCAATTTGCCCCCGTTACCCAAATACTTACAGGCGACTTTGATCACGACGGCATTACAGATATATTGCTGTTAGGCAACCACAGCGATAATCGCCTTAAAATTGGCAGTATAGATGCAAATTATGGCTGCCTGCTGAAAGGAAACGGAAAAGGCGGGTTTACCTATATCACCCAGCCTGAATCCGGTCTTTCGATTACGGGCGATGTAAAATCGGCCGTTGAAGTAATTATTGATAAGGTTCCGTACCTGCTTATTGGTACGGCAGACGAAGCACTGAAATTTTATAAAGAATAATGAAGTTTTATATCCTTTTTACGGCGCTCTGTTTAACATCAGCCAGCTATAGTTTCGCTCAAAAAAAACAGGCGGAATACCCTGATTATTTACAGCCCGATCATGCCGTAAATGCGGTAACCATGGTGATGATTCATGATGTGACGAGTCCGCCGGTGGCTGCGCGCTATTATGCCTATTGCATGTTGGGCGCCTATAACCTGGTTTCCGCAAATAACAAAAGCATTCCCCCGCTTGAATCCTTTGTTAAAGATTATAAACATAGCGGCGGGCTCGATACCCTGCACATCAAATACGACCCTAAGATTGCCGCCTATTACAGCATCCTTGAAAGTGGCAAATTATTGCTGCCATCGGGGTTTATGCTGAAAGATGATGAGGATAACTTTATCCAGATACTGCAGAAAACAGGTGTACCGCAAGCTGTTATCGATAACTCGGTAAAGGCGGCGCAAATTGCATCTGCAGCAATTGTCAGCTTTTCTAAAACAGACAACTATAGCAAATTAAGCGTGCTGAAGCGATATACCCCAATACAGGATGAAAGCAAGTGGTACCCAACGCCGCCCGGATATTTTGAAGCCGTTGAGCCTAACTGGCGCACTATCCGCACCATGGTTATTGATTCTTCCAACCAGTACAAACCGGCGCCGCTTATCCCCTTCAGTAAGGACACCACGTCCGCTTTTTACAAGCAGGTAAAGGCCGTTTATAATATCTCCAAACACTTAACTACCGAACAAATTAACCAGGCCATGTTTTGGGATTGTAACCCCTTTGCCATTACAACTTCGGGCCACATGGCTATCGGATATAAAAAGATTAGTCCGGGCGGGCATTGGATGCATATTGCGGGACTGGTGTCTAAACAAGCAAAATTGAGCTTTGATAAATCGGTTGTGGTGCTTGCGCTTGAAGGCATTACGCTGATGGATTCATTTATCAGTTGCTGGGAAGAAAAGTACAATAGCAACCGCATCCGTCCTGAAACTTATATTAACCGCTACATGGATGTTAAATGGCAGCCGGTATTACAAACTCCGCCATTCCCGGAATACACCAGCGGGCATGCAGTAGTCTCTAACGCATCCGCCGAATTGCTTACCTATTTATTGGGCGATAACTTCGCTTATGTAGATAATACGGAAATACCGTTCGGCAGCAGCCAGCGGTCGTTCACCTCTTTTCGGCAGGCAGCCACGGAAGCATCGATGTCGAGGTTTTACGGGGGTATTCATTACCCCGAAAGCATTGACAAAGGCAACACGCAGGGGCAGCAGGTTGCGTTCGGTATTATTGCCAAGCTTAAGAAGGCCAGGATTGGGAAGCTGGTAAAATAAGTAACGCTTCAACCAGGCTTTTAATCAACAACCTTTTAATCCAAATAATCGGGCGGGTAAAGCTTGCGCACATACTTGGCGGCAACAGCACGTACTTCTTCTGGAGGAAGTCCGCTTATTTCCCGGAACATGCTTTCCAATCCTGCGGGAGTTACTGTACAAACCAGGCGCGCAGATGTATCTGAAAGATTTTTGAATGCATGCGCCCCGCCGTTAAACGGTATGTTGATATAAGCGCCGCTGGCGGCAAGCTGTTTACCGGCTTCCGTCCGGAATTCCACTTCGCCCTCGACTACATAGAATGTTTCGTGTATGTCCGGGTGGGCATGTGGTGCAGGGCCCGCGCCGGGAGGTACCAGCATTTCTATTACGGCAAACCGGTTCCCGGTTTCTTCGCCTCTGATAAGAATGCGGTAACTGCCGCCGGCTATCGACAGCTTTTCGCCCTGGTCGGCGCCGGTGATGGTGATATCGGATGTTTCCATTATAAAAGTTTGATTAATGCAAATTAGGAATATGTTTCAGATTTGCCAATTGCCGTATTGCTTTTGCACAGGCCTACGACCTGTGCTGGAGTGTGTCGCCCAGTTGGGGCTTTGAAGATTTTCTAATCATAGGCATATGCTGCGTAGCTAGAAATTTAAAAAGGATTACCCGGATAATTATTAATTTTAACCCACTTAAAACCAGTACAATGAAAAATTCAATTCGGATATTTACCTTAGCTATCTTATTGTTTGCCGCAACCAACGTGATGGCGCAAGCTAACTCAACCAAAAATCAACCAATAAAAAAAGGCATGATAAAAGTGGCCATACTTTACCCGGGCGGAGAAGGTAAAACCTTCGACATGAATTATTATGTCAATAAACATTTCCCCTTATTGAGAACCTTGTGCGGTGATGCCTTGAAAGCCACAGCCATTGACAAAGGCGTTGCCGGCAGCGCACCGGGTGCACCTATACCTTTTGTGGCCGTCGGCTACCTGTACTTTGACACGCTTGAAGCCTATCAAAATGCTATGAAAACGAACGTCGATAAAATTCGGGCAGATATTCCGAATTACACCAATATCCAGCCGGTAATCCAGGTGAGCGAGGTGGTAGAGTAGCGATTTAAATCAGTCTAAATTACAACCTGCTCCTCTCCTCGCCCGAGCCGCTATCCCTTTTCTCCCGTTTTTTTTGGCTGGTCGACCCAAAAGGGCGATAGTAGCTCAGTTTAATAAGCGTTCCGTACACTGACTCTGAATTGTAAAATACGTGGACTTTACTGTTAAAAGCATCGGTGGTGAGGTAGCCCAAATCGCTCTTATAGCTGGCCCCCCTGAAGATATCGGCAACCGACAGTTTTAAACTTCCTTTACCTTCGCCGAGTTCCTTCTTTACCCCAAAGTTGACGATGGTGTTGCTGTAAGCATGCCAATTGGAGCTATAGGAAGACGAATTGTAATAGCCGGACAATTCAGCAGAGAAGCCATGCTTAAATTTAAAGTTCTCGCTAAAATTAAATGAGCCGGCCAGGAAGGTCTTTTCCAATGGCTGCGGCGTAAAGGATATCCTGTATTGTCTTAGGCCGCCCGTAAGCGTATAGTTCATGTCCCACCAGTCGGCGATTTTAACGGGGATAGTGGTCTGCAGGGTAATTGAATTTTGCCAGTCGCCGTTTTCGGGTCGTAAATAAACCACACCCGCTACCGGGCCGGGCGTGCCCTGTATACCTAAGATTGGATTGCTATCGCGACTGAATAATAACGAGAACAGGTAATCGTGATTATTATAACCGAATTTCAGGTTGCGGGTGATGGCCGGTTTCAGCAAGGGGTTCCCGGTAAAAACCGATACCGGGTCGTTGTAGCTGATGTAGGATGCCAGGTCGCTGTAAGAAGGCCGGGTGACGCGTTCGGTATAGGACAAATTCCACGACGAATTATCATTTATCTTCCGGTTAAAAAACACCGAAGGGAAAAATCGCTTCAATTTGCGGTCGACGCGATAATTGGCATCGGCTGATTTATCGGTGTAATTGTGCGAATACTCATAGCGCGCACCGGCAACAAGGTTAGTAAGGGAATCAAGCTGCATATTGAAGGTGGCGTAACCCGCGTCTATCGCCTCGTAAGTAACAAAATTATTGGCCTGACCTACGATGTTTGGCACCCAAACACCGTTCTCAAAATTCTCGATACCCGAGCGGGCGTTGGTACGGCTATAAGTTGCTTTGCTGCCGGCTTCCAGCTTTACATTTTTATTCAGTTGCTTTGAATAGTCCAGTTTCCCTATCAGTACTCTTATCAGCGTGTTGCCGAAATCGCGCTGTACCGGGGAAAAAAGGCTGTCGGCGCTACCTCCCTGATTGCCCTGGTTATCAGTAAATGAGTTCTGGGAGTTGGACAGCGCACGCGTTTTGTAATACAGGTAATCCAAATCAGCACGGATTTTTTGCTTGCCTGCCAAGTCTTTATCCAAATATAAATTGGCGATTGCATTACCGAGATGACTGGAATTATTAAAAAGCGAATTATAATTAAGGGTTGGCGCATCGGCAAAACTGTAATAGCCATAATTATGCGGCAGGTTGGTATTGCCGCCACCCCAGTAATTGATGCTGGCGCCGATGGTAGTTGCAGTATCGAGCTTTATATCTGCTCCAATCGTGCCGTCGTTGTAGTTAGAAATGGGCTTGCTGATGCCCGTATAGCTAAAATCCGCCTGCCCGCCTAGTATCGAGGCATTCTCGGAACCGGCTGCGTTCAGGAAACCGTAATCATGATCGTGCCAGTAGGAATAATTGCCGTACAGGTTAACCTTACCGGTATTGTGGTTGATGCTAAATCCGGCTGAAGCCTTTTCATACATGCCATAGCCTGCGGTGAGCGTTACCGAGCCATTGGTACCGCGCTTTTTGTTCTTTTTGGTTACGATGTTGATGATACCGGCATTGCCTTCGGCATCGTATTTGGCCGGAGGGGTATTCATCAGTTCTATTTGTGCGATATTGTCCGCGCTCATGCTGCCCAACAAGGTTATCAGTTGCTCCATCGACATGCGCATCAGTCGTCCGTCCAGCATCACCATTACGCCAGTTTTGCCGTTAAGTGAAATGGTATTGTTATGCTGATCGAGAATAACGCCCGGTGACCGCTGCAATACATCCAACACCGAGCTTTCCTGCGTCATGATACTGTTTTGCACATTCACCGTTACGCCTTCGGCCGTTTGCTGTACCCTCGGCCTTTCCCCGCGGATTACTACCTCGCTCAGCTGCCTGCCGGTTTGTTTGATGACCAGGCTGCCTAAGTCTGCCGCTTGTCCCTGGTTAATCTCAAAAACCGCCGATTGATAGGGTTGATAGCCGACAGCCGTAATTCGCAGTAAATATTTTCCCAGCTGAGCCACAGCGATATGAAAAGCACCGGTATTATTTGCTGTGGTTGAATTTACTACGGTGCTGTCGGCTGGCCGCGTCAGCACGGCAGTGGCAAACGGCACCGGCTTACCGGTTGTATCGGTTACCCTACCTGATACCTGGCCGAAGGCCTGGGCGGCAATAAAAATATATAATAAGCAGACGATGAAAGGTTTCATTTTGTTGGTGATTTACCCCAAAACAAGCGCTCCTGTTCCGCACAGAAAAAACCGATTGACCACCAACAGCGCTTGGTTGACCAAATACACAAATGACAAGGATTTCGCCGGAGAGAGTGATTACAGAGAGCTAATTACCGGATATAAGCCGCGGGATGCATTTCGTCAATTATTTATCGCCCTTCATCTTTGTTGGTTATAAATGTCAGCCGATTGCTCTAAATTAGCGGTATGGCGCTTGCTCACCCCAAACAAAACTGGTTCATCCGGTACAAATTATATCACATCCCTTTTTGGGTACTGTATGATTATGTGCTGTGGGCGCTTAAGATTGACAGTGCTTCTGAGGCGTTCAAGCACATGTTTTTTTCGGTCTATTTTTTTAAAAGCCTGTTTTATATCATCTTTCCTGCGTTCGCGGTATATTTCAATTTGTATTTTCTCATCCCGCGTTACCTGCAGACGGGCAGGTATGTACTGTATTTCACTTACCTTTCGCTTGCCATTGTTGCTTCTTCCTTTTTGATCGTACCGGGATATTATATCAGTGCATGGATGGACGGCCGCACTGCGCATGATGCCTTTGGTATCACCACCAGTTTTTGGGGAATTTACGAGATGGCCAAGGACGATCCCCTCCGCTCAACCCTGGCGGCTATTACACTTGCGATGAGTATAAAATTGGCCAAAAACTGGCTGGAAACACAGAAACGGCAACGCGCCCTGGAAAAGGAAAAGCTCGAAACGGAACTGAAATTTTTGAAATACCAGTTTAACCCGCATTTTTTGTTCAACAGCATTAACTCCATATTCTTCCTGATCCATAAAAACCCGGATATGGCCTCGGCTTCTCTGGCCAAATTCTCCGAGCTGCTCCGACACCAGCTTTATGAATCAAACGACAGCCTTATACCGCTGGACAAAGAAATTGCCTACCTGGAAAACTTTATCGAGCTGGAGAAGTTGCGGCAAAGCCCCGACCTGGTGACCGAATTTAATATTGATGATAGTTATTCGCCGGGCGTAGGCATAGCGCCGTTTATACTGATGACTTTTGTTGAGAACGCATTTAAGCATGTATCCAAGCATAAGAACAGTCCGAACTGGATAAAAATGAACCTGATAGTTAATGGTATGACCCTGAGAATGACCATCGCTAATAGCATGGCTGAAAACGACTCCCGGCAAGCCATTCATTACGGTGGTATTGGTTTAAAAAATGTACAGCGGAGGCTGGACCTCCTCTATCCCGGTCAGCACCAGTTGGATATTCAGCAAACAGCGGAAGATTTTACGGTAAACCTGGAACTGCAATTAGCCGGCGTTACGATGGTTCCTTCAATGAATTTATAGAGAAATAAAGATGATCAACTGTGTAATTGTGGATGATGAACCGCTGGCCCGCGAAGGCCTGGCCAGCTATGTGCGGGAGGTTGATTTTCTGAACCTGGCCGGCGTCTGCGAAAACCCGTTGGAACTGTTGCCGCTGATAGATAAAAATATCGTCGACCTGGTATTCTTAGATATACAGATGCCCAAAATGAACGGCATCGAGTTCCTGAAAATTATGCAGAAGCCGCCTATGGTGGTGATTACTACGGCCTACCCCTCCTACGCACTCGAAGGCTTCCAGCTCAATGTGCTCGATTACCTGCTCAAGCCCATTACTTTTGAACGTTTCTTTAAAGCCGCCAGCAAAGCCCGCGATTATCACCGCCTGCTCACCCGCCCGGCCGGCGAACAAACCACCACCGCACCCGACGACGATTATTGCTTCATTAAATGCGGCAACAAATACGAGAAGATACCTTTTGCTGACATCCTATACGTGGAGGGCATGCAGAATTACGTGAATATTTACACGGTGAAAGGAAAATTCATGACTATACTTTCCCTCAAAAGCATTGAAGAAAACCTAAACGCGCAGCTATTCATACGGGTGCATAAATCCTATATCGTCTCCACCGGCAAAATAGAAAGTATTGAAGGGAATGAGATATTTATTCAAAACCACCGGATTCCTATCAGTCGCAATTACCGGCAGGAGGTGATTGACGAGGTGGTGAATAAAAGGCTTTGGGGGAGTGGGGGGAGGAGGAATGGGTGAATGCTGGAATTTATCCCCCCGCCGGTTCAAGCGTCCCGCTTGAACCGGCGAAGCGTGAGTCGGCGGCGGGGTATCAATCATCATCATCCTTAAACAACGGATCAACCTTCAACCCCAACGCTTTTAAACCTTTTCCATGCGGCCCGAAGTACTTTTTGGGGAAAGGTTTATCACCGTGAATGGTAGACCATAAATATTCGCTAAATACCAATGCATCCTTGTCGTTGAGGTCGGGTTTAGAGAAATCCATTTTTTCGGTTAAAGGAGCCAGCCTTTTGGTGGTTTTACTGCCTATTTTTTGCTTCGGCGGGTTTATTTCGTTTATAGCAGTAGCCGGAGTTAAGGATGCATAGGCGGTATAATCAGGATTTTCTTTGAAACAGTCCGTCATTAAAGGCGCCATTGCCACTATTTGATTCATGGGCTGTGTGCCGAAAATCTGGCAAATGGTATGCAGCACAGATGCCTGGTTATAAAATTTGCTGATGATGGTTTTACGCTTTGCATAAGGGCTGGCTACAAAACAAACCGACCGGTGACCGTCTACATGGTCTGTGCCGCTTTGCGGGTCATCCTCATTCACAAATATGGCCATATCTTTCCAAAACGGACTTTTTGAAAGCGCCTCTACTACCCTGCCCGTTGCGAGGTCATTATCGGCGACGTATGCACGCGGGGTAGGCGATTTTTCGTCGTAACCGCTGGTATGGTCGTTAGGCAGATAAATGATGGTAAAATCGGGGAAGCTACCTTTTGCCTCATATTCATGCAGCGCTTTAATAAATACGTCGGCCCTGATTTGCTCCGGGATAGTCAAATTCCAGCCGGGGTAACGCAGATCGCTGTATTTTTCGAGGCTTTTTATCGGGTAGGCGCATTTGTACCAAATGGAATCACTTTTATCTTTCCATCCGTTATATAAGCTTGTCCAGGTTTTATCTTTTGTTACATCTGCCAGGTCGAACTCCCCAAAATTCCTGAAAGAAATGCCTTTACGCAGCAGGTGAGTCCAGATAAAACCACAGTTTGCAAAGCACAAAGGATCGGTACCAAAATCGTAAGCGCAGCGCCCGCCCGAAAAATCTTTCTCGTGGTAGGGCGTAGAAATGCCCTGGGTTGCCCATTGGTGACCGTCGCTCGAGTTAACGCCGTTGCAGTAATAATTATCCAGCAAAACAAATTGTTCAGCCAGGTTATGCGCGTTGGGGGTTACGTGTCTTGCATATTCAACTAACGTGGAATCGCAATTGCCTTTTCCGAGATCGCCCAATTCCTGGTCGAATTTTTTATTTTCCCGGATGATATACACCACATGTTTTATAGAAGAAGGCTCGCCCACATTTGCCGGTATCGGCTTAGGCCTAACGTTTAAATTTGCTTCGGTCTGCGCCCGCATCATTTCGATAAAATGGAAACCCTTTTCTGCCGCTGCTGTATAGCTATCCAATTGCGCTTTATTGCCGGGCAGCACAACCTTTTGTAAAGCACCCTGCTTAAGCGGGGTAACGTTGCCGATAAACAGGTTATGCGCAGTAACGCACACCGCGCCGGGAAAGCCGCCGCCCGCAATAAATCCATAAGGACCTTTTTGCGGGTGTTTTGGGTCGATAAGCGCGATTGCGTTATTGCCGGCATTGGCAGCATATAATACTTTCCCGTCCGGGCTGAAGGCTAATGCGGTGGTGAGGCTTCCATAAGGAAGCGACGGATCCGGCTTGGTATCAATAGTTTGAACAACCGCCAGCTTTTTTGTATCAACCACACTTATGCCGTCGCCGCTTTCATCGGTTACATAAAGCAGGTTGCCATCGGGCGACAGCGCCATCGATTCAGGATAGATGCGGGTGGCAATCTCTTTAATTGCTTTTCTCGACTGGATATCTATCACGGTGACAGAGCCCCGCAAGGCAATTGAATTGTCATCTACAGCAACCTTCGTTCCGGCAGAAACCTCTGTTTTATCTCCTTTGCGGGCGTGAGGGCCGCCGAAATTGCTTACAAACGCCAATTTTTTGTCTTTGCTGATGACCACGGCATAAGGGCAAACGCCCACCTGTATTTTGCCCAGCACTTTACCCGCGGCAACATCCACCACCGCTACCTGGTTAGGAATAGCGAGCGCCACATAAGCAATATGTTTATCAACCAGGCCTATACCCAAAGGTGTTGCCGTTTGTTTATTAACAGACAGGTCAATTTTTTTTGTAAGCTTAAATTCGCCCGATTTATTGATATGGCCTATGTACAGGTTTTTTTGCGCACCAGTAAAATAAACGGTAGAGTCGTTGCTGTCGACCGAGAGACCATACATGGAACCCGCTTCATCTTTTTCATACTCGAACTGGTTGGCTACCGTAAAGTCGTCCGCGTTAATAACCGATAAGCCGATGTTATTTTTGGAAACCAGGAACTTATTATGCCGGGCCAGTTCAAGGTTCAATACGCGAGTGCCTTTGGCCAGGTCGAGACTTTGCCCGGCAGGGTTGAATGCCTGGCTGTTTACAAACATTTTATCGCCTGCAGAAAGCTGGTTCCACGAGGTATCTATAGGGGACTTAACATCCTTTCTTCGTTCAGGAGCTTTTTGCGTTTGAGCCTGAATGTTTTGGCTACTCAAAAGAAAAAAGGCCAGGTATACACCGGCAATAAAAACAGCATTTGAAATTTTCATAGTTAACAAACTGATGTTACAGGAACCAGGTTATTGTTCAGCAATAATAAACAATGTTTATTGTTACTGAATTTTGTTAGGGTTAAAAAAGTGTGAAATAATAGCAAGTACCTTTTCGATGAAAAACGCCAAACGCTAAAAAGGCCTTAACAATCTTGTTAAGGCCTTTCAGTGCGCCCACCTGGGCTCGAACCAGGGACCAAAAGATTATGAGTCTTCTACTCTAACCGACTGAGCTATAGGCGCGGTTATTTTTGTGAGTTGCAAAGGTAAAAAATTCCTGGTTACTTAAAAATGAAATTATACAAATTGTATTTTTTTGTCTTGTCGTAATATGGCACTTATTAGTATGTTTGCCCAGCCAACAATTCACCACCTGCCATGCCAGCCATCAAAAACATCATTTTCGACTACGGTAATGTAATTTTCATGCTCGATTTCCTGAAGTCGCAAAAGGCGTGGGAAGAAATCGGCATCAATAATTCAAATGAATTTTATGGGCACCGGGTACAAGATCCGATCTTCACCGCCTTCGAAGACGGCTCTGCAACTGCCGGAGAGTTCCGTGAATATATTCGTCAGAAAATCGGCAACCCGAAACTTACCGATGCGCAAATAGACAAAGCATGGAATGGTCTCCTGGTAGGCATCCCTGCCGGTAACCATGAACTGTTGCTCGATTTAAAACCGAAATACCGCACATTCCTGTTAAGCAACATCAACCCAATCCATTACGATTATATTATGGATTACCTGGACAAGGAATTCGGTTACAAAGGCAACGAACACCTGTTCGAAAAAGTATATTATTCGCACCTGGTAGGTAAACGCAAACCCAATGCTGAAATATTCGAACAAGTGCTCAATGAAAACTATCTTGACCCAACCGAGACCTTATTTATTGATGATAGTCCACAGCATATTGCAACTGCCGCAAAGCTTGGCATCAATACTTATTTAATGACAAGTCCTGACAATATACAGGCATTGAAGTTTCTGCAACAGTAATATTTGTAAGGTATCCTGCTTACCTACGACTAAGCCTGAAATTTAAGCAATGAATGCCGGGATACTTTTTCTGTTAGCTTCATCCGTTTGCGATGTGGTTTGGAACGTTTGCCTAAAGCAATCTAAAGGCGCAACCGACTGGCTGGTCAATGTCATCGGTGGCAGTTTTTTGATGATTGGGATCGTTGTTTTCAAAAAAGCATTGGCCTATTTTCCGCTGAGTTTGGCAACGGTAATCTGGTTCGGCGTTTCGCTGGTGTTAACGGTCATTGCGGATGTATTTTTCTTTAAAACCGCTCTAAACTTTAAAATTATGCTTTTCATGATGCTCTGTCTATCATCTATCGGAGGGCTCATTTATGTCTCGACCGCTAAATAAAAACAGCCGCCGGAATTAACCTGCGGCTGCTAACATTTTCAAGTTTTATATTAGTAAGACGGTTCTACTCCCCTGCCCTTCCAGTAATCGGCAATTGGTTTATACGGGCCGTACTTATGCTGTGCTTCGGTAAAAGGGTCTTTAAACGGACCGCGATCATAATCAATTGCCTTCTCTTCCACGTTGGGGTACTGATACTCCTTTACAAACGGACGCTGGTGTATCTTATCGTCATTTATAAATGCAGCAAGGTCGAGCGCCTGGGCGTCTGTTAAAAATGGTTTATCGTGTGTGGCCTTATCGTAGGGCATGTTCGTTACCAGCCATTGGGCCATCTTTACTATCCTGTGCATGCTCGAGCCGGGCTGATAAGCTTTAAGTCCCCATAGCGGCGGGTATTGGTAAGTTACATTGTCCACACGCATTTTACCTTCGCCATTGTCGCCATGACAGCGGGCGCAGTCTGCCGCGTATAAACGCGCGCCGGCAACAGGCGAAGCAGCCGTATCGGGCAGGGATATCTGCACATTCTTAAGTCCTAATGTCTTTTTACCGACATTGCTCGAGTCGCTCAGCCATTTCAGGTATGACATGATACCCACCATTTCGCGGCTATCCAGCGGCAACGGTTTGCCCAGGTGCGGGTGCATCACACAGTTATTAATGCGTTCGGCCAAGGTCAGTACCCTCCCCTCGCGGGCCCGGTACGACGGATAATTGCGGAATGCCGTTACCAGGTTTAGCGAAAATGGCTTCGTACCGGCATCCTGGTGGCAATTGCTGCAGTTCATTTTATTGCCCAGGTATTTACCATTAACACCATTTGGGCCGATGTAGTAAGCGGTTTTCAGCAACAATTCCCGCCCGTATCTTACCGCATCTCCAAACTTGCCTGACGGTATTTTAATAGTATCGATAGTCACTATCGAATCTGCTTTCGCTACCTGGGGCTGTTCTTCAACCTTATCGTTGCCCTTACTGCTGGTGCAGGCGGTGTAAAACTGTATAATGCCTGTCATTAACAACAGGCCAGCTATGTATACGTATCTTTTTTTCATCTCATTACTCCCTTCTTTGTAATTTATCTTTCTTACACAGCCAGGTGCAGCGTCTTTCCGACTTTTCGGACTTTACTGACTTCCCGGATTTCCGCTATGGTTCTAAATACGGCGCAAGCTCCTTACTCCTGATAAATTCTGCACGATAGGTTGGTACCGCCGTTTCCATCGTCCATAGCAATGAGCCTTTCCGGTCAGTAAGCACTATGATGTGCCTTTTTGAGCAGCATACCAGTATACTTGTATCATTTATCATATAAGCGCTGCCCATCCGGCCGTTAAAAACTTCTTTGGGCAATTTTATATGCAGATCTATTTTAGACGTTTGCTTTTGTTCATCAATTTTCAATGCAAACACCCCCGATTGCTGCTTTTCAACACCATTATCAAAAAACATCAAATTATCCTGCTGATTGATATGCACAGCATGTGCCTGGGTAAAATCACATTCCGCAGGTTTAGTAATCGTACCGCCCTTACCGAACTTCCACAGCACCTTGCCGTTTTTGGCATCAATCTTCCAAATCTGCCCGTTGTTGTAAAACGACATCAGGTAATTGCCATCCTTATCATAATTCAGGCTGTTGGCGTGCATCCAATCTTTTTTTGTTTTCAGCAGGTTTTTGTCTTTTAATGGGTCCAATGCGCTAAACACGCTCCATTGCCAAAGCTTTTTGCCGGTTTTGTCCATCACAATAATGCCATCGCCGCTCACCGTATCCTTTTCTTTCCCTCCTATCGAGCGTAAATCCATTACTTTTTTATCGACATAAATAGTAACCAATTCGCCTTTTTCATTTTTCAAAACCTCGTGGTGGATATTGGCAGGCAAGTCGTTCTGTCCTTTTTTTAGACGCAGCACAGTATCACCCAATAAATTAAGCTCCAGTATTTCGTGGCCATAGCTGGTGGGTTCGTCATTACCACCCATGATAGATAGCAAGGTATGGTCTTTGGTAAAATGCAATACTTTAAAGCCAAGCTCACCAAACATGTGGTACCAACGGGTAGCGCCCTTCCTGTCAACCAGGTAAGCCACGCCCGGGGCATAACGCTTATTAATCAGCATCAGTCCATCGGCAAATTCCTTTGGCGTTTTAACCGACTTTAGCGTATCAGCCTTAAACTGTTCCTGCAAAAACATGGGCAGAGCGTTAGTTTTAAAGGTGTACACCTTGCTTATTGTATTCGCTTTTTTATTTTTGGCGATAATGCGATAGGCGTAATCAGTTTCTGGCGATATGTTGCAGATAACCAGCCGGCCATTCGAAGTATGCTGCGCAACCGCCGACAACCATTTTTTACGGCTGTCCTTTGCTTTCCAATACTCCGCGTAGATATCTGCAGGCTTGTCGGTAGTAACATCCAATTGAATTTTTAACTCATTGTTGTTATGCAGACCCACATGTATCTCGCCCAAAACAATCTTTCCGCTGTCGCCGCAACCCCAAAAGGATATTGAGGCAATGAGTAGCACTGCATATTTTATTAAAAATCCGTATGGGTGTTTACCTAGCATGTTTGATATCCTTTGCCTGCATTAACATAGCGATGGGTTTAAAAACCCATCGCTATAATTCAATCTATTCTACTATTCCTGCCTGCCTGAATTATTCAGGTTAGGATTAATGTTTACCTGGTTTTGCGGGTACGGGAAATACTGGTCGCGCGGCAACTGTACCCTTGGCGTTTGGCCGATGCGGGTAAGATAGGCGTTTACAACCTTGTCATATTTGCCCATTCTTAACAGGTCCGCACGGCGTTTGCCTTCATAAAAGAATTCCCAGCCGCGTTCCTGCAGAATAGCATCCCTTAGGGTTTCCTGGGAATAATCGCCAAGCTTCAAATCTTTCGCATGCGAGCGGTCTTTTACCTGGTTTATCAGGCCGATAGCTTCAGATGTAGGGCCATTTAGTTCGTTTAAAGCTTCTGCACGGGTCATTAATACGTCGGCATAACGCAATATATCAACGCTATGTCCGTCGTAATAGGTTTTTCCGCCGTTGGGGTCTGCATACTTGGTAGTCGCTACGTCAGGCATATAAAAAATGCCATCTGGTGGTGTAGCGCCTATGCTTGGCGCTTCCTGGTGCTGCATTCCATCGACGCCCATATACAACGGGAAGAAGCACTTTTTGCGGTCGTCGGCATCGTCAAATGTGTGATAAAAATCCCAGGTAACCGCATAGTACTGCCATCTGTCGGTAAGTACCGGGTGCAATAACGGGCCAAAGTGGTTCAGTAGTTCAGTACCGTTAACATTGGCATCGCTAAGCACCGAAAAAATATTTTCAGAACACCATTTGTTATCCTCGGCAAATAAGCCGGAATATGAAGGGTAAAGCTGGTAAATATTTAAGTCCATTACCTGTTTGGCCATATCGGCCGCCTTTTGCCAGGCGTGCTGGCGCAGGTATATTTTTGCGAGCAGTGTCATTGCGGCACCTTTTGTAACTCTGCCCGGATCGCTGGTAGTGTATATAGCTTTGCTGTCGTAATTCACGGGCAGCGTGGAAATAGCGCCTTGCAGGTCGCCAATCATAAATGCTTCAATGTCGGCAACCGAAGTTGTTTTTGCCTGGCTAAAATAATTAGGGTTTAGCAAGTCTTTCTCCGTAGCCAGTATAACAGGTCCCCACAGATCGGTAAGATCTGAATATGCTACCGCCCGTAAAAATTTTATCTCCGAAAGGAACTGGCTTTTCTCAGCGTCGGTTATAGTTTTCATCGCCGAAATATTTAAAATGGCGTTATTTGCATCCGCAACCAGTTTATATATCTGTCTCCAGTCTTCAGCTATCAGCCCGTTTGCCGAGTTCCATTGAATGAGTGATAACTGGCCGGGATCGCCTCCGTACGAGCAATGCCCCAGGTCGGTACCGAGATCGGTAAGAGCAAAGTGCCTCACCGTCCAATAGTCAAAGTTATCACCTACCGAAGGGCCTTTCAGGCGGGCATAAACCGCGTTCACTGCGGCAATAGCATCGGCTCTTGTTTTAAAGGCATTAGCGCTGGTAAGGCTGCTATACACCTTTGGGTCGAGGTTCTTGTTACAGCCTAACTGTAAAAATACAGCTGCTGCAACTATCAGAATTATATATCTTTTCATGTTCTTTTTGTTTGTATTGATGTCTTAATTTCTTCTATACAATTATTGCAGCGAAAGCTTTATCCCTACGGTATAGGTCCTAAATGCAGGGAAACCGCCGAAGTCCAATCCGCCCCCTATATTAGACGCTGTTGTCGACAAGGTATGTACGTTAGCTTCAGGGTCAGTACCTTTGTAGGAAGTAATCGTAAATAAATTTTGCGCTTCGCCATAAATCCTCAAACCCTGTATGTGCTTAATATGACTAAACAATGCTTTTGGCAGGCTGTAGCCCAGCGAAAGGTTTTTAAGACGCACGTATGATGCGTTTTCAACAAACCGCGAATTAACGTAGCTGCCGTAAGTACTTAAAAAATATCCTTCGCGCGGTATGCCGGTATTTTCATTTTTCCCGGCCACAAAACGTTTCAGTGCATCGGTAGAAGTAGTCGACTCCAGCACCAGACGGTTCATATTGTAGAGGTAATAGTGAAATGAGCTTTGAAAGAATACGCTCAGATCGAAGCCTTTGTAATGAAAATCGTTACCGAAGCCTGCTGTGAAACGAGGGTTCGAATTCCCCAGATAAGTTTGGTCGGCAGGGGTTATCTTTCCATCGCCGTTTACATCCTTATATTTCGGATCACCGGGTTTCGAATCAGGCTGCGGCGAATAAGTTTCACCGGTTTTTATGACGCCCTCATATACATAGCCGAAAAGCTCGCCCAATTCCTGTCCGGGTACCAGCTTGGTAAATTGTCTGCCGGATACTGTTCCGCTTGGGTTGGCGGTATTTTGGTCAATTTCGTTCACGCCAGGTACAAGCTTCAAATCTTTTTGCTTATTATAAGCAATATTAAAAGTTGTGTTCCATGAGAAATTTCTATTGGTGATGTTATGGGTGGTTATTCCAAGTTCAACACCTACATTCTGTATCGAGCCGCCGTTTACCAGTTGGGTATTAAATCCAAATTGCTGACCAACGGGGACGTTAATTAACAAATCGCTGGTTACTTTACGATAGTAATCGGCAGTTATGCTTATTTTGTCGCCAATAAATGTCATATCCAAACCTGCATCAAACTGAGCAGTGCTTTCCCATTTAAGGTTGGGGTTGGGTAGCGATGACGGCTCGACACCCACTTGCAGCGGCCCGCCCGGCGCCAGCACTGTACTGTAATTACTAAAAGTAGTAAGGTATAAATAGTTGTCAATGCGGTCGTTACCGGTTACTCCGTAGCTAACGCGCACCTTCAGGTCCGAAAAAGTATTCAGGTTTCTGATAAAGCCCTCATTGGTAAGCTTGTAAGCCAAAGCACCCGATGGGAAAAGACCGTAGCGGCTGTTTGGACCGAATTTTGAAGAACCGTCATATCTTAACGTAAAGGTAGCCAGCAATTTATCGTCGAACGAGTAATTTAACCTGCCAAAATAGTCGGTTAAAGTCGACTGCGCTTTATAACTTCCGTAGCCATTGGCTGTTGAACCGGCACTCAGGTTATAGTACAGAAAGGCGTCGGTTGGGAAACCCTTGGCTCCTGCTTGAAGATATTCGTTAACATCTTTTTGGTTAGAGGTACCTGCCAATACGGAAAAGTCATGTTTTTTATTAATATTAAACTTGTAGGTGAAGTAATTTTCAACCAGCCACCTAAATGAGCTTGACGATTTCTCGGCAGCAAGCCCGTTATTTGCTGCGCCTGCCGTTAAGGTGCGCGGCGTGTACTGGCCGGCAGTTGTGTGGCTGTATTCGCTACCGGCATTTAAATGGTAAGTAAGGTTTTTCAGCAGCGTATAATCCAAAGTTACATTTGCGTTAATCAGTTTATTATCCGAGTTATTGGTGGGCTCAACAAGGTTAGCCAGGGCATTATTCTTGCCGTTATACCTGTAATAAGTTCCGTCAGGATTGTACACGGGGATGTTGGGCTGCGCGGTTAGGATACTGAATATAGGCGCAGTTATATCGCCTGAGTATGACTGCAGATTCTGAAATGTGCTGGCGCCGTAAAAATTTGCTCCTATTTTTATATCCTCGTTCAGATTTTTCTCGGTACCTATTCTTGCAGAATATCTTTGCATACTGGTGTTCTTCAACACACCAACCTGGTTAAGGTAACTGCCCGATACATATAGCCTTGAGCTTTTATCGCCGCTTGTAATGCTTAAGTTACGGTTCTCAACCGTGGCGTTTTGTGTAGCTACTTTCATCCAGTTTGTATTGGCCACCGGGAAACCGGACGGAAAAATCGGCGGATTACCGTCTTCAACGGCAGTTGCGTTCTGTATATCCGTATATTGCGGACCCGTTAGTAAAGAGGGTTTATAAGTTAAAAATTGCTGACCATTAGCCACATCAACATCGATAGCCACCTTTCCTATTTTTCCTTTCTTGGTGGTGATGAGCACAACACCGTTACCACCGCGCGAACCGTAAATGGCCGCGGCCGATGCATCTTTCAGCACTTGTATATCTTCAATGTCGTTCGGGTTTATCAGGTTGCCATTGTCAGATATAAAACCATCCACCACATACAAAGGTGAGTTACTTGTATTAATAGAATTGCCGCCCCTTATCGTTATAGATATAGCGCCGCCCGGCGCAAAGCTTGTTTGCTGCACCAGCACGCCTGCTACTTTACCCTGTATGGCCTGCCCTATGTTAGCCGTAGTGCCGCCCAGGTTCAGATCATCGCCTTTTACGGAGCCTACTGAGCCGGTAAGGTCGGTCTTTTTAACCGAGCCGTAGCCCACTACCACAACTTCCTGCAGGGCAGTGTTATTGTCGCGCAGCGTTACAGTAATAAAGCTGTTATCGCGTATGGTTACTTCTTTAGTAATATAACCTGTATAGCTTATTACGAGTACTGCGCCCGGCTCGGCGTCGACAGTAAAAGCGCCGTTTTGGTCAGTAAGGGTAACTTTTTGAGTGCCTTTAATTTTTACAGTCGCGCCCGGCAGCGCAAAGCCGGTAGTGTCGACTACCTTTCCTTTTATTGTCGCCAGTGACACTTTTGATGTACGGGCCGGATTGCCGGAGGCTGAAGCAGCCACCGCGCCAAAAGCACAGCATATCAGCAAACACAGCAGCGTACTTGCAAAGGCGTGACTTTTAAATTTTTTGAGTATAGTTCTGTTCATAATAATGATGGATTAATGAGTTTTCGTTGGTTATTGGTTAAGCTTATCCTTCTGAAGGACCGGCTTTCACGGTGCGTTGCAGGCTTCTTTCATACTAAAAATACTTTAATGGTCTATAAACAGGCGTGTTAACAGTACGTTAACAATGGTGGAAATTAGAGATTTACAGGCCTTAACGACGAACGGAACAACGCGCAAACGTTTGTGTCGTGTAAGCTATTTATACCGGGCAAAGGACCTAAAAATGAGCGTGGTAATTAAAACACACCCAATACACTAAGTATACGGCGTGTTTAAGATTGTTAGAACTCAAGGGAATAAAACCGTTTGATTAAAATCATGCAAAAAGACGGATTTCAATCGTTTTTGCATGCCATAACAAACGTTTGCGTGAAAATAACCCGGTTTGCAAGCCCAGCAATAAAAAAAGCCAGCGACAAATTGCCTGCTGACTTTCGCGTTTTTGGGGAGGTATATAGATTGTATTAAATTGCGTTGATGGCTTTTATACGCGCTTCGAGAACGTTAAGCTGGTTTGCAGGCACTTGCCTTTTCTGTTGTAATGAGAGTATCGCCTTGTCCATATCGTTCTCCAGCCTGTCATCAATCAAATCAGGGTAAGGAGCGCCTACTCCAAGATGCTCAGGCCATTGGCGGGCGTCGGCTACCTTTTGTTTTGCCTCACCAGGCTTGGTTGCTTTTATCAATTGCAAAGCCAGCATCAGCTTGGTTTGTTCGTATAGTTTGTGGCCGTCCCTTGCGCCTTCGTAGGGTAGTACATTCAGGGTATCCAACAGGTTCTCTGCGGTTTTATAATCGCCGTTCAGCATCAGGCAACGGGCGTAAAGCATGCCGATGATATAATTTTCAGAGTGACTGCCAAAATATGGCGACACCGTACTAAGCGCATTCTTGTATTGCTTTTGGGTGATATAAAAATCGGCCAGGTATTTTACGTAATGCCAGTCACGGGTATCAATGGCTGCGGCTTTTTTAAGGTCGCTTAATTGCTGGTCGTGCCGGGTTGAATCCCGCAAACGCGCCCTGTAGGCATAAAATGGCGCGAAATTTATTTCGCTGTTGGTGTCTTCTATCTCTTTACGTGCTTTTTCCCTGTCGTGGGCAGCTTCATACAGTAGCGAAAGATAATAGCGCGGTTTCCAGTCACCCTTGTTTTGAGCAGCCGCCCATTTCATTACTGCCGTACTTTCTGCTTTGTATGGAAATATCATAGCTGCACTGCCATTTGCCGCATCGCCCAGTAGCTGCGCCGCGTTTTTATCATAGCGGTGCAGGTAAGCCACCCAGTAAGCCAGTTCGTTATTTTTCTGAGGACACAGCTGTAAAACGGCCATGCTTTCTTCGTTGCGATTGAGCGTGTGATACCATACTGCCAAATCAAGATAAGTTTGTTCGGGTAATTCATCGCGAATCAGAGCGGTAAACTTTTCTGCTGATTCCTTATCCCGGCGCTGCCAGTACTCTTCAAAGCGGATAAAATGGTTAAGTGGGTCTAGTCCCAGTATCTTCTCCCCTATTTGTTTTTGCAGTTTTGATTGACCATCAAGCCTCGCGGCCAAATACTGCAATTGCAGAGCGGTAGTATTTTGAGCGTTGTACTCCAGTGCTCTTGCTGCGTACTTACCAGCTTCGGTATATTTCTGCTGTATAATGCGGATGCGGCTAAGCTCAGTAAATGCCGCCGACCGGTAGTCCGTCGTTAACGCAGCCAATTCAAACCCGTCTTCCGCATCATAAGTCTTATCCAGCTTTAGTGCGGCCAGGCCATAGTAATAATTCGCTTTCCCGTCATAGGTGTCAATGCTTAATGCTTTTCGTGCATGATCAAAAGCGGCCTGGTAATCCATTTTCTTATATTGAAGCAAAGCCATTTCCGAAAGTGCCGGAATAAATGCCTGCTCTTTGACCAGCGAAGCTTTTATGCATTCCTCAGCTTCTTGATAATGCCGGGTGCCTGTAAAATACCGTCCTTTTAAATACAAGCCATACGCCGAGGTATAATCCACCTTTGCAAGCGTTACTACAGGCCGGCTAAGCACTTTTTCTACGCTGTCTTTTAGTCTGAATACAGTTTCTCCAATCGATACTTTGCCAGGCAATTCTCCACTACCCAACTCAACCGTTTGCGTAATATTTTGCAAGGGTTCAAGTTTTATAGCTTTATTAAAGATGATTTTCCCGTTTTGGTCTGTTACCTTAAGCGTGTCTTTCACATAAGCAACCGACGAAAAATATATCTTCAGCAACCGCCCTTCCTGCTTTACGTTCAGCACGCCTGTGGTATCAGCAATAGCAACACCATCCGTTTGGCTAAAAGGATACCAATATTCTTTCCAGGTGTCAGTTTGGTAAGGTGTAAACGAGGTTTGTTTGTAAGGTGTGTAAACACTTTGCGGCACGTTCTGTATGTACAGGCGACCACTCTGTAGCTCAGCGTACTGACCGGCATTGTCGTTAAGCAGCTTATCCCATATCATACCATCACGCGATCGCCCCCAAACAAAAACCTTTTTTCCCACTTTATCCTCCCGCTCAGCATAATGCATCATGCCATAATTTTCATTTTTCCAAAATGCACCCCAGTACTTACTATATGTACCCGTAACATGAAATGATTGCGAACGCCCAAAATCCAACTCACCATAATGCGACAGGTTGCGTTTGTTTTCAGCATCAATGGGCCAGTTATAAGCTTTTCCGTCATGAAAAATATGGCGCGTGCCCGGCTCTATAAATTGCAGGTCGTCGCTTACTTTTTCAGCCAGGTTCATCCAACTATAATAAGGCATGTCTTCGCCGCTGCCATTATGCCAGAAAACAGTCATGGTGAAATAAGCTTTGTCTTTAGGCAGTCTTACCTCCAGGCTCCAGCGGCTTTGGGTAAGTAAATCCAGCAGACTTATTACACAGCTTACACTGCCATCATCGTTTTTCCTGGTCAAATAGTCTACAGGATTCGATACACCCGGCGTATGGCCGATAATGCCGAAGTTAGCCTCGATACCACCGCTTGTCCACGGACCCCGCATGGCAATATCCCTGAATTTAACTACATCGTTGTTATAGATGAAAGGCTTATTATTTTTTTTGTCGATAGCCGTCCATATTTTGCCGCCAATTTGCGGCATTACCTGCACTTTAATAAAGTCGTTCTCTAGTTCTACCACTTTCCATTGCTGTTGCACGGACTTATCGGTAAAACCATCAAACCTGAAATATGGATATATCAAGCCACCATTTGGAACAGGGTTCGGCTGCGAAAACGGATAAGTAGTATAAGTGCTCAGGTATTCTTTAATCGTGGCATCGCTTTGTGCATGGGTTAATAAAGGCAACCATGCCATGAAAAATAGCGTGTAATATTTAAGGCACAATTTTTTCATACGGTTCTATTTTGGCTTACAATATTGAAAGTTAACACTTAAGCTAATCCGCCTGCGAATAAAACCGTGCGCAAACGTTTGCTTTATGCCGATAAAAAGTTAGGCATAGTCGTTTTTAATCACGGAGTCGGCAGAGAAAGCACAGAGAAGGAAATTTTTATCGCTGATTAAGGCTGATAACGCAGATAATTGTCTGATAGTTTTTTTGATGAAGGGCAAAATATCAGCGTCATCTGCGCAATCAGTTAACATCAGCGACAATCTTCTTCCGCGACTTCCGCACCATCTCCGTAGTAAAATCAGCCGTAAAAAATCCCGGAAGTAACCAACTCCCGGGACTAACCGCCATTTGCATGGCGGCATTTCGATCAATCAACTAATCAAAATCTTATTAATACCCGCTGTCATCAAGCGCAAATACATTTTTGCGGGTTTTCCATTTGCCTTTAGTAAAATCAGGGAACTCCTGTGGTGCATTACCTTCTTTTAACGATTTAGTCGACAAAGGCGCAATAACGCTCATGGTAACCGAATCGTAAACGTCAATCGGGGTTTGTTTTTTGTTTTTTACAGCCAATATGAATGCGTTGAATACAAACCAGTCCATACCGCCGTGACCAGCCCCTGCTGCATCGCTTGAATATTTCTTCCAAAGCGGGTGGTCGTATTTATCAAGCCATGCTTTTGCCGGTTCCCAGGCATCGTCCTCTTTTGATACATGGTCGATGTAGATGCTCTGATTTACATCCATCCAGATACCTTTTGTACCATCAATCCTGAAGCCGAGTGAATATGGCCTTGGCAGGTGCGTATCGTGTGTCAGCATCACCGTTTCGCCGTTGGCACAATTTATCATGGTTTGGGTGATATCGCCGTTTTTGTAGTTAAGTTTTTCGTTTTTATGACCCGGCGCGATCTCGTGTATATAAGCCGACAGTCCGCGCGCTTTACTGCTGAAAGATGACAAGCTGGTAAAGCGGTTGCCCCGGTTAATATCGATATATTGCATGCATGGGCCTGCGCCGTGTGTGGGATACAGGTCACCATCCTGGTCGATATTGAACTGTGTACGCCACATCGCCTCGCTTATGGTTGAAGGGCCGTATTCCGGGCCTGCGCTGTAATCATCCTTGCCATTGTTGAACAATACATTACGCAGGTTATGCTGGTAGCCGCCTTCTACATGCAGCAATTCGCCAAACACATTCTGGCGGACCATATTCAGGGTAGCCATCACATCGCGGCGGTAACATACGTTTTCAAGCGTCATATAAGGCATGCCGGTGCTTTCAGAGGTGTGAACGATATCCCAGTGCTCATCAACGGTAAGGCCTGCGATTACTTCACATCCAACATATTTACCGGCCTTCATAGCATCAATAGCCTGTGAATGGTGGAACTGCCATGGCGTAGCAATAATTACAGCATCAATATCTTTACGGTCGAGTAATTTTTTATAAGCATCAAGCCCGCCGGTATATTCAGTTGCGGCCGGGCGGCCTTTTTTGGCGATATATTCGCGGCAGCGTTTTAATGAGCGTTCCTGTACATCGCAAATGGCCACTATCTCCACGTCATCACGCAAAACCCCTTCAGATATATGGCTCATGCCGCGGTCGCCCACACCGATATAGCCTAAGCGCACTTTATCTTTTACCGACGCAAACAGGCTACCCGATGGCAATATGGTTATACCTGCTGCAGCTATCGCGCTGTTTTTTATAAATTCTCTTCTTTCCATTGTAAAGTATTTTATGTTGTTTTAGCTTTTATTTTGTATCCCCATGCTGCATACCACCCTATAAAAATATAGCAAGGCAGCAATATCCAGTAAGCCTGTTGCGGACTGAACACATCCGACAGCCTGCCGTAAAGCAACGGTATCAACGCACCACCTGATATACTCATAATCAGCAATGATGAGCCGATTTTGATAAATTTCCCCAGGCCATCTATCGCCAACGGCCATATTGCCGGCCACATCAATGCGTTGGCTATACCTAAAAGAGATACGAAAAGAACCGAGGTGAAACCGTGTGTCATCAATACCCCGAATGAGAAAATTACGCCAATAATTGCCGAGACTTTTAAACCCGCTGCCTGGCTAAAAACTTTCGGTATACAAAAGATGCCAACAATGTAACCGGCTATCATACCTGCAAGTGTAGCAGTAGTAAAATATTTAGCTGTCGATAAGGATATTCCAAGACTTCCGGCATAGTTAATTACTGAATCAACCGCCAAAACCTCCACACCGACAAACAGAAATAATGCGATAACGCCAAGCGTGAGGTTAGGAAACTGGAAAACGCTGGTTGCTTTGGATTGGGTATGACCGGCGCCGTCATTTTCAGCTTCCGTTTCTATTTCAGGCAATGATGAACGCCACACTAAAACAGCAAGAATCACCAGCGCTATTAATATAACGATATAAGGTACAATTACGCGATGGGCAAGCAGGTTAAGTTCCAGTTGTTTTTCGCTGATTGACATGGTAAGCAACCTGTGTTTCAAACCATCCGCATCTTTCAGCGCAACAGTTGCCAGGATAAGTGGCGCAATTGCACCGGCAACCTTGTTACAAATACCCATAATGCTAATGCGCCTGGCGGCACTTTCTATCGGCCCCAATATAGTAACATATGGGTTCGACGCTGTTTGCAATACGGCCAGACCCGTACCCTGCACAAATAATCCGACCAGGAATATGGCATAATTACGCGTTAATGCCGCCGGGATAAATAGCAGCGCTCCCACTCCTATCACCAGCAATCCTAAAGCCATGCCATTTTTGAACCCGGTTTTCTTCAGTACAAGGGCTGAGGGTACTGCCATAACCAAATAAGCCATGTAAAAAGCAAAAGCCACCAGGTACGACTCGAAGTTGTTCAACTCGCAAGCCAGCTTTAAATATGGGATAAGCACGGAATTTAACCAGGTGATAAACCCAAACACAAAAAACAACACCCCAATAATAAATATAGGGCCAAAACTGCTGGTTTGTTGTGCGGGGTTTGCGGCGGACGTTTTTTTCATGATTTATTTTGATAAGCTTGTGGTGTCAAATTCAAATATGGTACAACTGCGAAACACATCGCCTTTCCTAAGTACGGTAGATGGAAAATGCGCATGATTAGGTGCGTCCGGATAATGCTGCGTTTCGAGGCAGAAGCCGCCGCGATTTTTGTACACTGCACCATTCTTCCCTTTCGTGCCTTCAAGCCAGTTACCCGTATATAAATGTACAGAAGGTTCGGTGGTATATACAACTAATATTCGGCCGCTATTCGGGTCAGTAACGCTGGCAGCCAACTTCAGCTCCGCCGAATCCTCTTTTTTTATCACCCAGGTATTGTCATATCCCCGCCCCATTACTAAAAACGGGTTCGGCGCGTTGATATCTTTACCAAACGCCTTTGGCTTACGAAAATCAAAAGGGGTGCCGCTCACATCTGCAAATGAACCATCCGGCACATGCAGCGCGGTTACCGGCAAATACTCATCCAGCGGCAGCATCAACTCCTGGTCGTAAATATCGCCGCTGTCGTGCCCCGCCAAATTGAAATAAGTATGCTGGGTAAGGTTAAGTAATGTGGTTTTATCCGTCGTTGCCTCATAATCTATCAATAACTGGTCGCTGTTGTTCAATGTGTAGGTAACGGTAACATTCAGCTCACCCGGGAAGCCCTCTTCTCCATCGGCACTTATGTAATTTAGTTTTATCGACGCATCGTCAAAATCGACTGTATTCCAAATTTTCTTGTCGAAGCCAGCCTTTCCGCCGTGGTGATGAAAGCCACCGTCTTTCACTGTCAGCTGATATTTTTCGCCGTCCAGGTCCACCAGTCCGCCGGCTATCCTGTTCGCAAACCGGCCAACAACACAGCCCATGTAACTTTGATGGTCATCGATGTATTCCTGTAGGTTATCATGGCCTAAAGCGATGTCGGCAAAGTTTCCCGCCACATCCTTTGTTTCAATACTGATAATAGTAGCGCCGAAATTGGTAACGGTTACCGATGTGCCGGTTGAATTGGTAAGCTTATAAATAAAGGCATCCAGCCCCTGGTATGTGCCCCAATATTGTTTGTCGGCTATGCGTGCAGTCATCGTGCGTTATCGTAAATCTGGTATATTTTTCGGTGAAAACCGGCGTTTATAATGTTCGTCAATGATAGACTAAATTTAGCTGATAGATTACGTTACGCCAGAATTTTCTCTGCGCAAACGTTTGCATAAATCTTTATCTCAAACTTAATCAATTACCGGCTGACATTTCGCGTCAATCAGCATACAAAACCTGCTTTAACGTAGTACATTAAAGCAAAAGGCTATTTCCTGTGCCTTTATAAGGTTATAACACGTATTTTTACATAGGCTATTATTCTGTTTAAATTCTACGCAAACGTTTGATATTATAGAAATAGCTGTTACATTTTACCGAGATTCGGGAAAACGCTGTACAGTAATGACTACCAGAACGAAACCAGCCACGATAAAAGAGATTGCCCAGTTGCTGAATATCTCTGTTTCGACTGTGTCGAGGGGTTTGCATGATCACCCGAGCATAGGGCTTTCTACCCGACAAAAAATCAAAAAACTGGCCAAGGATCTCAACTACGAGCCAAACCAAACGGCCATATTTCTTCAAAAAGGAAACACACAAACCATAGGCGTTATCCTGCCCGAATTGTCCGAAGCATTTTTCTCGACCGCTATCAGCGCAATTGAGGATACGGCTTATAAACGCAACTATACCGTACTGCTCGCCCAATCGCACGATGATGAGCTTTTGGAAAAGCAACTGGTTGAAAAAATGAAGAACCACCGTGTGGATGGCTTGCTCGTGTCAGTTGGTAAAAGCACCTCCTCCTATCAGCATTTCGAACGGCTAAAGCAGTATGACATCCCGATAGTATTTTTCGACCGTATACCAGCTATGCAGAACATCCATTATGTGGCCTGCAATATGGAGACCGGTACAGTAGAAGCGGTGAGCTATCTGTTAAAGAAAGGCCACCGTAATATCGGTATGATTAACGGTCCGTCCACCATCTTCGCCAGCAGCGAACGCAAAGGCGGCTATATCAAGGCATTGGCAAAAAACCGGCTAAAGTTTGACCCGTCGCTCATCGTATCCTGCGATCTTACCGAAGAAGGCACGCGTAAAGCGATGGATGAATTACTGAATAAAAAACGCAAACCAACAGCCATTGTTACCTTTAACGACTATGTGGCTTTATTTGCCATTAAGCATGCGGCTGAGCTAAAACTATCTATCACTAAAGACCTGGAATTTGTGAGCTATGCCAATTTGCCGATGATAAATTTTATGGAAAAGGTGCCTACAGCATCGGTTGAGCAATTTCCTTACATGCAGGGTCAAAAAGCGGCCGACATTTTGTTAGATTTACTGAACAATAAACAACACGGAATGCCGGAGCAGACGGCTTATTATAAAATCATTATTGAGTCGCAACTGGTAGAAAGCCGTAAATCAATAATCCACAAAACAACTAAAAAGTAAATACAAACGTTTGCGCAGCATCCGGTACAATCCTGACAAGGTGATTAGGTATGTTTGGGCAAGAATGACAGAAATAATGTTGCATACGATACTAGAAGCCTACAGCCTTCAACCAGACCTGTTTAAGATAGAATCATTTGGTTCGGGCCTGATTAATCATACATGGAAAGCAACCGGCCCAAACGATGAATATATTATTCAACGGATTAACAAGCAGGTTTTTAAAGAGCCTGGAATTATAGCGAATAACCTGCAGAAGCTGGATGAACACTTTAGAGCAAGCACGCCCGGCTATTTATTCGCAGCTCCCCTGCAGGCTACCGACGGCAGCTTCCTTGTTCGTATCGACGGCGATTACTATCGCCTGTTTCCTTTTATAAAAAATTCACATACGGTCGATTTCCTTTCAGCTGCCGACCAGGCCTATGAGGCTGCCAAACAATTTGGCCGCTTTACGCGATTGTTAGGCAATTTCAATCTTTCAGGATTGGGCTACCCCCTGCGCGATTTTCACAACCTCGAGCTCAGGCTGTACCAGTTTAATGATGCGCTTGCCAATGCTGATACCACACGAAAGCAGACTGCGGCAGCCGAAATATCACGTACACAGGAGCTTTCTGATATATCGCTTACCTACGAAAAAATAGTCCGCGATGCGTCGATT
Organism: Bacteroidota bacterium; assembly: GCA_040389845.1. GTDB lineage: Bacteria > Bacteroidota > Bacteroidia > Sphingobacteriales > Sphingobacteriaceae > Mucilaginibacter. The sequence goes on from JAZJZL010000002.1 coordinate 114,126, forward strand.
CCATTAAGGGTAATTCACCACGACACCAAGATTAACAATATTTTATTCGACGACGAAGAGAAGGGTCTATGCGTTATCGACCTCGATACCGTAATGCCTGGCTATTTTATCAGCGATGTTGGCGACATGATGCGTACCTATCTTGCGGCTGCAAATGAAGAAGAAAAAGACCTGGATAAAATCATCATCCGCGACAGTTTCTTCGCCGCCATTTATGCCGGCTACATGGAAGAAATGGGCGGTGTGATAACTGCCCGTGAAAAAGAACTATTTATTTACGCAGGTAAGTTTATGATTTACATGCAAACCCTGCGCTTCCTGGCCGATTACTTAAACGGCGATATTTATTATACCACCAGCTACCCGGAACACAACCTGGTGCGCGCCCGCAATCAGCTTAGGTTGCTGGAGCATTACCTGGAGCACGAGGCTAACTTCAAAAACATTATTGCCCAATTTGAAAAACAAGTCGTTGCACCGAATTAGTCGCCATACCAAACCTTCTTAATATCGCCCCAGGTAACCAAATAAACACCCTGTGCCTTTAACTGTGCTTTAAATTCATCGCTCGTAGCGTAGTTATAATCCTGTTGACGCCACCCACTGCCATAATCGGGATGGTCTTTGGCAATGGCTTTCATCTCGTTATCATCAAATGCGAGGTGAAACACCAGCTCATTCAGACCGGGTTTTAGTCTTTGCAGATTGGCGTTATAAAAGTTTTTCCACTTATCGGCGGGCGTCATCATATAAGCCATAATGAAATTATCTACCACAACGCCCGAAGTATCTATAAACGATACCAGCTTTGGCGCAAGCATTTTCACATAGCTTACCGGGATCAATACCGGCAGCTTATATTCTTTGCCAAGGCGCTGGTACATCTGTATAATACCCGGCGATGTGAGGATACTGCCCATGTGATTATCCAGGTGTGTCAGCTTGATGCCGAATGCTCTTGCTTTCTCTATCTGTGCACGCATTTCCTTTTCGGCTTCATCAACTTTGGCGTTAACACCGAACTCTTCATTGGAGGGGTATAGGTAACCGTTTTTACCGAGCAAGCTTTTTGTTTCGGTTGATGAAGCTACGCCGCCCCATTTGTAATTTCCCCACTCGGATGTAAGGGTAAGGTGTATTCCCCAATCCATTTCGGGATGCGCTTTCGCAAAAGCTGCTATCTCCGGAAACCAGGGACAAGGAACCATAATGCTTGCCGAGTTGATAGCACCTTTAGTATAAGCGGACATTATCGCAGAATCAGCACTGTGCGAAAACCCGGCATCATCAGCATGGATTATAAGCAGTTTAGCGTCTTTTGGATAGCCTAATTTTTGGGCCAGGTTCTTTTTTTGAGCGAATAATTGGGAACATAAAAAAAGGAGAGTAATTAAAACGGCATATCTTTTCATAAGAGTAAATATATTGGCTAATGGGTGCATCGGCATACTGTAGCTAATATAAGAAAAGTTTAGCCAGCCTATTTCCGCTTCCGGCTTAAATAAGCGCGCACCGGCGTGTCATAAATCACCATCACTATCCAGGCAAAGCCTATTAACGACGCAGCGCCGCAACCGATAATTATCGTCAACTTCCCAGCACCCGGTTTATTGGCGGCAAAGTAGTTGGCAAACATCCAGATAAACGCATAATGCGTCATATAAAGCGGATAGGATAATTTCCCTGCAAACACGCAGAATTTCCGTACCCCTTCAGACAATGAGGCCCCTGCCCCCAACGCCACCAAAAACGGGAAGTAAATAATTACTATCAGCGGCTCGCTTATCCAATTCCATTTTGAAAAAGGACTCACAAAAGCCAGGAAAAGCAATACCGCCACGCCTATAAAACCCAGCTTGTTTTTGATAATCCAATTAAAGCGATAAACCAACATCCCCGCTAAAAACGAAAATGCCACGCGTGCGCCGCCATCCCATTCATTCCCTTTTCCCCAGCCGCCCATTAAATTGCCTGCACGATAACAAACTATAAATAAAACTACGGCAGCAACCACGGTCAATGCAAGCAGCAAGCGCTTGCCGACACGCCACAACACAACGGCAAATACAATATTGGCCACATACTCCCAAAATAGCGACCAGGCCGGCGCGTTAAAACCGAAGCAATTAAACGCCCTGTCCTGCACAACCGGGAAGGGAATCATGAAAATGGATGCCAGGAACACTACGATAATCCGCCCGGTTGAATAAGCTTCCGGGTGACCGCCGAACGCCGCAAAGAAAAAAGTAACCAAACCAAGTACAGAACCAAAGATCACCAATGGGTGCAGCCTTATCAATCTCGACTTAAAAAACTCAACCATACCCATTTTGCCGATGCGGTCGTCATACGCGTATGCGATTACAAAACCCGACAAACAGAAAAAGAAATCTACCGCCAAAAAGCCATGTCCGATGAAGTTTTGGCTATAGTCTGTATATGCCACCTCCATAAAATGGAACACGACAACGGAGATTGCGGCAATGCCACGCATGCCGTCAAGGATTTCGAAATGTTTTTTGGTTTTTAGGATGTCAGAACCCGGCATATATTAATTAGAAATCAGGTTGTGTTACAAATTGGCTATTTGCGGAAGCAGGCACAAAATACCAGTTACAACAACTCCGGACTTAGCTGTAATTTTTTTCCAAATGGAGAAGCCACCATAAAGAAACATCACTCCAATAAACAAATAAACCCATATAGAAATATTGCGGCCGGCAATAACAAGGTAAAGATAAGGCAGGCTAAAACTAATGGAAGCTAATAGCAGTGGCATAAAAAACGGCTTTTTTGCTTTAAGGTTTTTTAGCACCCAGGCGATAAAGAAGAAAAAAAACACTTTACTGGTAAGGTAAAGGCCCCCAATCAAAAACGGGTTAACTTCATGCTTTTCACCTAAGCCGATTACCCATTCCTTTAAAAGCGTGACATATTCCATCATTATTGCAAGGTATGAATAACAAGTGTATGTACGCGCATAAGTTGCTCAATTTTTTGTGAATTGATGCCGCTCCCGTGACAATGATAATTTAGTGTAAATTTTTTGTAGTTTGGTTTGCTGATAAGCCGTACATAAATAATTATAATATGAAAAAGCTACTTGCCACCCTCCTTATGGCCGGTATAACCTCTGCATTTGCACAGGTATACAAAACCACCGAACCCCTAGCCCATACATTTTCCATAGTGGCCCGCGACCCTGCTACCGGGCAAATGGCCGCCGCCGTTCAGAGCCACTGGTTTAGCGTGGGCACCTCTGTTATATGGGGGAAATCCGGCGTGGGTGTGGTTGCTACTCAATCATTTATTAAAAAATCTTACGGTCCGCAAGGCCTTGATTTGATGGAGCACGGTGAGACTCCGCAACAAGCGCTTGATAAATTATTAAAACAACACGCGGGCCGCGAAGTACGACAGGTTGCCTTCTTAAATACCAAGGGGCAAAGCGCCGTTTATACAGGCAAACAATGCATCGATTATGCCACCGACAGGCATGGCACAAACTATTCGGTACAATCCAACATGATGCTTACGGATAAGGTCTGCAAAAACATGGAGCAAGCTTTCCTGCAAAATGCAAATCTGCCGCTGGCTGAACGCGTCCTGGCCTGCCTGAAAGCCGCACAGGCTGCCGGAGGTGATATCAGGGGAAAGCAATCAGCGGCTATAATCGTTGTCTCAGGTATGCCAACAAAAGAACCATGGAATGACAGGCTTGTTGATTTGCGGGTAGACGATAATACCAACCCTATTAATGAGCTTGATAGGCTGCTTAAGCTTCAGCGCGCATACGAGCACATGAATAATGGCGACCTGCAGGTAGAGAAAGGCAATATGCCTAAAGCGATGGCGGAATATTCTGCCGCTGAAAAAATGTTCCCCGAAAACCTTGAAATGCAATACTGGCATGGCATAACCCTTGCAAATAACAAACATGTAAAGGAAGCAGCCATAATGCTGAAAAAGGTTTATGCCAAAGATGCAAACTGGCGCGAGCTAACCCGCCGGCTGCCTAAGGTAAAACAGCTTACCGTAACACCCGAGGAACTGAAGATGCTGCTGTAAACAATCTGCCGGTGTGTTTTTACCGGAGCGCAGGAATCAATCACTCATCCTGTTGTTCGGGGTAAGTATCGTTGGCAAAATTTCAGTCCGGGCCTGTTTAAAAACAACCCGGCTCGTGGTTAATACCGAATGGCATTTTATTAACCCGGCCATGCGAGTTATCGAAGACTTTATAATGCAGGGATATTTTTTTTGATAATTGGTGAATTACCTGCATTTCGGCACATGGTTCAACCTTCTCAGCCAGAACTGTTTTAGTAACCTTTTTCATAACACCCTCCTTTTTAATTACCTAAACTAAGTTAATTATTAATTAAAGCATTTGCAATATTTTTTTTGAACAAAATTTTTGTTCTATCGGTAATAAATGACTAATAAATTATTTAATAGCGATGATGTAAAAACGCGATGCTTCGCGTCTCCCATTGATAGGTCGAAGACATGCATCTCACTCGTCAGCATATTATCAACCTGTCCTGCGGGAGACGCGAAGCATCTCGTCTCTACGTATATAAAAATTAATTTCGTTTATCCTATTTCCCTACCTCAATCACATGAAATGTTCCCGGCACTTGTTTAGGCCTTCCACCGGCAGGATTAGGCTGTGTTTGGGCTGCAGGCAGAAAAAGATGATGTGTTACCTCATCCAAACCAATCGTACGCGCGCTTGGCTCTGTAGGTATGTTCTCCACAAACTCAAACTTGTTGGCATTTATCTCTCTCACTACCGAAATGTTGCCGCCACCGTTTGATGCATAGGCGAGTTTTAGTTGATCGTCAAATGCTACGCCATCGGTGTCTCCTATCGGGAACTTAGCTACAGTTTTGCCGTTGGCAGCATCCATTACCACCATTGTTTTCGAATCGCCGCAGCCTATGAACAAGCGGTTGGTTTTACGGTCGATAGCCAGGCCGCTTGGGGCCTCGCCGCCGTCTATTTTATATCGGGCAATTTCCTTATAGGTTTTTGCGTCGATAACGATTACCGTGCTGGTGCCTTCTCCGTTTATAAATATTTTGCCTTTACCGTCTGATACAGCTGTTTCGGGCTTATCGCCAAGCGGCACTGTAGCCACAACCATTCCCGACGCTGGGTCAACTATAGTAGCGTCTTTGCTGCGGCCATTGCAGGTGACTATCTTTTTCGAGAAATCATCATAAAAAATAGCGTCAGGATTT
>JAZJZL010000003.1:0-3992 GCA_040389845.1 Bacteroidota bacterium
AAACTTATCGGTTAAATTGAATTTTTTTTGCTCGTATAGCTGAAGTACAGCAATAGACGTAAATAGCTTAGATACCGAGGCGATCTGGAATAGTGTATTCGGCGTATTGGGAATTTTATTTTGAGCATCAGCGTACCCAAAAGATCTTTCATAAAGCACCTTTCCATTTTCAGCTACCAATACACTGCCGCTGATGTCGCCATTTTTATTTATTTCCGAAAAGAATTTCTCCAGCGCTCGTTCACGTTCCTGCGCCCTGGAAAGCTGTGAAAGGCAGCAAAACAGTATCGACAACAATAAGAAGTAAAGTGGTTTGTTATTCATTTTATCGCGTTTAAAAATTAATAGTAATTGTGTTTGCAGTTTATTTCAGAGGTTCTATCTCCCCGCGCCATCCGTAAAAATCCCTAAAATCCGCTCAATCCCGGTTCCGGTTTAACTAATCTCTATTCTGCAATCAACTAATCACTAACATTAATTCTTCACCCTGTTCTGCTCACTCTCCGATGCATTTTCATTATGCTTGCGCTGGTCTTTAATAACCTTGCCAAAGCGATAGCTTAATGACAATATGCCGAAACGTGAGTCGCTGATATTTCGATAATCAGCCAGCGTATTGGCAAGGTTATTTATCTGGCCGGCGTTTACAAATTGATGGAAAACATCGTTAACCACCAGCTTTATCGTGGTGGAAGGTGATAGCTTTTTAGAAATTGCCGTGTTAAACCTGGTGCGTGCGAAGCTGATAAACTGCGCATTGGTAACGTTGCTTTGGTGACTGCCCTCAATCTGTGCCGTCCAATCGTGCCCCAGTTTAAATTCTGCGGCCGACCTTACGAAAAAGAATGTGCCCTTCGTGTTTAACGGGCCGGTATAAAAATCGCTTGCGGTATGTATATTACGCACCATGCCGAAAAAGTGCAGGTTAAACCATTTGGTAATATCATATCCCCCATCCAGTGTAATACCCTTGTTTACAACAGAGCCAAGATTACCCGGCCTGCTGTAATAAATGCCGTCTACTATTTCGATGGTTTCGTTTTCTTCATCCCTTGTCTTGCTGTAGTCCAGGCCTAAAGTGAAGTTCCCCCATGTATAGTTCAGCTCTATATTATTACTGTAAGTAGGCTTTAAAAACGGGTTGCCGGTGTAGTAAGTAAATTTGTCTATCGGCGATAAAAATGGATTTAAGTCCTGGTAGGCCGGTCTGTCGATACGGCGACCGTAGTCCAGGGTAATTGATTGTTTTCCCGCTGAATCAAGTTTGTACTGAAAGTATAGCGTAGGGAATAATCCATTATAATTCCGCTTAAATACAGAGTCTGGTTTTTGAATGTTCCCCAGTTGATGCCCGTTAGATATGGTGTTTTCAAAACGCAGGCCGGCCTGAACCGAAATTCGCTTAAAATCCTTGCTAGCGTTAATATACCCGGCATTTATCTGCTCGTTATATAAAAAGTGGTTGGTTTTATCGTAGTCGGGTGTAGTTATACCATTTACGGCATCAAAATACTCAGCGATATTATCTGTTTTGGTGTAGCTGGTTTTAAGGCCGATGCCCAATTTTACACCATTGCTTAGCGGATGTGTGTAATCAGTTTTAAAGGCAAAAATATCAATGTTGGCCGGCAGACTGCCCGTCAGCAAGTCGCCGGCCGTCATCGTACCATCCGGCAGGTAAGTTCTGTTATCAAATGACTGCACCCTCGAGCTATTATATTTAATGTAATCAAGGTCTGCTGTTAATTCCTTGCCGTTTTTGTCAAACTGGTGGCGATAATTAAAGTTTACGCCTCCGTTTTTAAATAATGGGTGGTCTTTATTGTTGGCGATTATGGTCGAATCCAACTGATATTGTGCGTCCGAGAGTTTGCTGGTAGCCAAGGTAGTTCTGTTGCTCGGGTTATACAGTCCATTCAAACCTATCCCCCAGGTAGTTTTGTCTGATGCATAATAATCTACAGCAACCCTGCCACTATAGGCCTGCATGGTCCGGCGGATAAAAGAATTTTGTAGGAAATTTGAAGCCAGGCTGCCATCCTGATTTAGAAAATGGCGGTTAATGTCCAGGTCGTTGTAGCCATTGTTGGTATTATAGCTTAAGTTACCGGTAACATTTATTTTATTGTTGCGATAGTTAAAGTTAAAGCTGTTAGTGGTGCGTGCATAAACGCCCTGTGCATAAGCCAAATTCAACGCGCCGTTAAATCCTTTCACTTTCGACCGCTTGGTGCGGATATTGATAATACCGCCGTTCCCTGCAGCATCATATTTGGCAGGCGGGTTGGTCATCAGTTCAATTTGGTCGATGTTAGCCGAGGTTAACGACCGCAGGTAACTTTCCAGCTCTTCGCCGCTCAGGTAAGTGGGCTTATCGTCTATAAATATAGTTACGCCTTTGCCTTTCAGGCTGATGGCCCCGTTATCATCCACCAAAACGCCCGGCGCTTTCTCCAATACATCGAGGGCGGTAGAACCCGCTGCGGTTAACAGCGCATCTACATTTACAACCGTGCGGTCAATTTTATGCTCTATCAATGGTTTTTGCGATGATACGGTCACTTCTTTCAATGCAGTTCCGGCTTGGACCAGGCTTATTACCGGCAGGCTCTTGTCGGCATTTAATTGAAAAACATCGCTTTTATAGCTGGCGTACCCAACCATGGTTATTGTTAGCCGGTAATCGCCTGGTTTCTGATTGTTAAAAACAAAGTTGCCCGATGCATCTGCCAATTCAGTTTTTATCAGCACGGAGTCGGCAGCACGTTTCAGGTAAACTGTCGCCCCTTCCAGCGGCTTGCTATCCACTCCCGTTATTTTACCGGTTATTTTGAAGGATTGCTGGGCGTATACAAAAGTTGAGGCAATAGTAAGCCATGCGGCTAAAAAAGCCGTTATTTTAAGTTTCATATTTTACGGATGTTTTTGGGTTAAGTGCTTGTTGTAATTTTTTTAGAACATAGATAGCCTGGTCCACCTGTCAGGGTGAATAAAATTATTATATATACTGTTTGGATTAGTGCTGGTTCGGTTCGTCTACAACAGTGTTTGATTCACGCCTGGCCGCATCGTCATAATTATAAGTCCATGACCATACGCCTGTTGTATTTTTAACGAAACGGCTTTTGTATTTCTGGTAAACATCGTCCGCCTGCTTTTTGCCGTTCACAATAAATTCCGAAGTGCTTATTTTAAATGAAAGGTTATTTTTTGAACCGATGATCCCATCAATCATTAATTCGCTGATCATTTTATCCCTTCTTTCGTCATCTTTTAACGATACGTATGATTTATAATCTATCGCCTTCCGGGAATAGAGACTTTTTTGCTGGTCGTATAATGCGGGTGTGGCATCCGTTACTTTGGCATCACTGTCAAAGTTATACATCCATGCCCAGCTTCCGTTGGCATTGCTTATTTCCTGCACAAATTCGGCTTTATACTTCTGGAAAATATCATCCGGTTGCCTCTTGCTGTTTACTATAAATTCTTTAGTGCTGATCTTGAATGAAAGCTTATCTCTCGATTTAATAATACGGTCGCTGATTAGTTCCATTATCATGCGTTCGTCCCTGTTCTCACGTTTTGATGGTATAGGTTGCGCTTTGTAACCGACAGGCTTTTTTGCAAAAATGCCGTTGTCCCCGGCTGAGTCAGTCCGGAATAAAGTTTGCCGGGCAAGTTTTTGCTGCTGAACATCAAGCCTGTCCAACTTACCATCAAGCTTGCCGAGGGAAGCCGAAGCTTTGTAAAGTTGTATTGCTGAATCAGTTTGCGACATGGTATGATTATCGGCGACATTTGCGCGGTCGTCCGCAGCGTCATGAATTTCGCCGTATTGTGTCTGCGTATCGTGCGGAACCTGGTCGATAATAGCCTCATACCTTGCAAAATCTTTTTCAGGAATGTTTTTCCCATCAACCTGCATCGATGCCAAGGTTCCTTTCCGATAGTTGAATTGATATAGTACCCCTTTCTCTTTGTACAGTTTG
>JAZJZL010000003.1:4002-9883 GCA_040389845.1 Bacteroidota bacterium
CTTGTTTGAGCTATATATCTTTGGGCCATGCTTACTGGTTGTATCAGCAGGCGCGGGCGTCTTTAATTCATTTACTTTACCCGGTTTATTTTCGGGTAATATTTCCTTTTTTATAGCCTTGGCTGTGTTAGCTACCAGCTTATTTATCTTTTCGGCATTGGTAAAAGCGGCGGTGCACAAACCGGCAGTTACCAGGCAAATTGCAAGGAATGCTTTTTCCATGCGGTTAAGCGACTGGTTATTGTTCGATATAATGCGCGTAACCCTGGTTTTTAAAGGCGTGTTTTTACCGTTCAAAGCCATTGCCAATGCTGAAGACGGCTGGCGGTTATATTCCTGGCAGGCCACCAACGCTTTAATATAATTTACCTTGTTGCTGCTTTGCGAAACGGCTATATCATCACAGCAATTCTCGCGCTCTGTTTTAATGAGTGATGATAGCCATAATACCGCAGGGTTGAAGAAAAATATAATCTCAAGCAAGTTTTGCAGCAGATTAACCAGGTAATCCGATCGGCGGATATGCGCCAGCTCATGCACCAGAATAGCCTCAATTTCTTCGGCAGACATGGCAGTGAGCAACCCAACCGGGATCAATATCAACGGTTTAAGGTGACCAACAACCATAGGCACTTTCGCCAACCCGGATTCAGCTATTTTTACTGCACGACGGATGCCCAACTCATCGGCAAGCTGCTGCACACGTTTACGCCATAGCTCATCTGCTGTAAATAAGCTCCTGCGGCGCAGATAGTACACACCCTGCAAACCGGTTGCCAGTTGCAGGCATCGTGCGCAAACTATCAAAAACCATATCAATACTATTGTTGCGGAGTTACTGTTGAAATAGTTGATGGCCTTGTCTTTAAAAGTAGCTGTGGGTAACGCTGTTTCATAGACAACCACAGGCACCGAAGGGGTATTTACAATAACGCCGCCATTATATTTGACCGAAGTAGTAACGTATACCGGCTTATGTTTTAACGATATAATAAAAGTAACAATGGTACCCGCCGCAAATAATACCAGTGCCGCTATCAGCAAATTATAACGTCTGGCGGGCGACGACTTGCGTGTAGATACGATAATAACCGCGGTTACCACCGATAATATTACGCCCTGCCATAACGAATGAATTAGGGTGTTGCAAAGCGCTTGTATCAGGTTATCCGGGAACAATTTTACAATCGAAAATTCCATGGCGTTGTGGCTTTAATGGTTGTTAATCTTCTAAATTTTTTAACAGGTCTTTAATTTCCTGCAATTCATGCAGCGATGTTTTTTTGTTGCCGATGAGCTGCATTACCAGCTTGCTAGCCGAACCGTTATACATCGAATCGACGAACTTATCCAGCAAATGCGATTTGGTTTTCTGCTCTTCCTCGGCTACACTATACACGTGTTTCATCTGGCTTTCATCGCGGGTTAACAGGCTTTTGTCGGTCATCAGCTGCATAAACTTGAGTGTAGTAGTGTAGTTGGTGTCCTTAACTTTTATCAGCTCATTGTTAACCTCACGCACTGTTGAAGGACCCAGCCGCCAAAGCACCTGCAGTATTTCAAGTTCCGATTTGGTGGGTTCCACCGGTTTATTTTGCTCTTTCATATTCATCACGAATCAAAGGTAGAAAAAAATTCGTACGATGCAAATATTATGTAGAAAATTTTTCGTACCTTTTAAAAAAGCGCTTCGGGAACTTATATATAAGTGTAGTTTACCCACCCAAAAATCCCCCTGCTAAAGCTGCCAAAGCGTTCCATTTTTCTGCACGGAACACCGCGAACGCTATGAAAAACATTGATTATCAGCAATATACATTTTTATACCTTACAACACATTGATAACCAGATACTTACTTTAGGGTTTACACCTGCAAACCCGGCACAGTGATAACATCTTGATATTCAAAGCATTATAAAACTAAGGGTTTACACCTGTAAACCCTTTGCAAATACATCCATGGCAAAACTCATTTTAACTTTTCGCAGCTGATTGTTAACCCAGGGTGAATTTTATAGTGATGTTAGGCATAAACGGCGCATTGTTCTATCTTTGGTGATGAGGATAAATTATTGTCAAACTCACAACTTATGAAACACGGACTATTAATAGATATGGATGGTGTAATCTACAGCGGCGAACAGCTGATACAGGGCGCCGACAGATTTATCGCCACGCTATTAGAAAAAAATATACCCTTCACCTTCATGACCAACAACAGCCAGCGCACCCGGCTCGAAGCGGTGCGTAAGCTCAAGCGCCTGGGCATTGAAGTTACCGAAGAGCACGTCTACACCAGCGCCATGGCTACCGGCAAATTTCTCGGCGACCAGGGCCCGGGCGGAACAGCTTTTGTTTTAGGCGAAGGTGGCTTGCTGACCAGCCTACATGAAAACGGCATCACCCTTGTGGACACTGACCCTGAATTTGTAGTGCTTGGCGAGGGGCGAAATTTTACCTTAGAATCGGTACAGCGTGCTGTAGATATGATACTTGGCGGCGCCAAGTTCATCACCACCAACCGCGACCCATCGCCCAAAAAACCGGGCTGGAATAACCTGGGTATAGCGGCCACCACCGCCATGATTGAAGAGGCCACCGGTCGCAAGGCATTTGTTACCGGCAAACCAAGCCCGGTAATGATGCGCTCCGCACGCAAATACCTTGGCCTTGAAACCGCCGAAACCACCGTTGTAGGCGATACCATGGAAACGGATATACAGGGCGGCGTGCAGATGGGTTATAAAACTATTTTGGTATTATCCGGCATCGCCCAAAAAGAACAGCTGAGCCATTACGCCTTTAAACCGGATTTAATAGTAAGCTCGGTAGATGCGATTGAGTTTCCACTGAAGTGGTGGTAGAGAAAAGAGCCAGGAATCAAGAGTTAAGAACCAAGACATTAGAAACATTCCTCTTTGCAGCGTTGTCTTCCAACCCGTCATTGCGAGCGTGTCTGCTTGCAGACGCGTACGAAGCAATCTCTGCGTCATACTGCATATAAGCGGTAAATATCATGGTTTCCTGTCCGCCGGCATCCCGATAACCATGTGTATTTAGGTCTGATACCATCTTGCGCAGAGATTGCTTCGAAGCCGACTATAAGTAGTCAGCCTCGCAATGACGAGCCTCTTTATTAACTATTCGAACGTTCAATACCTCACCATCTCAATCTTCACCGGCCCCAACAAACCAGATTCCTCCAGTTTACTTTCGGGGGTGTAAGAATTGGTACTTGTCCATGTCTTTCTTTCGGCGGGCGGTAGCTTACTATCGCCGATTAAACGGTTTACCCAGGTATTTACCACCTTTATTTCTATAGCGTTCTTACCCGGTTTAAGTGCTTTGGTAATATCCACTTTATAAGGCGCAGTCCATGCGCCGCCTAAATCCATACCGTTTACTTTTACCTTGGCTATTCCCCTTACCATGCCTAAACTGATAAATGCGGTTTCACCTTCTTTTAGCGCCGCTACATCAATATTATTATGATACCATGCAGAACCTGAATAATATTTCACACTGTCGTTCGGGTTTTGGCTCCAATCAGTTAAGGTGCTAAAGATTACAGGTCTTGCCGGCCCTCTCATTTTTGTATCAAAAGAAACCGACCATGGTGCATCAACGGCTATAGTTTTTGATGGCTCAGGATAATTTGTCGGATAAGTGGCTAACCTTTTGTCATCTTTCTTAAAAATCACAAATGTGCTCTCCATGGCCGATAGTTGCAGCGGCACTGTTATGCTGCCTTCGTTACTCCGGCGGACCAGCAACCTACGTACACTGCCGAAAACAGGGTCCCACAGCTCAGGGTCTTTACCAACTACACGAAATTCCGGGTTGATGCTTATAGTTTTGTTGGTCTGGTTCGAGACGAAGTAAATGGAACCCTCCACAAGCGCCCTGTGGATAAATAGCACAGAATCCGTAGCAGGTGTTTTCATATCCGGGATAACTTTCACCAGGTTAAGCGCTTCCTGCAAGTCCATGCCGTCAATCACCATTCCCTTGCCTACCCTGTTTACTTTGGTAGTTTTGCCGTCGATATTACCCCACAGCTCAGCAGCCAGCTTTTGAACCTCTGCATCGGCAGCCGGGAAATTCTGCAGGCTTGGCGACCTTAATGGCTTTGGCCCAAGCACCACTGCTCCCTCACTCACTAATTGTTTTATTTTACGCAGTAATTCCGGGCGGATGGTTTCCAGTTTTGGCAATACCAATATGCTGTAGTTTAAACCATCAGGTAGGGCAAGCTTTCCGTTTTTTACTGTCAACCTTGTTTTGATTACCTCGCCATTGATATAGTCGAAAGAGTAGCCCCGTGGCAGTGCCGGGTCTTGCGTGCCGGTCATTTTTGGCGCATCTTCACTGATAAAGTAAGCCACATCGGCAACATACCTGCCCTGTTGCAGCATCATATTACAGCGTTTTATATATTTCAGAAAAATATCCATATCGTAAAACCAGGTGTTATGCCGGTTAAACTCGTTGCCGAACCAGGCATTTACGCCGGGATAGCGGTCTTCGTAAGGCTGTTCTATATATACATGCATCAGGGTATTGTTAATGCCTTCAGTAAAAAAGCGGTCGGCGCGCTGTTTCATCATAGCCGGGTAACGCGAAAATAATGCACCTGCGCAGGTAAAGGATTCCGCCGACACCTTCGTCTTGCCATAAATATGCGCGCTTGATGATGCCGCCCGGTTTTCGATATTGCCCAGGGTGCCCTCACTCCAAAACTCCCCGCCTACCTCGTCGGACTGCCCGCCATATTGCAAAAACTCTCCCGGAAAACCCCAGTGTCCGTAGTTCTCCAGCCAGGTATGCAAACCATGCTCGCGACTCACCTCTCGCAAGCCCGCAACGTACTGATAGGCTACATTGTCAGCTACAAAACGCCGCAAATCCCACAAAAACCTATCGCTTTGGTCTTCGCTGCCAACCACTTTCCCCTGTAATACGGGCATATAAGGTGTTGGGTCGTAGCCGTAAGCTGTTTTAAAATTTCCGATAAGGTCATCAGTCCAGTTTTGGCCGCCGGTTTCGTAGCTGTCTTCAACGGTAACTTTAAAAGTTTTACGGTCTGCTGCCGGTATGCGGCGCAAAATCTCGCCTAAATAAGCGTCAAAATGGGCCCTGATATGCTTCTTGCTCATCTTGTCTGCTTCAAGCCCGGTAGCTTCTGGCGGCGCAGGACTGTTTTGCACCTGGGTAGGCGTCATGCCGGTACGCTCTATAATCCATTTACCGGCAGGCGCGTTCCATTTCAGCGTGCCGTCTGCGGCCATGTATTTAGAGACATCGATTACTTTAGCCGGGTCAATCACATACTTTTTGTCGTCCACTACCGGTTGACGCTGCCACTGGTAAGCATCCCAGTACGGGTATGGCGTCTGCCACATTTTGGCCTCTGTTTTCTCGATATAGCTTTCAACAACCGGCGTCGACGATAACTTGAGTTCCATTATACCTGCTTCGCCGGATACATTGGTAAATACAATGCGGTAATCCGTCGCCGTAGTTGCGGGTATGGATATAGCTGCCGGGCCATAAGGGCTAAAACCAACATTCAGGGCCGGGTTCGAGCGGTCGATTGTAAAGTGTTTGATAGTTTGATAAGTGCCGTTATTTTTTACCTGTATATTACCATCAAAGCTCATCGCTTTTTGGTTGGGGATAATGGTGAGGCTGCGTGCAGTATAGGGTTGTGATGCAGATATATCCAGCGTAAAATCTTGTTTTTCTTTTAGGGTTATGCCGGTTTGCTCGTTATGGTCGGTTAAGTTATTAAGGTTAGGTACAGATGGCGTCGAGTTTAGCCTTGTATTAGCGCTACTGATATCCGTTCCATAATCATCCGGCACCGAGTAGGCGATAACC
>JAZJZL010000003.1:9893-23469 GCA_040389845.1 Bacteroidota bacterium
AACCCGCACATCCTGGAAATCTTTTTGCGGCTGCGCGAGTTTTTGGTTAACAAGCTGCGGCCCGGTAATGGTTGTTTGCGAAGATGCAAGATACCGCATCGCCTGTCCTGGCTTAACCCACGGCCCGCCAGACTGGCTCCAACCTGGGCTATTGAAAATGCCAATCTCGATGTTTAAGCGCGTAGCAGTTTTCAATGCCGTATGCATAATATCCCACCATTCGGCTGAAAACAGCTTTACCTTGCCATACGGTATATCGCTTAAACCTATATTGCCGATAAATGCCCTGTTAATGCCTACCTTTTTCATCGATTCCAAATCGCGGATTACGCCTTCTTTGGAAATATTGCCCGATATCCAGTACCAGTAAACGCTGGTTTGCACGCTGTTTGGGATGTGGGCAAAATTTCGTTCTATCCGCTGAAAGGTATTAGGTGCACGCTTTGTACGGGCGGTGTCGACTGGTGTCCCTTTAGCGAAAGCCAGCAACAGGCAAATCATCAACAAGGAACAGGCAATACGGCGATAGTTAACGTTCATCAGGTATAAAGGAATTATTGTTTGAATGCAGGATTACATTGCTAAGCTAATCCGGCAGGTTTATAAAACCATCATGAACTGTCTGTATGTAGACGGTACAGGACGACCACCTCAATAATAATCGATAAATTCGTCAATCATGAAAAAACTACTATACCTGCTGATAGCCACATGCCTGCTTACATCCTTCAAACCAAAGGAAATAACCTGGGTAGCCATCGGCGATTCTATTACCTACCTCAATGATCATTTGGATGAAACCGGCAACCGCGTAACAAAAGGCTATTTAACCCGTGTTACCGAAAAGTTGCCAAACGTTCATTATGTAAACCAGGGCCACAATGGCTGGACATCCGGCGGCATAGCAGAGCATATAGAAACGCTCGGTATTGTGAAGGCTGACGTATATTCCGTTTTCCTTGGCACCAACGATTGGTGGGGAGGCCGGCCAATCGGAACATTAAATGACTACACCAACAACAAAGGAAACAATACTATTTACGGTTCATTCCGTATCATCGTCAACAAATTGCGCGCACTCAACCCGGAAGCTAAAATCGTTTTGATAACACCGATGCAGCGTAACGACTTTGTCTATATCGCCGACCATAATAACAATGCGTACGGCTCATATAAAGAAAAAAACGGTCAATCATTAGAGGCCGTTGCCAATGCAGTTGACTCCATCGCGGCTTATGAAAAAATCCCGGTGGTAGACTTGTATCATAATAACAAGCTCGGCATAAAAAACCTCGTCAATTTCAAACGATTAAAAGACCCGAAAACCGGCCAATACAAAAACTTCACTTACCCGGAATCAACCAGCATACCTTTCGACTCAAAAAATGACGAATACCCCTACCCTCCCGAAGCCATTAACGTAACTTTTGACGGGCTGCATCCATCAGATAAGGGAAATGAAGTAATCGCGGGGGAATTGGTGAAAGTGATGAAGAAGTTCTTCTAACAAAAAAGCGGGCCAAAACCCGCTTTTCTCAATCAACAATCATCACTATAAGTTATTTAGCCGCATCATCCTTCACACGTTCGCCGGTAGCATCAAACATGGCCATCAGGCTGCCTTTAACGTGGGTATCGTCAACTTTTTCGAGTGTCAGATTTACATCGTATGCTGTAACCGTAAAATACAGGGTAATTTTTCCGTCTGCGGTCTCCACTTTGGTTAACGGAACATCTTTTTTGCTCTCTGGATCAGTAAAGGTGCCGTCAACTTTTCCGTCTTTCTCTGTGAGGTTAAACATCAGGTGGGCATCACCGTTGGGTGTCCCTTTTACTAATATGTCCCATTTGCCGGCATAAAAGCTGGGGGCGGTTTGTGCTGATGCACTTACTGAAATCAATAAAAAGGCAAATACGCCGGATAAAAACAGGGTAATTTTTTTCATGTCTATAATTTAAATTAAGTGGTTATTATTTTCTAACGTGACCTCGAAGGTTTATTTATTAAAATATAATAAATGAAGGTATGTATTTTTATTTATACATTTATTAAATTTTAATAAATAAATTTTTACTTGCGGTCTTAATGGAAACACTGGAAGATTTAAGGCATTTTTTTGAGGAGGGTTATATCGATTACCGTCCGAACCTAACCGTGGATTGCGCTATTTTCGGTTATCATGGCGGTGGGCTGAAACTGCTGTTGGTAAAAAACAAAGTGATTACCAAATGGTGCCTGCCAGGCGGCTTTGTAAAAAAATCCGAGAACCTGTACGCCGCCGCAGCCAGAACAACTGCCGAACGCGCAGGTATCGGCAACTTGTTCCTGAAACAATTCAAAACTTTCGGCAATCCCGGACGCAGCAGTTCGCAGGGTATTTTTGATGAAGAAAAATTTCTTGAGCTAACGGGCCTCCGGTTCGAAGATGATAACTGGCTTTTGGGCGAGACAGTTTCTGTAGGCTTTTATGCGATAACTGATATTGTACACGCGGAACCAAGGGCCGATTTTATCTCGAGCGAATGCTGCTGGTTTTCGATAGATGAATTGCCTGAACTTGGCTTCGACCATAACGAAATGGTGCACGAGGCCCTATTTACCATGCGCATCGACCTTTACCATTTCCCGATAGGTAAAAACCTATTGCAGCCGAAGTTTACGTTAAAAGAGATTAAGCTGCTGTATGAAGTATTATCAGGCAAAACACTAAATCCCACCAATTTCCCCAACAAATTGATTTCACTCAACCTGATTTCTAAACTGGAGGAGAAAAAACACATCGGCGCACACCGCGCGCCAACCTATTACCAGTTTAATGATGAGGTGTATGAAAAGGCATTGGTTGAAGGATTGGTGCTGGTGTAAGTAAATATCAGCCAAAAAGCCTTTCTTAAATATACAAACTCCGTGTTCTTCGTGCCTTCTCCGTTATCTCCGTGGTTATTTCTTACCACAGAGTTCGCAGAGAAGGCACAGAGTGCACGGAGACTAAATGCAAACGTTATTGAATTTTAACCGACGTTACCACATCGTTAGCATTAGGGCTAAGCGTAGTAAAATTGGTATTGCTCGCCGTAAGCGTCCACGAAGTACCACCGAAACTATCGTTTTTATACATGATCACTTTCCATCCCGTAGGTAGCTTAACCGACGAAGCCCAATTATCGACAAAGCCATAGGCCTGCAATTGTGCCAACGTATAGTTTCCTTTCGGGATAGCAGTTGTGGCTGTACCGCCATAATTAATATCCTGGTAAAATATTGCGCCTGTACCTCCGCCTGTGCCTACCGGGTTCATAATTTTTATCAGGTCGTTGGTAACTTTGTAATCAGGAACCCTTAATGTATTATCATGCATCGAAGTTAGATGTGCATCTCTGTCAATCGCATAGCCAAAAACCCCGCCTTTTTTACCACTGGTCGGTTCCCATCTAGCATAGTCATAAGCGTGTCCGGTACCATTTTCCGGATAGGTAACGTCATCCCAATAATTGCTGGGATAGCCATTTTCTTCATAAAATGAAAATCCGGGCACAAATTTGCCTGATGCGATGTAGGGCGAAAAAGTATTCCAGGTACCCTGTAATGTAGATGCACCCCTGCCATAGGCCTGCAGCCATACATAATCTACCATAGTGTACACTTGCTGAAAAAGGCTGTTGCTGCCCGTTTGGTTTGTGTCAAAAGTAAGCAGTTTGCCGGTTCCTGACTTTGGCCCGAGATAGGCAGAAAGTGCTGTGTAAACTCCCGCCATATCTGTTAATGTACTGCCTGAAGGATTGCTTTCAACATCAATATCATATCCATCAAAACCATATTTATTAACGGTGCTGTCCATTATCATTTTGGCGGTTGTTTGATACCCCGCTGTAGTATGCGGCACCCCTGTAGGGATATTTAAATTACCGGTAAGGATCACTTTTGTGCCTTTGGCATGCAGGGCGCTAATCCATCCGGGAACACTGCTTATAATAGGAGAGCTTTTATCGAAGCAAAAAAGGATGAGCACATCAAGGCTATCTGGGACCGTGGAAAAATTTGAGCCATTTACTCCGGGTCCATAGCATGGGCCTTGTACCCTATAAAAACCGGCGGTAATTTCATGGGTTGTCTTTTTATAGGCAACCAGGGCGCTGTCCGAAGTTGAACTTAGCGAACGGGAGAACATTGCAGGATTCGCATTTAATGAATTTGTCCTTTGGGCTTCGTTCTTTTTGCAGGCTATTTGAAAGAGAACCAATGCACACACAATTGTACCAAGAAGGAATATTTTGATTTGATTTTTCATAAATTATAATTTTAAGATTATATAACTTACACAGTACTCCGTATTGTTAAATAGTTTATGCGCTGAGATGTTACTACCCCAGCGCATAAGGATTATTGAATTTTAACCGATGTTACCACATCGTTAGCATTGGGGCTAAGCGTAGTAAAGTTGGTATTGCTGGAAGTAAGCGTCCACGATGTACCACCGAAACTATCGTTCTTATACATAATCACTTTCCATCCGGAAGGCAGCTTAACTGATGAGGCCCAATTGTCGACAAAGCCATAAGCTTGTAATTGTGCTAAAGTGTAGCTTCCTTTCGGAATGGCCGACGTGGCTGTGCCGCCATAGTTGGTGTTTTGATAAAACACGGCACCGGTACTTCCGCCGGAGCCGCCATTATAAACCGCAGCGCTGCCGTATAATGCATTGGTAAAGCCGGAAACGTAGCTGCTGTGGTCGCCGTCGCTTAAATTATAGGTCAAATAAACGCCGTAGCCGTTGCTCACTGTTTGAGTCGCCAGCGAGTTCGCGGTACTTTGGCTGGTACTGCCGATATCGATAGCAGCGGGCCCCAGCTGGCTTTTAGTCAAACCCGGAACGTTTGGTACGCTCCATGAGCCATAAATTGCATTCCAGCTATAATTTACTTTCGAACCCACTGTTACACCGCCGTAAGAGAGCTCGGAAGCTGCCGGACCATAATCATAAAAAGATATGATTTTGGTAGGCATCAGCGAGCGCAGGGCCGTAACCAGGTAAACAAACGAGGACGAATTTGGCTGACCAGTGCCATTGGTTCCATAATCGGCATATTCATCGTCAAAATCAATCCCGTCAAGCCCATAGGTAGTTACCGCATTGGCCAGTTGCTGCGCAAAAGCCTGGGCCGCGGCTTGCGAGGGAAAATTGCAGATGCCTGCCCCCTGGTGATTACCTAAAATCGACAACAACACTTTTATACCCTGGTTTTGAAGCGGTTGTATAGTGGTGGTATAGTTAGAAAGCGTGGTAGTCACCTGCGGGTTAAAGTACAAAACCGCTTGCTGCGTGGTGGTATTGTAATTAATATTAGCGGCGAAAATTATACCTATATCAAATACATTGGCCCCGTTACTGGCCAGGGTGTACTTGCCTACATCCAATATACTGTTGGTATTAACCTCGATGTAACCAACCGTAAGGGGCCCGGTTTTAGTTACTGCACGGCTTACCGTTGAAGTACCTGCCTCCGGCGCTGGGGTAGCCTGGTAAGCATCTTTCTTACACGACTGAACAGTCAATAATGCCAGGCCGCAAACAAGCGGCAGGCAATTTTTTAGGGAAATTACTCTTTTCATGGTTTTTTAAGTTTAGTTGTTTGTTGAATTGTTAATTGGTTAAAAGTTTAGCTGGACGATTTTATCATAGGCAAATCATTTAAGTTTAAAATCGGATTAAATTCAAGCTGGCACAAAAAGCCATATATCTATATAAATAATTGATTACAAATTATTTACAACAAAATCGGCGATTAAATAAGGCATAGGGGCTGCCATTAAAAACCGTAGAATTTTTTTAGCGTCTTAAATAAATCAGGGTATATGAACTGGCTTAGGTTTGGAAAAGATCCCTTCCTGGAAGGGATCCCATGGTCATCTTAAATCAATCAACTTCACTCAATCTCACTCGCGGCAAATAACCAATCGGTTATAACCGGTGACTGATGTTATAAAATGAGATAACATCAATCACCGGAATTGTTTTAACGGTTAAAAATTGCCCTTATTCACATCCCACCAAAGCCTGGTACCGCCGTTATCAGCGCCGCCAAGGCCAGATACAGCAGCACTTACAGCTGCCTTATTGGTGTTGTATTCGGTGCTTGGGTAAGGGATACGGCGAATCTGAATTTGAGAGTCGATAGTACCGCCACTCAAATTATCAACCACAGGGAATAATTTAGGATATCCTGTGCGGCGATAGTCAGCCCATGCTTCCTGTCCGTCAGGGAATATCGCTATCCATTTTTGGGTGATAATGCGTTCCAGTTTCTGTTCGTTGGTAGCTGCAGGGTCCCATTTAATGGTAATGGTTGATAGCGCCGGCGTGTTATTGGCCGTATTTATAGGGTCAACATAATCAGCCTGTTTGCTGGTTGCGTCGCTCAAGTAAGAACCTACGGGAACGCCCCATTGCGCCATTGAGGTAGTTATACCTGTTTGGTAGTCGGTTTGCGCGTCACCTGCGCCCGCCCAGCCACGCACAGCAGCTTCAGCTTTCAAAAACCACATTTCTGTTGCAGTTAAAATCAACTGCGATGCAGTTTGCGTGAAAGTACTAAGGCCGTTATAAGAGGCAAAGCTGTAGTAATCACCTTTAGTAACATCGGCGCCGAGGCGGATACCTGTGAATTTACCGCTGATACCGGCATACGATGCAGGTGTGCTGTAAACAGCTGAACGCGGGTCGTTATAGCCGGTTAAATAAGTGCCCATTGCGGCATTTAAGTGATTATCGCCGTTGTACGAAATGGTAACTACCCACAAGTCATTGCTTCTTCCGCCTGATTGTGCAACAGCTGCATCATCCGCAGGAGTTGAAAGCAGGCCGCCCGGAGCCGCCATTGCTTTTTCGGCTTGCTGCTGAGCAGTAGCCGGATCAGCCTTTACAATGCGCATAGCTAAACGAAGGCGCAGCGAGTTGGCAAACTTTAGCCATTTGGTATAATCGCCGCCGTAAACCAGGTCACCACCGCCAATGGGGTTTTTACCCGGGTTGGCAGCTATGTAAGCCTGCAAGTTTGTAGCTGCTGTATCCAGTTGTTTAAAAAACTGCTGATAAACAGTTTTCTGATCATCATAAGGTATAGTGGTTAATGATGTACCTGTTTTAGAGTACGGGATAGAGCCAAAACGGTCGGTTACCCTATCCATGGCTTCTACCTGCAATACTAATGCAAGCGCCCACAGATCAGGCGACTTGGTTCTTGCACCGGCGCTGGCTATTTTGCTTATAGGCGCCATCACCAGCCTGTACTGGTCGTTAAAACCGGTTTGGTTCCAGCCGTCAACCAGGCTATATTTCAGGTTATTAAGCCCCCCCCGAAAATTGGTAGGCGACATCATATACCCTGCATAGGCATCGGCGCTAAGGTTCTGTGCAACTTGATAGTTACTGTAAATAGCTTGCTCGATAGGTCCGAAAGCGGTTGATGCGATAGAAATACTCTGGCCCGGCGATAATGAATTTGGGTTAGAGTTAAATTTCTCGAAATTTTTTGTACAACCCGTAAATGCCAGTGAAGCTGCTATGATGAAAACACCTGCAATACGGCCCTGCCCCATTGCAAGCATTGTTTTTAAATTCCTTTTCATTTTCAAAAAAATTAAAATAGATGATTTTAGAAACTAACATTAAGATTTAAACCTACGTTGCGTGTAGCAGGCTGATTGAAAACGTCTATCCCTGCAAGGCCGTTACCTGTCGACATAGTCAACTCAGGATCGAAAGGAGCCTTTTTAGAGAAATAGATTAAGTTGCGGCCCGTTAATGAAAGTTTCACACTTTTAATTGCGCTGTTGCTTACCGGCCATGTATAGCCTAATGCTGCTTCGCGCAAGCGTACTACAGTAGCGCTGTACATATATTCGCCGGTTATACCGCCGCGGGTACCAAGGGTTGTATACCATGTTTGCGGATCAACACTGCTAACGGCCTGACCGGTGCTGTTAACGCCGTTCACTTTTACGCCGCCTGCTGCACGCGCATCGCCCGAAACTTTCGAAACGCCGCTTTCATCCAAGAATCCCTGTGTTACTGACATTACTTTGCCGCCAAACTTACCATCAATCAGGAAGTTAAGGCTAAACCGCTGGTAGCTAAGCGTGTTGCTCCAACCCAACTGGAATTTAGGGTTAGGGTTACCTACAAAGTTTGAAGTATTGCTTTTCTGCGGCGTATAAGGATGAGCTGTCGTGCCATCGCCGGCTAAAATCACCCTGCCTTGTGCGTCTTTTACAAGTGTTGGTGCATAAATATCACCATAAGAGCCGCCTTTTACCAACTCAGACTGGTAACCGTTACCATCATTGGTCAGGAAGAATGTATTGATATTGTCTTTCGAATCAACATCAATTATTTTATTGTTATTCTTCGAGCCGTTAAATGAGGTACTCCAGTTTAAGCCGCTGCCTTTCAACACATCGTAACCAATAACAAATTCAATGCCTGTGTTTTGTACGTTACCGGCATTTACATAGCCGATAGAAATCAGCGACGGTGTCGGCGGAACTATTGGTACATACTGGTTAAGGGTATTGGTTTTGTAATAAGTAAAGCTGAAGGTAAGCCTGTTATCTAAAAAGCGCAAGTCGGTACCTAACTCAAACGAATTGGTTTTCTCAGGCTTCAATGTGCTTGGCGCCTGGGCGGTATTAAACACTAACGAACCGCTGCCACCCTGTGTATTCTGGATATTGGTGAGGTAGTTAGGAATAGTATTACCTACCTGCGCATAAGTTGCACGTACCTTAGCGTAGGTTATTGCCTGCGGCAAAGTAAGCGCGTTGGTCAATATTACAGACAAACCTGCCGAAGGATAGAAATAAGAGTCATTTTTGGTGTACGATAGGTTTGACGACCAGTCATTCCTTCCGGTTACTGTTAGGTAAGCCCAGTTTTTGTAGGAGAAATCTGCGCTGCCAAATAACGCCTGCAACTGGTTGTGGTTCGGCGCTACACCAAAGCTTGGGTTCGAAATTGAATTAAGCGTGCTATTGCTGCTGCTGCCACCTAAAGCTGATATAATGTTACCCGGGCTGAAGAAGTCGGGAGTTTGCAGGTTACCGCCAAAGGCATAACCCCTGGTTTCGTTATCGGTAATGCTGCCGCCTATTAAGCCGTTTACTTTGAATGGGGAAGATTTTGGTATCGGCACCATAAAGTTTACCAATACGTCGCCGTATTTTTGGGTAAGCGTTTGCGTGCTTATGCGCATTGCCCCTGTCTCACTTGAGTTATACAGGGAGTTTGTACCTGAATAAAAATCCTGTTCAAAATCATCCGAAATACGGTCGAGGCTTCCCCTAACCTGGATACTTAACCATTTGCTGAATTCGTATTTCACGCTTCCATTTAACAACATGCGGTTACGCTGGGCCACGTTTGGTTCGCGGTTGATAATCCACCACGGGCTGTCCTGGTGAAAATCGCCTTTGTTGTTAACCAACCAATTCTGGCGGGCTGCTCCTACATTGTCCGGGAATTCGAACTGGTTTTTATAAGGCTGAATATCTACACCGCGGGGGAATGTGTATAATGAAATTAACGGGTTTGAGTAAATACCTATTTGCGGGCTGTTATTTACAATCTGGTTGATGTAATTAACGCTTCCGTCAACGGTTAATTTATTATTCAGGAAACTGCCTGTTTCGCGCAGGTTGAAGTTATTTCTGTCGATTTTATTGGTTGGTTCTATACCTGTAGCATGTGTGTTGGCATAGGAGAAATACGTTTGTGCAATTTCTGAACCGGCAGATAAGTTAACCGCATTGGTAAAGTTGGTACCGTTCTGAAAAAAGTATTTCAGGTTATCCGGAGCGCCAGAGATAGCAGGCCCCCAGCTGGTTACGTCGCCGCTGATCGAGCCTGGCGTTTGTCCGTACTGGTTTTGAAATTTAGGCAGATAAGCCGCATGGTCGATAGAATAACCTGATGATAATTCTATCTGGGCTTTGCCTGCTTTTCCTTTTTTGGTGGTGATCAAGATTACGCCGTTTTGTGCCTGGCTGCCATAAAGTGCCGCGGCTGAAGCGCCTTCCAATACGGAAATGTTAGCAATATCCTCAGGGTTAAGGTTAGAAATACCGTCGCCGCCATCAGTCGAACCGCCGAATGTGCCTGTAGGCTGCATCACCGCGTTGCCCGAGTTTAGGATAGGCACACCGTCAACCACATATAAAGGCTGGTTATTACCGTTTGCCGACCTGCTGCCGCGCAAAATTACCTTGCTCGAACCGCCAACACCTGAAGCGCTTGGCGTAATGGTTAAGCCAGCAACTTTACCGCTCAGCGCGTTCATCAGGTTATCGGTTTTTACCTGGTTTACCTGTTCGCTGCTTACCTGCTGCGTTGAATAGCTAAGCGATTGTTCAGAGCGTTTAACACCCAAAGCGGTTACAACCACTTCGCTAAGGCCCGAGGTTGCTTCCTGTAAAATGATGTTGATAGAGCTTTCATTATTGATGGCTTTTTCCAGTGTCTGGTAGCCGATAAAGCTGAACACCAGGGTTCCGGTACCATCCGGAGAGGAGATTTGGTATTTACCGTCTGTATCAGTAACTGTGCCGACGCTAGTGCCTTTTAGCTTAATAGTTACGCCCGGGATGGGTTGTCCTTTCGCGTCTTTTACCGTTCCCGTTACCGTAATCTGCTGAACTGCAGACACCGGCGCAGCGGGTTTTCTTTTTATGATTACCGTATTTTCGGCAATAACATAGGTTACAGGTTGGTTGCTGAAACACTTATCGAGCACCTGGCTGAAAGGCATATCTTTAACAGACATGCTTACAGGCAATGTTTCGTTAAGCATTTTCGAGTTATACAGAAAATTGTAGCCGGTCTGCTGCCTTAATTCCTTAAAAACCTTTTTGAGAGATACCTCTTTTACAGATAAGTTAACGTTTTGGGCGGATGTAGTAGCGGCGCTGACCTGCAAGATTCCTGCTATCAGTAAGACCACGGTGAGCTTCATAGCGAGCAAAATATTGTGTTGTATGCGAGGCACATACCTGCATATAAATACAGTGTAAAATTTATACATTTGTTTAAGGGTTTAATGATAATTGATGTAGAATGCAATTTTTTATTTACCTGGTACTGCCTGGCAGTACGAAGTCGGGAGTGGTGGTACACTTCCGGCTTTTTAGGTTATAGGTTAATGGGCTCGTTAGGGCATTGCCGTAATCTTCCTCCCTTCTATTTTAAAATGAATGGTCCCAGTCATCTGTAATACCTTCAGCAGGTCAGTCACGTCGGAAAATTTCGAGACGGTACCTCCAAAATTCTGGTCCTTTGTTACGTCTTTGTATGCCACATCAACGTCGTACCAACGCGATACCCGTTTCATAATGTTCTCGATATTTTCGTCGTCAAACACGAAATAGCCATTTTTCCAGGCTACCGCCGCATCGGTATTTACTTCAGCTATTTGGTAGGATGAGCTTGTGTTGCCAATAACCGCTTGTTGTCCAGGTTTCAGCATTGCTTCTGTACCTGCTTTTTTCAACTTAACCGATCCTTCCAGCAACGTCGTAACCAAATTATTGTCGTCATCATAAGCTGACACGTTAAAATGAGTACCTAAAACTTCGATACTCGTTCCTTTTACCGATACAGAAAATGGCATTTCTTTATTTTTGGCGACTTCAAAGTAGGCCTCGCCTGTTAATTCAACATGTCTTTGTTTCCCGGTGAAAACAACCGGGTATTTAAGCGAAGAGGCTGCATTAAGCCATACCAGTGTTCCATCAGAAAGGACGACCTTATATTGGCCTCCGCGCGGCGTGGTGGCGGTATTATAAGCTAAAGGAGCATCAGTTACTTTACCACCTACGGTATATACCAGCTGACCGTTACTCAATTTTTTCACGGTGCATTGCCCCTGCTGGGCCAGCGTGCCTTTGCCGGAGTCGTCCAGGTTAATTTTACTGCCGTTTGATAAGGTTAGAATAGCCTTATTACTACCAGGAACTATACGACCCTTAGTGTTCCGGGGTGTACTTTTTACAATAAGCTCTTCCGGCTTGTTTTTAAGCAGTGTTAGCGTTACCGATGCTACCAGGACAACGCCGGCTGCGGCCATCCAATACCACTTAGCCACCGGCTTCTTTTCCGGCTTATCCGACATACTCTTTTGTAGCCTGTCGTAAATTATTGCTTGTACCCGGGCCTTGTCGCCCATGCCGGCGGTCCATTCGCCATCGGTTAGTTCAAAACGATCGGAGTAGTCTTCTAATAACTTAGTTTCGTCAGGTGAACAATCGCCCGCCTGGCATTTTTCATACAGCAGGATGTATTCCTCTCTCGTCATGAAAATAATAATTGGTTAATACTGTAATAGAGCAAATTTTAGGGCAGCACACACATAAAAATTAATATTTTATTAATTATTTTTTTACCACGATAAAAGATGTAGTTTTAAATCGCCAATTTTTGATACGATTTTAACGTTCCGGTTCTAATTAATTAACGTCCCCCGACAGGGTCTGTACAGCAACATTTTAGCAATGAGCCAACTTGTATATACCGATATTGAGCTGTGGGAAAGGATAAAACTTGACGACAAAAAAGCCTTCGATTTGCTTTTTGAACGGTACTGGTCGCCCATGTACACATCAGCATATAACTATTTGCGGGATGCTGAAGTGAGCACGGAAGTAGTACACGACGTTTTTTTAAACATCTGGGAGAAGCGAAAAGAGTTTCAAATTAACTCATTAAAAGGCTATCTCACCGCATCGGCAAGGTACCATGTTTACAAATGTTTGCGCGAACGAAAAGCCTCGGCAGTGCTGTATGTTGAAAATTACAACGACGAGCTTAGTGTAAGGAACGGCAACGAAGGAGAAGAAAAATTATTGTGCCACGACCTTGAAAATTCTATAGAAGATCATTTGCTTCAATTACCAAAACGCTGCCGTGAAATTTTCCTGCTAAGCAGAATACGGCAGATGACCAATGATGAAATAGCCCTGCACCTTGGCGTATCCAAACGCACCGTTGAAAACCAGATAACCCATGCGCTGAAGTTTTTACGGCTGCACTTTAAAAACATCGCCATTTTTATTTTTATGGCGGGACTGATGCTATTGGCAGAAAAACATATTTAGTTTTGATTATTGCACTAAGTACAGTTACAGACCTACCCCCTATCCACATCTTTTCAACTAATACTTTTCTTTGTCCCGTAGAGACTATCGCCTTTGCAGCAACAAATACCCCCTTTATTGTGCCCGTTAGGGGCTACCCTTCGCCAGCTTTCCGATGCAGGACAATTCATTTACTTACCTTTCTGATGGACGGGTAGCTCAAAAAAACCATCTAACCAGCAGGATTACGATGATTTTAAATAAAAATAGCAAAAAAAATAAAAACATAGCAAAGTATTTTACATAGCAATACAATGTATTATATTTGCAGCATGAATGTTGAATTTGTGCAGAATTGGTTTTCGCAGGTGAAGAAAGGGACGCTATCCTATATCATCCTGATCATTCTCAACGAAAAGGAATATTATGGCTACGAGCTGGTACAGGAGATAAAAA
>JAZJZL010000004.1:0-713 GCA_040389845.1 Bacteroidota bacterium
CAAAGCCGCCGTCGCCGACCAGGGCGCCGACGTACTGACAACCAAGCTTTGGTTTGATGTAAATTAATTGAATAACCGGCTGCATAAGCGTTGAGAATGCAGCCGGTTATTTATATTCGAATCTCCGTCAGATGCCCCAACTTTTATTGGGTTTTGGCCCCATTTCAAGTTCAAGCGTGCCGCCTGCCGTTAACTGCTCATGTGTAAACTCCGGCTTATTTAATACTTGTCCGTTAAATTTTGCGCTTTGGATATACTTGTTGACTACCGAGCAGTTATTAGCAATCACCTTAAACTGCTTGCCATTTTGCAGGCTGATAGTAACCTTGCTGAAAACAGGGCTGCCGATGGTATAAACGGGCTTACCCGGGGTAACAGGGTAAAAACCCATAGAAGAAAACACCACAAAAGCCGACATGCCGCCGCCATCTTCATCTCCGGGGATGCCGAAGATGTTATCCTTATACCAAACATCCAGCAAAAAACGCACACGTTTCTGGGTTTTCCATGGAGCGCCGGCATAGTTATACAGGTAGGGGATATGGAAGCTTGGCTCGTTACCCATAGAATACTGACCAACCAACCCGGTTGCATCAGGAAATTTCGCCCAGAATTCATACTTGCTGCGACCTAATCCCTCGCGGAAGGTTTGATCGAGCTTAGCCCGGAAGGCATCCTTGGCCGCTGGCGCCGACCCGGTCGGACCGGTCGGT
>JAZJZL010000004.1:723-6040 GCA_040389845.1 Bacteroidota bacterium
CATTAAATTGATAAGTCCGGGAATATCTTCCTGTACTTGCCATAGATAAGTCCACCCATTGTTTTCGTCATAATAATCGCGGCCGCCCATGCCGCCGTCAAACTTAGGGTCGATATTTATCCAGTTGCCGTTCTTGTCCTTCGGGATAAACATCTTTCTATCATCGTTCCACAGGTTTTTATAGTTAAGCCCGCGCTTGGCGAAGGTCGCCTCATCTGCTGTTTTATTCAATTCCTTAGCGAACTGGCCCATTGCCCAATCGTCATAGCTGCCGCCGAGCGTAACTGCTACCGCCTGTCGTTTCTCAAAGCCATGTACTTCTTTAACAGTTTCCTTTTCGCCTTTTGCCAATGCGGGGAAGTAACCGTTTTTATAGTAAAAATCATCAAGCTCACATTTTGGGCCGTTCTCCCATGGCAGCATAGTGGCCTGGGTTGCATTCTTCAATACACCCTCGTAAGCCTTTTCTGCATCAAAACCGCGGATGCCCTTGCGATAATCATCCAAAAACATTACGGTGGAGTGGAAGCCGTTCATACAAGGGTTATCGCCAAACAAAACCGGGAAAGTAGGCATCCAGCCGCTTTGCTGGTACATGTTTACATAAGAGTTCAGCATGTCCGATTCCATTGCCGGGTTCAAAATAGTACGCAATGGATGCAGGGCCAGGTAAGTATCCCAAACCCAATCATCAACATAGAAGGGACGATTACTTTCGTGTATTTTTTTATCGTAGCCGCTGTAATAATGGCCGTCTTCGTTTATATTCACCATACGCTCATTACTGCGATATAAAGCAGTGTAAAACGAGCGGCGCTGTGCTTCGGTGCCGCCTTCCACCTGTATCTGGTCGGTAACTTTTGCCCAGGCAGTTTTGGCAGCTTCCTTCAACGCGTTAAAATCAGTGTTGGCCAGCTCGTCGCTAAAGTTCTTTTTCGCCTGCTCTGCGCTTACGTATGATATGGCATATTTTAATTCGATATTATCCGGCGCCTCAACTGGGAATGTGATTGCCGCTTTAACACCCTTACCAGCTACAGATGTTTGCTGCGCGATAGCCCCATCCTTTAAAACGGCGGATGTTCCCTTTGCATTAAATTTCCCATACACATAAACCTTTATATCATCATTATAAGTCTCCATGCCGGTAACTTCGTTGCCGTTGATGAAATTCCATTCAGCTGGGCCGTCGTTATATACATTAAACAAAATGCTTTTATCAGCCGTCTTTCCCGGGAAACTGAACTTAAAAATGCCTGCCTTTTTGCCGGGGCTAAACTCGACCGTTATATCCTTATCGATAAGATAGGTTGAATAATACCATGGGCGGGTTACTTCCAGGTCGTGGTCGTAAGGCATTCGCTGGTTCCACCCTGCAGCGTCTACAGGCTTACTGCCGGGTTTTATCGAGAAAACCTCACCCAGCCTGTGCGATACCATATTGAGCGGGAAGCTGGATATCTGGTCGTCAATATAATCTTGCCGGATAGGGTACATCCTGATCATCTGGTTAGGCAGGTGCATGGTGGGGCGGGTAGGCTCCAGCAACTGCCCCACGTTACCGATATGCGGATCGATATAATCAAGATTGCTGCCAGGAGTTTGGGCATAAACGCTGTTTAACAGAAAAATACCGCACAACGCAGGCAGTATCATTTGCCTCGGGGGCTTCGAAAAGCGTATAGCCATCGTTTGAAAAGTATAATCGGTTTGCGGTTTCAACTTTTCTGTATGACCCGGTTTCAAACCTTGATGAATTATTAATTGATTAATCAGTGGTGAAAATTACGATAATAGCAGGTTTATTCAAGAATCAAGTTGAAATTTCGCCGGACAAGTGCTAACGGATTGCAATTGAAGTTCTTGAGCAATGTTAAGGAAGTGTGGAGTCAATAAAAAAGCCTGTTTCTAATGAAGGGGCTTTTTATTTTTGTGGTGGCTACCGTACAAATTTCGAACTATTTCCTGTCTGATTTGCGTCTAATGGCCGATTTAGATTTGTAATTTATTAGATCCAGATTTTTATGAAGAAGATATTTGCAGTTTTTGACGGTTTATTTTTATCAAAGACCTTAAAAAGGCACGTGCCTATGATAATTGAAAAAGCTGCATAACTGCCGGATCACTTAGAATATGACGCGATTTAATTTCATTGTCTTTTTTGTCTTCATAAGGTTGTTGAGTAAATAAATACAAATATGGATTTGTAATCAGGTAATCGATTTCCCGGTTTTTACTTTCTACAACAGATGCTATAGAGTCAGTGAATTGACTGTAAAATTGTATAGTTTCCGGTGACACAATACCATCCTGAATATATCCTTTGGTCTTTTTTTGACAGCGACAAGGAGCCGCAACATTTATTAACCCACACTTATCCTGCATAAACCTGAACAAATCGTCTTTAGCACGTTGCAGTTGTTTTCTAAAATTCTCCGGCGTCACTTCGAGAATCTCGGCTGCAACATTGGATTTCAAATTGAAGATTGCTCCAAGTATAAAAACCATACGCTGTTGCCTGTCCAGGCAAATTAGCGCGCCTGTCAGGCATTTATTACGTGTCCAGTCGATTGCCTTTTCATTGTCCGCCTGTTCTAGCGGCGTCATTTCCTCATCGTTATAAGCGGTATCCAAAAAATCTCCGTACTCTTCAAATGACACAACTGATTTTTCTACTTTCTTTCTCTTAGTATCAATGAACTGATTATAGACAATGCGGTACAACCAGGTGCGGAAACTGCTGTTGCCACTGAACTTATCTAACTTCGACACCAGCAATATCAAAACTTCCTGTGTAAGGTCAGCGGCTTCATCTCTGTCACCTGCAAATTTTAAAGCAAGATTGTAAATAAATCGCTGATGACGATTGATCAGTTGATTTATTGCAACTTTGGAGCCTTCGAAAAACTCCCTGATCAGCGTAAGATCGTCTTCTTCTTTATATGATATGCTGAAAGGCGTCATAAATCAAAATGTAAATGGAATAGCTTTTATTATTAATTATTTTCTAAAAATTTTCGAGCCAAAACATCATTCATATTATTCGAAAATTAAAGATTCATCTGCTTTACAAATATAGATAACACACTAATTACCGGACAAGTAAAGTTATTATGGATAACCTGGATAAAGCGTAACATTACATTACAGTTATTTACAAATAGATTCGCACTTATAATGTTTAAGAAATAACCCTCTTCGCCGGCTATAAATAATTAAAAAAATTTTATAACCTGCGCTCCGACTCCGCAATGGGTACATCATTAATGCTGGCGAAACGCTTCATCATTAATCCATTTTCATCAAACTCCCAGTTTTCGTTTCCGTAAGCACGAAACCATTCACCCTGGATATTATGATACTCGTATTCAAAACGAACGGCGATCCGGTTATCCGTAAATGCCCATAATTCTTTTTTCAATTTATATTGATATTCGTTTGCCCATTTTTCGGTCAGAAATTTTACGATTGCTTCGCGCCCTTTGAAAAATGAAGAGCGGTTTCGCCATTCGCTATCTATCGTATAGGCTTTCGAAACCTTTTCCGGGTCTTTGGTATTCCAGGCATTTTCTGCCATTTGAACTTTTTGTGTTGCCGTTTCGAAATTGAAAGGCGGCAACGGGAGTTTTTGTTCCATATAAGTATGTTTACTAAGTAGCTAAAAATAAATTGATAAAGGTAATCTCAGGCTATCGGAAATCTATGGTAGTAATTGAAGAAAATGTGTACTAAAATTTTATTAAAATGTCAAAACCAGTAAGGCTATTGCCTTACTGGTCAGACCCCCTGCTGCACTGTATGAAGCAGCTTATGAATTATTTATTCAGGAAAGTATTTACCTGAAGGATAACATCTTCCTGGAACTGATATATCGATCCGTGGTTAGAATCCGGATAAATAAGCAGCTTAGCATCCGGAAGATGCTGCTGTAGGGTGAACGCATTTACAGTAGGAAATACCAAATCATTTTTACCGCTCAATAATAGCACCGGATGGATAATTTCTTTCAGATAGGCAAAAGAACCTTCGCATTTTTTACCCCATTCGCCAATTGCAGCGACCTGAGCAGGAATAACCGGATCACCATGAGCGGAATCTTTTTCAGCCCTCGAACGGACGCGGTTCAAATAATCCCAACCTGCTTTCTGGCTGGATGCTGTCGGAGAAAAGAAAACATCCAATAATAATTCGTCGGGTGCATTATACTGCTTGTTAAATAACGCCCAAATTTCCGGAGAGAAAGTTTCCAGACCTTCACCACCTCTCGGGCCTGAACCCGCAAGGATGATGCGGTTTACCAGTTCAGGCTGATCGATGGCTACCTGCTGCGCAACATAGCTGCCCATTGAAAATCCAAAAATGTCTATTTTTTTCAAACCTAATGCAGCGATAAAATCCCGGGCATCCTTAGCTATCTCTGCTATTGTGCCCGGCGGAACGCCTTCAGAACCGGCAACACCCTTGTTATTGAAAATGATCAATTCCCGATCCTGAGAAAGCGGGTCTAACAATGCCGGGTCCCAGTTGTCAAGATTTCCGGTAAAGTAATTGAAGAATACGAGTGGAAGGCCGCCCGTTTTACCGAAACGGCGGTAAGCGAATTCAATGCCTTTTACGTCAACGTGTTGCGTAGGTACGGTCAATGTGGAGTATTGGCTCATTATAATTTTATTTTATCCTTTGACGTAGATTTTAAAAACTGTGACAAACCGTGAGCAGCTGAGGAAATTGGAAATCAAATTTTGAAAATAGAAAAGTGCCCGGGAAATAAAGGATCAGTTTCTAAGGCAACAAAACCGATTATACTGCCTATAAAAAACTTTGTCACAGTTTTTAAAACCTACGTCAAAGTGGCAAAAATTTAAAAAAATGAAAACTCAAGATTTAAACGGAAAAGTAGCCCTGGTTGTAGGTGGAACCAGTGGTATGGGCAAAGCAACAGCATCATTGCTTGCTGAAAGAGGCGCAAACGTTATTGTAGCCAGTAAAACAAAAGATTCAGTTGTAGCAACAGTAACTGAACTTTCTAACAACAATCCTGAAATCAAGGTTACAGGTAAAGTTGTTGACATTACCAATAGTGAGAGTGTAAAGGCGTTCATTGCCGAAATCGAAAAGGAAAACAAAATCGATTACCTGGTAAACGCGTCCGGTATCTTTAGGCCAAAACCTTTTTTGGACACAACCCCGGATGAATATGCCGCGTTGCTGGATATCAACACAGGCTTCTACTTCATCACACAGGCGGTAGCCAGGAAAATGAAAGAAAACAGTGGCGGCGCTATCGTAAACATTGGTTCTTATTGGTCAGAGAATG
>JAZJZL010000005.1:0-14362 GCA_040389845.1 Bacteroidota bacterium
AAAATGGTATCAGCAGTAAAATTGATACACTAGCGGATGTGGAAGCTACCGTAAAACAAACTATTGACGATGGCAACCTGATGATACTATGCCTGGATATGTTCTCTGTGCCGCAAAACCCTTTCATCTACCAGCATACGCAAAAATTCTACTATACCAATGCAGCCGGATGGGGACATTTTTTATTGGTGAAGGGCTACAAGAAAGCAAGCTATCATTTTTACCTCGAAATATATGACCCTTACTCGGGTGGCGCAACTTATTCCACAGTTGAAACAGATCAGCTAATGGGCCGGGACCGTTACTATATTAGCGACGACATTAAAAACGCAACAAACATTTGGTGGCCTTATACCATAATTGTTGCGCCGAAAGGTAAAGTTTTGAAGAGCACCGGCCATTTAAAAGTTAACAGCATCAGCAATCCTATACCCGACGCCCGCGGGCAATAGACCATCAAAAAGATATTATGCAAAAAAGGCAAATCCGGATATGCCCCGATTTGCCTTTTCTATGTAGACATGCAACATTTGGCGTCTTTGCACCAAATGCTTATAATTATTTCTTCCCTGCAGCCAGTAAATCCCTGATTTCGGTTAATAAAACTTCTTCTTTTGTTGGACCAGGATCAGGTGCCGGTGCGGGCACTTCCTCAGGCTTTTTCAATGAATTTATGGCCTTTACAACCATAAAAATACAAAAAGCAACGATTAAAAATTCGATAACAGTATTGATAAAGTTTCCATAATTGATAGACACATCGGCGATTTTTTTCGCGGGATCACCTGGCTTAATCATAATTTTCAGGTTTTTGAAATCGATGCCACCTGTTAGAAACCCGATTGGCGGCATTATTACATCGTTAACTAATGAAGTAACGATTTTACCGAAAGCGGCACCAATGATAACACCCACGGCGAGGTCCACCACGTTGCCCCGCATCGCGAATTCCTTAAATTCTTTTACAATAGCCATAAGTTTTTGTTTAGTTAAACTAAAGGTAGTAATAATACGTAAACAGCAAAATAACGTGTGTAAAGTTTTTTATCCCCTATAAAAAACAATTAAGCTGCTTTTGCCTTTTACAACTTTGGCCGCCACCTGTATCAACTTATTTTAAAGTTAATGGTAATTGATGTATTTTTGGCCCTGATCTAATTTATGCTTAAACAAAATCTTCAACAGAAACTATTACAGAAGCTCTCGCCGCAGCAGATACAATTTATAAAATTGCTGCAGGTGCCTACTGTATCGTTAGATACCCGTATTAAGGAAGAACTGGAAGAAAACCCTGCACTTGAAGATTTAAGCCTCACCAACTTAAACGAGCCCGAGGAGCAATACCCCGACCGCGACCCTGAAGAAGATAGTTACAACGGCGACGAAGAGAAAGGAGAGGCAGATGAATTTAATATTGACGATTATTTACAGGAAGATAACGTAAACGAATACGGCTCGAGGTATGACCAAAATGGCGACGACGATGATGACCGTAAAGAAATACCCATAGCCGTACAAAGCTCTTTTTTCGAAAGCCTGCAGCAGCAATTGGACTTGTTGCCCTTGTCAGACAAGGATTTTATGATAGGCAAGCAGATAATAGGCAGCCTTGATGATGATGGCTACCTGCGGAGACCCATCCCTTCACTTACCGACGACCTTGCCTTTTCGCAGAATGTTTTTGCGGAAGATGATGAGGTTGAGGATATGCTGAAGGTAATACAGGGCTTTGATCCCGCCGGCGTTGGTGCGCGTACCCTGCAGGAATGCCTGCTGATACAGCTGCGTAAAAAAGAAGCTGACCCTATTGTTAAAAAGGCGATACTGGTTGTGGAGCATTACCTGGACGAGTTTACCCGCAAACATTACGACAAGCTCGAAAAATCGCTGAACATGTCGTCGGCTGAATTGAAAGGCGTAGTTAACGAGATTTTAAAGCTTAACCCCAAACCCGGCGACTCCAACGAGATAAATACCAAACAGATGCAGGTTATTCCTGATTTTCACATCTCGAATAACGATGGCACACTGATATTGACGCTAAACTCGAAAAACGCCCCTGAATTAAAAGTGAGCCGCTCCTACCAGGAGATGTTTGAGCATTATGATAAGGCTTCGCAGCGGGATAAAAAGTTAAAGGAGGCCGTTCAATTTGTAAAGCAAAAGCTCGATTCGGCAAAATGGTTTATCGATGCTATTAAACAGCGCCAGCAAACCCTGCTGAAAACCATGAACGCTATAATGCAGTACCAGTACGAGTTCTTCCTTACCGGCGATGACAAAAACCTGAAGCCGATGATTTTAAAAGATATCGCCGACAGGATAAATATGGATATATCCACCGTATCGCGTGTTGCTAATTCCAAATATGTGCAAACTGAGTTCGGTACCTTCCTGCTCAAGTCGTTCTTCTCCGAAGCTATCCAGACGGAAAGCGGCGAGGAAGTATCCAACAAAGAGGTTAAGAAAATACTGGACGAACATATAGGCAATGAAGACAAACGCCACCCCCTTGCCGACGAAAAACTCACCGAAATACTCAAAGATGCCGGCTATAATATTGCCCGCCGTACCGTAGCCAAATACCGCGAACAGATGAATATACCTGTGGCAAGGTTGAGGAAGGAATTGTAGCCCCCCAGCCCCCTAAAGGGGAGTTGTTGGATTAGCGCTTTATTCCCCCTTTAGGGGGTTAGGGGGCTGCGCTTAAAACGTATGTTGCGGACAGGTAACCTTGTACCTGTTATTGAGCAGGATACCGATCACAATCTCATGTGTGCCATTACTTACGGTATTTAATGCCGATGTAGTGATATCATAAGAATAACCAACGTTTACAAACGAGCTTACGTTGATGCCGGCCAACACGCCAAACGAATCGCCGTGGCGATAGGAACCGCCAAACCAAAACTTATCACTGAAAGAAAACTTACCATTTAAATCATAGGTGACAGGCAATGGGCGTATCACTTTTACCAGGAATGATGGCAAAAATGTGATCTCATCCGTCATGAAAATCTTTACGCCACCGGTTAAAAAATACTGCGGTACGGTTTTACTTTGGTTATATTGTTGGTTTGTGCTGAAATAAAGGTTTTGCGGTATTAACTGCTGCACAGACGCACCTACATAATAATTTGATGAATACAACCACGCGCCTATGGCCATATCCGGTTTCCACTGGCTGTTATTACCATTGCTTATTGCAGGGTCAAGCGGGTTTTCCAGAGTTATTAATGATGTATTTAAGCTGATGTGGTTAAAGCCCACAGAGGCTCCAACTGCCAGGTTCAAATTCGCAGCGAGGCCCAGGTGATAGGCATAGCTTAAATCAAAGGTGGTTTGGTTGATGGGGCCGGCCTGGTCGCTCACTATCGAAGCGCCTATACCATGGTGCGGTTCAGCGGCCATATAGTTTTGCGTATACAACCGGCTCGAGGGATTTATGCCTCCATTTGCGGGAAAAGCGGTTGCATCACCATTTAAAAACTCCTGCCCAAGCGGCGCATTTATGGTAAGATAGCTAGTAACCGGCGCGCCTTGCAATCCTGTCCATTGACTGCGATAACCGGCTTTAACATCGGTATAATTTTCAATACCTGCCACTGCGGGGTTTAAGAGGAAATTGTTAAATACATACTGCGTGTATTGCGGCTTTTGCTGGGCCGATACCGATTGCAAGCATGAAATAAAAACAAATAATAAGTATAAAATTCGTCTCATTCAGTATAGTGCCTTATGACAGCCCCGCAATTGTTACCAACGCGTTTAAGTTATAGTTATTGCTGCGGTCTGTTTAGTTGAGCCTGCAAACAGGTTTAAATCAACCCATCGCAGTTTATTATCAATATACGAATATAGTTTTTCTTCCTTTCCCTTGTATATATCTGCATATTATTTTAATTTTTAATTAAGGTTAAGCCTTCTCAATTAATACTTTACGAAGTAAATCAGCCGCGGGGTTGCCCTGGAAATATATTTTTGAACGCGTGTTATCTTATAATAGTAATATCGCCCAAATATACCTTCGTTCCGTTCTTTAGGTCGATGATATAATAATAAGTACTTACCGGCAACGGCGCATTGTTAAACAACCCATCCCATGATTTGACATACCCGATAGACGCGTATACCTTTTGCCCGCATCTATCACACCCATTGTATGCGGCGAGTTATTGCCTGTATATACCATTTTGCCGTTGGGGCTTACAGCAATTCCCCACGGATGCGTGTTTGTTCCAATTCTGACTGTGGCAATGATGGAATAATCCACCGTACTAATCACCGTTACCGCATCCGCACCAGGTTGATTATCTACGTTTTCATCAGCCACATATATCCGGCTCCCATCGCTGTTAATCGTCAGCCCCAGTGGAAAATGCCCGCATGGTATCGATTTTATCAGCGCATATGTAGCAGCATCAAATACTAAAATCTGGTCGTAATTGCCATCAATGAGGTACAGCTTTGTTCCATCGGGACTTATTACAACATCGTATCCATAGGCGTTGGCAGGTATGGTACCGATTACCGTATTTGTTTCGGTGCTAATTACGGAGACAACGTATCCATTTACTACGTAGACAAATTTTCCGTCCGGACTGACGCAGGCGCCGTATGGCTGGTCACCTAAGGGTATCGTCTTTATCAATTTTTGAGCGGCGATGTCAACAACCGACACATTCCTGTCATTAAAGCTTGGTATATAAGCTATCCCTAAATTAACGGGTGTAACTTTAATATTGGCTGTTACCGGGCCGCTACCGTCGTTAAGTGCTGTAAACGAAGGAATATTGCCGTCGCCACTGGCAGGTAAGCCGATGGATGGATTGTCGTTTACCCAATGATAGCTACAGCCACCGGAGAAATTTATGGGTTGGGAGGCTTGACCGCCTTTTACAGTTTGAGTTATTTGCGCAGAAGAATTATTCCAGGCAAAAACCAGGAAAAGAACGACCACACTTTGCAGAAACCCTCTCATGAAAACAGACTAAACACTGATTATTAACTACATAATGAGCTATGATCAGAACTTAAAAAAACTTATCCGGATTCGGCACCAGGTTCAAAAAGCGCTCAAAATTCTCGGCATAGTGCGATTGGTCGAGCTGGTAATAAAATGCGCCTTTTTTAGAGGAAAGTTTATCTTTTTCATTCAGCTTAACCAATAAGCCTGTCGATAATAGCTTGCGACTGAAGTTACGGTCATCAAAAGTGGTATCATAAACGCCTTCATAAAGCGCCTGTAATTGGGGAATGGTAAATTTTTCGGGCAGTAGTTGGAAGAGTATCGGATGCAGCGCCGCTTTATAGCGCAATTGTCGCTGGGCCAGCCTAACCATTTCCACGTGGTCGAAAATCAGCTCGGGCATCTCGTTTAATAAAAACCATTCTGCATGATACTCGTCGCTTATTTGCTGCTCATACTGGTGGATATCGATAAGGGCAAAATAGGCTATGGAAAGTGTACGTTCAACCGGGTCGCGGTCAGGCTTGCCGAATACGTGAAATTGCTCCATGTAAACGTTTTTTAGGCCGGTACGCAGCTCCAGTACGCGATTGGCGGCATCGTCCGAACTTTCTGACGGTTGTACGAAACCGCCCATCAGGCTCCATTTATTTTTTTCAGGTTCAATATTACGCTGTACCAGCAATAACTTTAGGTTCCATCCGTCAAAGCCGAATATTATACAATCTGTAGCAACTAATATTCGTTTCTGACCTATATATCTCTGCATAATAGGTTATAAGTTTATTTACAAGTGTAGGATTTTTTTTGGAGATTAGAGATTAGAGACCGGAGATTAGTTGAGAAAAAGCATCTATAACATACCCTTGCAATCCGGCAAAAACTAATCTCTAATCAACTAATCTCTAACCTTTAACTCACCCTCTTCCCCTTCAACAACATACTCATTGCATCATCCAGTGAGCCGGCGCGGGTTACTTCGCCGGAGTTGACGAAGAATATTTCGTCGGCGTTTTCGATGGTATTGAGCCTGTGGGCAATAATTACACGGGTAGTGGTTTCAGGCAGCTTGTTTAAAATATCGCTCAACAGCTTTTCGGTGATGGTATCGATATTGGCGGTGGCTTCATCCAAAATTAATAATTCAGGATTACGAAGCACGGCGCGCATAAAGGCAATCAGCTGTTTTTGACCAAGGCTGATGCTGTCCCCGCCGGAAGTTACTTTACTATCCAGCCCATTATCAAAACTGGCCAGCAGGGCATCAAGGTTTGCTTCCCGTATTACCTGCTCCAATTGTTCATTGGTATGATTTACGTAAAGCTCGTTGCCATATAATATATTTTCGCGAACGGTACCGGTAAATAAAAAGGGTTCCTGTAAAATAAAGCCTATCTTTTTAGTACGCTCAACCGGGTCGTAGCTGCGAATATCGGTACCATTCAACAATACTGTACCCTGGTTAGGATCGTATAGCCGCGCTATTAATGATGCGGTAGTAGTCTTTCCGCCGCCCGTAGGCCCGACTAATGCATAGGTTTTGCCCTGCTCCAATTTAAAGCTGATATTGTGCAATATTTCCTTGTCATCGGTATAGCCGAAATGCACATTCCTGAATTCCAGTAGCGGCGCATTGGCTTCCGGAACTGTTTTTTGCACGCTCACCAGGTCAGTATCTAAAGCCAGTATTTGCGCAATCCTGTCCCAGCCGGCCATGGCAGTTTGGAACCCTGTCCACAATGCTGCCAACTGGCGCAGCGGGTTGTAAAAGTTATTTGCGTACGAAGCAAAGCTCACAGCCACCAGGCCAATCCCGATTTCTCCCCTTGTAAACAAATAAATACCGTAAGCAAACACAATTACCTGTGCAAAACTTGATAGCAATGCATAAACAGGCACGTATGAGTTATTGGCAATGCCCGCACCAATAGCAGTTTTATAATTTTCCTGGTTAGCCTCATCAAACCGTCTGCGGAAATAGTCACGGCGGTTAAAGGCGATAATCACCCTAAAATTATTGAGGCTTTCCTGAATCTCGGCGCTCATGCCGCCAACACTTTTCAGGTTTTTGGCATTTTTGCTTTTCACCCAGGCCGAAGTAATGCTGGTAAACAATAAAATCAGCACAGCGGGTATCAGCGTTGCTGACCCAAGCTTAATATTTATCGACAATAAAAATATGCCGGCCCCCGTCATGGTGGCTATGCTGCCGATAAACTGCATCAGTTGCTGTGAGAAAAACTGGTTAAGCTTATCCGTATCATTATTAACACGTGATATTAAATCGCCTGCTTTATTTTGATTAAAAAAGCCCACCGGCAGTATCTGCAACTTATTAAAAATGGCGTTGCGAAGCGTAAACAGCATACGCTGCCCTACCCCACCCATCAGCAGTGTCTGCACGTAGCTCGATACAAACGACACTACGTACAAACCAAGCATAATAGCACAGTTTACCAGTACGCCATGATAGTTTTTGTGTGCGACGAAAATGTACTTATCAATGGTTTCGCCAATAATCAGCGGGCCGCAAAGGTTAATGCTTGATGTTATTAAGATGGCTATGAGGGCCAACCACAGGTTCCGCTTTTCGTGTGATATCAGCTCCAGTAATTTACCTAGCGACGACCAGGTCGAGCTTTTCGGGGCCTTTGCCTGGAGATCATTTAGATTGTAGTTCATAATTGCTGGTGCTTTGTTGCGAGTTATATATCTGTACGTATTCGGGGCTGGTTTTCATCAGGTCCTTATGCTTGCCTGAAGCGATTATCTCGCCCTCCATCAATAAAATAATCTGGTCGTAATGCTCAACGGAGGCTATTTTCTGAGTTACCGACAGCAGGGTTAAGCCGGGATAATTTTCATGAACATTGCCCAATATCTTCTTTTCGGTATTGGTATCCACGCGGGCTGTAAAATCGTCCAATAATAAAACTTTCGGATTAATGGCCAATGCCCTTGCCAGCATAATACGCTGCTTTTGCCCCCCCGAAAGACTGGAACCGCGCTCGGAAACTATGGTACTTAGCTTATCCGGCAAGCTATCCACAAACTCATGAAGCTCGGCTGTATCAATGGCTTTTTGGAGGGACTCGTCTGTCACCGTATCACTAAAGGCTATGTTTTCGCGGATGCTCATGTTAAAGATGATACTGTCCTGGAAAACAAACCCCACCTGGCTATGGAACGATTCGCTGTTGTATTCATCTATCGTTTTGCCATCGAACAAAATAGTACCGCCGGTTGGCTTGACAAGACCTGTCAATAAATAAAGCAACTGTGTTTTACCGGCCGCCGTCGGCCCCAGGATGGCAATTTTAGAACCGGCATTAATATCTATGGAAACATCCTTTAGTGCCGGTTTCTGACCATACAAAAGCGATACGTCTTTCAATTGAATATTACCTTCAAGCTTATCGGTGGCGGTGCCTGTTTCAATATTATCAGGTGCATTTAGCACTGCGTTTATCCTGGCATACGATGCTGTTGCAGCAGCTATAATATTGCTCATAAAGCCGATAACCAATATTGGAAATATCAATTGCGCCAAATAGCTGTTAAATGCGCCGAAGTCGCCCAAAGTCATGGTGCCATTTATAATAAAATGTCCGCCCAAAGCTAAAATGGTCAGCATGGCGATATTGGCCGAGAAAGTGATTACCGGTATCAATCCCGCAAATAGCCGCAAAATAGACATGCCGAAATCTTTTGCCTTGCTGTTGGCCTGTAAAAACTTATCAAATTCCAGCTGCTGCGAATTGATAACGCGTATCAGCGCAGACCCTAAAATACTTTCATTGATTACTTTATTGAGCCAGTCGATAACCTCCCGGGCTTTCATAAACAGTGCCCGTACCCGTTTAAGCACGTAAAAGAAAGTTCCGCCGATAATGGGAATGATCGCTATGACGCACAAGGCCAGTTTCCAGTTTATCGTAAGCAGTAAAATACTGGCGCCCACGATAATAAATACCGAAGAAACGATAGATACCAGCGCCTGCGATACAAACAGCTTGATGGAATCAACATCAGCCGTAAGGTTGGTTAAGAGTTTTGATGGATTTGTCGCCTCAACAAAAGCATAGCTTTGGCGCGATATTTTGTCGGACAAACGCGTGCGGAGGTCGCGGGCTACTTTTTCGGAAGTATAGGTCTGAAAAATGCTTTGCAGGAAAGAGCAGATAAAAATAAACACCACTGCGCCCGAAAATTTGATAATAACAGGCGAAGTATCAAAGCTCACCCGCTGCATCATGCTATGGATATAATCATCAATGCCGTGCGAGATAATTTTAGGCAGCCACAAGTTTGCGCTGTTGCTAAAAATGGCAAAAGCGATCAGCATAAATACCAAACCCGAATACGGTTTTAGCAAACTGAAAACGCTGGGTTGTTTG
Source organism: Bacteroidota bacterium (assembly GCA_040389845.1). Taxonomy (GTDB): domain Bacteria; phylum Bacteroidota; class Bacteroidia; order Sphingobacteriales; family Sphingobacteriaceae; genus Mucilaginibacter. The sequence continues at coordinate 9,367 of JAZJZL010000005.1, forward strand.
GGTTTAGCTTCGGGCATGGGGTAATCGGTTAATCGCTGTAAATGGATTGCAAAAATAGCAATGTAATGTTATATAAGGATTAAGACGATTGATATGCGGTAAGATTTTATTTTTTGTGATTTCACCAATTTGAGAATGATTTTTCGCGTTTGTATGTTTTTAATAGGCGCTCAAGATAGCGGCGCTGTTTCGCCGATGGGAAAGTTGGTTGAGTACATCTGAAACTTCACTTTGAACCTGCTAACGCCTGCCATCAAAACATCTGCGTCATCAGCGCAATCTGTTATCATCTGCGATACAAAAACTTTAAAATTCCGCGATTAATGTTACCGCGTTGGCTGAAATTGTCTGGTTGTATGCGTCAGCTGGAAAATAGCGTACAGGTGATGCGCCTCGTGTAGCAGGAAAAACTCAGTCCAGTCGAGGATGGGCATCTTGCCGAATTTGGGATGAACGCCGGTGCGATCGAGCTTGTCGGGTGGCAGCTTAGTTATTAAATTATAGATAATCTCGCGGTCGTGGTTGATTTTCTTTAACAGCTCAAAAGTGGTGAACGCGCAATATATTTCGAAGCCATCATCCTGTTCGGCATCGTATCTTTCAAATTCAGGGTTGTCCATCATTAATATTTTCCGGATACGGTCGATGAAAACAGGCTGGTATTTAGCCAAATGGGCGATCTGCTCGTGAATGCTCCATTTGCCTTTTATTACGTGCTGCTGTATCTGCCTGTCGTTAAGCGGCATGATGATAGACGTAATGGTACGATGCTGGTCTTTTAAACGATTGGTAAGCGACGACTGAATCATATTGTCTTTTACGGATATTTTTAAAGATAGTTGTGGGGAAAATAGAATCAAGAGCCAAGAACCAAGAATCAAGACAGAAGTATGACGGATTTTTCGTCTTGGTTCTTGACTCTTGGCTCTTGATTCTCACCTGCTAACCAGTCCCCCCAATATTTTCAAACATTTATCAATCTCCTTATCGAAAGGTATACCGAAGCTTATCCGGATAAAATTAGTAAAACGGCTGTCGGTGCTGTAAATTTGTCCGGGTGAGATGCTGATGTTATAGGCTAATGCCTTTTTGTAGATATCAAAGGCATCGACGCTTTTATCAAGCTCAATCCACAATACAAAACCACCCTGCGGGCGACTCACTTTTATGTTTTTGGGAAAATATTCGGCAATGGCTTGTGTGTAACGCAGACATTGAGTGTGCAAGGCCTTGCGCAGGTTACGCATGTGCAAATCATAACGACCCGTTTCAAAAAAATGACCGATTGCAGCCTGCGTCGGCGATGCGGAGGAGAGCGTATGCATCAGCTTTAAGTTGATTATTTTCACCTTAAACCTGCCGGGTATGCACCACCCTACCCTGTAACCCGGTGCCAATGTTTTGGATACTGATGAACAAAGCATTACCAGTCCGTCTTTATCATAGCTTTTGCAGGTGCGCGGGCGGGTTTTGCCGAAATACATTTCGCCGTAAATATCGTCCTCAATTAAAGGCACCTGGTGGGCGGCCAGCAATTCAACCATTGCTTTCTTTCGCTCGTTGCTCATACAATAGCCAAGTGGATTACTAAAAGACGGCACAAACAGGCAGGCCTTAATTTGATGTTGTTGCAAAGCACTTGCTAAAAAATCAAGGTCGATACCGTCAACCGGGTCTGTAGGTATTTCCAATATATTCAGGCCGAGGCTTTGAACGGTTGTGAATATGCCAAAATAAGCAGGACTTTCAATTGCCACCGTGTCGCCGGGATTGGTTACGGCACGAAGGCATAGCACCAGCGCCTCCATGCAGCCTTGGGTGGTTACTATGTCGTCCGGCGCAATATTGCCGCCCCAGTTAAATGCATACCTGGCAATGTGTTTACGGAGGTTTAAATTTCCCTGCGGTTCATCATAACTCATGCAACTGTTATTGCTTAGCCTGATAGCCTCCATCATCGATTTATTGAGCTTGGCCTGTGGCAGCAAGCCTAAGCCCGGCCCTGCCATAGATAATTTTACCAGCCCATCCGGCGAAAACGTGCGGTAAACGGTGGCCACCAGTTCATCGAGACTTAGCTTTTTAGTGTCTGCAACCTCCACGTTCACCCGGGGCTGACTGAATGATTTTGCCGGCGTGTACCGCACATAGTATCCCGATTTTGGCCTTGCTTCTATCAATCCCTTTATTTCCAGCTGCACGTAGGCCTTATAAGCCGTACTTAAGCTAATGCCCTGTTCCTGGCTTAATGACCGCACCGAGGGCAGCTTCTCTCCTGTTTTTAATACCCGTTTGTGTATCTGACTGCTGATCCTGTCGGCGATTTGCATGTATAGAAAATCATCGTCGCGGGTGATGGTTTGGCTTATCGATTCAATCATATTAATTTGAGCAATAATCGGGTTAGTATTCGTTTGGAGGATGCGTTACTTTACGTTGATTCTTGCCCCCTCTAAATCTCCCCCGGTAGGGGAGACTTTAGCTATACAAACTTTTTTTAAGTCCTCCCAACCGGGGAGGATTTAGGTGGGGCTACGAAAATGTTTAAGACGCACATCTGTTATGCACAAAAATAACAATTCTGCATCTGTTTTATTAAAAATTATTCGCTCATTTTTGCTTTACTATAAATCGATATGAACCCAACCAATACAAAACCGGAAATCGGACTTGACCCCGCCGACTGGAACGACGTCAGAACTTTAGGTCACCAGATTATAGATGATATGGTAGTCTATCTTTCAAATATCAATGAACGGCCTGTTTGGACGCCGATTCCGCAAACGGTAAAAGATGAATTTAAAAGGCCGCTGCCGCAAACCGGCTCCGATATATTTAAGGTGTACGATGAGTTTAAGGAAAATATTTTCCCCTATCCCGGCGGTAACATCCACCCAAAACATTTCGCCTGGGTGCAAGGCACCGGTACACCGATGGGTGCATTTGCCGATTTGCTTTGTGCTGTAATGAATAACAATACCACCATTGCCGACCAAAGCGCTATGTATGTAGACGCACAGGTGGTAAACTGGTGTAAAGAGATAATGAATTACCCTGCCGAAGGCAGCGGGATGCTGGTGAGCGGGGCCTCAATCGCCAATATTACTGCGCTGATTGTTGCACGAAATACCAAAATTGCTAATGCTAAAAATGCAGGCGTATATGCAGCTGCGGGTAAATTAACTGCCTATTGCAGCGCCGAAACGCATAACTGCTTAGGTAAAGCTGCCGAGGTTATTGGCATTGGAAATGAGCAGCTTAGGAAAATCCCGGTAAAAGAAAATTTTGAGATAGATATCATCGCCCTGAAAAAGAAAATTGCCGAAGATAAGGCAAATGGCTTCATTCCTTTTTGCATAATCGGTAACGCGGGAACTGTAAATACAGGCGCGATTGACCCACTGGAAGAATTGTTGCAGATAGCACGGCAGGAAAATCTTTGGTTCCATATCGACGGTGCGTTCGGTGCCTTGGCCAAGCTGGTGCCAGCTTATCAAACAAAATTAAAAGCAATTGAACAGGCCGACAGTGTTGCCTACGACCTGCATAAATGGATGTATGTGCAATATGAAGTGGCCTGTGTTTTATTTAAAGATGCCGCCGCTCACCGGGCCGCATTCGCCAATGCTGTGAGCTACCTGTTTGCACATGAACGCGGTTTAGCTGCCGGACCTGAAACCACCTCGAACTACGGCATGGAACTTTCCCGGAGTTTTAAAGCGTTAAAAGTTTGGATGAGCCTGAAGGAACACGGTATCGATAAATACGGGCAAATGATTGCCCAAAATATCGACCAGGCATTTTACCTGGGCGAACAGGTAAAACAGCATCCAAAGCTTGAGCTATTGACGCCGGTCACCATGAATATTGCTTGCTTTAGGTTTAATCCGGGCAATCTGGATGACCAACAACTAAATGTTTTGAACAAGGAATTGCTGATGCGTATGCATGAAACAGGTGTTGCCGCTCCGTCCTATACCCTACTGCACGGCAGATACGCCATCCGCGCAGCAATTACCAACCACCGGACCCGTCTGCACCACCTGGATGAGATGGTTGCCGGAACTATCAAAATCGGTGAGGAACTGGTGAAAGAACACGAAGCCAGCCTGTTCAAGTTTGATTATCTTACAAAATAAATTATCTGCCACATGACCCTGAATTACGATTTAAACGCCAATTATATACTTCAAAATGAACATGTATTATTAAGACCGTTGCTGGAGAGTGACTATGAAAACCTGTTACCATTTGCCCTGAATGAGCCGGATACCTGGGTGTATTCCTACCGTAGCGCCCGTGGCGAAGATGGCATGCGGCAATATATTAAGGATGCACTGGATAATAGGGCCGCCGGTAAAGATTATGCATTTATAGTTTACGATAAAGTATCACAAAGCTACGCCGGAAGCACCCGGTTTTATGATATTTTGCCAACATGGCAATCTGTTCAACTGGGTTATACCTGGTATGGTGAACGGTTCCGGGGTACCGGGTTGAATAAGCATTGCAAATATTTAATGCTGGATTTTGCGTTCGATACTTTAAATGCCGTAAGGGTCGAATTCAGAGCCGACGCAAGAAATAAACGCAGCATCGCCGCCATGAAGAGTATCGGCTGCGTACCCGAAGGCGTACTGCGTAACAACATGCCTTTGCAGGAAGGTGGTCGCCGGGATTCTATTGTATTGAGCATTTTGAAAGAGGAATGGGAAAGTAGCGTTAAAAACCTGATAAAAAGCAAAATGTCGCGATAGTTAGTTGTGGAAATATCTACCCAAACTATTAGGTAATATTTAAAATAAAGAGCAAATTCCACGCTTTTATTTAACGGGTGCGCTTATTTACAGCGGATAGTTACATTTGCTCCCGCTGGCATTACTATTGCCCCGTTAGGGTGAGTATGAAAAAAATCTACATCTTATTTACGAGTGTCGCTATGCTGTGTCTTTTTTGGGGGAGGACTCAATTAATGGCACAGGATTCAAAGGCCGTT
>JAZJZL010000005.1:14372-15876 GCA_040389845.1 Bacteroidota bacterium
CATGACGGTGATAACGATGATGCAGGCGAGGTAAGTACAGTGTTAACCGCACACAGCAAAGATGCTATTTTTGATAAAACGGCATCATATACCTTCCAGGTAAAAAACACTTATAACAAAACGCAATCGGGCAAAATTTCCTACACAATTACCGACCAGTTTAATAAAAAGCTCCGCTCCGACTCGGTGATAGTCAATGTTTCACGTGGGATAAGCAATTACGATTTTAACCTGCCAGAAATGAAAAGTGGTTTTTATAAGGTTAATTTCATGATAAACGTGAGTGATTATGATGATACTACGCGCCGTGTATTTGGAATCCGTCCAGACGAGATACGCTCGCAATATCAGAAACCTGATGATTTTGACAAATTCTGGGAAAGCACAAAGGCACAGCTCGCCAAAGTAAAACCGGAATATAAAATAACTGAAAAGCCGGAACTGGCTAAGGATGGCAGGAAAGTGTTTTTAATTGAGATGAAATCACTCGGCCGCAAAACTATATACGCGTGGTTAACTGAGCCGGACCATCACCAAAAACACCAAACCTTCCCGGTATTGATTATGCTTCCCGGTTACCAGGCCACCAATAAGCCGCTGCTGGGTAAAGAATATGATATGGCATTTGTTAACCTCGACCCGCGTGGACAAGGTTTAAGCAAAAAGAATTTCGACATCCGCAGGGAAGACTATATTGTTGCTGGCCTGGAGGACAAAAACAAATACATCATGCGCGGTATCATTATGGATTGTATTCGCGTGGTCGACTTTGTTTTTTCGCGTCCTGAGCTAAGTCACGACCGTGTGGCGGTAACAGGTGGAAGTATGGGCGGCTACCTGGCCATTACCACAGCTGCGCTGGATAAACGCATTACCGTTTGCGCTCCACAAAATCCCTTCTTAAGTGATATTTCCAACATGGACCGCGGCGCCGTAGAATGGCCAATACCGTATATGAAGAAATATTCGACCATTATTCCTGACCTTACTTTCGGCAAGGTGTTAGATAACCTGGCGTATTTTGATACCAAAAACTTTGCAGGCTCAATTAAATGCCCGGTTATAATGGGCATTGGTCTGCTGGATCCGTTTGTACCGCCTAATAACTCGTATGCGGTGTACAACAACATCACATCGAAAAAGAAATTATTTGTATTTAAAGACCTTGGCCACGAGGTGGGCGATAAATATTACCGCTACGAGACGCTGTATACAAGGGATTTATTTGGGTTGTTTTAGGGTGAGAGATTAGAGGTTGGTTGATTAGAGATTAGGAAGGGCCGATTTTTTTTAAGTGATTATATTGAATAGCCGTTGCGGATTCGCGATGGCTATTTTTTTGGATTCTAATTTTGTGTGTTTGAAACCTGTCCTGGCGACGCAGGGCTATGCCCTGCGCTGACATATTTATCCCTTTCAGGGAAATTAGATTGAGGTAGAACCACATTTAAATACCCTGTATTCTAGGATTAAGACATATCCAAATTTATTTAAAAAAAGGTTA
>JAZJZL010000006.1:0-11024 GCA_040389845.1 Bacteroidota bacterium
TGTGAAACTGGTTATCATCGCTATACTGGTATCGACACCGATTGCCTGGTGGGGAATGCACAAATGGTTGCAGGATTTTGTTTACCGGATTGATATCAGTTGGATAACCTTCCTGTTTGCAGGATTGGCGGCTATGGCGATTGCTGTGGTAACCGTAAGCTTTCAGGCGATAAAAGCGGCGCTGAGCAACCCGGTGAAGAGTTTGAGGGAGTAATTTTAGTCGGGAAGTCAGGAAGACCGAAAGTCCGAAAGAAGCTGCCGTTAAGACTTACGAAGTTTTTGAAACTTCGTAAGTCTTTCCATCATATAAAAATCATTTTTAAATTATTGGTTATTAAATTGTTTAAAATTTTACCTTTACTATAATTTTAAACCTTTAATAAACAATAAATATGAAAAACCTAAAATCCCCGCACGGACAACCGCTTACGCGCAAAGAAATGAAACAAGTAACAGGAGGCACAACACAGCAATGCCTGGATGCCTGGGCCGCCTGTCATGCAAATTGCGCCGCCGGCTTTAGTGTAGGTTATCCTGTATTTGCGCAATGCATTAATGACTTACATCCATGGCCATGTTCTCCGCTTGCAGGTTGGCAAGCTATCTGCGGCAGCTAAAATTAAAATTATTATTTTAAGACTTAGGAAGTTTAATTCAGGGCTCTTTGCGCTCAATGGCCTCATCGGGTGTACGCTGTTTAAAAACTTCGTAAATCTTGGTTATTCGAAAATTTTAAACTTTTAATAAACAATAATTATGAAAAACCTAAAAGAGAACAATGCACCGCTAAGTCGTGCGGAAATGTCAAAAGTAAAAGGCGGCGGGGTTGATTGTAACGCCGTATTCCATCAATGTAGTCCTTCATGCGGTCATTTCGGAAGCGACTATGTCTCACGCTATGAGCCTTGTGTAGCAAACGCTGGCGGCAACCAATGCTCGCCGCTCTATGGATGGTATACCATCTGCGGAAATTGGAATTGATTAAGTTTAAATTGAATTACTAACGGCCTTACGAAGTTTAATTCGAGGCCGTTTGCTTTCAATGGCCTAGTCCGGCTTCACGCTGTTCGTAAGTTTCGTAAGCCTTATCTATTCCAATTTTAAACCTTTAATAAACAAACAATATGAAAAACTTAAAAGAAAACAATGTACCGTTAACCCGCGCGGAAATGTCAAAAATTACCGGGGGGCTTGTTGATTGCAATACTGCGTACGCGCAATGTCACGCCTCGTGCGGCCATTTCAGCACCGACTACTCGCGTTTTGCAACCTGTGTAGCCGGACTTACCAACAACCAATGCTCTCCCTTGCATGGTTGGGATGTGGATTGCCCTAACGGTTAAAAACGTACCACACAAACTCATGCGGTACCGAATAGACTTACGAAGTTTTAAAAACTTCGTAAGTCTTTCGCAGTAAGCCTTATATTATTCCGTCTTTAAGCTTTTTACCGGATTCACCAGTGCGGCTTGCGGCCACTTATTCATGTCCCACCAGGCCAGCCGATTATTGCCATCTCCGGTCAACTACTTCAGTTTTACCCAATCGTCTTTCATGCCTTTTTCCTGCAGGTAGGCATAGAGTTCTTCCGAATCCTTACCGCCAATTTTTGCATGGTGCAACAGGGTAAAACCATGGGGTCCCTTAGTTGTCATAAAGCGCGGATATTTTTCAAGGATGGGTTTCACGAGGTCGGTTTTGCCGAGCATGGTCATCACAAAAATGGTTGTGCGTGATCCGGCTTCCAGCAGGTAGTTGGCAATGTCTTTATTGCCGAGATGCCCGGCCCCTTCTATAGCGGCTTCAAAGTCGCCGTTACCCCAGTCAAACTGGCTGTAAATTAGGTTTGGGGTTTCCTGGAGCATGCTCTTCACTTTATCAAAATTAGCATGACCTGCTATAACAAACTCTTTTACCAGCGATACCGGCAGTGGCGGCACATCATCCGTTTTGGTGTTTTGCGCCATTAAATTGCCGCCGGCCAGGGTTAATGCTGCACCAACCCCGGCTGTATGTATAAATGCTTTCCTGTTCATAACATAAACATATACAACATTTTAAAGCTGGAGCAATTAATTATTTAAGTGGTCGGTTTTACTTGGTGAAAGTTAAACTAATGCTTTTTGCCAAGAAACAGGCTGCCGAAATTTACTCTTTTCGCAACGACCGGGAGGTGATAACTTCTTTTTGAAAAAAGTCTTTAAAATTACGGCTAAGCGGGATGCGGGCATCGTTGATGATAACCTCATTCCCTTTTACGTTGCTTATACAACCGCGGGAAACTATATATGATTTATGAGTTTTCACAAACCTTTTTGCCGGCAGTTGTGCCTCAATCCCTTTTAAAGTATTATAGGTTATAAAACGTTTTATAGCCGTATGGATAAAAACGTAATTGTTGGCAGCTTCCAGGTATAGTATATCCCTGAAATATATCTTCTCAAAACTGCCATTGCATTTAACATATAAAAATTCGTTGTCTTCGTCCGCCGGCAATTGCGGGCTATTCAGAGACAGCCACTTGCGGGCTTTATCAATAGCGGTAGCCAGCCGTTCTGTAGAAATCGGTTTCAGCAGGTAATCAACAACGCCTAATTCAAAGCCATCAATAGCATATTGCGGGTAAGCGGTAGTGATGATAACCACTGGTTTTACACGTACCAGCTTTAAAAAATCCAAACCGCTTAAGCCGGGCATATCTATATCCAGGAAAAGGATATCTATGCGCTCATCGCTATTTAAAAATTGGAGTGCACGGAATGCATCCTCGGCCAAACCTATTACATGCAAAAAATCAAACTCCTGCACATCAAGGGCAAGCCCGTTACGGGCAATAGGTTCATCGTCAACTATTAAACAATTTAATTTCATTTAATTTTGATAGTTAACACCAGCTTAAATTCTCCGTCTGCAGCCTCGGCAGTTAATGAATAGCGTCCCGGGTAAATCAGTTCAAGGCGTTTTCGCACATTGCTTAGCCCGATACCGTTATAATCCGCATTGGCCGGTTGGCTTGCGGTATTAACCGTTTCAAAATAAAAACTATCATCCATAACGCGGGCCTCTATCTTAATTACGTTTTTTACGTCCTTATTTTGCGGGATGTGTTTGAAACAGTTCTCGACTAATGGCATTAAAATAAAAGGAGCAATAAAAATCCGCCTATACCATTAAACCCGGTATAGTTAAACTCAATCGATTCGCTTAACCTTTCCTTTTGAAGTTCGATGTAGTTGGTTATAAAGTGCAATTCCTTTTTAATTTCAACCTGGGGGATGTCGCACTCATAAAGCTGGTATCTTAACAGGGATGAAAATTGCTCAACCATTAGGCGGGCAGGTGTGTTTACGCGATCTATTTTATAATAGATAGTGTTGAGTGCGTTAAATAAAAAATGTGGATTTATTTGATTTTTAAGGGATTCCAGCTCAGCAATATTGCGTTCTTTTTCTAAAACCTCCATTTGCCGGGCGGCAAGTATGCGGTCGAAAGAAAGCCTGATAGCAAAGCCGCCCAATGATATAAACGATACCAGGAAATACGACCCCAACACCAAATCAGACCAAAACCAGTAATAAAAATGCTCACGATATTGCACCAGGTTTTTTTGATAATAACCAACCAGCGTGTAACCCATTAATCCAATTTGGCATACAATTATCAGGGAAGCTGCCGTTAAACTTACCATTAAAATACCCGCAGCAAATTGCCAGTAACTTTTTTTGTAAAAAAATTTCGGCAGCAGCAGTTCCACGGTAACCACCAGGGCACTAATGCTGAAAGTGATATCGATAATTGTAGAAAACAAGGCCCGCAGCGGTTTGGGGATGCCACCCAGCTTAAACAGGTACCATACAAAAGCAAAAGCTATAGCAAATACCAGGTAATAAACCCGTCGTTTGCGGCCGTAGTTATTTAGCATATTGTTGAATACACTAATTTACTATAAAAACAGTAAGCGATATGTTATTTTATGTGTATGGTACGTTTTTCTATGTAAAAGGGGACTTGTTTATTTCGCTACGCTATCATTAGTTATCGATGAGCGCCTGATAGCAGCCGCTCCTCTCAATGAATGACAGTACTACCGCCCCTACTCTGCTTTTGAACTTTTACGGGTTCGCCAGCGCGCCCTTAAAAGCGCGGAGGCTTATGATAGCGCATGTAATTATCACCGCCAGTAAAGCGGCCGCAACAAATATCCATCAACTGTTTGCCGAAAAGGTTTTGTTACGAAGAACGTTCCTGAATGCGATTTTGAAGTAGTTGCCAAAAATAGGGCCAACGATGTTTTTCTTATGTAAGATGGATTTTTCCCCTGGGAAAGTGACAGGGGATTGGCGATTTTTTTTGTTTAGTTGTAGTGTTGTAAAAAGTTTTAGTAATTGTGATAGTCTCCGTCTTTCGGACATTCGGACTTACTCAATCACAATTCAGCAGCAGATCATAGTATTTCTGCATCAGCACGGTGTCGTAATTTACAAGGGAATTGTAGGCTTCAGAAACAAGCTCATTAAGGATGGAAGAACCTAATTGGCCGCCGCCGTTGGGGATAGAGTCGTAATAAGTGATCAATTCTTTAACCCGGATAATTTCGTACAATAACAGCTGAACCAAATCCGCCGGCGATCCCGATTGTATACCCGGAGTATTATTGATAAAGCTTAGTGGGTCGTTATTAGCAGCAGTCATTTTTATAACCAGGGATCGGACTTAACGGTTTTCTTAGTTAAACAATTAATAAATAGGAAGTAAAAAATATTCTCTTTTGTTTTAAAAAATTTCAAATAAAATATAAAACCCTCAAGCAGAGGGTTTTATATTTTTAGCTGATTAAATCAGATTGAGTTAGGTTAAGTTGATTAAGTTAAAAATCTTTCAAAACCTGGTCCAACCTTCCCGATAGCTATCGGGACAACTCAATCAACTTAGTTTTTCTGCTCCGGCTTTGGAAGCAACACTTTACGCGAAAGCTTCAGTTTGCCTTGCTTGTCTACATCCAGCAATTTCACACGCACTTCGTCGCCAACCTGGAAGATGCCATCCATAGTTTCGAATCTTTTGTGGTCGATTTCCGAGATGTGCAGCAAACCGTCTTTACCCGGCATAATTTCAATAAATGCACCAAATGGCATTATCGATTTTACTTTACCTTCATAAATTTCACCTACTTCAGGTTTTGCTGCGATAGCACGTATGCGGCCTACAGCTTTATCGATAGCTTCCTTGTTATCAGCAAATACCTGCACGATACCCTGGTTGCCAACTTCCTCGATAGAGATAGTGGCGCCGGTCTCACGCTGCATTTCCTGTATAATTTTACCACCGGGTCCGATAACCGCACCGATAAATTCTTTATCGATTTTGATGGTAATAATACGTGGCGCATGTGGTTTGTAATCTTCACGTGGCTCGGTAATAGTTTTAGCCATTTCACCAAGGATGTGTAAGCGGCCTTCCTTTGCCTGGTTAAGGGCGTTGGTCAATACCTCGTACGACAGACCGTTTATTTTCAGGTCCATCTGCACAGCAGTAATACCGTTTGTAGTACCGGTTACTTTAAAGTCCATATCGCCTAAGTGGTCTTCATCACCCAAAATATCCGAAAGGATAGCATATTTGGTGCCCATTTCGTTGGTGATTAAGCCCATTGCGATACCTGACACAGGCGATTTGATTTTCACACCGGCATCCATCAGCGCTAAAGTACCTGCGCAAACAGTAGCCATTGATGATGAACCGTTCGACTCTAAAATATCGGAAACGATACGGATGGTATATGGGTTGTCGTCGTCGGTAGGTAATACCTGTTTCAACGAACGCATAGCCAGGTTACCGTGGCCAATCTCGCGACGGCCTGCTCCCCTGTTCGGGCGAACTTCGCCGGTTGAAAAACCAGGGAAATTGTAGTGTAAAAGGAATTTATTATAACCGTTAATGAACGCTCCGTCAATCATTTGCTCATCATCCTTAGCACCTAAGGTAACAGAGGTTAATGATTGTGTCTCGCCACGGGTAAATACCGCCGAACCGTGAGCAGCCGGCAGGTAGCCAATTTCGCTCCATATCGGGCGGATTTGGGTAGTAGTACGGCCGTCCAAACGTTTGCCTTCATCAAGCACTAAATTACGGATAGCATCGTATTCAACGTCGTGGTAGTATTTCTTAGCAAGGAATTTGGTGTTATCATCAATCTCGCCAAGCGTTTCTATGTACTCATCGCGTACTGCTTTAAATTTAGCAGAGCGCTCGTCTTTTGCAGAAGCTTCACCGGCAACGGCATAAACTTTATCATAAGTAGCAGCGTAAATAGCTTTTTTCAGCTCTTCGTTGCTGGTTTCGTGGCTGTAAGTACGTTTTTCGGTTTTACCGGCTTCAATAGTCAGTTCTTTTTGAACAAAGCACTGTACTTTGATGGCCTGGTGTGCAAACTTAATTGCCTCAACCATTTCTTCTTCCTGTATCTCTTTACATTCGCCTTCCACCATGTTGATGTCGTGCTCAGAGCCTGCAACAATCAGCTCAAGGGTAGCGTTAGCTAATTGGCTTAAAGTTGGATTGATAACCAGCTGGCCATCAATTTTAGCTACACGAACCTCAGAAATTGGTCCGTTGAAAGGGATGTTTGAAACAGCCAGTGCTGCTGATGCTGCCAAACCGGCAAGGCAATCAGGCATAATATCTTTATCGGCAGATATTAGTGAGATCATCACTTGCGTATCTGCGTGATAATCTTCAGGGAATAACGGGCGCAAAGCGCGGTCAACCAAACGCGAGATTAACACCTCGTAGTCTGATAAACGAGCCTCGCGGCGTAAAAAACCTCCGGGGATACGGCCTGTAGCAGCGTATTTCTCCTGGTAGTCAACTGATAGGGGTAAAAAGTCAACGCCTTCTTTAGCGTCTGGCGACGATACAACAGTTGCAAGCAGCATGGTATCACCCATTTTTACTACAACAGAGCCATCTGCCTGTTTGGCCAGTTTTCCGGTTTCAATCTCAATGGTGCGGCCGTCACCTAAATCGATAACCTTTTTAATTACATTTAAACTCATCTTGTTTGTGTTTTGGCGCGCTTTTCATCTTTCGGAGCGCACCTGTTTTTATGTTTGTGTATATTATTTCAATTAATAAATCCGCCTTGGGCGGCTATGCAGAGAATCGGTGGTTTATAATCGCTTTTTGCGGGTAAAATAATTATGCAAAAGTAAAAAAGCCATCCTGAAAATCGGACGGCTTTTTATTAAAACTTCATAAAAGTTATTTGATGATATCCCTAAGCTGTAAGGCTTTGATGATAGCACGATACCTTCCAATGTCTTTTTTGAACAGGTAAGCGAGCAATGCGCGGCGTTTACCAACTAGTTTCTGCAGTGATAACTGGGTTGAAAAATCGTGTTTGTTTTTTTTCAGGTGACCGGTTAAATGTGCAATGCGATAGGTAAATAAAGCTACCTGACCTTCGGCTGTGCCGGTATCAGCAGCACTCTTACCATGTTTTGCAAAGATCTCTGCCTTTGCTTCTGAACTTAAATACATTACTTGAATAATATTAAAGCGTAAATATTTGATTAATTGTGGGTGCAAAGATACGGCTACTACTGCATATATGCAAGAGTTTGTTTCAATGTTGTAATGTTGGAAAGTTGTAATGTTTTTGTCGAATTTGTTCCCTAATGTCCCCTCAGGTTCTCTCAGAGAGGAACCTGCGGAGACGGAAAATATTTTAACCTGCGGCGACAGAATAATCCGCATCCGGAAAATCCATTAATCTGTTTAATCCAGGTTCTATTTTCCGTTAATAATCGCCTTTGACCTTTCCAGCAATTCGTCACGCCCGGCTTTGATGCCTGCTATGGTTGGTCGTACTTCTTCATTAATTTTCACGCCTTTGCGTTGAGTTTCTGTGCCATCGGGGTACAATACTTCAAGCCCGGATATCATCGTGCTAATGCCGCCGGGCAATATAATCTGGCATACGTCGCCATCTGCACCGGCAGTTGTGCTGCCTATTACCGTTACGTTAGGCGAGCTTTGCAATGCCATGGTAGTGTATTCCGACTGGCTTTGTGTTTCTGCGTTTACAATTACCACTACTTTCCCTTTGTATTCACCGCCTTCAGGAACGGAAGTTAATCCACCTACTTTGAACAGCCCCGGATAGTCCACGCTAACACGCCCAAATTTCACAAACGGCACCTTACCCGATTTTACGTAGGGCACAAATGTAAAAGGCATAAATTCGGATGGGTAACACCGCATATCAATAACAATCCCTTTGGTGTCTTTAAAGGTCTTCTTTATATCGCCGAGGTTTTTACTGTAATACTTGCCGGGATACAGGTAGCCGATGTTGCCATCCATAACATAATAGCCCGGGGTGTTTGTTAAAGGCAGGGAGGCGTAGTTAAGCGTATAATATTTAACAGCTTTTTGTTCAACCTGTTCCGATGCCCCGTTACGTACGATGGTGAATTTAAATACCGTATCGCTGCTGCGCAGCAGGTAATTTCTCGGCATATCCCTTAACTGGGTTTCGTAGTTGGAAGCGGCAGTTATGGGCAAATACTTTTTGATAAGTGAATCAACAGATGCGCCGTTTATAGATGTTATGATATCCTCTACCTTCAATAATGTTTTTGTTTTGGAAGTATCACTAAAGAAGGCTGTTATCATCAATTTATTTTCGATAAACTTTGCCTGGAATGGCGGCGCAAAGTCACCACGAAAAGCAGTTACCCCTTTCAGCGGTCCCCATATATTTGCATGGGTATCATGAACACTGGCAATAAGTTTCATCGCTGTCATGTCATACTCCATTTCATTTCTGTCGTTGATAAATTGGGGAACAAAATCATACAACACAGTATTCCAGTCTGTTCCAATCAAATGTTTATAGGGATAGAAATACTGTATCATATTCCAATACCTGAACAGCGTAAGCAGGCGAACACCGGCATCAGGATATTTTATTTGCGAATACGGTAATTCATGCTGAAATATAGGATTGCCGATTCCATCAGCCATTTTAATATAGTAGTTATCCCCGGTGTTACGGTTGTTCAGGATATAGGTGAGCTTATCGGCCAGCGTTCCGGTAACCTTCTGCTTGTCAAATAAAATGCCGTAATCCGGGGCTTGTATTACGTCTTTTTTATCAAAAGGCTGACAACGCTTGCATACCTTCGGCTTGCCTAAGCCGTCAACCCATTTCTCAATAGCAGCGCAAGCATCAGTGTTACTCTTTGCGTTGATAACACCAGGCATCAACCTGAATAATTCCGCATCCATGTTTACTTTTCCGTCGGCAACAATTGGTAAATGATATTTAACAAAACCCCAAACCTGGCCAAGCAATGCCAGGTTTTTAACGGTTTGCTTATCCGCATTAATACTGCTTATCCCCGATGAGTTGGAGAAAGCGGTATCCGCAGCAGCATCCGGGCGATTTTGAGCACTGATAGCATTAAAAATCAACAATAAGCAGGCGGATAAGATTAGATTTAGTTTCATAAAAGGCACTAAGATTCGCAGGATTAAAGGATATCAGGATCTATCTACAATCATTATCAAATAAACACATTTTCAAATCATTTTCCATCCGCACATTTGCATATTCGCACATCCGCGCATCATTCCTTAACTTTACCGCTATGGAAACGCCCAATATTTACTCTACCTTCGAAACCGAGTTCCGTGTTCGGCCTGATGATATCGATATGTTTCATCATGTGCACAACAGCAAGTATTTCGATTATGTGCTCGCTGCCCGGTACGACCAGATGGAGCGTTGCTATGGCATGGCGATGGAGAAATTTATGGAGCGCGGCTTCGGCTGGGTGGTACGCACCGCGCATGTGGATTATAAACGCCCGCTAACCATGAGCGATTACTTCATTGTTAAAACCGGCATCGAAACTATTGATGATAAAGGCTGCCGCGTAAAATTCAGCATCACCAACAAAAGCACCGGCAAGCTCTGTTGCGATGGCTGGTTCGATTATACTATGATTGATATGGCTAGCGGCCGCGGCGCAAGAATACCGGAAGATATTATTGCGCATTATACAGTTTGATATGCGGATTTTTGATGTGCGGATGTGCGGATGAAAAAAATTTGAAGATTTGTCGATTTGAAGACGAAGGCACGGTCGAGATTATTTTTCATCTTCAAATTTTCAAATCAACGTATCTTCAAATCATTCGCACATCTGCATATTCGCACATCCGCACATCAATTTTATTTCATTAGCTTCTCTATTTCCGCAAAATCAACCGTATAAATATCGGCCATGCCATTGCCCGGACCTTGCAGGCGTTTGTTGAACTCTTTCATATTTTCAGGTTTACTCGGCGTATTTGCCCATGTATTGCGTGTGCTGCCGAAATAGAACCACTTTTTATCACGAGTTACCTTTGGCGACCATTCTATACCATCCGAATTAAATGGCTCCGGAAGTTTTACAGCTTTCGTCCACACACCGCTTTTGTTATAGCTGATGTAAAAGTCCAGTCGGGCAAGGCTATTGGGGGTTGAGTTGTAGATAAGATACGATTCATCTGGCGCTACAAAGGCCTCGTAATCGTTACCTGGTGTATTGATGGCTTCGCCGAGGTTTTCAGCAGGCAGGTATTTGCCGTTTTCATATTTACAGCGCCAGATATCGCTGCCGCCGATACCGCCTTTCCTGGTTGAGCCGAAGTAAATGTCGCCGTTGTCGGCCAAGGTTGGGTAATATTCATCCAGTTCGCTGTTTACCGGGGTTTCCATGCGTACCGGGGCACTCCAGCCGCTAGCGCCGAGGGTTACTTTCCAAATGTCGGTATCGTCCTTTACCGGGTCACCGTCTTTTAAGGGGCGATTTGATACATAATAAAGCGTTTTGCCGTCGCGCGCCACGAATGGGTCGATATCTACATAGCGACCGGAGAACGATGCTATTTCCGGCTGTGACCACTTGCCACTGCGTTTATAGCTCACACAAATGGCCGACACCTTTAAATCGTAGCTACATTTTAAAAAG
>JAZJZL010000006.1:11034-30314 GCA_040389845.1 Bacteroidota bacterium
GGTTTGAGCGAATGATACGCCTGCGAGGAAAAGAAATAACAAAAGAATGGTGGTCAATTTCATGGTTTGTTTAATTGTTTTTTTAATGTAGAGACGCAACACTTGTGTCTCCGGCCATGCCCAAACGGAAACGCAAGCGGGAGACACAAGTATTGTGTCTCTACGGTTATGATTAACAAATTTACCTTCAAAACCAATCTTTCGTATTTGCATATTAAAGCCAAAACCATAAATTGCAAAAGATTTAAAGGTATTTATGGAAAAAAGTTCAATAAGCAAAGCCATAGGTGAATTAAACGCGGCGATATTAGAGGAACTGGAAGCAGATGCACGCATTTCGATAACGGAAATAGGCAAGCGCGTAGGCCTGAGCGGACCGGCAGTAAGTGAGCGAATAAAAAAAATGGAAGACGAAGGCATTATTAAAGGCTACACCACCCAGCTGGATTACGACCAGGTTGGGCTGACGGTAAACGCATTCATCACCCTAAAATCAAGCCTTACCCATGCAGGTGTAGTAAAAAAGATTGAAGACATACCCGACATACTGGAATGTTATAGCATTACCGGCAACAATTGCCTGATAATGAAAGTTGCCACCTCCACCACCAAACGACTGGAAACCATCATCTGGCAGCTGCAGCAGTTTGGAGAGACGAATACTTCTATTGTGTTATCGGAGGCGTTTAAGAAAAGGGGGATATTTGGATAAATGTCTCAGCAGGGGGATTTACAACCCGTGGGTGTCATGCTAAGGCACTCGAAGCATGAGCGCGATGGCCTATGCACCATGCCGGGCATGCGGGCAATGGCCTTTACGCGCACCCTTCGAGTGCCTCAGGGTGACAGGCTATTAAAACTCCGTAAGGTCCGACTCTATCACCTCACCCTCACTTTATCCCGCCAAAAGCAGCGAAGCATGAGTTTTTATGCAACACCTCAACCTGCTTAAAACCTACTTTAGTCAACAAGTCCAATTGAAAATTCAGGGAGCGGGGCGTGTCTTCATGGGCCACATAATCCAGCACCTTTTGGCGGTATTCCGGTCCGCCGAGGGTATCCAGGTAATCCATGTATTTGTCGGCGAATAATTTGGCTAAGGGCGGGGAATCATGGGTTATCAAATCTGAAATCCAGATGCTTCCTCCCGGCTTTAGGGTTTTGTAAAATTTAGTGAAGACGGCCTCCCAATCGGCGTCATCGCGCAAATGGTGCAGGGTGGCAGCCGCCAGGATGATATCGTAGTGATTGTCCGGCAGGTCGAGGTTGCGCATATCATCCTGAAGTAAAGTCACTTGTCCGCTGGTTTGTGCCGATACCCGTTCCTTTGCCCTTTGCAGCATGGGGAGGCTAAGGTCGTTCAGCGTGCAGTTCAGATTGGCAATTTTACTTAGCATTTTTAAGGTATAATTGCCTGCGCCGCAGCCAATATCCAAAAGTTCTGTTGCGTTAGGATTAACATATTTGGCTGCTTCGGTGCAAAGTTCCATGGTAAGCGGTGCATCAATTGTGGTTGTCTGGCCGGTGTCGAGGTTCGAAAAGCGCTCTACATCATTGTCGAACCGGGCTCTTATTTCGTCGTTGGTTGATTTGGTTGAATAATCTATCTGCATATCTGTGATTCTTGTTTGTCAAAGCTACTGGGTTTTATCATATTTGAAAAATATCAATTTTATCAATAATTGATACCTATTGAGTATCAAATGGAATTACGACATCTAATATATTTTAAAACGGTAGCCGAAGAATTACATTTCAGGAACGCCGCCAATAAACTTTTTATCTCACAGCCGCCCTTAAGCCGGCAGATTAAGGAGTTGGAAGAGGAATTAGGCGCACAGCTATTCTCCCGCAATAATAAACGGGTAACGTTAACCGACGCAGGCGTGTTTTTCAAAGCCGAAGCAGACGCCATCCTGGCGCGACTGGGAGAAAGCAAAAGCATCGTTAAGCAAATCCACACAGGCGAGAGCGGGGAATTTAAAATTGGTTATATCAGCTCCGTTTACCAAAGTCATTTGGCGGAAGTTTTAAAATCCATGCGCCAGCTGTTTCCCTATATTAAAACCAGCCTGTACGAGGTGCCCACCATAACACAGGTGCAGGAACTGGAACTGGGAAAGCTGGATGCCGGTATATTGCGGGCGCCGGTGCATTCCGAAAAGCTAACGGTAAAAAGCTTGTTTTTCGACCCGTTCGTAGTGGTTGTACCCTCGAAAGAGAAACAATTTGAGCATCATGATGACCTAGTCTCGTTTATTAAAAACAGTCCGTTTATATTTTTTAATAAGGATTTTGCGCCGCAGTACAACGATAAGCTGTTGGAAATATGCGAACGCATGGGCTTTAAGCCCGATATAACCCACGAAGCCAACAATGTGTATTCGATATTACAGCTGGTTGAAGCCGGTTTGGGTGTGTCGATATTGCCCGCATCGCTGCAACAGCAATATGGCTATTTGCAGGTATCGTTTATCCAGCTGAGGGACATCCCGGTAAATACGGAGGTGGTTTTGGCCTATAAATCGTCCAACAAAAGCGCCGCGTTGAAGTGGTTTATCGAGAATTATGGGGGACAATAACCGTAGGGGCGTATCGCATACCATACCTGTTAACCTAAGGGCTTCTGTGCGTGTTGCCCCCTCTAAATCTCCCCCGGAAGGGGAGACTTTAGCTGCGGTGGCGTCTAATTTTTTAAATTCCTTCCGCTAGCCAGCGGAAGGAATTTAGGTGGGGCTTTAACCCGCTGCAAAGGGCTAATTTTCTTTAGGTTAACGGATATGGTTATCGCATACGCCCCTACCAAAAATGGCGATTATCACTCCGCCCCCACCAACACCTTCGCTCTATAATATCTTCCGTAAAAAATCATAAACGCCAACCCAATATTCACTATCGCCGTAACCCATAACAGCCTGAATAATATCATCCAGAAAACCACCACAAACAAAAAGAATATCCACAGCATATATTTCTCCATATCCAGCCCGATGAAATACAGCAGGCAATGGAACAGCATCAGCGTGCCTATCCCGGCAAGCAATAGCTCGACGGCTATTAGCGGACTAAACCGGCTAAACAACCAGATAATTTCGGGAAGCAGCAATACTATGTAAACCATTATAAAATTAGCAAACAGCTTTGCCCGGCTGTATGGAAGGTTGCGGGTAAAGCTCAGCCATTTTTCCTCGAATGCGCGGTTTTCAAATATCAACCGCACATGCGCTACCACGACTGATAAAAACGCTATACCCGCTACGCGGACATCATGCGCTACATCGGCAAAAAGGAGGAAAAAGCCGGTTATCAGCAGGTATGAAATTCCTTTGGTGAGCAGCCAGGCAACTTTATGCTTATCAAACACATTATAAATAAGCAGGCTGAACCAGGGCTTATTCCATCTGGTGCTGATGATAAACAGCCAGCCCGGATTGCCGCCATCGATGAGCTTGTTTATGGTACGGGCGTATAATTTTGCGCATAACGCGGCAAGCAGGGTTAAATAAGCCAGCAGCACTACCGGAATAATATAAAAACCATGTACCAGCCCCACCCCTGCCGCAATTGCCCCATAAACAGAAATGGGCAGTAATAAAACCGATTGCAGGTAAAACCAGCTTTTAAACTGGTGCTTTTGTTCGAATGCGTTGCTGGTATAAAACAAAAATTGCTGGTTAATTGCACCGATTTGAGTGTTAACATAGTGCCAGCATTTTGCCGTGTAGATAAACCAGGCCACAAAAACCACCGTCATCATGAGCGGACTGCTCACCATAGTCAGCATGAGGGTTTTGTGATAATTTACTATTTGTCCCGGTTCAACCATGCCGAACATCACGAAAAAGCCTACAGCCAGTAGGCCTGCGTGTGCTGTGTAAAAGCCGCGGGCAAAGATTTTGAATAGAATATTGGTTAGTGGGTGCATATAGTTTATTAATATTCGTGATGCCCTTGGTGATCCGAATTTTACATTTAGGTCAAACTTAAAGTGTACCACCGCTCATTGCCGCGGAGGCTAATTACTTTTTGTCTTGATACAAAAAGTAACCAAAAAAATCATGTCAGCGAAATGCTTCTTTGCGCACAGACCTTTCACGCACAAAGCCGGAAAACCTGCGCGGGCTGGAATCTTTTCGCCGGACTACCCTGTCCGCTTTACTAACCTTTATGCGAAAAGTTCCTATGCCCGAACCCACTTCACAGGCCTGCAGGTTTCCCCGCTTTTGCCCGAAGCTTTTCTGCTGACGGGCTCCGATAAAACAATCCCTTAAAGTGGGCGAGTGAGCCTCTCTATGGGAGTCATTAGTACAGGCTAACCCCCTTTAAATTAACTCTTCCTTATAATAATTAAAATAAAACAGCACAAACGATGCCACCAGGCAAACCGGCGCAAGCAGCCAGCTTAAGCCGAAAAGTATGAATATCCATACGGCTAAAAACATAGCCAGCAGCCAGGGCAAATATTTATTCATGGCCAGGCCGATGCGATACAGCAGGCAATGAAAAAGCATAATAACGCTTATCAACAGTACCAATAAACCGATTGCCCTTGCGGAGTTATAATTGGCAAACAGCCATGCACATTCCGGCAACAATAATATCAAATATGTTAGCGCTTGCTGCAAGTATAGCCAGCCCAGGCTGCGGGGAAGGTTGCGCATGATGCCCAAGTAAACCAATGCAAAATGGTGCTGCTGGTATATCAGCACCGCATGCGCCAGCGCAATAGCCGATATGGCGAGCGCCGATACCCTGCTATCACTCCCTGCATCGGCAAAAGAAAAAGTAATGCTGATAATGGCGAGGTATGACAATAGTTTGGTTAATATCAATGCAAGCTTCAGCCTGTCGAAAGCGTGATAGATAAAAAGGCTAAAAAATGGTTTCTTCCATTTGCTGCCCACCGAAAGCAGGCGGCTTTGTGGTTTTTCGTAAACCAGGTTGTTTACCTGTTTGGTGTAGATGAAAGCGGTTACAGCGATAAGCAACAGCGTAAACGCTATAATTATCGCCCCGATAATGTAGTGATGAAACACAATGCCCACTACTGATGCCAGCGCTGCATAAACTACAAAAGGCAGGCTGATGATAAACTGCGTGTAAAACCAGCTTTTAAACTGCCTTGCTTTACCGGCCGACAGCACGCTGTAGTATAAAAACTCGTGGTGGGCGATGCGCAGTTGTCCGGATACGAATTGCCAGCTTTTGATGGTGTAAAACAGCCAGGCCATAAAAAACAGCAACATCATTGCCGGACTGCTCACAAAGGTCATCAGTATCATAAAATGATAATAAAGCTCCTCGCCGGGCGGCAGCAGCTTTACGTCGCCGAGGGTGTTTACGAAGAAGCAATAGCTGATGAGCACCACAAATAAGAAAATAAGCAGTCCGGAGTTTACTTTGTAAAAGCCCCTGGCGAATATTTTTATGAGTATGTTGGTGAGCGGTTGCTGCATGTTTATTATTTCCTTGCGGGTAGCTACGTATTTTGCTTTTCGTTGTGAATTTTGACTTTACCACCGCTCATTGCCGCGGAGGCTAGTCCTTTTTGTCTTGATACAAAAATGGACCAAAAAAATCAAGTCAGCAGAAAGGCTTCTTGGCGCACGGGCCTTTCACGCACAAAGCGGGCAAACCTGCGCGGGCTGGAATCTTTTTTGCTCTGCGACCCTATCGCTTTGAGACCCTGTAATGCAAAAAAGTTCCTATGCCCGAACCCACTTCACAGGCCTGCAGGTTCCCCGCTTTTGCCCGAAGCTTTTCTGCTGACGAGGCTCCGTTGAGACATCCTCTTAAAGCATCCGGGCAAAGGCCATTGCGCTCACCCTTCGAGTGCCTCAGTATGACACCCCTAATTGATTGGGGCGACAAATTTTAATGTTTGTTCATCCACTAGTAGCTCGCCGGCTTGCAGGTTTTCGGCATCGTCGAGGGCCTGGTGGGATGAGAGCAGGAAACTTACGCCATTTTCGGTGTGCTGCTGCCGTATCCAGCTGTATAATATTTTTAATGATTCGGTGTCGATAGTTATGAGCGGCTCATCCAGCAATATCAGTTTGGGCTTGCCTAAAAATGCCAGCACCAGGGACAGTTTTTTGAGCATGCCGCTGCTATAGGTGCCGATGGGGCGGTCGATGTAGCTTTGCATGCGCATGCTGCTGATGAATTGCTCTTCCTGCCCTGCCGGCGCTTCTTTGGCGGAGGCAAACAGCTTTACCATTTCCATGCCGGTTAAAAACTCCGGGAATAATGGCTCGGCCTCGGCAAAGTTTACCAGCTTACGGTAGGCAACCGGGTGTTTTTTTATGCTGATATTATCGTTGAGG
Organism: Bacteroidota bacterium; assembly: GCA_040389845.1. Taxonomy (GTDB): domain Bacteria; phylum Bacteroidota; class Bacteroidia; order Sphingobacteriales; family Sphingobacteriaceae; genus Mucilaginibacter. The sequence continues at coordinate 17,361 of JAZJZL010000006.1, forward strand.
ATAATATCGCCATCAAATGCCAGCATCCCGGCGATGGATTTCAGCAAGGTGCTTTTGCCGGAGCCGTTTACACCTTTTATCCAGTAAATTCCGGGGTCGATGGTAAGGTCGGGGATGGTTAAAGCAGGGAAGTTCCCGTAAAATTTTTGAAATTCTACAAAGTGGAGCATTGAGGGAGGTTTTTGGTTAGATAGGAATCAGATTGGGTTGTTACTAAAATACAATTCTATTTTTTTTCTTTCCATCTTCGCCGCGTTGATGATTTGTAAATATTTCCACCAGAAGTTTGGACAGATCCTGTAATATATAATCTCTTAAAGTTTGTTCTTTTCCTTCTTCTTTGTATTGCAATTTATTAATTAAGTCCGAGATGAAATCGATTTCTATCCAATTATGGGAATCAAACACTTGATATCGATTTTTGCAAAAACGAGTAAATTCTTTTATTTGCGTAGCAGGCAAATTGCTAAAGTGATTATAAAACTTTAAAAAGTTCCATTTATCAAAAATAGATTTATCAGAATACGCCGCATTAGCGATCTTATAAAACTGTTCAGGTTCATTTTTAAACATTCCAAATAAATCAATCACATTCGAGTTATAGTTCGCCACTTTAACGTCGCTATTCACCTCCATTATGACTTTGAAAATTTCTCGAAACAATTCGTAGTTAGGATTTTCTGTACTTGTTCCAAAATTATATTCCAAGTTATCATCATAACTAAATTTTGATTTATTCTTTTTCACTGCATCAATTAGGTTATTTGCTACCTCCCTCGCATCATATTTCAAAATTGAATTGAATCGTTCTAAATAATGGAAAACAGACAAATATCTGTCTAGCGGATACTCTCCATCTAAAGCATATTCATACATCTTTTCCGTCAAATTTTTTAAAGACTCATTCGATAAATCATAAACTTGAGGATATGATAATTTTTGATGGACTATATCTTGCTGTCTGGGTATTGAAATCTTATCATCGATATTTAATTTTAATTCTTGCTTCAATAAAGACAAGTCTAATTCGTTTCCTCCAGTGACGAAATCAAAAATTGCTTTATAAAAGTCGTAATTCTTGTTCACATAGTATGTATTAACAAAATATTCATGATATGCCAATTTCTTCGTATTCTCTTCGTTTGCTTCGCGATTCGAGTTAGAATTTTTATCAGCAAATGTTTCTTTTAGCCAATTATTATGTAGCATTTTATTTATTTCTACAACATCATCAATGCCAGCTGGTTTCGTATAGGTTACGAGACTTTTTTTAAACTCAAGCGATATAGCCAAAGTAAATCTAACAATGACCTCGAATTTATGTCGAGTAAGGTTAGAGTTTTCAGTCTTAGTTATCTGAAATTCACTGTAAAGGGCATGAAATATTTCGCTGTAATGCTGAAGGAAATATATTAATGAACGCAAGTTGGTCGATCTCGTCAATTCAAATATTGATAAAATCTCCTGTTTAATTGAATTTAAATGTTGATAATAAATGTTAAACGTCGCGCCATATTTATCACTGATAATTTCATCAAATGTCTTATCGAAGCTTGTTGTAAATTCAATTATTGTTCCAATCGTCTTTTCCCGAACAACCTTATAATTTAAATCATCTTCGATACTTTGTTCATCAGCGATGATAATGACTTTATTATTTTCGTGTTCAACCAGGGAATTTACAAAGCCTATCAATTCATTCGGTTTAAGTGTCTCTGATAACCGGTCTAAGTCATCAAGAATTATTACAAAATCCTTTGTATCCAGTACGTCTTTGGTCGTCCGAGATATATCCTTCAAGTAGTCATCTACATTTCCTAGTCGGTTATAGCTTAAAAAGCCACGTAATACCATTTTTGAAACTCCTCTCCCTAATGCCACTTTCTTATTTTTCAAGAAAGGAATAAATTCGAAAGCCAAAAGTCCATACACTTCCTCAATACTTTTAATACCGTATAACGAAATATAGATTGGTTTATAAAACTTAGAATTATCGTGTTGAAGACGAATCTTTTTAATCTGGGGTAAAATCCTATTTTTCACGAAGAATGTTTTCCCGATCCCCCTTGCACCATTAATTAAAAGAGCATAATTTGTTTCAATTTTAAGATATGACCCAATCACTTTTTCAATTGGGGATTGTTGCTTGCTTTCGTCGATTATGCTAATTGCCTTAGATCTTTTTTCACGAAAAAGGTTTAGTTTCATAGTTTAAGAGGGGAGATACTTAATTAAGCGAAAAAGTATAAATTACAACTAAGGTACGAGAATACAACCGCGTTTTGTTTCTAAACTAATTTTTGTCGTCTATAGATTCTATCTGGGCTAAATCCTCGTGAGGGTATATTTAAAGATTACAAATCCGCATTTATTTAGTCGGGGATTGCGAATCCCGACTAACATGATGCTGGCTTAATGCAAAGCACAATACCTATCTTTACTACCGTAATTTCTTAACGATGATAGAAAACAACAAAGACCTTAAACTGGCTGTATTGATTGATGCTGATAATGTACCCTATGCAAATGTGAAAGAAATGTTCGCCGAGATTGCTAAATATGGTACGCCGACATTTAAAAGGATTTACGCCGACTGGACTAAGCCTACTGTCTCCGGCTGGAAGACTGTACTATTGGAAAATGCAATTACGCCGATTCAACAATACAGCTACACAACCGGGAAGAATGCATCAGACAGCGCATTGATCATCGATGCAATGGACATTCTGTATACCGGCAAAGTGGATGGCTTTTGTATCGTATCCAGCGACAGCGATTTTACACGGCTGGCTACCCGGCTGCGCGAAGCGGGTATGAAAGTCATCGGCATTGGCGAAAAGAAAACGCTAAATCCATTTATTACGGCTTGCGATAAGTTTATTTACATCGAAATATTAAAGAAAGAAGCTGTATTACCGGTTGAAAACGAAAAAAAGAGAAAAACAAAAAAAACACCAGTTACCGCCAGCAAGCCGCTGAATAACGTTGACCCGGAAACGATAAAGTTGTTTGAAGTAACTGTAAGCGACTTAGGTGATGATAACGGCTGGGCCTATTTAGGAGATATCGGCAACCTGATCCTTAAAAAGAAGCCTGACTTCGACCCCCGGAATTATGGTTTTCCAAGGCTTCTTCCGTTAATAAAAACGATGAATGAGTTCGAAATAGATGAACGTGAAAGCGGGAAAAACCATGCAAAACATATCTATATTCGCAAGAAAATATAGTTTTCATGCTAGTCCGGATTTGCAATCCGGACTAAATTGCCCGGGATTTGTAATCCCAGCGAATGCATGTTTCGCGGATTGCAAATCCGCACTTATTTAGTCGGGGATTGTAAATCCCGACTAACATTTATCCGACTAACATGCGCCGTTTAATCAAAAAGCGGACAAAAAGCAACAAACATCACTTTCCATCCGCCTCAAATAAATCTAAAAACAACTATAGCGCTATCCCCATTTTCCCTCTCCAGTAATCATTCACAAAAACCTGCTGCGGGTCCATTTTAGCGCGCAGGGTCATCCAGTCGTTCCATTTGGCGTATTGGTTGGATATGTAGGTTACGCCGGGCGTACTGTTAACGGTGTCGGGAATGTATTTACCCCAGTGCGGGCGGTAGTTGAATGGCGCCAATAAATCCCAGAAAGCCTGGTAAAATTCCGCCGGGTTACCCTTGTTATATCCGAACCAGAATACGTCAATACGAATCACGTCCTGCTGGTAAGATGGACTGAGCCAGAAAGGATTACTGCGGGCTGCGTAAATTTCGGTACTAAAGCTCAGGTCGATGGTGATGGGCTGCTTATCGTAATATTCTTTTAGCGTATCCATCACCGCCTGCGACTGATCTATATCAATCCACAGCTCGGTAAACCAAACCGGCATTAGCTCATCACTCATCTGGTTATCCATCGGCAGGCCGGTGTACCAGCGGTCTGAAAACCGCTGCGGGCCTTTGTTTTTATTGTCCGGCGTGTCTACGGTAACGAAAATATTCATTATTTCGGGGAATATCTTTGTCGGGTAATTTAACTCGACCATTGCCTTAACTAAGTCAACCTGCCATTTCGGTTTATCAGCCATCAACTTCTCCAGCCAGGTTGGCCATTGCCCTATAGCGGTGTATAAAAGTCCGGCGGCAAAGTTAGCCGGGATAGGGCTGCCAAAAATATAAGGCACCTCTTCATACGGTTTTAGGCCGTCCCAATTTGGCGGCGGCGCTTCGCCCATTAAATCGTAAGCATCCTTCGCCCATTTTTCGGCCCCTTGTTGGTCGGTACGTTTGGCCTGCCAGGTTACCATACGCGACAGGTCGGTACCCGGCACATGGTTTTCCTGTGGCCACCACATCAGGCGGGTATATTCAGTTTCATTAAAAAACGCTTGAATACCAGGCAGTTCCGGAGATTCTCCGAATAGGTTAATGGTTGTACATTTATCAGTGTAGTTAATGGTCTCCGTTCCTTCAATATAGAACTGGTCGATTAAGCCAAATGTGGCCGAAACGATGACCCCGAACAAGCCCATCGATGCAATGCCGACGGCGAAAAACGGGTCATCGGCGTTGCCGTTAGTAGGCCGGGTAAATGTAGTTACGGCGGCACCACCTGCCTGGCAGGTTACCACATCTACACTGATAACTGCATCTTCAAAAGAATAAGTGGTTGAGCCACCCGAAGAACCTGTAGACAAAAAGCCTCCGACAGTTTGGTGCGTAATTCCGCCCAAATCGGGCAATGCTTTCGGTTTCGGCAGGTTATCCAACTGGTAGCATAAAGAATTTTCGGTCGTCGAGATGTGGGTAGGGTCAAAAGGGTCTTTACCGAGGTGGCAACCCGCCTGTACCTTTACCGTGTTTTCGTCGAGCATCTCCATAGCATACATCTTCGACAACATGACGTATTTGTAGGTTTTTCCGGTTGTTGATTTTTGTTCCTTCTCCAAATCGCCTATCAGCGGGAAAGAGTGGCCGGAGCCGCGGAGACAAATGATTTCGTTGTTTTTCGATGCGTCGTTTACGAGTGTAATTACATCGTCGTTGTTTGCGGGCAGCCAATAGGTGGCCCCATCTACAATTATGGTGTCCATTGTTATAAGATTTAAGTTTCGTCTAATTTATTAATTATAATTTAATAATGTGATATGGCTGGGAATATATTTTTGTTTGTCGGTTTAACGACGGATGTTACCCATCACTGACGTATGTAATCCTTTCAGGATATTCAGCCGGCAATATCTTTCCCCAAGGGGACAAATATGTCAGCGCAAGGGGGATCGCCCAGCGATAAATTGGGGGGAAACCCTTTGATTTTATGGGCATTTAATAGATGCTAAAAGTATCCGGACACACCTTTGTCATTTTTACTAACCAGTCTTTTTTAGTGGCAACATTTTGCTGTAATTTGATGTTCAATCATTAAAAAACATCACCATGAAAGCGATTCAATTCGACACATACGGCGACTCAAGCGTTTTAAAGTTAACCGAAGCCGACAAACCACAGCCCGGCGACGGCGAGATTTTAATAAAAGTAGCGGCCACTACTATTAACCCTTTTGATATGAAAGTACGCTCCGGCTCTATGCAAAAAATGATGCCGATAGCGCTGCCTTTTATACCCGGCTCAGACGCAGCAGGAACTATTGAGGCAGTAGGCAGCGGCGTTTCGCGCTTAAAGGTTGGCGATAGGGTTTTTACCAATGCGCCCGGCGGTACATTTGCAGCGTATGTTGTGGTTGATGAATCACGTGCGGCCCTGATACCCAATAATGTAACATTTAACGAAGCTGCGGCCCTAGCCGTTCCTTTACTCACCGCCTACTCGTTTTTAGTGGAAGGCGGCGCGTTAAAAGCCGGGCAGCATGTATTGATACATGGTGCGGCAGGTGCGGTCGGCGGCATTATGGTGCAGCTGGCTAAATCCATAGGTGCGTACGTTATTGGCACAGCATCCGGCGAGGGCCTTGAACTGGCAAAGTCATTTGGTGCAGATGAAGTGATCGACTACAAAAACCAGGATTTCACCCAGCTGGTAAAAGGTGCCGACCTGGTAATTGACCTTGCCGGCGGCGAAACACAGACCAAATCATTCAGCGTGGTAAAAAAGGGAGGCAAATTACTCAGCGCCGTTATGCCGCCATCGCAGGAATTAGCGCAGCAATATGGTATCACAGCCGGGTTTATTTCATCTGCTCCATCCCATAAAAAACTGGAATTCGGCGCCAGGCTGGTAGAAGAAGGAAAGATAAAAACACAAATAGCCAAAATATTCAAGCTGGAAGACGTGGCAAAGGCCCAGGATCTGGTATCCGGCGGCGGGATTAACGGGAAAGTGGTGATTGAGGTAGGTGGTTAAAACGCCGCCGATTGCTGATTCCAGGAATATCGGGAAAACTTTTACACCACGCATAGCGGTTTAAGCGCGGTGTAAAAGATTTCTCCTCGTTCCCCGTCGAAATGACATGTGTTTTAGCTATACTGACAGACTCCTGTCACCATTTTTACAAGCCGGTTTTCGTATTTTTGTACCACCTAAACTGTTCTTTGAAAATCACTTTGCCTGAAGATCAATTTACAGCACCGTCCCACCCTCAATAAACCTGATTGAAGCGGATACCGCCACGGGGTGAAACCCGTGGCTACAATATTTTCTGGCCGATGGCCCTTGATTTCGGAAATGATGAAATTCATAAAAGGAACCTACAGAAATGAGAAAATGTAAAGAGACCAAAGCATATTTATTTCTTCAATTTACTTACGCCGTGAAAGCCTGCGGGTTTGCCCTTTATCAAATCAAATGTTTTTGCCGGAACAACTGTATAAACGTAAGCATCCCAGCCCAGTTCAAAAAAAAGAAGTCTTTGGTTAATGAGCTTTAAATCTTTGTCGGCACATTTAAACAAATCCACGATAAACAGGCCATCGTTTTGTTTGTCTTCGCTTGTGTTTGCCCGCAGTTTGGAGACATTAGGCCACGACTGTGTTTGCTTTATTAATCCGTCGATAAAGCCCTCAATTTCTTTTTCATTTTCTTCATCGCGCCAATCTACCATGTGGACCAGTTTTTTGGAGACTGCAAACAGATATAACACTTCAACTGGTTTAAGGCTTTTGAAATCAAAAGCTTCTTCATTTTTTAACAGCTGAGCGTTTTGCGAAAGAAACCTCCTTTTGTTATCCAGGTAAAGGTTATAAAAATCCGTAAACGCCTTTTCGTGGTCTGCAAAAAGCAGCCGGCCGGTTTCCAGAAACTCAGCTTTTTGTTTTTTCTCTTGCTTTTTTTCAATTGCATCATATATGAAAGCAGAAATAATTATCGCGGCGAAAAGCACCGCAGCCCACTTTGTATCAATGTTTTTTAGCAGGTGCGATACCAGTAAAACAAAACCACAGAGCACCAAAATCAATAACAAAATAATACCTAAAATTAAGCCTGGGGTGATTTTAAATTTCATTTAACGTGGCGGTTGCGAAGGGGTAATTATACTTAATAATCCTGGATTTGAACGGTATAACATATATAAAAATCCTGCCACGGGTTGAAACCCGTGGCTACAATATGTGCCGGGCCGATGGCCCTCTCAATATCAAATATTTTGTCGGTAGGGTTCAAAAGAACAGTAGGATACGAATTAAGACTCCATAATTTATCGACTACCTGCTGACAAATCTCCGTCAGCACTGTCCTGAACCGTTTTCAGTATTTTTGTACTGCTAAAACCATGTTCTTTGAAATCATGGTGCAGCCTGCCTTTCATGCCACCACCCAACCCTCAATAAACCTGATTGAAGCGGATACCGGCCCTTCGGGAGCCTCAGGGCAGGCCCGGGCATAAGGCCCTGTGCAGTATGAGCGATAAGCAGGACTGGCCCTCATTAGAAAGCACTGTCCTAACCTTTTCAAAATATTTTCCTGGATTTTTCAGGGTCGATTTCATAAAAAACAAGCAAAAAATCAAACTTTTATTAACCCAAATGCACCAAATAAAGTTTTTACACCGAACGACCATAATGGTTCTAGCCCGTTTCAAGGCATTTTTTGTAGATGGGCAAAACCACTTTAGCCCGTTTTTGAGGTGTTTTTTGTTACAGGCAAAACGCATTATGCCCGTTTTTGGGGTCATTTTCGTTACGGGCAAAACACATTATGCCCATCTACATTTGCGGTTTTAGACCAAAATCTGCAATAAAATCGAGGCCTCTGACGTTCAAAATAAATGGCCGATAACAATAAAACTCCGCGTTCTCTGTGCCTCCTCCGCGGCCTCCGTGGTTAAATTAACAGACTATGCAATTCCGAAATCGAAATTCCGAAATCCGAAATTTTACTTATGTTTGGTTGCGAATTGATTCTAATCCCTATAAAAACGAATGAGTAAGTTTGGGTCTTATTTAAAGACAAGGCAATTCAGGGTAAACCTGCTTTTGGCAGCGGGTACTTTGGTTGTAATTGTAATGATAGTAATCTTCGGATTAAGCATTTATACCCGCCATGGAACAGGGGTACCAGTACCACAACTGAAAGGCATGCAGATAGAAAAAGTCATGGAGCTGCTTAAAGACCAGGGCTTTGAGTATAAAATAGATTCGGTTTATGTGCTGGACCAAACGCCCGGGGCAGTTATTGAGCAGGACCCTGACGCCGGCACCAACGTTAAAGAAGGCCGTACTATTTACCTTACCGTGATTACCCGCCTGGCGCCACCTATCCGGCTGCCCGATTTGGAGCCTTACACCTACCGCGAAGCAGCTGCCACACTGGCTAATTTTGGTTTAAAAGTAGGCGACACCATTTATAAGGCTGATATAGCCCGCGATCGCGTGCTCGAAATGCGTTTCGGCGGTCAGCCGATAAAGGCGGGGACAAATGTTCCAAAGGGTTCGCGGATTGACTTAGTGCTGGGCAACGGCGAAGGGGCCAGCGAAGTACCTATACCCGACCTGATGAACAAGGACTTTGACGAGGCCAAATTTGTAATCCGCAGCAGCGGGCTTACCCTCGGCACGGTTACCTACCAGGGCGCGATAAGTGATTCGACCGCGTTGGTTGTTGTGGCGCAAACCCCTATGCATACCGATTCGACCAGCAAGGCCAGCAATGGCACCAGGATAAACGTTACCGTTGCACAAGGGAAAAAGGATGCTACCCCCAATCAGTAGTCGCGAGCTGGCAGAACGCATGCATAACGGCGAAAGCTTAAACCTGCTGGATGTGCGGGAACGGATTGAATATCATACCTATAACATCGGCGGCGTAAACATACCGCTGCCGGTTTTGGGAAACAATATTGAAAACCTCGGCTACAACAAAACCGACGAAATTATTGTTATCTGCAAAGCAGGGCTGCGCAGCGAGACAGCCACTAATTTACTAACAGAAAAAGGCTACCAAAAGGTACGCAACTTAACCGGGGGGCTAATGGCTCTTCAAAAATTAAAATTGTAAAAAAAGAAAAGTAAAAATGACCACTAAAAAAGCATCATCAGGCGGAACTACAAGAAAGTTTATCGTTGTTATGGTGGCTATACTGCTGATAGCGATAGGCTTTACCGGCCTTAACTATTATTTAAAGTACTACACCCCTAACGTAACCGATAAACAGGAATATTTATACATACATACCGGCGCGACTTTTAATAATGTTTACGATACCATCAAGGCAAAAGGCATTGTAAAAGATACCGCATCGTTTTACAAAGCCGCCGAGAACATGAACTATGTAACCCGTGTTAAGCCGGGCCGCTACCGTTTAACGAATGGCATGAGCAACCGCCGCCTCATCAACATGCTGGCATCGGGCACACAGCAGCCTGTTACCATCTCATTTCATAACATACGATTGAAAGCCGATTTTGCAGGCTTTATCGGTCGTCACCTGGAGGCGGATTCGGTATCCATGCTGCGTCTGCTTGATTCAGCCGCTTTTGTAAAGCAGTACGGCTTTACTACCGACAATGTGTACACCATGTTTATGCCGAATACCTACAGCATGTACTGGAACACTACGCCGGAGAAGTTCTTTAAAAAGATGTACGCCAATTATGAAAAGTACTGGACGCCGGAGCGTAAGCAAAAGGCAGCAGCCCTCAACCTGACCGAGCCTGAAGTAATTGTCCTGGCATCGATAGTTGATGCGGAAGCGCTGCATGACAGCGATAACCCGATAGTGGCGGGTTTGTACTTAAACCGTTTACGCATAGGCATGAAGCTGGAAGCTGACCCTACGGTTATTTTTGCAGAAAACGATTTTACTATCAAACGCGTATTGTCTAAGCAGTTGCTTATCAATTCGCCATATAATACTTACATGTACAAAGGTTTGCCGCCGGGACCAATCATGATGCCGTCGATAAACGCAGTAAACTCGGTATTGGACTATACGAAAACCAACTACCTGTATATGTGCGCCAAAGCCGATTTTTCGGGCTACCATGCCTTTGCCGCCACCGTTGAGGAACACGAGAAAAATGCGCGCGCATTCAGACAGGCGCTTGACGAACGTAACATCAAAAAGTAATGTTCGAGCACTCCACCAAACTACGGGTGCGCTACGGCGAAACCGACCAGATGGGCTATATGTACTACGGCAACTACGCCAGCTTTTACGAGGTTGGCCGCGTGGAAATGCTGCGCAGCCTGGGCCTTACCTACAGCGGTATGGAAGCATCGGGCATAATGATGCCTGTGGTTGAACTCAATTGCCGCTACCTCAAGCCCGCTTTGTACGATGAAGAAATTACCATCCGCGTAATTATGGAAGAGATGCCCCGCATCCGCATCCACTTTAAATACGAGCTATACAACGAAAAACAGGAACTGATAAATACCGGCGAAACGCTGCTGGTTTTTATCAATATGACGACCACCCGGCCGTGCATTGCACCAAAGGAATTTTTGGAGAAAGTAAAAGTTTTTTTTGAGTAAGTTTACGCTTAATGAAGTGGGCGCATCGTATTTTATTACGGTTTAAATTTTACCAACGGTTTATCAAATGGTCGAAAGGGTACATCCTGCCGGGTTTTCACCCGCTGCCGTTGTATGATGTGTGCGCCTTTTTTTCCCACGAGATACAGCAGCGCACATTATTAAACAAAGCCTCGGCGCTGGCGTACAACTTTATGCTGGCATTTTTCCCGGCCACCATCTTTTTGTTTACACTGATACCCTATATACCGATTAGGGACTTCCAAAAACAGCTATTAAACTTGTTGTCGACGATCCTGCCCTATAATGCCTATATGGCTTTCCAGGCTACTATTGATGATATTATTCATATCCACAATGGCAAGTTATTGTCGATAGGTTTTTTGTCGGCACTTTATTTTGCAACCAACGGCATCAGCAACCTGATGCAGGCCTTTAACCGTTCGTCGCTGATTATTGAAAAACGAACTATAGCCCTGTTATTAACGCTGGTTATCAGCTTTGCCTTATTGCTGGCTATTGCTTTGCTTACCGTAGGCGAAACAGCGCTGACTTTTATAAAGGCACACGTATTTCAGAAAAATCATTTCTGGATTTATGTGTTTATGCTGTCGCGATGGATAATGGTGATTGCCATTTTCTTTTTCAGCATATCGCTGCTGTACCGCTACGGCCCGGCTAACAAACAGAAATGGAAATTTAAAAACACGGGTTCCATTTTGGCTACCATGCTGGCGGTGGTAACGTCGGTAGGGTTTGCTTATTACATCAACAACTTTTCATCGTACAATAAGCTGTACGGTTCGCTGGGCGGGCTTATCATATTAATGCTTTGGCTGTACCTTAATTGCCTTATCCTGCTTATCGGCTTCGAGCTAAATGCCAGCATTGAGTACTCCAAACGGAATATCAAAGTGGTAAAACCGATGTTCAACCGGTTCAGGCAAAACCAGCTTAACTCATAAAATTTGCCGCTTGTTTACGCATTTTTAGGCGCTTTTTAACAGGTGTTAATAATGCTCATTGTCATTAATTCGCTTCGAAATCAGCAAAAATACGCCCGCAAGAAACAAGCAATCAGGTATTTACACAATATTTAAAAAAACTTAATATCGAATTTGCCAAATCGCCCCGGTTTTGTACTTTTGACCCCGGAGAGTTGGCAGAGTGGTCGATTGCGGCAGTCTTGAAAACTGTTGACTGTAACAGGTCCTGGGGTTCGAATCCCTAACTCTCCGCCAAAATGCCCTGGCGAAAGCGAGGGCATTTTCTTTTTTAGCGCGGACGCTCAAAACACTGTACAGTCAAGTGAAAGACCCTTTCCCGGACGAGGATACTGATCATTAGGTAAGAGCTTTCGCGGCTTCTGCAAATATCAAAATCGTGACTACCGGCCATACTGAATGCTACGCAGATCACAGAAATAAAAAAAGCAGCATCAATCCAAAACAATACTTGCCTTTCACGGAGAAAGATTTTAGCTGTCACGCATAGTGTCAATATTTTATTTACAAAGTTTACATTTCTATTTACAATCCAAATTCTCCGCGCTGATAGGTATCAAAGTAATTTCGCTGAATCAAACTTTGATAGAATTATAAATATAAAAAACAACGAAATCATTATGGCTAAATATATTAAGGGCTTTGCACCCCTTTTTTTATTGCTATTCATTTGCATCCAAACAAACATTGTACTTGGACAAAATAATCCAACCTATTCTAAAGAGGTAGAAGCAAAAATTAAAAAGTTTGAAAACAATTTAGGTTTATGGGTGCAAATAGGGAATCAGCAATTTACACTTGCCGACAGGATGAAAAGTAATCATGTAAACGGAGTAAGTATCGCATTGATAAAGGACTATAAAATTGAGTGGGCAAAAGGGTATGGCTGGGCAGATAGTTCAGAACAACGGCCTGTTACTACAAGTACATTATTCCAGGCAGGCTCAATCAGCAAATCATTAAACGGGGTTGGAATTTTAAAATTAGTACAGGAAGGCAAGTTGAACCTTGATTCAGATATTA
>JAZJZL010000007.1:0-11570 GCA_040389845.1 Bacteroidota bacterium
GGCGGTGCGGTTATCCCTCCGATTATGGGTAAAATATCGGATTCTCACGGCATTCGTTATGCCTATTTGGTGCCGATAATATGTTTCGCATACATATTGTTTTTTGCGAGAAGTAACATGAAAATTAAAAAGCTGACCGTAGCGGCAGGACACTAACCGCCCAGATTTGACAACTTTTTAAAAGTTGTCAAATCTAAATTAAGTTGCGCGGTAGGTGCAAAATATCGGTAGAAAATAGAAAAAGAACATTTAGCGTGCCGTAGGTACGCAACAAATTTGAAGCGATGGATTTAGGACTGAAAAATAAAATAATTATAGTAACCGGCGGCGCAAAAGGTATTGGCGCGGGCATCGTAAAAGTATTGGCAGCAGAAGGCGCAGTCCCTGTTATAGTAGGCAGGAGTGAGGATGATAATAAGGCAATGGTGGCGGAGATAGAAGCCGCAGGCGGACAATCTTATCAAATTGTAGCCGAACTAACTGAACCGGCAGCCTGCGAAAACGCGGTTAAAGAAGTTCTGCAACGTTTTGGCCGTATCGAAGGTCTTGTTAACAATGCGGGCGTGAACGACGGCGTAGGACTGGAGAACGGCAGCTACGACGAGTTTATGGCATCGCTGCATAAAAACGTGGTACATTATTATTTGATGGCCCATTTTGCCTTACCGGCGTTAAAAGAATCGAAAGGGGCTATATTGAACATCACTTCAAAAACAGCTGCCACAGGGCAGGGAAATACATCAGGCTACGCAGCGGCAAATGGCGGAAGAAACGCTCTGACCCGTGAATGGGCCGTGGAATTGCTTAAATACGGTATTCGCGTAAATGCCATCGTCGTGGCCGAATGCTGGACACCGCTTTACGAAAACTGGATAAACACATTGCCAGACCCAATTGCCAAACGGAAGGATATCGAATCAAAAATACCGCTGGAAAACCGGATGACGACCGCTGAAGAAATTGCGAATACCACGGCGTTCCTGTTATCAGAACGCTCAAGCCATACCACCGGGCAATTGATTTATGTAGATGGCGGATATGTGCATTTGGACAGGGCACTGGCGAATGCTTAATGACAAATAAACAAATAGCTTCATAGCGATGGGTTTAAAACCCATCGCTATGAAGCTATAGTGAATAACCATAACTGACCATAGAATTGAGAATAGACTCCCATCAACACTTTTGGAAATTTGACCCCATACGCGATGCATGGATAAACGAATCCATGAAGGCCATACAACGCGACTTTTACCCTCAAGACCTCGAACCGATATTAAAAAAACAGCATATAGATGGTTGTGTAGCGGTACAAGCCGACCAATCTGAAACTGAAACGGAATTTTTATTAGACCTTGCCGATAAGCATGAGTTTATTAAAGGCGTAGTCGGTTGGGTTGATTTTATGGACCTGCACGTACGTGAGCGGATCGCACATTATGCCGAAAATAAAAAAATGAAGGGCATGCGCCACGTATTGCAGGGTGAGCCTGACCGGGCGTATATGCTGAACCCGCAGTTTATGAAAGGCATAGCGGCCCTTAAAACTTATGACCTTGCTTACGATATCCTGGTATTCCCCGACCAGTTGGGTTATACCAATCAATTCGTAAAAAATATATCCGGCGTCCGTTTTGTAATCGACCACATTGCCAAGCCGGATATTAAAAATCAAAACATCGATAAATGGGAGCATAGCATGCGCCTGGTGGCACAGCATGAAAATGCCTGGTGTAAAATATCAGGTATGGTAACCGAGGCCGACTGGCAAAACTGGCAGTATGAAGATTTTGTGCCCTACCTGGATATTGTTTTTGAGGCATTTGGCGCTAACCGCGTAATGTTTGGTTCCGATTGGCCGGTATGTAATGTAGCGGGCGGTTACAATAAGATGATTAGCATAGTTGAGCAATACACCGCCAAACTATCTACCGATGAGCAATCCCGGTTTTGGGGACTTAACGCTATTGAATTTTACAAACTTTAATTAAATACGATGAAAAAATCAGCTTTAATTGTTTTGGTGGGCGTTCTGGCTGCGGTATCGGTTAGCGCACAGCAAAAGTTTAACGGATTGGGTACAAACATGGGCAATTTGTACATGATGTCTGACGCGAAGACACGTTCAATCAGTCCCGAAAATTTTAACGGCGAAAAAGGTAAAGGCGGAATGGCCACTACGGGCACCGGCAGCGGCGCCTCGCGCGACCTGGGCCAAGGCTGGAAAGTGAGCCCGAGCGTCGTTATTAAAAAACATACCACTTATACCATAGCTGAAATAAATGAATCAGGCGCCATTCAACATATATGGATGACGCCAACCGGCAACTGGCGCTACTCTATTATCCGTTTTTATTGGGATGATGAAACTACGCCATCTGTAGAGGCTCCTGTAGGCGATTTCTTTTGTATGGGCTGGGGCAAGTATGCACCGGTAACCTCGCTGGCGGTAGTGGTAAATCCCGGCAGTGGTTTAAACTGTTACTGGCCCATGCCGTTCCGCAAAAAATGTAAAATCACAATGGAGAATATTGACGACAGGGATATGGTGCTCTATTACCAGGTGGATTATACACTTACCGATGTGCCTAAAGACGCCGGTTATTTTCACGCGCAGTTCCGCAGGGTAAATCCGCTGCCTTATAAGCAGGATTTTGTTGTGGTTGATAATATTAAAGGTAAAGGCCAGTATGTAGGCACTTACCTGGCTTATGGCTCAAATAAAAATGGTTGGTGGGGCGAAGGCGAGATAAAATTCTTTATGGACGGCGATACAAAGTTCCCAACCATAGCCGGTACGGGTACAGAAGATTATTTTAACGGAGCCTACGATTTCGACAGTGATCACAAAAAGGCTGACGGCAGTGTCAGCAACGAGTACACTGAGTTTAGTGGGCCTTATACTGGTTTGCCACAGGTGCTTCGGGGCGATGGCCATTACAGCATAGCCCAGCGCTTCGGTCTATACCGCTGGCACATAGCCGACCCAATCCGTTTTGACCAGGATTTAAAAGTAACCCTGCAGGATTTAGGCTGGCGCGATAATGGCCGCTATTTGCCGTTACAGGATGATTTGGCCACCGTGGCATTTTGGTATCAAAGCGAGCCGCATGGTGTGTTCCCGGTATTGCCGGGTAGGGATGATTTGGAGGTGAATTAATGGTGTGCGATTAGATTTGACAACTTTTTAAAAGTTGTCAAATCTTTGCGAATCTATATGGTTAGGAAAAATGGCGAAGGTTGAACATTATTACACTCCTTTTGAAGAAGGCTGTTTTTACCACGTCTACAATCGCACTGTAGATAAACAGCCGATGTTCAAAAGTGAAAGCAATTACCAATATTTTCTAAAACAATACAATAAGTATATGTCACCGGTAGCAGATACCTATGCATATTGTTTGCTGCCAAATCACTTTCACCTTCTCTTACGCATTAAAGAAAACGACTTGATGTTAACAGATTTGACAAGTTTCCAAAAGTTATCAAATCTCTCTTCTCTAAGTATACAGGATAAAAGTGCCCAGGAACTTGTTAGTCACCAGTTTCGCAAATTCTTTCAGTCGTATGCGATGGCGTTTAATAAAGAACAAAACAGGTTAGGTACACTATTCCAAACACCGTTTAAAAGAGCTCATGTTAAAGAGGACTCTTATTTCACTCAGCTTATTTATTATATTCATTCGAATCCACAGCACCACAATCTAATAGATGATTTTAGAAATTGGAAATGGAGCTCATATTCGAGAATACTTTTGGACACTCCATCTGCGTTGAAAAAAGATGAGGTTATCAACTGGTTTGGTAATAAGGATGTATATAAAGAATATCATCA
This sequence comes from Bacteroidota bacterium, assembly GCA_040389845.1. GTDB lineage: Bacteria > Bacteroidota > Bacteroidia > Sphingobacteriales > Sphingobacteriaceae > Mucilaginibacter. The sequence goes on from JAZJZL010000007.1 coordinate 3,836, forward strand.
AGACCTTCAAAAGATAATGCTCGGGGAAAAATTGCTAATTGACGATTAGATTTGACAACTTTTTAAAAGTTGTCAAATCTCCGCTACACGTGTCTATATGCGCCTCTTCAAAGTTATAATCACATTATCATATTTCTTATCATGATAAACCTCTAACAACAGGCTGCGGTCATCCTGCGATTTGAAAAGGTTATCTACCTCCTCCAATGTCATATCGGCTATGCGCTTAAAGTTAATAGATACTATTTCATCGTCTTTTTCCAGCCCAATCTTATCACCTGCCGAGCCGGGCTCTACGCGACTGATGATAATCCGCTTAAACCCATCGCCATCGGCATAGTATTCAAGGCCGCTCATGTCCTGCTCAAAGGGTTCCTTAAAATTCGGGCCGGGCTTTAGATAAATATAGCCGCCGTGATAGTCGAATACGACAGTGAATTTTTTAAGAAGACCTATGCCAAGATTACCGTCTCGCTTTATATTAAGATATTTTCTAAGCGAATCATCCTGCGGAAAGGAAGATATCACGTTCCGGATCTTATATTTCCCCAATTCAATACCGCTAATCCGGCTGATAAAGCCATTTATCGGCCCGCTGAAGCCAACGCCCAGGTTTGCATGAATGCACTTTTTCTCCAGCGCGGCTTTGTCAGATATATTTTCGAGCGATAAGGGATGCCCCGCGCCAAGGTCCACAACCAGCTTGGTTTGTTTTATTATGCCGCCCGGCATATCTACCGTAGTTTCTAAATATGGTTTATGGTCTTCAATGGTTATCGGTATACGCTCACCCTTTGCGAATCTTTTAGTATCCTGGGGCCGGTAGGCTGTCAGCGTGGAGTCGCTGAAGTTTACCTTTATAGCGAGGTTGTTAAAAAATTCGTAACCTAATAATCCGTGTATCGGCATGCCGGCATAGTTCGAGAGACCGAATTGGTCTTTGGTTAATACTGCTGCATTAATGCCATAACTGGTAAGGCCCGGGATGCCTATGTCCAGGGTTTGCGATGCGAAGGCCTCATATGAATCGTTTTCGCCAAATCCGCGTAGCTTTAGTTTGTGCGACATCGGCACCTTTAGCGTGTCAATCAGGCTGGGATCGGTAATTATCATCAGCCCCACGCCCGTATCCATTACAAAGTTAAAAGGACCCTTATGGTTGATAGACAATTGTACTACAACCATATTGCGAACCAGCCGGAACGGTATAGTTACTTTATTGCGGTGCGGTTCTAAATCAAATTGTGCATATGCCGTTGTGAAAATAAAGCAATTCAAATACAACAGCCACAACAAAAACCGGTGTGTATTTTTACTAAACATGGCACAAAAATTAAATATAAATAACCTTTTCGGGAAAGGTACTGCCTAATACAAATGCGCAGCAGCCTAATCCAATTTCTTCAAACGTTGTAGTAAGTTGGCCACCCATAGACGGGTGAGTTATAATTGGTGGAATGTCTATCAATATTACGAATAAAAACACCATTATTCCAAGTAAAATGCATGCTAATCGTGCCATTTTATTAAAGGCGATACCAATAGCCGCTGCAATCATCGCTGCACCGGTAAAATAGGCCCAAAATAAGTGGAAAGGTATCCAGCCGGGAACCATCCGCGATACGAATCCAGCGTACAAAAAATGCTGAATGCCGAAAACGGTGATAGCTAACGCATATAAATAGACGCCCGTTTTAAATAGATAGTGCATCGGTAAATAATAAATAAGTTGATAATTGGCTGTACTCCTTATGTTAAGGAGTTGTACATTTATAGTATAAAGTTAAGCAGGCGCAAACGCTAAAGCTATTCATGCGCTATACAAGTTTGTACAAGTTTGTACAAGCCCGGGCTGTTATCTTTATATTATATTTTTGTTCGATTTTCATGTCCAGAATGCACACCGACGAGTATTATATAGAAAAAACCAAAAAGCTATTCGAGATAGCTACCGGCTGGGGAGATAGCAGCGATTGGACTAACCAGGATTTTGTAGTCCTGAGCGAGAAGATACAGGAAAAAACCAGTGTTGCACTCAGTCATGTTACCTTGAAACGCGTTTGGGGCAAGGTGAAATATGATAGTTTGCCCAATACGCATACGCTCGATACACTGGTGCAATTTCTTGGATATGAGAACTGGCGGGCATTTAAATCGCAAAATGGCAATGGTGTTGCTCAAACTGTAACTGTTGAGTCATTCCCTGCTGTCCGTGCTGTCGAAGAAGCGGAAAGTGATGAACCCGAAAAGAAGCGGAAGCCTTACCTAAAAGTGGGGCTGTTTATTGTATGTATAGCTGCTGTGGCTGTATCGATATTATCTACCAGGAAAAAAACTCCGCCCGTTATTACAGACAACGATTATAAATTCAGTAGCAAAAAAGTTGTTTCAGTGGGCTTACCAAACTCAGTGGTATTTAATTATGATGCAACCAAGTCACCCTATGATTCAGTAATTATCCAACAATCATGGGACAGGCATTTGCAGGTTAAAGTATCCAAAAACGAGCATCAGCATACGTCAATTTATTACTATCCCGACTATTACAAAGCTAAATTGATAGTAGGGAACAAGATAGTAAGCATGCACCGCCTGCTGATTAAGTCGGACGGGTGGCTGCCGGCGGTAACTCAATCACCGGTACCGGTATATTTTAAAAAAGAAGAAGTTATTGCCAATGGCAAAATGTCGCTGCCTATAGAAAAGATACAGGCCAAAAATATAAAGCTTCAACCCACACCTTCGGATGTTCTGTACTCAAATGTGCGTGAATTTGGCGAGATATACAGCGATAATTTCACCTTTGAGACGTCCGTAAAAAATGATTACAGGGAAGGTGCTTCAGTTTGCCAGCTCAGCAAGATTTATATTTTATGCGAAGGCACAGCTATTGGCATACCGCTATGCGCTAAAGGTTGCATCTCAACCCTCGATTTACTTTTTACCAATTATTACGCATCGGGCAAGCACGTTGATTTATCAGTATTTGGCGTCGATTTTAGTTCATGGGTAAAAGTGAGGATTGAAACCAGAAATCGCAAAGCGCAAATCTTTCTGAACGATAAGATTGTGTTTGCGGTTAACGAGGATATCATCAAATCTAAAATAATCGGTATCGATTACATGTTCCAGGGCACCGGTTCGGTAGACTATATAAAATTATCCAGCGATAAGGTTCATTACGAAGATGATTTTAACGACGCTTCGGGAGGAACATTGAAATAAGGGGGGAGAACCAAGAGTCAAGAATCAAGAGCCAAGATTGAGAAATACGTATATCGTAAAAACACGAAGAGTCAAGAAAAAGCATTCCGCTTTCTGTCTTGACTCTTGGTTCTTGATTCTATCTACTTACAATATTTCCGTATCTCATCCGGCGCGTCTCTTGAGCCCAGTTCTACAGCTTTAGCCAGGTCCTGGCAACCGCTGTGGTCATTCTCCTGCAACTTAGCTACGCCGCGGCTTAGCCATACATAGGGATTGTGCGGGTCGAGATCGATTGCTGTTGCGAAATCTTTTAGCGCGCCGTCATATTCACGTGTAACCATTTTAGCCTTGCCTCGCAGCACAAAGTTGTTGGGGTCTTTGGGGCTAAGCTTCATCGCCTGCCTGAAATCACCGTTCATCGCTGATGTATCCTTCATATAGCCTTCGGCAAGACCACGGTAGGCATAAGTTTTAATGTTATCCGGGTTGATAAGCAGCACGCTGATATAATCATATACTGCTCCCTCGTAATTTTTCTGAATCATTTTAAGATTAGCACGATAGAAATAGGCCTCATCATTATTCTGGTCTTTTTCAATCGCCCGGCTAATATCAACTGCCGCGCTGTCATATTGCTTTAGTTCGATTTTAACGTTAGCGCGACCGCTGTAGGCCTGCGATATGGCATTTGAATCGACTGCTATCGCCCTGTCAAAGTCGATCATAGCTCCACGGGTATCGCCTACGCCGGCCATTGCTGTACCGCGAAGCACTAATATTTTACCATTTTTTGTATATGGAGTTACTACTTTATTAAATAGCGTTAATGCTTCTGTATACTGCCTGTTATCAATCAGTATTTTACCAAGACGTAGATAAGCCTGCTGATTTTTTGGGTCAAGCTCAACTTGTTTTTTAAAGTCGGCTATTGCGCCTGGTCTGTCGCCTAAGCGGCTTTTAGCTATACCGCGGTTTAAGTAAGCATCGCCATTGGCGGGCTGCATTTCTATTGCGGTATTAAAATCAGCAATAGCGCCGCTGTAATCGGCCTGTAATATCTTCATTTCGCCGCGGCCAAAATATCCCTCGAAATTTTTAGGATTCATTTTAATGGCGGTGTTGTAATCTTCTAAAGCGCCTGTAGTATCCTGCAACCCTCGTTTTGCTTTTGCGCGGGTTATGTACACGTATCCATCAGCATACTTGTTATAGTTTACGGCGGTATTTGCGTCGTCAAGCGCACCTTCGTAATCTTTTTGGTCAATCTTTAACTCCGCGCGGTTTTGAAAAGCGCCGGCTAAATGGGCGTCCAGGGAAATGGCCTTGTTGTAATCGGCCAATGCTGCGTCTTTGCTGTCGCTTTTGCTTTCCGAAATACCGCGGTATAAATAAAGCTCCGCATTGTTAGGGTCTTGCGCAATTGCCTTATCGAAATACTCGATGGCAGTTTTGTTGTCGGAGCTGTTACTGATAGCCTTGGCCAGGTAATAATACAGGTTAGGCAGGTGCGGATTCATGGTTACCGCTTTCTTATAATCCTCGATAGCGCCTTTGTAATCTTTTAAATTGGTTTTAGTATTCCCGCGATAGAAAACAGCCTCCGCATTATTAGGGTTCATCCTTAACGTGGTGTTGTAATCGGCAAGGGCGCCATTGTATTCACCTATAGTACCTTTAGAATTTGCGCGATAGTAATATACGTCGGCATTATTAGGCATTTGCCTGATGGCAACATCATAATCAGCTATTGCACCTTTATTATCGTTGATATTTGCTTTGGCGACGCCGCGATATTCGTAAAGCTCAGGGTTGTTCGGGCTGATAGCGATTGCCGTCGAAAAATCTGCAATTGCGCCGTTATAATCATTTGAGTTTACCCTCGCATTTGCGCGGTAGTGGTATATGTCCGAACTACGTAAGCCAAGCTCAATTGCCTTAGTATAATCGTTAATAGCCGACTTATAGTCTTTAGCATTTGCCTCTGCATTTGCGCGGTAGTAAAAAGCATCGGCATTGCCAGGGTCGATGGTTACTACTTTAGAGTAATCCTCAACAGCCTCGCCGAATTGCTTGCTGTTGCTATAGGCGTTGCCACGATATAAATAGGCTTTAACGTTATTGCCGTTAAGCTCGATTGCTTTAGTAAATTCGGGTATGGCCGCAGTATAATTTTTTTGCGCCGATAATTCATTTGCTCTTTTCAAATGCTCATCGGAGGTTTGCGCCAGCGCCAGGTAAGGTATTAATGAAATAATAACTAAAAGTCTTTTCATAATTGTGTTACATAAAATTGGCAATAAACAAGCCAAACATTATTTATAACTTGAACTGAATGATAAAACGTTTTTTTATAAGCTATTTTTATGCCCCGCATTAGCGAAAATCATACAAAATTAAACTTACAGGCAATAAAAACACATATCGTGTAATTTTCGCCTCTTCTGTCGTTCGGAGATGTAATACGCAAATGCCCCCTAAATGGTTATATTTTTAAAAGCAGGGGATTACTTTCTCAATTTGGGGATTTATAATCCCTCTGATATTTTAAATGAATTAGGTAGATTGGGCCAGGTTTTATAAATTTTTTAACCGAAATAAACCACTTATGCCACAGTATTTTGTAGATGCCGATATAACCAAAGCTAAAACTCTTCACTCAGATTTTTATACCGACCCCAATGTTTTTGAGCAATGCAAGGAGCGAATATTTTCCCCATCATGGCAATTCATAGGTGGCACTGAACTGGTTGAAAATCCCGGCGATGTTTATCCTTTTACTTTACTCGAAAATTATCTTGATGAACCCCTGCTATTAACAAACGGTAAAAACGGAGAAATCAATGTGCTCTCTAACGTGTGCACCCACCGCGGTAATCTTGTGGTTGATAAGGCCTGTAAGCTGAATAACCTGCGCTGTCGCTATCATGGTCGTATGTTTAGCCTTGATGGTAAGTTTTTGTCGATGCCGGAATTTAAAGAGGTAGAAAACTTTCCCTCAGCGGAGGACAACCTGCCAAAGCTTACATCATTTAAATGGAGTAATTGGCTTTTTACATCGCTTAATGAGAAATATAAACCGGAGGTGTTTTTCCGCGATATGACAGAGCGGGTAAGCTGGCTGCCGCTGGAGGATTTTAAGTTCGACCCGTCATTATCGAGAGTATTTAACGTAAAGGCCAACTGGGCGCTGTATTGCGAAAACTACCTCGAGGGCTTCCATATACCCTTTGTACACGCCGGACTGAATTCCGTAATTGATTTTGGTGAATATGCCACTGAATTATTCTTTCCGTACTCAAGCCTGCAATTAGGACTCGCCAAAACTAACGAGGATTGCTTCGAATTACCTGCCTCATCACCCGACTATGGTAAAAATGTAGCGGCTTATTATTTCTGGGTGTTCCCCAACATGATGTTTAACTTTTATCCCTGGGGGCTTTCGGTTAATGTTGTTGAGCCGGTTTCGGTAGGAGAGTGCCGTGTGAAGTTTTTCTCCTATGTTTGGCACGAGTCCAAATTAAACCGCGGGGCTGGAGCAGGGCTGGATAAAGTGGAGCAGGAGGATGAAGAAATTGTTGAGAATGTACAGCGTGGTGTGCGTTCCCGTTTCTATAATCATGGGCGATATTCAGTTACCCGCGAGCAGGGAACGCATCACTTTCACCGTATACTCACTGAGTTTATGGCCGGTTAGTAAGAAGAAAACCCCTTGTGTTTTAGTGTTCCATTTTTCTGCGGAATACCCGGAACGGTACGGAACATGCTTATTATCAGATTATTGTATTTTTTTACGTAATTACCTGGTAATTATTGATTTTTATATTTTGTATCCCTTCCAATAAAAACCTTCCATTTTTCGCTCATCCTGTAAAATATCGAATCTTCTTTTTGCTGAACAAAAGCCTGTTTTTAATGTTCTTTATTCGATTGTAAGACCATTGTAATATTGATAAAGATATAATACATGTTTAAACATGTATTATTACCTTTGTTATGAAATTTTAAAACAATCAAAAAAAATTAAAATCATGGCAACAACAAAATGGGCAATAGACCCAACACACTCAGAGGTTCAGTTTAAAGTTAAACACCTCGTTATATCAACAGTTACAGGTTTCTTTAAAAGCTTCGAAGGCACATTGGAAAACGAAGGCGATAGCTTCGAGAATGCAGCTATCACTTTCGCTTTAAACATCGATAGCATTGATACTAACCAGTCGCAACGTGACGGTCACCTGAAATCAGCAGAATTTTTTGATGCTGAAAAATACCCACAGATTACCTTTAAATCAACTTCGTTCACCAGCACAGGCGATGACGAATATGCATTAAAAGGCGATTTGACTATAAAAGACGTAACCAAACCGGTTACATTATCTGCTGAGTTCGGCGGTACTGCTGACGACTTCTACGGCAACACCAAAGCAGGTTTTGAAGTAACAGGCAAAATCAACCGTAAAGAATTCGGTTTAACCTGGGACGGCGTTACCGAAGCTGGTGCAATTGTCGTTGGTGAAGACATCAAATT
>JAZJZL010000007.1:11580-13374 GCA_040389845.1 Bacteroidota bacterium
GATCAACATTCAGTTCGCAAAGCAGAAATAAGTTGATTGGAGTAGGTTGACTGAGTTGATTGAATTAGTTGGCCTTTGATGTATAAAAAAGCCATTCGTAATGCGAATGGCTTTTTGCTTTACAACCTTTTTGCAAGTATCTTTGTTAGGTAAGTATGTTAATCAAGATCTACCCCGAGAACCCTAATCCTAAAGCAATAGAGCAAGTCGTGCAGGTGTTGCGCAAGGGTGGACTCATTATATATCCTACGGATACCGTTTATGGCCTTGGCTGCGATATTACCAATCACAAGGCCATCGAGGCCATATGCAAAATAAGAAATATCAAGCCGGAGAAGGCCAATTTTTCGTTTATCTGCTATGATTTAAGCCATATATCGGATTACATCAAACCGATTGATAACACCACCTTCAGAGTTTTAAAGAAGGCTTTGCCGGGACCGTTTACGTTTATCTTTAACGCAAACCATAATGTACCGAAGCTGCTTAGCTCCAACAAAAAGACGGTTGGTATCAGGGTTCCGGATAACGATATCGCCCGCGAAATAGTAAAGCAGCTGGGTAACCCAATCCTTTCTACTTCCATAAAAGATGATGACGAAATTATCGAATACTCAACCGACCCCGAATTGATTCACGAAAAGTACGAAGACATGGTGGACCTGGTGATAGATGGCGGCTATGGCGAAAATATTCCTTCAACCGTTGTTGATTGCACCGAAGGCGACTTTGAAATTATACGTGAGGGTAAGGGAGAGCTGGAGTTATATTTATAAATTTCGGTTGTTACACCAGCGAAAAGGATTTCAATCGGTTATGCAATAGAATGGGTAAGACTTACGAAGTTTTAAAAACTTCGTAAGTCTGCTGATTCTCATGGGGAAAATACTAAGGTCTTATGCTCTGAATAAAGCCCGGTATCTTTTCCAAATAACTCTCCGTTCCCAAAAGCTTTACAAACGCACTACCTACAATAGCCCCGGCTGCATACTCACAGGCCTTGCTAAACGATTTGTTATCCGTTATCCCAAACCCGATTATCGCAGGATTCTTCAATTCCATCGCCTTTACGCGCTTATAATAATCCTCGATATTTACCGATACATTCAAACTACCGCCGGTTATAGATGACGAAGAAAGCAGGTAGATAAAGCTATTGCTCAACTCATCAATTTTGCGGATACATTCTTCAGACGTTTGCGGGGTAACCAGGAAAATATTACTGAGGTTATTCGCCTTAAAATAATCCGCATAAAGTGTTTCGTACTCATACATAGGTAAATCCGGAACGATAACCCCATCAACACCGACTTCGGCGGCTTTTTTGCAGAATCTTTCAACGCCATATTGTATCATCGGGTTGGCATAGCCCATCAGCAGGATAGGGATAGACACCCGTTTCCTCAAATCAGCCAATTGCTCAAAAAGCAGGTTAAGGGTCATGCCACTTTCCAGCGCTTTTTCTGAGCTGTGCTGGATAGTCGGTCCGTCGGCCACGGGGTCGGAGTAGGGGAAGCCTATTTCCAGGAAATCCACACCGGATTTTTCTAATGCTTCAGCAATATCAAGCGTGGTATTCAGTTCCGGGTACCCGGCAGTATAATAGATGGATAAAAGGTTATCCTTTTTAGCAGCGAAAAGTTGATTTAAGCGGTTCATTTTTTAGTTCATAGTTAATGGTTCATGGTTCATAGCCGAAAAAGGCGCATATTTTTAATGGTTTGTAGTTTAGTGTACTGCTGAACGGCATACATTGCAGCTGCCATGAACTATGAACCATCAACCATGAACTAC
>JAZJZL010000008.1:0-26473 GCA_040389845.1 Bacteroidota bacterium
GATTGTTTAAATCTACAATCTCTGAGCCGGCGTTAAATCCAAGATTGTATTCGCCTGCCGGTACAACAGCATAAACTGCGCCCGTAAATTTTTTGTCGGAAAAGCCGTAGCCCGCTTTTGCGCCTACATTAAGATACCGGTTGGTATTGCTGTCTATCTGCTTGCTGAACGAGGCCCCATAGTTTAAATTAAAGCCCTGTACGGTGTTAAACCTGATAGACGGTAATATGGCGTCAAGGTTGTAATATTCGTGGTCGTAGCGGTTCCTGTGGTGGTAGCTATCATACATTAAATTAAGCAGGCTGAATTTATTGTTCACTTTATCCAGCGAATCAAGGTAAGGTTTCGATTCGCGTTTCCGGGCCAGTACAGCTTTTTTCTCATAGTCTGTTTTTTCCTCGTCGGTAAGCGGCACAGGTCGCTCATTTGCCCAGTAGGTCGAGTCCTTTTTGTTGCTGCCGCGGGTAATACGCATTACTTCTGCAAAATCCTTTTTATTTGTTTTGGGATTGATATCGTAATCCTTATAAACCGCCATATAATAGCCGCCGACTTTAAAGCTTAGCAGCGCTGCCGTAAAATCAAATCGTATCGACGATGGCATCCACACGTCTTTGCTCACCGGGAAGAATTGCTCTTTCAGTTTAAGGGTATCTACAAAGTTTATGTTTTGTTTTTTGGTGATGAACAGGTCGAGGCCGGATAATCTCCAGCCATTTTCCATAATATAGATATAACCCTGGAAACAGGCATCGTAACCGCGTTTGGGTGTAACCTTTATTTTATCCACGGTTTCGCCGTTTTCTGTTGTAAAACCTATATACCGGTAAGTGTAATAAAATAATGCATTATCAGCAATTGGCGATACCAGCGGGCGCAGGCTCAATCCGTTCCACGTTTGTATGTTCTCGTAAAAATTTACCTGGATATCCGATGCCCGGTTAAAGCTAAAGGCTTGGTTACTGCCAGACACTTTTGAAGATATCAATTCTTCGTGCGTTTTATCAGGCCGCATAAAGCTGTATTTCGATTCCGATTCAGACAGGTAAACTATGCCGCGCCGGTTAGAGTCGAGACCCATTTCGCGGGTGGCTTTTTGTACGTCGAAGCCCAAAAACTTTTTCGGAGCTGCCAGCAGCTTTTGCAAGCCTTTTATGTAAACTTCGCAAGTGTAGGCATCAACTTCATTCAGGTGTTTTTTGCGGTTTTTGATGGCTTTCCTGATGATGGCATAAGCCGGGTCTTCTCCGCCTGATTTAACGGTCACATCGTTTAACTGATAGGCTTCCACTTGCAGCACGATATCAACTGATGTATTTTTATTCAGCTCAATCGTGCGGCTCTGCTGACGGTAGCCTACCGCTTTGTATTGGATGTCATAAGTGCCGGGCTTTAGCTGCAAGGTATATTCTCCCTCACTGTTTGCAGATGTGCCTTTGGTGGTGTTTTTTATGTAGACGCTGGCAAACGGAACGGGTTGGTTTTGTTCGTCGGTAATTTTTCCGCTAACGGTAACAGTTTGCGAAAAAACGCTAAAACTTAGAATAATAAAGAAGATAAATGGTAAGGTAAACTTCATCGAAATAGGTTTGATGCGAAGGTCAAACTATTTAATTTAACCTGTAAGGGCATTTTTGTTAATTATTGTTAAGGTTTGATGAAGAAAACCGGATAGTGTTACATGTTAAGAGAATTAGCATAAGTTTAACCGCAGAGATATGGAGAATTCACAGAGGACGCTGAGAAAAAAGTAATAATATATTTAAGAGTGAATTGATAGGAATTTTATAACAAACGCTGCGTACTCCGCGCCTTCTCTGTATCTCTGCGGTTAAATCAACAACTAGTTTGAAATTAAAATATTGAAAAATGTGATAGTGGAATATATTAATATCCCCTAAAAATAAAAGCCTCCGCACACTCGCTGTTTGGAGGCTTTAACCTAAACCTTATCACAATAGGTGAGCAGGATGCCCACCATATGAAGCCACTAATATAGAATATTACACAATATGTCTGAAATTTTTTGTGTTAAATCGTACAACTTATGACAGAACTATAATATTATATTAATACAATAACTTTAAGTTAAATTTACCTAAATTTTACGTCGATTATTCAAGCATTTTAAACAACTCCTCGTCACTTATTATAGGTACATTCAGCTTCTGTGCTTTCTCTAATTTTGCAGGCCCCATGTTATCGCCGGCTACCACAAAATTTAACTTCGCCGATATGCTGCCCAATATTTTTCCGCCGTTTTGTTCAATAATATCCTTCAGTTCATCGCGCGATTTTTCGAAGGTACCGGAGATAATAAATGTTTGTCCGCTAAGTTTTTCGCTCGCCAGTTTTACTTCTTTTTCTATTGTTACAAACTGAAGCCCCTGCTCCTTTAGCTTTTCTATTTCTGCTTTATGTTTTTCGTCGCTGAAATATTCAATAATACTCAGCGCAATGCGTTCGCCAATCTCCTCTGCGGTAATCAGTTCATCAAAAGTGGCTGATGCGATGCGGTCGATGTTTTTGAAATGTACCGCCAGCTTGCGGGCAACGGTCTCCCCAACATACCTGATCCCTAAACCGAACAGCACTTTTTCAAAAGGCATTTCTTTTGATTTTTCGATACCATCCAGCATGTTATTGATGGATTTTTCACCGAAGCGCTCCATCTTTTTCAGGTCAGCGTCGTGATTTTTTAACTCATAAATATCACTTATGTGGCTGATGAATTGATGCTGATACAGGGTCTCGATAGTCTCATCGCCCAATCCGTCAATGTTCATGGCCTTGCGGCTGATGAAGTGCTGCATTTTGCCCACTATCTGCGGGCGGCAGCCTTCATCATTTGGGCAGTAGGAGGCAGCTTCGCCTCCCTTGCGTATAAGTCGGGTTTCACATACCGGGCAATTGGTAACGTACTGTATAGGTTTTGCATCCGGGCTGCGCTTCTCTAAATTTACGCTGATGATTTTCGGGATTATCTCGCCGCCCTTTTCCACAAAAACCCAGTCGTGCTCATGCAGCATCAGGCGTTTTTCTATCTCGTCGGCGTTGTGCAATGTAGCACGCTTAACGGTTGTGCCCGCCAATAGCACGGGCTTTAAATTTGCGACAGGCGTAACCGCCCCTGTGCGGCCAACCTGGTAGGTGACCGCCAGCAGTTCGGTTTGTACCTGCTCGGCTTTAAATTTATAGGCGATAGCCCAGCGCGGCGATTTGGCCGTAAACCCAAGTTCCTGCTGTTGCGCGTAGCTGTTTACCTTGATTACAATGCCATCGATATCATAGCTCAAATCGAAACGGGCCTTGTCCCAATGGTTGATGAAGGCAAAAACCTCATCAATGGTATTGCAAAGCCGGCTTTGCTCGTTTATATGGAATCCCCAGCCCTTTACGGCCTCCAGGCTTTCCCAATGCGTTTTAAATAATTGGCGCTCGGTGTATAAAAAATACAGGAAGCAATCTAATGGGCGCTTTGCTACCTCCGCCGAGTCCTGCATTTTGATAGTGCCCGATGCAAAGTTGCGTGGGTTGGCATAAGGCACCTCACCGGCATCAATACGTTCATTATTTAAGCGCTCAAAAGCCTTAAGATGCATAAACACTTCGCCGCGTATTTCAAACTCCGGCGGGTAATCACCGTGTTTTAGTTTCTTCGGTATGGTATGTATGGTCCGTACGTTGGTAGTCACATCATCGCCCTGCACGCCATCTCCACGGGTAACAGCCCTAACCAGCAGCCCGTTTTCGTAGGTAAGGCTCATGGATAAACCATCAAACTTCAGCTCGCACACGTATTCAAAGTTATCGCCGATGGCCTTACGGATACGCTGGTCAAAGTCAAGCAATTCCTGCTCGTTATAGGTGTTGCCAAGAGACAACATCGGCCAGCGGTGCCGCACGGTAACAAAGTCCTTAGTAATATCTCCGCCAACCTGTTGTGTAGGCGAATCAGGATCGGCAAATTCAGGGAACTGTTTTTCTAGCGCGCCAAGTTCTTCCAGTTTTTGGTCGAAATCAAAGTCGGCAATAGTGGGCATCGCCAGCACATAATAATTGTAATTATGCTGCTTTAATTCGGCGGTAAGCGATTCAATTTGGGTTTTTGCTTCAGCGGGTGACATAGAAGCGAAGATAGGTGTTGATTTCGGAAATCGGAATTTCGATTTCGGAATTTATTAGCAAACTCCGTCTGGAAAATTCGCTTTTAACCACGGAGGGCGCAGAGAAAAATAATCGCAAATGTTAGCAGATAGCGCCGATAATTTTAAGGTGCTATTAAAATCAAACTTATCAGACAAACATCTGCGTAATCAGCGTTATCTGCTAACATCTGCTATCAAAAAGCTTTTCCTCTCTATGCCTTCTCGGTATCTCCGTGGTTAAAACTACCGACGTCCGCATAAGCAAATAGCAATTTAATTTTTTTAAACCCTTTGCCATAAACTTAGTCATACAACCATACAAATCATAAAAAACCTATGAAAAAGTACGGTAAAATATTAATGCTGGCATCAGCAATGTCGTTGTTTGCGGTAGCAAGCAGCGAAGCACAGATAGTAGTTAGAGCCCGACTAGGCCGTCCGCACGCTGTAGTGGTGGAGCGCCCTGTACGCCCTACTCCACGCCATGTATGGGTATCTGAGGAATGGGCGCCAAGCGGCGGTACTTATGTTTACAAAGAAGGTTATTGGGCCGAGCCGCCACGTCCGCGTGCTGTTTGGGTATCAGGTCGCTGGAAGCACCACCATCACGGCTATGTTTGGGTTGGCGGATACTGGAGATAAGCCAGGTATAACAATAGTAAAAGGGCCTGAATTATTGATTCAGGCCCTTTTAATTATTTAGCGTTGGGATTTAAAGCTTTTCTATTTCTTCAGTAGATAAGCTGGTACCTTTGGCTATGTCTTTTAAAGGCAATCCCATTTTTTTGAAGGTGCGGGCAATTTTCCGTGCTTCTTCAAGTTTTCCCTCAAGCTTTCCTTCTAATTTACCGTCAAGCTTACCTAGAAGTTTGCCTTCTTCCCTTGCGTATTCCAGCACATTCTGATTGTCCCATTTATATTTCATGCTGCTATCATACATCGTTTTTTTCTCCTTTGTAGGCGGTCATCGCTAAAAATAAAACTATTCGTGTTAATTACCTGAAATAGTAACATCCGTATTAAACGAAACTGGTATGCTCATACCGCCCGGTAACTGCCGGTTATCCTGTATCTGCATATCGCCAATCATTAGTTGCGTGGTCCGGATACTCGAAACCCAGCCTGTAATTTTGTCAAGCCTTATATCAGATATTAAGGAGCCATTCAGATTGTATTTTACAGGCATGCTGTTAATTTGTACAGTGCCTGCATTTTTATCGGTAGATATGGTTCCCTCACCGTGTACCAGGTAAAGATTCTTAACAATATCTGTGAGCTGGTAATTGATGCTGAAAGTCATTTTCGCCGGAGTCTCTCTTTTTATATCAACTTTCCATTTCTCGTCTTTCGCCACTGGCGTTGCCGGAAAAATCGATGCGCCGGTTTCAATATAGCCCTTTAATGTTTCAGGTTCAAAATTCTGTGTTAGTAATGCCCTTACCTGCGCCTGTTGTGTGGTATCCAACTGCGGCACGCTGGCTATGGCATCCTGTATCAGCTTATCGGCATTCGAAACTGATTTTACTTTCCCGCTTTTTGTGATTTCAATTTTTAATGGCTTATTTACAATGGCTGCAAATACCATCGACGGGTTGTCCTGCGGGTCCTTTCGTTTCGAATCAAAGTCGATAAGCCCAGCTGCCTGCTCTATTTTTGTGGATAACGACTGATAGCTGGCGTCCATGGTATAAACCGAATCTGCAAGCTCTATCACCTTAAAGCTCATCTTCCAATTCAGGGTAATGTTTATTTTGTTCTGCTGACCGCCAATGGTTTGCGTTATGGTAGAATTTGAATTGGCCGACAGATAGTAGGTGTTGTCTTTCGCGAGGTTTAATGCCGGCTTGAATTTTTGTGCATCGCAGCATCCAATAGCAACAATAAACACCAGGGATAATGTAACAAACTTCATAGCATGCACGTGTTTACTGCTAAGGTAGTAATGTTATTTATAGGGAAGGTAAAAGAAAGATTTAACGGTGATAGGGAAGCACTATAAACAGCAATAGCCGGTCTCTCAACTCCGGCTATTACTGAATTAGCATTATCATTAAATTTTCACTCGCCGTCTTTTACGGGAGCGGATATGCTAAGGTTTCAAAAAAAATAAAAAAAAACTCCCGCCTGAAGGGCGGGAGTTAACTATGGTATTTTGCCACCAAATAAAAATATAATAGACTATATTATTAATTAATACAGGGTTTTATTTTTTATCATGGTAATACTTGTTTTGATGATAAAAAACACCGGTATTGCCTGTATAGCTATTCCGATAATTGCAAGCGTATTCATGATATAGGGATTTTTGATGTAAACTTAAAGTATACAATAATTTAACACCTGAATGGTTGCAAAAATCGTACCCAAGTGATGAAAAGTACACCCACATTAATATGGCTAAACTTTTATTTTTCAAAGAATTTTTTGGGGAATTTATTAATGGGGAAGCTGTGGAATAAATTGCCCAATTAGGGGAAGTTTATTCTAATTTATTTAAAAATAAAATCGTGCCGACTTGTGTGGTTGTTAACACCTGTTGGTAAAAACAAGGATTTTTATGATTTAAGCGGCAATTTCGTTCTCAGCCTCTTGCTTTATAGTACAATTCATGTTTTAACTATAACTATAAGTCACTAACAGTTTGCAATTGTTATACCATTCAGTTCATAAGTCCTTAAAGGAATGTTTTTTGAGCGGCCTGGCAAATCAATTTATTATTTACCAGAATTATTGTCCGTTCCTTTAGTCAGCATGGCATCCTTAATCAGCTTAACCGGGGCGCTGCCATAGCTTAAAAGTTTCTCATTAAATTCCTTTAATTTATATTTATCGCCCGCCTTCTTTTTCCAGTCGTTCCGCAAATCCATTATTTCCTTGTAGCCGGTATAATAGCTGTCTAATTGCACGCTGCTTATAGTTACGCGCTGCCATTTGCCTTCAGCCTCTGCCTGTTGTTGAAAAGCCTCGTGCGTTAACAGCTTCAAAGCATCCGGCTGCGTCATATTTTGGGTATGCACAGCATAATCTAAAATAGTGTTGCACACCGAGCGCAGGTTCCATTTGTACCACATCAGGCGCATCTCGGGTTCATCGCCACCAAAGCCATTGTCAAGCATCACCTCTTCACTGTACACTGCCCAGCCCTCAATCATAGCGCCGTTGCCGAAAATAGATTTAATCAGGCTGGGTGCTTTATTCGCATATAGCAGCTGTACATAGTGGCCTGGTATAGCTTCATGAATGCATAATATCTGCAAAGTATAATCGTTATACTCCCGCATGTAACTTTCAGCCTTTGCCGCCGGCAAGCCCGACAGGCTGCCTACATTGAAATAGGAATTACCACCCTTATCATACGGCCCGGGCGAACTCATGGAAGCGCCTGCCACGCCCGACATATACCCCGGCTCCCTGCGTACAATCAGGGGCTTCGATGGGTCGAGTGTTATTAAGTCTTTTGATTTTACGAATGTGGTAAGTTTGGGTATCGTCTTTTCAATTGTCGACTGAAAATCGCCTGGTTCTGCATGTTTGGCCGAAAGTGTGTCTATTAATTTAGCAATCAGCTCAAGCGAATCAGCAGGCATTGCCGCTGTGCCAAAATATTTCGGCCATAGCTTTTTACTGATTTTTGTCATTTCACGGTGAAGGTTTTTCTTGCGCTCAACCGCCGAATTGTAAATCTGCTGCGCTGTAAAATCCGACTGGATATCGTATTTAAACTTGGCCTCATAAAGTTCCTTGCCTAACCTGAAGCTGCGGGGCTTGTCATTTTTCAACGCTTTTAGCCATTCGGCATATGCCTTAATTGCATCTGCGGATAATTTGGCACGATCAAGCATTTGTTTTTGCTCGGCAGCAGGGATGCTTGTTTTCTTTAAAGAGTCGGCAAAATCTTTTTCAAATATGCCAACGCCACCAAGGTGTTGAGTTACGGCAAGGTTAACCAATTCTGCAACCGGGTTTTTAATGTGCTTTTCCGCCTCTTTATAATAGGCAGGTATGTTAGTCATTTTTTGATAAAAATGGCGCATCCGCTCGGTTAGTGGCTGATAATGTTCATTTAGAATGTAGGCGAAGGTGCTGATTACGTTATAGGTTGCCGGGTTCCATTGGTAATCTTTCAGTTGTTGTATCCGCCACTCCAGCGCCTCCATCTGGTTCTGCATTATCCGGTAATCCATTTTGTTGGATTCGGTTAATGTATTTACCTCGAACCTGCTCAGCGAATCTATTTGAATTTTTGCATAGGTAACCAGTTTGTCGCGCAGTTTATCATCAGGCACAAGCAGCAGGCTATCATACTTATGGTAGCCAACAGAAGTGGCCCAGTTTGGGTCGAGTTTCCACAATCCTTCCAAATAGGAGTTTTCATAAATCGCGAAAGCGGCATCGTCTTTGCCGGGCAGGTTACTAACGGACGAGCCGTCTTTCTTACAACCAATAAGGGCAAGAAAGCCAAAGCAGGCGGTATATAGCAGTTTTTTTATCACCGGGGTATCAGTTTTATAATTTAGAATGATAAACTTAAAACTTTTCGCCGTAATAAGCCAACTAATGTAAATATGCGATGCAAGTTTTACATTGAAGGAGTAGTAATTCAGGGATAAAACCAATTATCCCGCCGGCTCGAATAGCTCTATTTTGTTACCTTCCGGGTCGAGGATGTGCACGAATTTTCCGTAATCATAAGTTGTAACCTCATCCAGTATAGTCACTCCCCCATTTTTTAATTCATCTACCAATGCCTCAATGTTTTCTACCCGGTAATTGATCATAAAATCCCTTTCCGAGGGCTCGAAATATTTGGTATTTTGCGAAAACGGACTCCAAACCGTGTAGTTGGTTTTGTCCGGGTTATCTATTTCACGGCCTTTGAACATTGTACCGTAGTCGGTAACCGGAAAGCCGAGATGCGTTGCATACCATTCTTTCATTTTTGCTGGGTCGGCACACTTAAAGAATATGCCGCCGATGCCGGTAACTTTTTTCATTATGATTGGTTTTTGTGATAATACAAACATACGATATTAGGGCAATTTACGTCGACGTGATTAAGCCGAATCAGGTAATATTTTTGATTGAAACCTACTCATAAATACGGATGGCAGTGAACTTTTTTCAACCAATTACACCGATATTTGTTTACCTTAAAAACCATCTATGGACAATCAGCATAAAACATTAACAGACGAATTAACCAAACTATTGCTCGGCGGCAATGCGCATGCTTCTTTTCATGATGCGATAAAAGGCCTTAATCCCGAATTGCGCGGCGTAAAAGCCACTAACATGCCTTACAGCATCTGGCAGTTGGTTGAGCATATCCGCATAGCCCAGTGGGACATGCTGCAGTTCAGCAAAGATGCCAACCACGAATCGCCGAAGTGGCCCGACGATTATTGGCCCAAAGAAAACGCACCGGCAAATGAGGATATGTGGAAAGGCGCGTTGGCCCAAATTGACAGCGACCTGGATGAATTTATTGAACTATTGGAACACAGCGACATCTACCAGCCTCTTGAACATGGGGACGGCCAATCAATTCTTCGCGAAGCTTTACAAATTGCCGACCATAACTCGTATCATATCGGCGAAATCATCGCCGTCAGAAGGGTATTGGGGAACTGGAAATAATGTTTGAACCAGAATTTTTAGAATTAAGGAATTACCAGAATTGAAGGTGAAATAAATTCGGGGAATTCTTAAACTCCCAAAATTCTGGTCTATTTCACCTTATTTATAAATTCTACCAGTGCAGGCACCAACTCCGGCTTAAGCGGTAAGTCTGGTTTTTCGTACGTCGCTACATTTGCCCCCTCATCTACCGGTGCCTCCTTCAAAATGTGGTTCATTCCCTTTATTTCCAATAGGGTAGCGTCAGACTTGGATTTTTTAAGCTTGCGCCCGTTTTCAACAGGTACAGATAAATCGCTAGTGCCTTGTATCAACAGCATTGGAGCTTTTATTCTCTTTATTCCTCTTAACGGGTCGTAACGGCACCACGACATAATAAAGTTTTGCATGTTGGGGCTTGCTATAAAGTATAGCGCCGGGTCGATGTTAGGTGTAGTTTTGCCTTTTCTTAAGCTGTCTAAAAAGGTCTTAAATTCATCCTGTAAAAACTGGGCTTTACCCTTTAATTGATTTTTTAATATTACATCTCCGTTTTCTGCCGACCATTCGGCGGCTATAAATGCTTTCGCAGGCGAGTCATTAAATGCCAGGCCGGCCACCAATGCACCTTCGCCATGGCCGAAAGTTATAATTTTCGAAAAACGCTGGTCATCCTCAAGCATCTTTAACATACCCAATGCATCATCTCCATAATCCTCAATGCGTAGTTCAGATGCTTTTCCCTGGGTTACGCTGGAGCCCACCAGGCGTTTATCATATCGTACTGTAGCAATTCCGTTTTTGCCAAGGTCGTTAGCCAGCATTTTGTAGGTATTGCCGTTAACGCCGGTTTTAACGTTGTTTCCATCACGGTCAGTTGGGCCTGCATCGGCAATAATTAATACTACCGGTATTTTGCCCGATGGATTTTTTGGTATTACCAGCGAACCCGAAATAGTTCCGGTTAATGTTTTTAGGGTGATGGGCGTTTCGTCAAGCGCAGGGTCGATAGTGACGCCGCTTTTCTTGTCTTCCTTGTATTGCCCGAGTGTTAGCCCGTTGACCTGGTTTTTAGCGTTCAGCGCCAGGTTCAGTAAAAAGGTACTGTTCTGAAACGTAGCCTTGTAAACCGCTAGCGTCTGTGAAATACTGATAAATTCCGTTTTAAGCAAATTGCCGTACTGCGATTTAAGCTGAACGGTAGTAGGCTTAAAATTATCAAGCGGCAGTACATTTTTCAATTCGGTGCTAAACATCGAGAAAATGCTATCCGGCTGGTCGTGGTTATAATATTGGGTGAATTTGGTTACGGCTGTAAGGTAATTTACAGGTTCAGCCTGTGCCGTTACCCTTATGGCCAAAAGCAATGTTGCTATAAAAAATGCTATCTTCTTCATTTAGATCTATTCAACGCGAAAATACTATTTTTTATGATTACAGTAGTTTTTTATGATTACACTGATTATTGTGATTACGATGATTTTAAGAAATGATTACACCGTTACAACGCCAACTGAAAAATGGATAGATAACGTGTTTAATAAAATCAGTGTAATCACTTAAATCACACTAAATCATTTAATAAAACATTTATACCTGCTTTTGCATTCTTAGCAATATGGATTTAAGTACGCAAACTGCCTGGCTGTTTTTACTGGCTATCCCGATAGCTTGCATAGCATGGACGGTTACCCATGAGGAAGTTTTCAGGGAGCCGCGTGAATATTGTGTGAAACGTTGTCACCAGGGAAAAACCATTGCCGAACGGAAATTTTTCTACCTGTTTACCTGCGAATATTGCTTTAGCCATTATGTAACTGTTATAGTTTTAGTTATCACGCATTACAAGCTACTGCTGGATGATTGGCGGGGCTACCTGTTGGCGGGTTTTGCGTTGGTTTTTGTTGCGAATGTATATATGAGCCTGTTTGCTTTAATTCGTATCGACCTAAAAAAGGTGCGCCTGGAGGCGGAGAAAGAGGAGAAGGAAATCAAATAGCCGCTAACCGTTATTGAATTCTCTGCCTTTCCTGTTTAAAATACCAGCCCTTTCGTAGAAATAATTTGACGCATTACCATGCAAACGCGTGCTTTACCGGTATTACTATGCTAAAAACCGGTATCGTCCATGATAAAGTCCCCTCAAATTACAAAATACATTGTTGCAAGTATAATTATAGCCTGCTGTTTGTCAAATGCCTCATTCGGGCAGGGGCCACAAAATATTTTAGTGCCCGGCGCTAAACCCACTGTCTTTTTGCAGGAAGGCGTTGCCGTACCGAATGATGAATCGGCGCCATCCTTTACGCCGGATGGTAATGGTGTTTATATGTCAGACCATAATACCATTTGTTTTTCAAAAAAGGTAAACGGTAAATGGACAAAGCCAGCCACCATCGCTATTTCAGGAAAATGGAAGGACTGGGACGCCACGCTAAGCCCGGATGGTAAGCGTATGATTTTTGTTTCGAACAGACCGCTGGAAGGTATGCCGCAAGATAAGCCGCAACCAAAAGCACATTTATGGTACGCTGATGCCCTGCCCAACAACGGCTGGACACAGCCCAAACACATCGAAGCACCGGTGAATCTGGAAGGTCTTAATGGCTTTGCGCCGTCCATAAGCATGAAGGGGTCTCTTTGCTTTTGTTCGCGCGGTCGCGATGGCAACAAGGGTATGTGCGCCTACTATGCCAAATGGCTGGGCGATCATTTTGATAAACCCAGGCGTTTAGTCTTGAATGGCGATAACGATACCTTCGACCCATACATTTCACCGGATGAAAGCTATATCATATTTGCCAGCGAAAAAGCACTCTTTATCAGCTATCGCAAGGGTGATGATTGGTCGGCAAGTGAAAGGCTTGGCGAACAGGTGAATGTTACCGGCAGTTGGAACGGCGGCCCCTATGTTTCGCCGGACGGCAAAATGTTATATTATTCGTCAAACCTGCCGCAGGGCATTATGATGATTCCTGTTAATATCCCTCACAAAAAATAATCCAACCCGAAATGAAATTTGTTAAAAATATCCTGGCTGTTGCAGTATGTGTATGCCTTAATTTTGCCACTGGTTACTGCCAAAACAAGCCGGTAATATCCGCTATAACAGATACAGCTTCAAGGCCCGCGGTATTTGCGCCGGGCATAGTGTCTACACCTTACGAAGAATGGTCCGTTTCATTTACGCCGGACGGTAACACCGTTTATTTCTCCGAGGGCACCATATACATGGCGGTTTGCTATTCAAAAAAAATAAACGGCGAATGGACAAAACCAAAAGTGGCGTCGTTCTCGGAAAAGTGGTCGAGCTGGGACCCTTTCGTAAGTCCGGATGGGAAAAAGATGTTTTATGTTTCCAATCAGCCGTTGCCTGATGCTCCGCAAAATACGCCCTCAAGAAAAAGTCATTTATGGTATGCAGATAATTTAGGCGGAGATAAATGGTCGGCGGCGAAA
Source organism: Bacteroidota bacterium (assembly GCA_040389845.1). Taxonomy (GTDB): domain Bacteria; phylum Bacteroidota; class Bacteroidia; order Sphingobacteriales; family Sphingobacteriaceae; genus Mucilaginibacter. The sequence continues at coordinate 13,224 of JAZJZL010000008.1, forward strand.
CCGGTTAACGAGCCTTTTAATTTAGATGGTATTAACGACTATGCGCCCACTGTCAGCAAAAACGGTACGCTTTATTTTTGTTCGATAGGGCGGGGCGGGATTAAAGGCTGGAGCAGCTATTCGGCAAAATGGCTCGGCGACCATTTTGATAAACCGCAATTGATAGTGGTTCCCGGGACCGACGAAATACAAGACCCTTTTATAGCACCGGACGAAAGCTACCTGGCATTTATCAATAACAACGAAATATATATCAGCTTCCGGGATGGTAACGGCTGGGGTACGGCGCAAAAGCTGAGCGCCCAGGTTAATGACGGTAATGGTATTTCCGGGCCGTATATTTCGGCGGATGGTAAAACCCTGTATTATTCATCCGCGCGTGTTCGCGGTTTTTTTAAGCCAAATCCGGATAACAGCGCGCTTGATTATGATAAGCTGCAAACCCGCATGCAAAGCATTTTTAACGGCAGGCCGAATATTTTGATGATACCGGTGGATTTGGCGAGGAAATCGTGAAAACTTATGGTTGGCTTTGTGTAAGCTGGAAGCTTACACCATGCCGCACCACGAGTTACGTCCTTCGGACTAAACTCGAGGCAGCGCGTTTTACATCACCAACTGTTCAAATAACCTGTTTAGCGTGGCGGATGCATCTTCGGTCATTCCCGGATGTACCTTTGATGTTTGCAGCACCGTGCTCCGGGTGGCAGTAAGCCAGCGAAAACGCGAAGCAGTGTCCAGCTTACCGATGGGCCCGGCATCTTTATCGGCCCGGCAAATGCGTTCAAATGAGTAAAGGTGTTCCTTCAATTCGGCAATATCCAGTTCTTTGCAAAATGCCTTTAGCCTTGGTTCATCCAAATGATAGCTGGCTTGCAAAAACTTCTGTTTGGTGCAAAAAAGTATCACACCAATATTTACGAACTCCTCACGCTCCACCCTGGGCACAACGCGGATAACGGCATATTCAAAAAGGTCTTTGCTGTGCATCTTTTGCTTCTTTTACAAAAATATCTGAATGTGCTATCCTTGTGGTTAAAAATTCTATATACGCATCGCGGTGCTGAGCTGGCGTTTCAAATACCTGTTCACCGGTTAACCATTCATCCGGTACCAGCTCTACAATCTCCAGGATGAGCTCGTTAGTTAATATCGATTTTAGCTCCGTATCAACTTCATCAAGCTGTGTAGCCCTGGGGAGTAACACATGGTCTTTTATCTGCAGAAACGGCCGTTTTGCCTGCTCCTGCCAGTTGTGCCACGAATGATGGAAATAAAGCGCCGCGCCATGGTCAATCAGCCAAAGTTCTTTATTCCAAATCAACATGTTGGTATTGCGGGCAGTACGGTCCACATTGGTGAGCAGGCAATCCAGCCATACTATTTTGGAGGCAAGCTTAGCATCGATTACAGTCGTCGCAGGGTCGAATGTAATAGCCCGTGATAAATAGTGGAGCGCCAGGTTAAGGCCTACGCTGGCTTTCAGTAAATCCTGTATTTCTTCATCCGGCTCGGTGCGGCCAAATGCTTCATCAAGGTTGGCGAATACAATCTCCGGCACTTTCAATCCGCAGGCCCGCACAATTTCACCGCCTATCAATTCGGCTATCAGCGCTCTTGAGCCCTGGCCGGCGCCGCGAAATTTAAGCACATACAAAAAACCATCGTCTGCCTCGGCAATGGCCGGCAGTGAGCCGCCCTCGCGCAGCGGCGTAACATAACGGGTAACATTAACTGTACGTATTTCGGGAGGATGAATGTTCATATCATTTCGTCCGGCAACGTATTACCGGACGCCGTAAAATTAAGGGAATAATGAACGCAATCAAATGAGCCTGTTCAATATATTTGGCCTGGTTAATAAAGTATTAAGCAAGAACCCTGAAAATAATAAAAAATATAATATTTAACTGAAATGGCTTATTTTTTAATTGGAAAAATTACTATGTTTGCCAAATATAGCTTATAAGGCAATATTATATTAAATATAATTACCGGGCAACCTTAATCACAATATTCCGTAAAAGGCTATTTTATTTATCGGGTTAATTTTTGTTGCTATATTGTGACGGTTTTAATTTAAAAGTAAGCTATAGCCAATTTCTACAATAACTATTAATGAAGTTTATAGTCGGGTGCTTTTTATCAGCGTTCTTAGCTGTTTTATTTACTAAGGCGAATGCCCAGGGTAACCCCGCATCTATACAAGGTAAAGTACTTACCGAAAGCCGTGCTCCGGCGGAAGCATCTACCATTATTTTACTAAAAGCCAGCGATTCGTCCATAGTCAGTTCCACGGTCATTGGCAAAAACGGCAGGTACAGGTTCATAGAGGTGCCACCCGACAGATACCTGCTGCTGGCTACCTCCATAGGTTATTATAAAACATACGCCGGCCCCTACATCATCGAAGAAGAACAAAACCTTAAAGCACCAGATATCATCTTAATCCCATCGACAAACCAATTAACCGGAGTTACCATAACAACCGGCAAGCCGGGAGTGGATGTAAAGCCCGGAAAAGTTACCCTGAGTATCCCTAACAGCTTAACTGCTGACGGTGCATCGGCATTTGAAATATTAAAACAGGCTCCGGGTGTAAGGGTTGATAATAACGGCAATATAAATATTGTGGGGCGCCAGGAGGCACTGATTACCATTAATGGCAAAACAACCAGCCTTACCGGCGATGATTTGATAGGTTATCTGCGCAGCCTGCAATCAAACGTTATCGATAAAATAGAGCTTATCACAAGCGGTTCATCAAAATATGATGCCTCCACAGGCGGGATAGTAAACATCATCCTGAAAAAAGGGAACAACCAGGGCACTAACGGTACCTTTAATGCCACGGGTGGATATGGTAAGTATTACAAAAGCAGCACCGGCATAACTTTTAACGACCGGACGGATAAGTTTAACGTTTTCGGGGCCTTTAACCTTTCTGCGGATAAAACCTTTCACAATTTTGTAAACGACAGGATAATTGATTTTGATGATAAAATAAGCGACTATCATGTAGGCTACATGAGCATCCAGAAAAGCCATTACAGCAACTTTAATGTGGGGACGGATTTTTTTATAAGCCCTAACCATACTTTCGGCTTTTTAATAACCGGGCTCTCGCGGGAGGATGACTATACCCGGAATAACAGCCTGCGCATTACTAACCAGGGGCACCTGGACTCAATAATTACGGCCAGCACTACCTTACCGCGCCATTTTACCAAAACAAATTACAACCTTAACTACACCGGAAAACTTAATAAGGCTGGAGCTACCTTATCGGCAGATGCTGATTATACTACATTTAACCGCAGCTCTGCAGAATATATAACCAATACGTTTTATAATCCCGATATGAGCCGGTATCGCGACCCGCTGCTGCTGGAAAATCTTTCGCCGTCAAAAATACGCATCTGGCTTACAAAGCTTGATTTTTCCGCACCGCTATCGAAAAATTCAGTCTTAGAGGCCGGTTTAAAATATAGCCACGTAAGCAGCAATAACGATTTGGTTTTTGCCGCAAAGGATGGCGACAATTATGTCCCCGACCCGATGCTGAGCAATCAATTTTTATATACCGAAAACATAAATTCGGGCTATATAAACTACACGGATAAATTTGGAAAATTGAACGTTGATGTGGGGCTGCGCGCTGATCAGACCTCGGCCGATGGCAATTCAATAACTATGAATTCAAAAATAGATCGGGATTTTTTTGATTTATTTCCGCATGTGGCGCTAACCTGGTCAAAGAATGATAAAAATGAATATACGCTAAGCTATAACCGCGGCAGCACCAGGCCTGCTTATGAAGAGATAAACCCATTTTTATACTATGTGGATTTGTATGACTATCGCTCGGGAAACCCATATTTAAAGCCGGAATACGCTCACAATATAGAGCTTACGCATGTTTTTAATAAAATTATTACCACCACGTTGTATGCGTCCCTTGTGAGCAATTCGTATGAATTTGGCTTTTATAAGCAGAATGATACGACTAAGGTAAACATACTTACACATACCAACTTCGGCAAGATTAATAATTTTGGTATAAGGTTTTCGGCGCCTGCTGTTATCCGGGCATGGTGGACTGCGGATTTCCATGCTGATGTATCCTATCAGCGTTATATAGCTTACCCTGAAAACGGGAATTTGAATAAAGGCACGCAGGATGTTATCTTAAACGTGCTCAATACATTTAGGATAAGCCCGCGTGTAACTGCCACGCTGTCGGGCGATTATGAGTCGCCTACTTTTTATGGTATCACGCAAAATAAAACGCATTTCAGAATTAATGCGGGCATCGGTACGCAGCTTTTTAATAAACGCGGCACCCTGCGGCTCAATGCTGAGGACATATTTAATACCGAACGCGACAATACCTACACAAATTATCAAAACATTAACCTGATGGTAAGGGATAAGAAGGAAACACAGGTAGCACGTCTTTCCTTTACCTATCGATTTGGCAAAACATCTGTAAAGGCAGCAAAAGTTCACCACCCGGGGAACGAAGAGGAACAAAAAAGGATTGGTAACGGCGGAGGGAATTAGTCGGGGAGCCATGAGTCTTAAGTCGAAAGCCTTGAGTCAATAGTTTGTGTTTTTGACATCAGACTGACGGCTCCGGACTTTAGACTACCCCACACGCCCGCTCATCATGCTGCTGAAAATAATCAGCAATACCAGCAAGCTAATACCTATGTACAGGTAATCTTTCTCGAGCGCAAAGCCGACGGTAGAAAAAACCACCCTTAATATCGGCGTAGCTATCAATAAAATAACACCCAGCTGAATAATTGCCTGCCCTTTTAAATTAAGGGCAGCCGCTACTAACGCACCTGGTTGCTGCAAAAAAACGGGTATCCCTTTAAAGGTTTTATAATCGGGGATGGAATGCCCGTGCCGGTACATAAAAAATATACCGCCAAAAAACACCACACTAATAGATACGATAGTACCCCAGCGCAACACGTGGCCGATGATGGATTGTATGTCGGTGTCCTTTATCTTCATGAGCAGTTCATGGTTGTTGGTTCATAGTTGATGGTTCATAGTTCATAGCCGCTGCGATTAGCACGAGGGCTCATGGTTGATAGTTCATGGCTCATAGCCGCTGCAATTGGCGCCACGGTTCTTGTGTTACCTCTTGGTTCTTGGCTCACGACTCTCTCCTGCCATGAACTATGAACCATCAACCATGAACTCCAAATCAAATCCTTCCCGTTATCCCGTTATAAATCATCTGTCCGGCTAAAAAGGTTACTACAATAGCAAATACCCATCTTAGCCAGCCTGATGATTTAGTGTGTACCAATATTTTAGAGCCTGTAAACGCACCGAACAGCACACCAATAACCACCGGCATCACCAGTCCGGGGTGAATATAGCCGCGTTGCAGGTAGACCACCGCGCTTGCCGATGCTGTAACGCCTATCATAAAGTTGCTGGTGGTGGTAGACACCTTAAATGGGATGCGCATAATGGTATCCATCGCTATCACCTTTAATGCGCCAGAGCCAATGCCCAGCAAGCCGGATATAGTGCCGGCAAAAATCATCATAAAAAAACCACCTGCCACGTTTGTTACACTGTATTTCACGGTGCCGGTAGCGGTAGGGTAGCTGCTGTTCAGCTTTAGCTTTTGTGCCAGGTAGCTTTCTTCGGTTACTGTATGTTCAGCTTTTTTCCGCAGCGACATGATGGCCGACATAGTTAATATCACCCCAAAAAGTATGGCGATAAAATGCGTTGGGATATAAATGGCTAGTATGGCGCCGCACATAGCGCCTAAGGTCGTTGAAATTTCGAGGAACATGCCCAGACGCATATTGGTTATACCCTCTTTTACATAAGCTGCTGCCGAACCCGACGAAGTTGCGATAACCGACACCAGCGACGCGCCGATGGCATAATGAATATCAACATTAAGCAATAGGGTAAGCAGCGGAATAATAACCACGCCCCCGCCAAGGCCGGTCAGCGAGCCCAGCAAGCCCGCAAAATAGGAGCCTACAAGTATGATTAGCGTAACAACAATTACCGACATCAGGCAAGTAAAATGAGATGCCGCTAAAGTAATAATAACTTTTTTTAAGCGCTTACTTTAATGTTTATCTATAGGATTAGTGGAAAAAGAATGTGCGGATGATTGATGTGCGAATTTCCAGCTACCCGGATTGGTCGCAAACTCAATGCATCAGCGCGAAATACCATGCCCACCATATAAACAATACCTGCAGCGGTACCCTGAACCATAAATACGATAGTCCTGGGCCGTCGGAGGTTGCTTTTTCAAGATTTACACGTTTTATTGCGCCATATATATTTGAGGGAAGTATAAAAATGAAAAATGTAATCAGCAATATGGCGGTAAGATATTGGGTTGATGGTATCAGCAAACCAATGGCAGCAACAATTTCAATAAAACCTGTAACATAAACCATAGCTACCTTTGCAGGCATAAAATCAGGCAGCATCATGGCCATGCCTTTCGGGAATTTAAAATGACCGAGTGATGTAAACAGCAGCATTACTGCCATAGCGATGCGGCCGCTAAGATAAATCCGGGCATCATGTTCAATGAGATAACATGAGAGGCAGCTAATACCAAAGACAACAAGTAATACGATAAGCGGTTTCATAGGCAGGGATAAGTTAGTATGATATTAATAAAGAACGTATTTTGATATTGTCGTCGCAAATATTTTATGCAAATTGAGGCATAATTAAACCGAGTGTACAATTGGTTCAATAATCCGATTGTCGATTTGTCACTCAGATTGATTAAAATCTTTAAAATAAAAGGCCCAAAGGGCTAACACATTCCAGCGCAGGTCGAAAGCCTGTGCTGGAGGGAAATCGCTTTTAACTTTTTTGAATATAGGAAGTAAGTTGTATTAAGGAAATAAATGGTTAAGGTCAAAAAAATGGCCTTTTCAAATCCGGAAAATCAAACTCGTTAATCCTTTAAAAATAAACAGGCGCAAACGTCAGGATAAAAAGAAACATTCATTCCATGAGGATTCCATCTCTTTTGATTGCGCACTTAGTAAACATGCAAAAACACCCGATAAGCCAGCGATCACGCTATCATTAAATCCTATCGTGTCCATCAATGGAAACTTAAACCCGTGGGGGCATTCATCGGTATATTTGGCCATTTTAACGGTTTCGTCAAACCAGTAGGAAGCCGCTTTTTTAAAATTATTATCTCCGGTTTTATTATATAAATTCAAGAACAGATAACCGACACCGGCGGCGCCATGACAAAAACTAGCGTCATCACCTATAACATTGCTCTGTAAATCTAACCTGCTGGTTTCCCAGGAAAGCATTCCTAAAACTTTTTTTGAAATATCGTCATTTTCGATCCAGCCCGAAACCAAATACATTGTGTGTAAAACGCCCAAATCCCCATAGCACCATGCCAAATGCGAATCTTGAACTGGTTTTGGCTGCTTATCGTACATTTTAAGCCTGGTTGTGTAAGGAAAATAGGAGCACGAGACATTGACATCTTGTATGTTGTTGAAGAAAAATTTAAATAATCCATTAATGAGTTCAAGACATTGTGCCGGGCAAACACCTTTTGAGTAACACTTTCCTAAAAAATACAATATCGATGCATTACCGTGCGATAAGCCAAAATTTAAAACAGGCAATCCCGATTCTGCTTCAATTGTTTTCCATTTTATTTCGGTACCGTCATCGATCTTGCTGTTATAAAGCGCGGTCACTATTCTTTCTGCCTGCTTGTATTTGTTTAGTTTTAAAAAGTATATCCCAATACCCATATAGCCGTGCAGAATGTCGAATTCATCTGCTTCGATCATAGCATCAAGGTATATATTAAGCACCTCATCAATATCTTCCAAAAACTCATTTAAATCGATATCAATTATCTGTAAATCTTTTAGATAGGCTAACAGCCAACCGGTACCGGCCAATCCCCTGCTAAACGTTGCCGCTAACGATGTGTTATTTTCAATAGTATCATAAATCAAATCCAAATCGCTCAAAATGCTGTCTTTAACCGTCTTTCTCAATAATTCATCGGTAGATGAACTATAAATCAGAGATTTGGCAATTATTGAACCTGCACCTTCGCTCAACGCGCCAAGTTCTCCCGGATGGCTTTGCGCCATTTGGTCAGATAGATAATAATTCGTAATCAATCGTATTTTTTCCTCAATTACACCGGCAGCGCTCATTTTTAAACTTCTTTTAATTTTGATATTTCCTGTTTGTAATACAACGATAAAAAATCATAGATAATTATTTCGTGCATCCGCTGTTTTGACCGGAATAACCGGTTTATCGACATATGAACTAAGGATGCGATAACATCGCTGGGTATGTTTTCCGCTTCATTTTCTATAAGTGCTGCATTTAAACCCGAGCGCTTATCAAATAAACTATATAACGCTTCAATCCCATCCTCCTGGCTTGTTTTGGCCATTATCGCATTAATATCCGGTTTGTTTGTCCTGTATTTTTGCGAAAATAATTTTAAATCCCGGCTGTTGAGTTTGAACTCTTCCTTAAGGCCATTACTCAAATTGGTCATCAGGTTAAACTTATCGTGCAGATTAAGCCTGTAATCATTTAAAAGAGAATTTATGTTAGCCAAAGCTATTTTCCAACGCAATTCATCGTTCGCTCCAATTGCTGCATTAACATTTATTAAGCATTCGCTATCATAAAAAAACAGTAACTCGGCTTGTTCAATAAAATTAGGGCCATATCGTTCCAATTCCCTTTGATAGGTATCCATCTGTATTTTATTCACCAAATCATTTTGCAGAGCGGTCGTAAGGGACTGGTTAAACGCCTGTATAATTTCGGCTGAATCGTTTAAATTATCGCAATAAAAGCGTATTCTTAAATGATGCTCGGGATCAGCATACCGGATAAAAAACCATTGCGTGATCATTTTTTTATCCTTGTATTTACAAATGACAGGATAGATCGCATTCATTAATAATTCGTCTGCTTGTTTAAAGCCGCTGTAAATTTTAAAATATGTCCAATGGTCACCAGGGATAAACGAACGCCGGGGATGTTCATTCACCCTTTTGTCAATCGCTGCATTGTTAGCTGTAGTTTTGAAAAACGGGACAACCAACTCGTTGGTATAACCTTTATCTGTCTCCTTTAAAAAGGCGTTATCGTTGTCGAATAAAAACTCAGTTAAAGTCACCCGTTTCTTTTTCTGAATAAGGTTTTTCAGTACTTTAATAGTCGTCAGGTTTTGCGCATCTATCAATAGCTCGTTATCACCTTCTTCAATCCACATATATCTCGGAATTTGATGGAGCAAAAAAATCTCAGAAAAAGCAGCAACAAGCCCTTCATCTGCTGCGGCAAGTGCTATTTTAAAGTCGGATTCTGCCAAATTCCATCGTGCTGCCGAAAAGACCATGTCTTTATAAGTAATGCGCGGCAAAAATTTGTGGAGAGATTGCAGTACCCCCCAACCCAAATTTTCAAGAGGCATTACATCCTGAAACTGTATATCATTTAAAAAATGGTATACTGGCAAACTGTTGATGGTGTAATTATGCGCATTGGTTGTCTTAGGAGTCACGATTTTATTAAATTTTCTCGACCGCAGTATTATTCTTCCGTTTTTTACCGAAAGCATCAAATCATCAACCATGATTTGATCAGTAGTTGGTACCGCTGAATTTGCCAAATAGGGAATCTCAAATTTACGTAGGCACGGCCTGGATAACACGTTACCCGTTCGCCCTTCGGGGATATGGACAAATTCGGCAACTATACTGTTAGGGTTTAATTCTTCTTCTTTTTCTACTATGTCTCTGCACAGATCCTCAATAGATTTGTCTAAATGACAAAATCGCCCGATCAATTTCCCCCCAACCATATTAACGCCTTTTATCAGCAGCTGAAATTTATCGCCGGCTTCATCTTTTTTATGCCAAAGTACATTTAACATTACCGCAAACGTGTCGGATAATTTATCCAGGTTAACCGGAAAATCCTTTAAATCGGCATCTTTAATTTCTACCTCAATCTGTTTATTTAGTAATGCGCTTATCAACTTTTGATATAGTAGGTTAAACAATGGGTTAATATCAAGCTGACTTATATTTGGTTCGCTTACAACGAAACCATCCAACAGAGGGCTCACGTCACCATTTAAAATATTTCGCTTGTATCCTATGCCCGCTTCCGGATCAAGCGCTAATACCAGGGGTACCTCCCGCTGTTCGTATCGGGCAGAAAATGCCGACGTAAATGCCTGTAGGTTAAACTTATTGTTTAAGTCGCCAAATCGCGAAAGAAATTCAACTGCCTGACCGGCTTTCCGTATAATATCGTTGCCAATGGTGGCCGGGTTTAATGGCTTAAAGCTATCTGTCTGAAACAGGATGTCTTTTTCAATGTCTACTGGAATCGTATTTAGTTCGGTTATTATTTTATCATAAACATCAACATTACCACCAACAACGCTTGTATTAATAGTAGCTAATAAACCTGTAATGAAATGAAGAGTTGGCAGATAGGCGCTTTCGTGGTATTTTTCTAAAACTTTAATCGATCTGGTCAGGTAATCCTCGCCTGTTACATTCATCGATAATTCTGAAATTATGATTTGGGCATCAATTAAACTGTCAATAAATTCCAGAGCTTCATCTCGCGATATTTCGAAAGATGCATCCAATAGATCTACTAATTCATCAATATGAAATCCATTAGCCAGTTGACTGAAAATTAATTCAAAATAATCTTCATTTTGAAAGGAGCTTAGTTTATGAATCCTCTTATTACCCGGGTAATCAAACTCTACGTAGCGCCAATTTTGCCCTTGTAGGTATAGGGTGGTGTTTGGGAAGTATTTAAGGCTGTTTTTTAGATCATTTTTAGCCGAAATATAATTCATTAACCGATTTAAATATCCGTGGTCTAACCGGGTGATTTTTTTTATTTCCGTATCAGGCTTCGGCTTTATTTCAGTTGCGCTGGCAGTTGTCAATAAACTGCATGACGCAAACAATCCGAAGGGGGTGCACCGTGAAGTCATCCTTAACATGTACTTGGTTAAGGATATGAACAACGCGTCAATTTTTTTTACTTCGGTTAGCTTTTCGGCTGTAAACTGGTCTAATGTGGCTGAAAGTGCTGGCGAAGCAATCAATAAGGCTTCCTTAACGGCTGGTTTTCTATAAAATTCCAGAATACTTTTTCTATCGGGAGAGGCTGAAAGATTTAGTGAAAAATTAGGTGAACGTAGAATTACCTTGTTAAATGGTTGAAATTTGTGCATCAATGGCTACAACATGTTACAGATAATTTCATCGGCTCAATTATCTCTGACGTAATAATTATAAAGACATAGATATACACAACACTTAAGCCTGCATTTACCTATGTCTTTTTTAAATGTATTTTGGTTATCAATCGCAATTGCAAGTAGACGCGCCCTTTGAACACGGATTGCCTGAACATGAATAGTTCAAAACTCCGGTCTCGCAAACGCTTCCTGATGTTGTACAACCTGGCGTGGGCGTTACTAACCCTCCAAAAACTTTTGCCATCTGTTCATCTTGCAGAATAGTGATAACTTCTTTTTTTAATTCTAATTTTCTTTTTGGTTTAGGGGTGTCATTGGTTTCCATATAAAAGCTTTTTTTAAATGCCACATGGCATCGCTTTAAAGTTATATATTTATTCAGAAAATGCAAATTGAAAATATACGATAATTAAATTTTTAGTTATTAAGGGATAAAAAGCTAAAAGTGACTTCCCTGGCCTGTGCTGCATAGCCACCGTTTTTCCACCCCGCATTTCGTACATTTGCCCGCAATATGAGCTACCCTAGTTTAAAAGCCTGCATTGCCGACTTGGAGAAGCATAACCAGCTAATCCGCATAAAGGACGAGGTTGACCCCTACCTGCAAATGGCTGCCATACACCTGCGCGTGTTTGAGCATAAGGGACCGGCCATATTATTCGAGAATATAAAGGGCAGCAAATTCCCGGCGGTATCAAACCTGTTCGGAACGCTGGAACGTTCGAAGTTTATTTTCAGGGATACGCTGGACAAAGTTAAAACGCTGGTCGACCTCAAATCGAATCCCTTAAAGGCCGTAAAAAGCCCGTTTAAATATGCAGGTGTGGGGTTAACTGCATTGTCTGCTTTGCCGATGAAAACCGGACGTGGTGCACCCATCAATTTTGCAAAATGTCAAATAAGCGATTTGCCGCAGATTGTAAACTGGCCAAAGGATGGTGGTCCGTTTGTAACTATGCCGCAGGTTTATACCGAGGATATGGACGCGCCGGGCATTATGAACGCCAATTTGGGCATGTACCGCATACAGCTTGCCGGGAATGATTATATCCTAAACCAGGAGATTGGCCTGCATTACCAGCTGCACCGTGGTATCGGTGTTCATCAAAGCAAAGCAAACGCAAAAGGGCAGCCTTTAAAGGTGAGCATATTTGTAGGTGGTCCGCCGTCTCATCCGGTAGCTGCGGTAATGCCTTTGCCGGAGGGTTTATCCGAAATGACTTTTGCCGGTGCATTGGGCAATCGCCGTTTCCGGTATTTTTATGACGAGGATGGTTTCTGCATTTCAGCCGATGCCGACTTTGTAATAACCGGCACCGTGATGCCGCATGATAACAAACCCGAAGGCCCCTTCGGCGACCACTTGGGCTATTACAGCCTTACACATCCCTTTCCGCTGATGAAGGTGCATAACGTTTATCACCGTAAGGATGCGATATGGAGTTTTACCGTAGTGGGCCGACCGCCGCAGGAAGATACCAGCTTTGGCGCGCTGATACATGAAATTTCGGGAGCAGCCATCCCCAAAGAAATACCGGGACTGCACACTGTAAATGCCGTGGACGCCGCTGGTGTGCACCCATTATTGTTTGCAATTGGCAGCGAACGATATACCCCGTACAGCAACGAACGCCGCCCGCAGGAACTGCTTACCATTGCCAATCACATTTTGGGCAGTGGCCAGTTAAGCCTGGCCAAATATCTTTTCATCGCCGCAAAAGAGGATAACGCTTCGCTCGATGTAAATGATGTCGGCAGCTTCCTTAAACATATCCTCCAGCGCATCGACCTTGGCCGCGACCTTCATTTTTACACCAACACCACCATCGATACTTTAGATTATAGCGGCGCAGGACTAAACTCCGGCAGTAAAGTGGCAATAGCGGCGGCAGGTGAAATAAAGCGCGAGCTTTGGAGCGAA
>JAZJZL010000009.1:0-23766 GCA_040389845.1 Bacteroidota bacterium
CCCTATTTGTTTCGCAGCTGTTTCATTTAGCAATACTGAAGCAGAGTCGGCAAAATCCTTTGAAAAAGCCCGGCCGCTTTTGACTTTTAAGCCCAGTGTGGGCACAAACGTTTCATCAACTATAAAGGATGAAAGCATGATGTTATTCTCCGTGCCATGCGCATCACCGGTATTCAACTCCGGGACATAGGTGTCGCCAAATGAATTTTTGGTAGGCAGACTGGTCGAAATACTGGCATTCGCTATTTGCGGGAGCCTCAGCAATTCTGTACGCAGCGCCTCCTCGTTTTTGCCAAGGCGATCGCCGTTTGCAATTACCAGCACGTTTTCTTTATTAAAGCCGAGGTCTTTACTTTGATTGTAAACCAATTGTTTGTATACCACGACCGTGCAAATAATCAAAACGGTTGAAACGGTAAACTGAAAAACAACCAGCGCGTTCCGGGTAAAGAAACTGCTATTCTTATTGCTGAAAAGACCAGACCCCTTTAAAATACTTATCGGTTTTAACGAGGTAAGGAAAAATGCAGGATAGCTGCCGGCGAGTAAACCGGTTATCACTATCAATCCACAAATTGCCAATACTGATTTCGGCACAAATAGTGTGCTTACAGAGAGCTCCTTGCCTGCCAATTGGTTAAAAGCGGGTACTACCAGCATAACAATCACCACCGCAAGTAGCATAGCAAAGATGGTGTAAAGCATCGCCTCAGCAATAAATTGCCGGATAAGCTGCTGCCTTTGCGAGCCTAATACTTTACGGATGCCAACCTCCTTGCCCCGCCTTGCAGCCTGCGCTGTCGAAAGGTTCATGAAGTTAACGCAGGCCAGCAGTATAATAAATAAACCAACCGCCGAAAAAATATAAACATACTTGATATCGCTCTGTTCAAAATAACGGGTTCCTATAGCGGCGGAGTTAAGGTATAAATCAGTAAGCGGCTGAAGGTGTAAATCCCATTTGCCGCCTTTGCGCTTAAACTCTTCCCATGGCTGGCCAATACGCTTGAAAGCGCTTACTGCCTGGGTAGCTACCAATTGCGGCAGCTTGCTTTCCAGCTTGGCGATTGCTTTCGGCTCGGCTGCTGCTGTCGCCGTAAGTTTTACATAAGTAGCCATTTGCAGCCAAACCCAGCTCCACGCAAAGCGTTTTACACCAGGAATGCTGGCTGTACTCTGTAAAACATCAAACTGTAATGATGATTGTTTGGGTATATCCTTTAATACCGCCGATACAGTGAAAGGCGTAGAATATTCATCAAAAACCAATGTTTTACCAATGGGCGATGCATCGCCAAAATATTTTTTAGCAGCCTTTTGCGTAAGCACTACTGAATTTATGCCGTTCAAACATGTCGAGGCATTGCCTTCGATCATTTCGTAGTTGAAAAACTTAAGGAAGTTTGAATCGACTGCCAGCAGGTGTTTCTCTGTTAACGATAGTTTTTTACCATTGCCGTCGTAATGAACAACTTCATCGCCCGGAAGAAAGATACGTGTGTAACTTTCAACCTGCGGAAAATTGTTTTGCAGCGCAGCGCCAACGGGTGGTGGCGTATGCCCTACAACAAACTGTTCGTTACCCATTTTACCGTCCAGGTTAACGCGGTAAATGCGATGGGCATCTTTAAAAAAGCGATCGTAGCTTAATTCGTCGGCTACGTACATGCCAATTAAAAGCACGCAGGCCAGCCCAATGGCCAGCCCGCTGATGTTTATTATACTGCTTACTTTGTTCCTGGTAAGATTACGCCAGGCGATTTTGATGTAGTTGCGTATCATATTTTTAGCTTATAGTTCATGGTTCATAGCCGAACTGGTTTTATAATAAATTATCCGCTGCCAACCGCAAACTGCCTACTGCAAACTAAGCTCTAATCACTCACTTTTCAGACTCTTCACAGGATTGGTCAACGCCGCTTTTATCGATTGGAAGCTGATTGTTACAAACGCAATAGTGATTGCGCCGCCGCCTGCCAATGCCAAAACCCACCATTGTACGTTTTGGCGGTAAGCGAAGCCCTGCAGCCAGCCATGCATGGCCCACCAGGCCAGCGGCGTTGCTACCACAATGGATATCAATACCAATTTGATAAAATCTTTCGATAACATGCCCACTATAGTGGATATGCTCGCCCCTAATACTTTTCTTATTCCTATTTCTTTTATCCGCTGCTCGGCCGCGTAAGCTGCCAGCCCGAACAACCCTAAACACGCAATTACAATCGCCAGCGATGTAAATGCCACCGATATGGTGCCGATGCGCTGTTCTGCACGATAAATAGCATCAAAATCCTCGTTCATGAACGAGTAGGAAAATGTTTGTGTAGGTGAGAATGAATCATATTTATTTTTCACCTGCTGAATAAGGGCCGGAATATTCGACGACCTGACACGAACAGTCACCGCACCACGGTCTTCATCCATATTAAACATCAACGGCGATATGTTATCCTTTAGCGACGCAAAGTTGAAATTGCGCATTACACCTATGATGTGATATTTTTTTACGGTTTTACCCATCCTGTCGTTAGGCGTATAAAGAAATTGGTCGATAGGGTTTGCAAAACCAAGCTGTTTGGCGGCCGTTTCGTTAATAATTAACGCAGCCGTATCGGTCAGCATCTCTTTCGAAAAATTTCTTCCTGCAATTATTTTGACACCCAGGGTCGGCATATAATTTTCATCCGCCGGCCATATTTGGCTAAGCATCGACTGCTTTTGGTCTAAAGTCGGGTTCTTAAAAAAAGCACTGCTGTTGCCGTATCCACCTGTGGGCAATGCGCCGCTTAGCGACGCATTTTGTACGCCGGCAAGTGTTTTCACCTCATCGCGGAATGATTTAGCGCCTTTGCCCAACGACCAAACGTTTCTTACAACCAGCACATGGTCGCGGTTGTACCCCAAATCTTTATTTTGGATGTATTGCAGCTGGTTATATATCACCATAGTGCTGATAATCAAGAATATCGAAATACAAAACTGGAACACAACCAATACGCTTCGGAACATGCCGCCCTTAAAGCCGGCAGCAATTTTTCCCTTCAGCACCTGGATGGGCTGAAATGCTGACATATATAAGGCGGGATACGAGCCTGCCAAACAGCCAATTACTAAAACTATCACCAATAAGGTCGGCAACAACCACGATATTATTTGACCGGTAATCACCAAATCCTTGCCCGACATTTTATTAAACTGCGGCAAAAACAGCCAGGCAATTAACAAAGCAATCAGCGTGGCAAACAGCGTAACCAAAACAGATTCGGTTAAAAACTGGGCTATTAAATGTTTACGCGGTGAACCTAATACTTTACGTACACCCACCTCGCGTGCCCGGTTTGATGAACGGGCGGTAGACAAATTCATGAAATTGACGCAGGCTATCAATAATATCAGGATAGCGACGCCCGAAAATATGTACACATACTTGATGTCGCCGTTTGCGTCCAATTCGGCAACGCTGCCTGAATGCAAATGAATGCGTTTTAACGGCACAAAACTCAGCTTGTAATAATTACCCGCTTTTTCAAAATCATTAAACGTTAAATGAATTATGCTTTGCAACTGCGGGCCGGCATGTTTAATCATAAACTCCGGCATCTTCCCTTCAAGCCTTTTAATATCTGCTCCGGGTTTTAACAATACGTATGTATTAAAATTATTGCTAAGCCAGGCGTCCTCCTTACTTTCGGCGAGGCCCGGCATAGCTATAAAAAAATCGAAATTAAAATGAGATTGTTTCGGAATATCCTTTATAACAGCGGTTACCTTGTAAAGAGAAGAGTCGTTAAAGGTTAAAGTTTGGCCTGCTACATTGGTACCGCCGAAATATTTTTTGGCCACTTTTTCAGTGATGACAACCGTATGCGGGGCTGTTAAGGCATTGTCAGGGCTGCCGCTTACCATTGGCAGGGTGAAAATTTTGAAGATAGAATTGTCGGCGTAAATCATCCTGTCTTCCACAATATTTTGCTTACCCTTTTTAACCTGGTTTCCGCCGTTGTTCCTGAAACGTGCTACCTCCTCAATTTCCGGGAAATCAGCTTTCATAGCGGCGGCAGTCGGCGCAGGCGATACGGCGTAGGAGTTTTCATTGCCACCAAATTTTATGTTGTTGTTAATGCGATAAACCCTGTCTGCTTTTTCATTGTAGTTATCGAAGCTTAGCTCATCAAAAACATAAAATACTATAAGCAGGCAGGTGGCAAGCCCTAAAGCCAGGCCAAATACGTTAATGAAGGTAAACCCCTTGTTCTTCATCAGGCCGCGAAATGCGGTTTTAATATAGTTTTTTATCATTTCAGTTTAGTGTTTGGTTGGGGCAACACTCACTATGTCAAAGACAGCTTTTTTGTGTGATTCGTTGCACCGGGTTTATAATTTTTTTATTCGCTTTTTAAACTTTTAACGGGATTGGTAAGCGCCGCCTTTACCGACTGAAAACTGATGGTTATAAAGGCAATAGCTATAGCCCCTGCACCCGCCAGTGCTATTACCCACCATTGTATATTTTGCCGATATGCAAAGCCTTGCAGCCAGTTGTGCATTGCCCACCACGCAAGCGGTGCAGCTATGGCTATCGATATAAATACCAATACAATAAAATCTTTAGAAAGCATGCCCACTATTGCCGATACGCTGGCGCCCAAAACTTTCCTGATGCCAATCTCTTTTGTCCGTTGCTCGGCGGCGTATGCGGCCAGTCCGAAAAGGCCTAAGCAAGCTATGATGATGGCCAATGATGTAAATGTTATAAATATTTCGCCGGCGCGTTGTTCGGAGCGGTAAAGGGCATCAAAATCCTCGTCCATAAAAGAATAGCTAAATTGCTGGGCTGGCGCCATTTCTTTGAATTTGGCTTTAACCTGGTCTATCAGTAGTGGAATATTGTTTGATTTAAGCCTTACGCTTATTGCGCCGCGGTCTTCGCCATAAAGAAACACCAAAGGCGTAACATTGTCTCTTAACGATTTAAAGTTAAAGTCCTTCATCACCCCAACAATGTGAAACTGCGCCATTTTGGTAACCATATTATCGGCAGGTGTGTAGAGCGTCTGATTTAACGGGTCTTTAAAATTAAGCAGCTTTGCCGCTGCTTCGTTGATAATCAGCCCGGCGGTATCGGTCTTCATCTCGCTTGAAAAATTGCGGCCTGATACGAGTTTAATTTTCAAAGTGCTAAGATAATCTTCATCGATAACCCATTCCTGTGTGGTTACCGCCCTTTTTTGGTCGAGCACCTGGTCTTTAAAAAAGCTGGTACTGTTCCTTGTTCCTCCTGTGGGCAGTGCGCCGCTTAACGTTACGCTTTCAACGCCGGATAGATTCTTAATTTCCTGCTTAAAAACTTTGGCGCCATTCCCTAACACGCCTATGTTGTTGACTACCAGCACGTGGTCGCGGTTGTAGCCCAAATCTTTATTTTGAATATATTTTAACTGGTTGTATATCACCAACGTGCCGATAATGAGGAATATGGAAATGGCAAACTGGAAAACCACTAAAAAGCTGCGGAGCCTGCCACCTTTAAATCCGGCAGCAATTTTTCCTTTGAGTACATTTATCGGCTGAAAAGCGGAAAGATAAAGCGCCGGATATGAGCCGGCAAGGCAGCCTATAACTATTACTATAACCGCCAAAACAGGCAGCAGCCAGCGCAGTATCTGCCCGGTAATCTCCAGTTGCTTTCCTGCCATCTGGTTAAACAATGGCAATAATGCCCATGCAGCCAAAACAGCTAAGACGGTGGCGAACAATGTCACCAATAAAGATTCTGTTAAAAACTGGATAATTAAGTATTTGCGCGGCGAGCCCAGAACCTTGCGCACGCCAACCTCCCGGGCCCGGTTCGCCGAACGCGCAGTAGAAAGGTTCATAAAATTCACGCAGGCAATCAGCAAAATAAACACGGCCACCAATGAAAATACATACACATACTGGATGTTGCCGTTGGCGCCCAACTCAGACCCGATATTCGATTCAAGATGTATTTTTTTAAGCGGAAAAAGATAGAGCTTGATGTAATTGCCCGCCTGTTCAAATTTATCGAAAGTTAAATGAAGGACGCTCGATAACTGGGGACCGGCATGCCGCTTAAAAAAATCGGTCAGCTTACCCGATAGCTTATTGGCATCAGCGCCAGGCCTAAGCAAAACATAGGTATTAAAATCCTCGCTGAACCAGGCATCTTCTTTCGCCTCATCCAATCCGGCCATCGATATAAAAAAATCGAAATTAAAATGCGATTGTTTGGGGATGTCTTTAATTACAGCGGTAACCTTGTATGGTTTATTGTCATTGAACGTTAAAGTCTGCCCTACAGCGTTGATTGTGTTAAAGTATTTAAGCGCCGTTTTTTCATTAATAACCACCGTGTTAGGTGCTGTTAACGCATTGGTCTCGCTTCCGCTTACTATTGGCAGGGTAAATACATCAAAAATGCTGTTATCGACATATATCATCTTATCCTCGCGGATATTCTGATTGCCTTTTTTTACGTTGTTTCCTCCCCTGTCCCTGAAACGCACTACCTGCTCAATTTCAGCAAAATCATTTTTTAAAGCTGTGGCAGTAGGTGCCGGCGAGCAGGCATAGCTATTGATATTGCCACCGAATTTAACATCATTATTTACACGGTAGATCCTGTCGGCATTGGTATTAAACCTGTCGTAGCTCAGCTCATCAAATACATAAAAAACGATGAGGAGAGATGCGGCAAGCCCTAAGGCGAGCCCTGATACATTAATAAAGGTGAATCCCTTATTTTTCAGCAGGCTGCGGAACGCTGTTTTAAGATAGGTTTTAATCATAGCGATTAAGTTTTTAGCAGGTTAATTGTATCGGTTGATTATTGGACTACAAGGAAATCAATCAGGTTTCACTATTATCCAATCTTATTACAATTAACAGGCTTTTTACCCCTATCCGGTTATAAACTATTTAGTCACAAAAAATCGTCGTCCTGTTTTCGGGTTAAAAGCAAAAACACCCTAATTATCAGCTATCTTAAGTGTTCGGTTTTCCCACACCGAACACCCCGAACACTACCGAACATCCTGATTATCAGCAATATTTATTTTTCGTTTTTTGCGGAACGATAATAGTCAGCCTCTAATAGAGTTTTCAGTAGGGTTTACCTTGGTCTTTAAATAAAATGGCGGCCAGGTGTTCCCCAACCGCCAATTGCTTTTTGTGCTTTAAATTCTACTCGCTCCAAAGGCTCTTATTCACAGTACTGATTACTACCTCTGGGTACTACCGCTAATAGTCCAAAAATCTACTCGCTCCTTAAACTTTTCACCGGGTTCGCGGTTGCCGCTTTTAGCGTATTTGCGCTTACCATCGCCATCGTTAATAACAATATCAAACCTCCCACTACACCGAACATCCAAATGCCGATATCGATGCGGTAATCATATTTTTGCAGCCAGTTATGCATTAGCCACCAGGTTACGGGTACTGCTATTACAAAGGCAATGGCTACCAGCTTTAAAAACTCGGTGGCTATCAGCATCAACAATTGCTGCACGGTTGCACCCAGCACTTTGCGGATACCGATTTCGCGGAAACGTTTTTCGATAGTGAATGATGCCAAACCGGCCAGGCCGATACAGCAAATAAATATGGCCAGTCCGGCGAAAATGTTGGTGATATTGCTTATCAGCTCCTCCCCTGCGAATTTCTTCCCAAATTCCTGGTCTACAAATTGGTATTCGAAAATGTCTGCCGGGCTGTATTCAGCATAAATCTTTTTAAACAGCTCAATGGCTTTCTGAGGTGATACGCCTTCCTTAAGCCGGGTAGTAATTTCTGAAGAGCCGCGACCGCTGTAATAAACCATCAGCGGCTCAACCGGCGCGTAAGGCGATGTCATCACCACGTTATCAATCACACCAATAACCGTGTATTTTTTTGACCCGTAGCGCATTTCCATACCTACCGGATCTTTAACGCGCATTGCAGCTACCGCCGCTTTGTTCAGCATCATTGAGGCTGAATCGGCCGGTGTGCCCTGGAAATCATGCCCCTGCAGTACTTTGATACCCATTGTTTTCGTGAAGCTGACATCGGTTTGTATGCCCGAGAATATGATCTTTGAGTCAGTCGCCATTCCCTCGTAACTTGGCGACGGCGACCGCCACCAGATATCGGTTATAGGTGATGATGTGCGCGTTACTTCAGCAATAAGGCCGGATTTAAGCAGATCATCTTTTATCGAATGGAAACTCTTATCGGTATTTTGGGTCGACGGCATCATAATCAGGTTATTGGCATTATAGCCAAAGTCCCTGTCCTTAACATGCTGGATCTGTTTGTAAATAATGAGCGTTGCTGCAATCAGGAATATCGAGATCACAAACTGCCCCACAACCAATATCCGCCTTGGCAATACCGCGCTTTTACCTGCTGCAAAAGTCCCCTTCAATACCTTAACCGGGTTGAATGACGACAGATACAACGCAGGATAACTGCCTGCCATTATACCAGTAAACATCACGATTATAACGGCGCCAATCCAGAACAACGGGTCTGTAAGATTAAGGTGCAATTGCTTTTGTACCATAGAATTAAACGCCGGCATTAGCAGGTAAACAGCTACTATCGACAACGCGAAAGCCGCCAGTGACAACAGCAACGATTCGGCATAAAACTGCATAATCAGCTGCCTTTTATCAGAACCCAATGTTTTACGGATGCCTACTTCTTTTGCACGTTTTTCAGAACGGGCGGTAGATAGGTTCATGAAGTTAACACAGGCAATAAGTAATATGATGATGGCGATTATTGTAAACAGGCGCACATACTCAATAGGTCCGCCTACATTTTTGCCATTTTTATAATCACTGTATAAATGCCACTTTGCCATAGGCACAATAAAATAGGTACTTATCTTATCGTGATGAGGCGCGAACATTACCTTGTTGATAGCTTTTTCAATTGTAGCGATATCCGGATTTGAAACGGTTTCGATATAAACCGAGTATGAAGAATTTTGCCACTCATTCATCGCCGCCTTCACTTGTGGATCTGCCGGATCGAAGGCTGATAAGGCCTCAAACTGCCGGCTTGAATTTCCGGGCATATCCCCTATTACAGCCGTTACCTTTAGCAGTTGATCGTTTATCTTAATGGCTTTGTTAATAGGGTCATCACTACCGAAAATTGATTTGGCGGTCGACTCCGTAAGCACGAGACTATTGGGTTCTGCTAAAGCCGTTTTCGGATTGCCTTTAATAAATTTACAGGTGAACATATCGAAGTAACGTCCTCCTACAACTGCCAGCTGCTTTTTCAGCTTGGTTTGCCCGTACACAAATTGCTGCGGCGACGTATAGCTCGACATTACCGCGTTTTTTATCTGCGGATAACCCGTCTCCAGCGATTTAGCCAGCGGGAACACCATATTCTGGTCTGTGAAGATGTTGTTCTTAAAATCGCGGTTGGCAATTACCTGGTAAATATTGTTGTACCTGGTGTTGAACCTATCAAAAGTAAGCTCATCGTTCACCCATAAAAAGATGAAGATGGTACAGGTTACTCCGATTGTTAAACCCAGCAGGTTAGTGATAGTGAAACCTTTATTCCTGGTAAGGTTCCTCCACGCTATTTTAACATAATTCTTTATCATGATAATTGGTTAATTGATTCACTCGTTTATCGCCACCGCTAAGGCTTCGGCAGCACGCGATAGCTCTCATTGGTAAATGACTCTTAAAGCATTGAAAACGTTGCAATTATTTTCAATTTGAGTGCATTTTTTTCCCGGTTGGCTACGAGTGTCTAATTCCCAATATCTATACCCGGCTCATTCTCTCCGTAAACTTTCTTCGGGAGCCGTGCTCCTACGCTGAAGCTTCGGCGCAAGCGTAAGCCTATTCAGAGCGAAGGCTCTCCGCCGGTCTTCCTATTGCCGCCTTAACCGACTGAAAACTAATAGTAAAGAACGCAATGAGCGTTGAGATGAGTCCGGCAAGTACGACCACCCACCAATGAATCTCTTGCCGGTATGCAAAGCCTTGTAACCAGGAGTGCATTGCCCACCAGGCAAGCGGTGCAGCTATTAAAATTGAAATAACAACCAGCTTTATAAAATCCGCTGAAAGCATTTTAACGATGGCAGATACACTGGCGCCTAATACCTTACGGATACCAATCTCTTTATTACGCTGTTCGGCTGAATAAGCGGCGAGACCGAATAGGCCAAGGCAGGCTATTACAATGGCGAGCGTAGTGAATGTGAGCGATATCGAGCCGACGCGCTGTTCCGAACGATAGCTTGCCTCAAAATTCTGATCCATGAACGAATAATCCAACTGCTCGCCAGGTGAAAATGACTTCCACTTACGCTGCAACTGGCCTATAACAGCGGTCGTATTGGCCGTGTGTATGCGTATGCTTAATGCTCCCGGGTTAGGCGATAAAATGAGGCAAACAGGCGTAATATTTTCTCTTAACGAACTGAAATTAAAATCCTTAACCACTCCGATGACCGTATATTTAAACATCCTTTGTGTACGCAGATCGGCTAAACGGTATATGGGTTTGCCTATCGGATTAGAGCCCAGTTGACGCGCGGCAGATTCATTCACGATTACGGCAGCTGAATCTGTCAGCATTCTTTCAGAAAAATTACGGCCCAAAATCAATTGCATACCTAAGGTAGGAATGTAGCCCTCATCTACAGGCCAATACTCGGTCGACACCGCATTTCTTTGGTCTATCACAGGTGTTTGGTAGGCGGTACCGCTCATGCGGTAACTTTCTGTTGGCAAATACCCTGTTAACGTAGCATCTATTACACCGGGTATTTTTTTCATTTCATTTTTAAAAACCGTTGCATTACCCATTAACGCTGCAACATTCTGAATAGTGAACACCTGGTTGCGGTTATAGCCTATATTCTTCGTACGAATGTAGCTAAGCTGGTTATAAATGACCAGGGTGCCGATAATTAGGAAAATTGAGATGGAGAATTGAAATACAACCAGGAAGCTGCGCATGCCTCTGCCTCCTGAACCCGTGGCCAGCTTACCTTTAAGCGCAGTAACAGGCTTAAAACCAGATAAGAGGAAGGCCGGATAAACCCCTGCCAGCAAACTGATAAGCACTACAAACAGCGACAATACCGGCAACAACCAAACCAATAGTTGCGCTGTTATGGCCAGTTCCTTACCAGCCAGCTGATTGAACAACGGCAACAATGCCCAGGCAGTTAATACAGCAATAATTATGGAAACTACGGTTATCAAAAACGACTCAGACAAAAATTGTATCACCAGGTTTAGCCTTTTTGAACCCAATACCTTTCGTATGCCCACCTCCCTCGCCCGGCTTGCTGAACGCGCGGTAGAAAGGTTGATGAAATTAACGCAGGCAATCAGCAGGATAAACAGGCCGATTGCTGAGAAAATATAAACGTATTGCACGCTGCCGTTTGCACCAAGTTCCGAATCGCGGTTTGATTTTAGGTGGATATCCGTAAGCGGCATCAACAACAAGCTAAAATAGTTGCCTTTGCTTTGAAATTGATCAAAACTTAAATGAATTGCCTGCTGCAATTGGGCGCCGACATATTTTTTTGATAATGTAGTTATCTTACTTTCTGCCTCGTGCTGAGAAACTCCTTTTTTCAGGAGGATATATGTTGTGAAAGAGTTTGCCAGCCACGATGGGTTCATGCTTTCAGGAAGCGTAGACATCGACATAAAAAAATCAAAATTAAAATGCGACTGCTTCGGCATGTCTTTTATAACGCCGGTCACTTTATAATTTTCCTGCAGATTAAATACAAGTGTTTTACCTATTACATGTTGTACAGTACCGAAATACTTTTGAGCCATCGCCTCATCTATCACAACAGTATGTGGCTCTGCCAGCGCAGTTTTCGGTTCACCGGCAATCATCCGGAGGGTGAAAACGTTGAACAGGGAAGCATCAGCATATACCGCCTTACTTTCGTACAGGTGATTATCGCCCTTGGTAACTTTAATTCCGCCTGCAAACTTAAGCCGCACGGCATCCTCAATACCCGGCAAGTTACTTTTCAAAGCCTGGGCCACCGACGGAGCAGTAGTCGCCCCGGATACCGTTTTAGTTCCGAATTTAATATCTTCATTTATACGGTAAATCCTATCAGCATTTGCATTATACCTGTCGAAGCTCAATTCGTCGCAGACGTAAAACAGGATGAGCAGGCATGTTGCCAGGCCGATAGAAAGCCCCAAAACATTAATGGCAGTAAATCCCTTGTTTTTCTTTAGCCTGCGAAAAGCGGTTTTAAAGTAGTTCCTGATCATAATAAGTAGTATTTAGGTGGCTGATTGTTAGATACTTTAAATATAAAACAATCTTTTCTAATACTACCTAATAATTTAGTTATTTATTCACTCCTCAAACTTTCTACAGGGTTTGCAATACCTGCCTTAATAGCGTGATAGCTTACCGTAACAACAGCTGTTACTATTGCCGCAAGCCCTGCAGCCGCAAACATCCACCACTGTACGTTTATCCGGTATGCAAAACCCTGCAGCCATTTATTCATAGCCCACCAGGCTATTGGCGAGGCTATTATAATCGACAATAGCACCAGCGTCAAAAAGTCGCGGGATAATAATGTATTGATAGACGCAAGACTAGCACCCAACACTTTACGGATACCAATTTCTTTGGTGCGCTGCTCGATGGTAAACGCTGCCAAACCGAATAAGCCAAGGGTAGCCAACATAATAGTTATGTAAGTAAACACACTGAATATGGATGCCAGCCTGTCTTCCGCTTTGTATTGCTGGTTAAAGGCATCATCCATAAAAGTGTAGTTGAACGGCGTATCTTTGTCGTATTTTTTATAGATAGCCTGCATCGTACTCAGCAATGTTGGAATATTTGTATGAGGTTTTATCCGGGCGAACAAAGTGCAGCCATCCCTCGTGAATAAAGGTAGGTTAGCAGGTGCAATATTCAAGACCAGTGGCGCAATTTCGGATTGGAGCGAACTGAAGTTAAAATTTTTCACCACGCCTATTATTTTCGCTTTTCGTTCGCCCGACTGCACGTAACTACCTATTGGATATGCTGGCAGGTGAAGTTTTTCAATAGCCGCCTCGTTTATCACCAGCCGGTCCATGCCGGCAAGCTTCTCGCCGGCAACTGGTGCATACTTCCATTTCAGCCCTAATGTTTTAATGTACTGGTCATCGCCCATAAGTGAGTAAACCAAAATATTTTCATCCTTGGTTTTACCATTAAAAGAGGTCATATCATTCCCTCCGAACATGGCGTAATGCATGGTGGCAACGGTTTCAATACCACTTAACGACTTAATATCCTGCTTAAATGACGGATAATTGGTGCCGAAAGTATTATGAACAGGTACCATCACTACATTTTCACGGTTAACACCGGTATCAACATGCCGGAAATAATAAAGCTGCCTGTCGATAACTATACCGCAGATAATAAGGCCTACCGATATGCTGAATTGTAGCGTAGTAAATACTTTACGCACCGCAACGCCGCCCGCGTTTTTGCTCATCTTTCCTTTAAGCGTAGTAACCGGTTTAAAGGCCGATAGCACCAGTGATGGATAGCTGCCTGCAACCACTATAGTTAATACCAGCAAAGCAAATAATAATGCTAGTACAACCGGGCTGTATAAAAACGTGTCATCAATTTTAAGCTGTAACACATTCAGGAACCATGGTTTAAAGGCGTAACATAAAACATATCCGAGCACAAATGATATCGTGGCAAACATTGTCGACTCCACGTAGAATTGCGTTGCTATTGTTTTCCTGCTGGCCCCGGCAACTTTCCTCACTCCTACTTCTTTGGCGCGCAATGTTGCCCTGGCGGTCGAAAGGCTCATGTAATTAACCAATGCCAGCAGTAATACCAGCACAGCAACCAGCGGGAATATCTTTAAATATTTGGTGTTTGACGAATCCCCGAAATTGCTTTTCAGGTGCATATCGGGCATCGAGACAAAGGTGTAATGCACATCATCGAAGGTCTTATCTTTCTTCGCCATCAAATCCAGGCTACGGCTTAGCGCGACCGTGTCTGACGCATGGCTCAACAGAATATAATTATCAAAATTACCAAAGCTGATTTGTGCCCTGGCGCCCGTGTACAGCGTAGCCTCTTTCATTTGCAGCAGGCTTTGGTTAGATGTAACAAAATTATATTCAATTGACGAGTTAGACGGATTATTTTCAGCCACGCCGGTAACCTGGTAAGTAAAGGCGCTGTCTGTTTTTAGGGTGATGGTTTTACCGATTGGATTTTCGCTGCCGAAATATTTTTTTGCCATATCCTGGGATATTACCACGGTAAATGGATGAGCAAGCACATTAGCGGCATTCCCTGATATCAGCTTAAAAGAAAAGAAACTAAAGAAATTATTGTCGGCAAACAACAGCTTACTTTCCGAATATCTTGTTTCCGGCTTTTCGGGATTGCTCACAACTACCGGCTTAAAATACGCCATGGTACGCATAAAATCCTTTACAGCCGGCTGGCGCTCTTTAATAATAGCTGCGGCGTCATAGCTGGTATGGGCCAAACTTACCGTACTGCCACCCATCTTAAATGCCGCCCGCGGACTAAAAATCAGTTCCGCATTAGTGTGAAAGCGGTCGTAGCTGTTTTCATGCGCTACATACATCATTATCATCATGCAAACGGCCAGGCCGACTGCAAGTCCGCCAATGTTGATCATGCTAAACAAACGCTGTTTAACCAGGTTGCGCCAGGCGATTTTAATGTAGTTGAATATCATATTATTTGGTTCATAGTTAATAGTTCATAGCCGAAGCTTTTCCAAATCTCTAGTCTGTGATCTTTAATCACTCCGATCTCAGGCTCTTCACCGGGTTTACCAGTGCCGCTTTCAATGCCTGGTGTATTATTGTAACGCCTGCTATGATAATCGATGCCAGTACCGCTATAACAAAAATAAATGGGCCGATACTGATATGATAGGCATAGTTCTGCAGCCAGCTGTTCATAGCGTAATAAGCAACCGGGCCTGCGATGAAAAACGCGACGCCAATCAGCGCGATAAATTCTTTTGAGAACAAACCTACGATGCTCCATACCGGTGCGCCGAGCACCTTGCGGATGCCTACTTCTTTTGTGCGCTGCGCAGCAGCAAATGCTATCAGGCCATACAAGCCCAGGCAGCCGATAAGGATAGCAATGCCGGAAAATAACTGAAACGCTGTATAAACTTTTTGTTCCTGTTCATAAAAGGAAGCGATATGCTCATCCAGGAATTCATATTGATAAAGGTTGTCGGGAAATAAGGCCGACCACAATTTGCCGATGCTTTCAATCGTCCGGTTCATGTCACCGGGCTGCAGTTTTATGCTGGCCCTGAAAAAATATTCGGCATGATAAATCATCACAACCGGACGCCGTAATTTATGCTTCGATTCCTCCTGGAAATCCTGCACAACGCCCATAATGTTTGCATTGCGGCCATTTATCATAAAATGTGCGCCTACAGCTTTGTGCGGGTCGGTAATACCTAATTTATGTATGAGGGTTTCGTTCACCACAAAGTTTTGGGTGGTATCTGTAGCAGGTATCTTTCTTATTTTATCGCCGGCAAGCATTTTCAGGCCAAACATATCGGTGTAATTTTCGTCGGCAAAAATCACGTTGGTAACATCGTCTTTAGTTACCCCGTATGAAGGCGCCGTAAAACCAGCTGCATTATTAGCGTATGAGGGTGCGCCCGTTGAAAAACTCACCTGCTTTACACCCGGGTTGCTCAGCAATTGCTCTCTTAAAACCTCGGTCTTGGCCTGGTTAGGCACGTAGATAGATATTACCGCATCTTTGTTAAATCCTAAATCCTGGTTCTCAAAATAATCCATTTGGCTGGCTACCACTAAGGTACCTACAATCAGGATCTGGGAAATAGCAAATTGCGATACCACCAAACCTTTGCGCAATGAAAACCTGCGCGGGTTTTGCGCATTGCTGCCTTTCAGCGACGCCGCAGGCTGAAATGCCGACAACACAAAGGATGGATAAAGCCCAGCCAATAAAATAACTGCGATAGTGAGTCCCGCTATCCATGCAATCACTACCGGCTGCTGTAATTGGCTTGCATCAACTGTTAAGTTCATCCAGCTATTGGCTTTGGTAAGAAATAACGCGGCAAGTGCGACGCCAAGCACTAAGGCCAGCAATACCATTACAGTTGTTTCACCCATAAATTGTTTTACCAGCTGCGAACGCAGAGCGCCGAGCACCTTACGTACGCCAACCTCTTTGGAGCGTTTAATGGCCTGGGCAGTGGCCAGGTTAATAAAGTTAATACAGGCGGTAATGATAATCAGCAGCGCTATACCGAACAACGCATAGTAAGTGCTTTTTGAAACCGGAGTAACAGCATTGTTGATGTATTTCTGGTC
Organism: Bacteroidota bacterium; assembly: GCA_040389845.1. Classification (GTDB taxonomy): domain Bacteria; phylum Bacteroidota; class Bacteroidia; order Sphingobacteriales; family Sphingobacteriaceae; genus Mucilaginibacter. The sequence goes on from JAZJZL010000009.1 coordinate 16,425, forward strand.
GAAATGGATATCCCTGATGGGCTGCATCGGTAACCGTACATCTTTCTCTATCGACCAGTTTTTTTTGAGGAAGCCTGGTACTTTATCCTGTATATTTTTGATAGCGTAATTCGGCGGCAACTCGAAAAATGTAAAAAAACCGCCGCCTATATTCCAAAAATTTTCATAATTACCTTTTATCTGAGCTTTGATAGTCTCCAGCGAGGCCAGCATTTTATACGGTACGCTGCGGTTGCCGGGCTGGTCTTTAATAACGCCGGTAACTTTGCAGGTTATCTGGTTCTCGATGTTCATAAATTGACCTATCGGGTTTTTGTCACCGAAATATTTATGCGCAAGCGTCTCACACAGCACGATGGAATTGGGTTCGGACAATGCGGTTTTGGGGTCGCCGGTAACCCAGCCCAGGTCGAATATCTGCGGAAAATGCTCGTCGACAAATGCAAAATCCTTATCGCGAAAACGGTTATTATTAATCTTAACCATCACCTCTTGATTGTACATCACCTGTGTAACATTCAGCTCCGGGAAATCATTCCGTAGCTTGGGCGCAATGGCCATCGAAACGTTTGAATTAAAATCGATGGCATTCAGCGTGACGCGGTAAATGCGGTCGGCTTTTGCATAGTTATCGTAATTCAGCTCATTACGAACTACCAGGAAAATAACCAGGCATGCCGCTATCCCAAGCGTCAGCCCGAAAATATTCAGAAAAGCATAGCTCAAATTACGTCTTAAGCTTCTGAATGCGATGGTGATATAGCTTTTTATCATTTTTGGTTCATTGGTTCAGTTGTTCATTAGTTCATTTGTGTATAGCGCCTTACCAAAAATTTTGACTTGGTTAACTCATTCACTAATTCACTAATTAATTTACTCACTCCTCAAACTATCAATCGGGTTACTCAAAGCTGCTTTTATTGCCTGAAAACTGATAGTAACAAAGGCAATCAAAACGGCACCGCCGCCGGCTAAAGCAATTAAATACCATTGTATGTTGGTTCGGTAGGCAAAACCTTCCAGCCATTTATGCATAGCCCACCAGGCCAACGGCGTGGCAATTAAAATCGATAATAAAACCAATTTAATAAAATCCATCGACAGCATTTTTACAATGGTAGATACATTGGCTCCCAGCACCTTACGGATGCCAATCTCTTTATAACGCTGCTCTGCCGCATAAGCTGCAAGTCCGAATAGTCCCAAACAGGCGATGGTGATAGCGAGTGAAGTAAAGGCGATAAACAACGTTCCCACCCGCTGCTCTGAACGATACGCGGCATCAAACTCCTCATCCATAAATGCATAAGTAAACTGTTGATTAGGCGATACAGCTTTCCATTTATTTTCTACCTGTGCCATCAGGGCAGGCAGATTCGACGTATGAATCCGTGCACTTACCGCGCCGTAATCAGCTGTATAGCTTAGCACGGCAGGCGTGATAACTCCTTTTAGCGACTCGTAGTTAAAATCCTTCATCACACCGATGATGTGGAATTCCTGAAGGCCAATACTGAAACGATAAATATTTTTGTTTAATGGATCTTTCTGACCAAATTTCTTTGCAAAAGCCTCGTTAACAATAACAGCACCGGTATCGGTAGCCATATCTTTCGAGAAATTGCGACCGGAAACCAGTTTTATACCCATAGTTGGTATATAGTTTTCATCTACCGACCAAAACTCGCTCAATATATCTTTTTTAATATCTATTACTTTATCAGGGAAAAGACCTGTCTTCATCCTTTCGTCACCGGTTGGTGTATAGCCGGACACGGTTGCGCTAACCACTCCCGGCAGTTGCTTCAGCTCCTCTGCGAATACTTTGGTATTTTTACCGAGCGCCGTTGTGTTTTTTATGGTGACTACCTGGCTGCGGTCAAAGCCTAAATCTTTATTACGGATATAATTAAGCTGATTGTATATAACCAGCGTACCAACGATAAGGAAAACCGATATAGAAAACTGGAATACCACCAGGAAGCTGCGCAAAAAACCGCCTTTGAAACCGATAGCAAGCTTGCTTTTCAACACATCGATAGGTTTGAAACCGGAAAGGAACAATGCAGGATATGAGCCTGCAAGGAAACCGATAACCAGCGCCGCAACTATCACCGACGGCACAAGCCAGGTAAGCGATTCCATCCCAACAATGATGTGTTTATCGGCTACCTGGTTAAAAAACGGCAGCAGTATCCAGGCAAGCACAACGGCAATAATGGTTGATGCCAGTGTTACCAGTGTGGATTCCGTCAGGAACTGCCAAATCAAGTTGCCACGGGCTGAACCCAGCACCTTGCGAACACCGACTTCCTTAGCGCGGTTGGATGACCTCGCGGTGGAAAGATTCATAAAATTGATGCACGCGATTAGCAATATTACTATTGCGATAACCGAGAAAATATAAACGTACTGGATATTGCCATTCTTTGAAAGGCTGTATAGCGTCTCTTCGTCGCGCAGGTGGATATCCCGCAAAGGTTTCAACCGTGTAAACAGGTAATTGTCGCCCGTTTTAAATGCTGAAGGGTTAAAGGAATGTTCAAGTTCAACCGCGCTTATCTGTTTTTCAAGCCTGGCGATATTAGCATTAGGCTTAATCATGACGTAATTATGTACACCCATGTATCCCCAGCCCTTTGCCTTACTTTCAGAAAGTGTATTGAACGACAGGAAAAAGTCGTAGTTAAAGTGCGACTGCCGGGGCACGTCTTTGATTACGCCGGTTATTTTGTAGTTACTGGTATCATTCATCACCAACGTCTCGCCAACTACATCAACTTTATTAAAATATTTTTTTGCTGCCGATTCGGTGATTACTGCCGAGAACGGTTCATTCAATGCCGTAGCGGCATTGCCCTGTATCATCGGAAGGGTAAACATGCTAAAGAAAGGCGTTTCGGTGTAAACTACATTACGTTCCAGTATAGCCTGGTTCCCTTTCTTAAAATAGAACTTTGACGGCGAAGAAAATATACCACCTGCATCAACTACCCTGACGGATTTATCAATCTCCGGGAATTTCCCTTCTATAAACGGCAGCAAAGGACCTTCTGAAGTTGCATAAACGCCCGCATTCCCGTTTAATTTGGCATGGATAGTAAGCCGGTAAATATGATCTGCGTTAACATTGTATTTGTCGTAGCTTAGCTCGTCAACCACATATAACACAATTAGTAAACAGGTAGCCAGGCCTACCGAAAGGCCAAGCACATTCAGGGCGGTAAATCCCTTGTTCTTCAAAAGAGAACGATAAGCGGTTTTAATGTAATTTCGTATCATTTTATTTAGTTAATAGTTGATGATTCGTAGACGCTTCACTTTTTTTGACTCCCTATTGCTGCTGATAGCTGCCTGCTCGTTTCCGGGCTCTCTCCGAGAGCCACAGCTCATTCTGAGCGCAAACTCTTTACCGGGTTTGCCAGCGAGGCCTTTATTGCCTGGAAGCTTACTGTTAATATCGCTATCATAAATGCCAGCATTCCGGCGGCGGCAAATACCAACCAGCTTATATTTTGCCGGTAAGCGAACCCTTTAAGCCAGCTATTCATACCGTACCACGATACCGGGAATGCTATCAGTGCTGCTATAAACACCAGCAATAAAAATTCGCGCGAAAGCATGTTTACTATACCGGGTATGCTGGCCCCAAGTACTTTCCGGATGCCAATTTCGCGGGTACGCTGCAAGGTGCTATATGATGCCAGGCCAAGCAAACCAAGGCATGAAATAAAGATGGCCAATACCGCGAAATACATAAATAGCTGTCCGAAGCGTTCCTCGGAGGCGTATTGCTTATTGAAATTCTGATCGACGAAGTAATAGCTGAAGGGCCGCTGCGGAATCAATACCTTCCATTTATCTTCAATTGCTTTAAGGGTTGCCGGTACATTATTGCCTGATATTTTCAAAGTGAACGAGCCACCGTTTGACGGGTTTACCCGCATATTCAGCGGTTCAACATCGGTCTGCAACGAACGGTAATGAAAATCTTTCACCACTCCTACTATCTGCCCCTCACGGCCCCATTGTGAAAACTTTTTGCCAATGGCATCATTGGGCGATTTATAGCCCAATAACTTAACCGTGGCCTCATTTATAACTATTGATTTTGTCGAGTCAGTTGGAAAATCGGTAGAGAATGCCCGGCCGGCAACTATCTTCATACCAAAAACTTTAATGTAGTCGTAGTCCACATTATACATGTTGATATTTAATGGCTGCATGGCGCCCTGCCGGTTCTCCATTTCCGAGTGCGCATTAGCGCTACCTGCGCCCGGAATTGAAGATGCAAGCGTAATGGATTGTACGTTCGGAATAGATTTGAATTCGTTTTTTATGCTGATGTAGCTCTTCAATACATTGTCATCCCCGCCGAAATCGATATTTACCATCTGGTTTTTATCGAAACCGAGCGATTGGCTACGCATATACGTTAATTGGTTATAAACCACTATTGTGCCCACTATCAAAACAATGGAGATGGCAAACTGGAAGACAACCAGGCCTTTCCGGAGCAGCGTGCCTTTTGAAGAAGTACTGAACTTTCCCTTTAAAACTACCACCGGTTTGAATGCAGAGAGCGCCAATGCCGGGTAAGCCCCGGCGGCAAGGCCTATCAGCAACGAAATAGCGAACAGGATAGCCAGGTTCCCGCCTTCGAATATGCTGTGGCCGAGTGTTTTCCCTGCCAGCTGATTAAACATCGGTAATACCGTATTAACCAATACCGCAGCTGCGATAAATGACACCAAACAAATTATTATCGACTCGCCCAAAAACTGTACGGTTAGCTGACTGCGGGCGGCGCCGATAACCTTACGCACCCCTACCTCTTTGGCCCTTTCGGTTGCCCTGGCGGTAGTGAGGTTAATAAAATTAATTGCCGCTATCAGCAGGATGAACAAAGCTACGATTGAAAATATATACACATTGCTCATACTTCCCTGCTCCAGGCCGCCGCGCGGGTCCATATAGGCATCCTTTATAGGCATTAAGAACAAGGCATAATTCTGGCCGCTTTTGCGGTTGGCCTCACTGATATGTTTTTCCAGGAACGACGGGAACCTGGCTTGTAATTTTGCAGGGGCGGTGCCTTTTCTCAGCAGCAGGAATGTGAAATTATCAAAATCGCCCCAATTCTGTAAAATATTGGCATTAAGCTTTTCAATGCTGATTACCGAATAAAGTATATCAAATTTGAATTGGGTATTGGCCGGTGCATCTTTTGCAACGCCGGTAACCTTAACAGGGGTTTTTCCGAAAGTTATCAGCGTTTTGCCCATCGGGTCGGCAGTGCCGAAATACTTCCTGGCAATAGTTTCGGTCAATACTACTGTGTTTGGCTCTTTTAAGGCTGTTTTGGCATCACCTTTTAGCAATGGAAAACTGAATACATCAAAAAACGAGGGGTCGGCGAAATACATCCTGTTTTCCTGGTACATCTGGTTGCCCACGCTTACCAGGCCGCCTGTGGCGAAAATCCTGGTATAATCCAGCACCTCCGGAAAATCAGCTTTAAGCGCGGGCCCCATCGGAGCCGACGACGACGATAGTTTCATCACATCATTAGCCGACCTGATATCAGCGTTCAGGCGGTAAACCTGGTCGGCCTTGTCATGAAACTTATCGTAGCTTAATTCAAAACTTACATATATGGCTATCAGCATAAATGCCGATAGCCCTACAGCAAGGCCGATAATGTTTATCAGCGAGAAACTTTTGTGCCTCCAAAGGTTCCTGAATGCGATTTTGATGTAATTCCGTATCATGTTTGGTTAATAGTTGATGGTTCATAGTTCATAGCCGCCGCGCCTTTTAGACTGCTACTGCCTGCCCGTTTCCAAGTCTCTCTTCGAGAGCCGTAGCTCATTCTGAGCGAAGGCTCTTTACCGGGTTCGCGCCAGCCGCCTTTATAGCCTGGAAGCTGATAGTCCCCAGCGCTACTACTATTGCCGCTAAACCCGACAAGCCGAATATCCACCAGCTAAGGGTAATCCTGTAGGCAAAATCCTGCAGCCATCCGTGCAGGAAGTACCAGGCAAACGGTACTGCTATCAAAATGGCGACAATGACCAGCCTGATAAAATCCCTGGACAATAGCAGTACTATACTGGATACCGAGGCGCCCAAAACCTTGCGTACGCCTATCTCTTTGGTGCGTTGCAGGGTGGCGAAAAGCGATAACCCAAGCAAACCTAAGCAGGCTATAAAAATGGCAAAACCGCCAAAAATGCTAACCGCTTTGCCCAGTAGCTGGTCGTTCTTATATTGCTGGTTAAATTGCTCGTCGAGGAAAGTGTAATCGCAAACATTACCGGTGAAGAAGCTGGTATATTTAGCTTTGATAGCTGCTACCGTTGCCGCTACATTTTGGGTTCCGATCTTAACCGATATCTGGTTTTGGATGTTTAAAACCGGCTCCAGCATGGTAGGCTCGATAGCGTACTTCAGCGATTTCTGGTGATAATCTGCCACTACGCCAACAATATCCCATTTCTTCCCGCCGTTGATTATCGATTGCCCGACAGCCGCCTCCGGGGAGGCAAAGCCCAGCATCTTTATCGCATTTTGGTTAAGAATGGCGTTATGAATCTTATTAAACTCTGGGCTGTAGTCAGTAACCGTAAAGTTCCGGCCTGCCAATAGCGTCATTCCATAGGTTTTGAGATAGTCTTTACTTATCCCATCAAAACGAATGGTAAATTTGGTATTGGGGTCGCCGTTAGCAGCCCTCACATTAAAGTTACGGCCCATTTCATCGCCCGGTACCCAGAACGATGTGGCAGCATTTTTTACGCCGGGTATCTGGCCCAGTTCGTCAACCAGGGCGTTTGTGCGCGTAACAAATGTTGTATCCCGCTTCACAATTACCGGCCCGTTCACTATCAGCACCTGGTCGATATTTACGCCAAGCTGCTGGCTGCTCATAAACTTTATCTGCCGGTAAACCCCGAACGAGCCGATGATAAGCACTACGGTTATAGCGAATTGAAAAACGACTAAACCCTTACGCAGCAATGCCCCTTTTTTTGAGTTGCTGAACCGGCCCTTCAGTACCATTATCGGCTTAAACGCCGAAAGTACAAACGCCGGGTAAAAGCCCGATACAAATATCCCGGTTACTAAAAGCGCTATTAAACCGATGCTCACTATGTACCCACCCAGACCTTTCTGAAACAGGTAAGCCAGCGAAAGCTGGTGTTGCACCAATTGGTTAAACTGCGCCTGGGCTGCATAAACCAGCACTAAAGCGACAGCCAGCGCTATTAGGTTAATCAGCAGCGATTCTGTTAAAAATTGACGGACAAGCTGGCCTTTTGTAGCGCCGGTTACTTTACGT
>JAZJZL010000009.1:23776-47916 GCA_040389845.1 Bacteroidota bacterium
GGCACCCTGAGCGGCTGAGTCACGCATTCTGCGTCCTGGAGTTACAACATTCGCTGTAGCAGGAGCGGCAGGAGCTGGTGTATTAGGTTTTATATCTTTTTCGTTCATAATTTTGAAAATAATTTGTGTATTAGAATTTGAGTCCACCTTCACGAGCCGCATCCGCCACTACCTTGATCTTGCCTGTGTATAGGTAACCACCTCTATCAAAGACAACCTGCGTAACCTTGGCCGCCAATGCTTTCTTTGCAATATCGAGACCAACTTCCTTTGCGCGTTCAACCGAGCGTGCTGTGGCAAGATTGATGTAGTTTATCCATGCAATACAGATGATGAATAACGCGCTGGCCAGCAGGCCCCAAACCACGTTACCCTTGCCGGTTTGGGCAATTTCATATTCCGTATCCGAATACAGGTGCGCCTTTAACAGCGGCTGCAGGTAAAATTTCTCCACACTGCCCGATACTTTGTTACCCTGGAAATGCCTTTGGCTAAATGCTTCCATTTTGGCATTAAATGCGTTAACATCTGTACCCGGCCTTAGCTGAATATAATGCCAAAAATCGGAATCGGTAAAGTCGTAATCAGCTTGTTTGTAGCCTTGTGCAATAACGGTTTGATAAGAAATAAGCATATCAAACTTCAGTAATGAGTTTTCCGGTACATTTTTTACGATGGCAGTAACCTTATATGGCACAGTGTCCTGCGAAAGTCTCATTAACTTACCCACAACAGGCTCGAAATTATTACCAGTAATATCGAATATCTTGCGTGCAGACTGCTCGGTTAAAACTATATTATGCGGTTCTTTTAACGCTGCGTTTTTGTCGCCGGCTGTTAAAACGTACGAAAACATGTTCAGAAAGCTGTTGTCTACATAATAGCCGCCAGTTTTTGGGATTTTTTTATCGCCATAAATCATAATCTCACCGCCGTCGGGTAATATGCGCGTGTAGTTCTGCACTTCAGGGTAATCATCCTTCATGGCTTTGCTTACTGCAGAATAGGTTATGGTGCCGTGCTGTATCAGTTTATTGTTCTGATACCTGTCGTTCACCACGCGGTACAAATCAGGAGCATTAGCATTAAAATGGTCGTAGCTTAATTCAAAATTTACATACTGCAAAATCAACAAGCATGCAGCCATGCCCAAAGCAAGGCCAAGCACATTTATAGTTGAAAAAACCTTGTTTTTCCACAAGTTCCGCCACGCGGTTTTGAAGTAGCTCTTTATCATTTTAGTTCATAGTTGATAGTTCATAGCCGAAAACAAAATAGTAGCGGTGGTAAGTGGCAGTAACAGCTATCAATTTTCCGAACCGCTACTATAAAGTGCTACTGTCACTAATTCATTCCGCCCTACTCCGCGCGCAAACTGTTCACCGGATTCGATAACGCCGCTTTTATGGATTGATAGCTTACTGTTATCAGTGCAATAAACACAGCCGCAAAACCGGCCAGTGCCAGCATCCACCAATGGATACTATCGCGGTAAACAAAACTTTGCAGCCATTTATTCATTACATACCATCCGGCAGGAAGCGCAACTAAAATCGATAGCAATACCAGCTTGATAAAATCGAACGACAGCATACCGGTTATAGCGCCAATGCTGGCGCCTAATATTTTCCGGACGCCTATTTCCTTAGTACGCTGCTCGGCTGCATAAGCAGCCAATCCGAATAGGCCTAAGCAGGCAATAATGATGGCCAGCGATGTAAATACAATAAATATGGTTCCCACTCGCTGCTCCGTGCGATAGTTGGCTTCAAAATCCTGGTCCATGAATGAAAAATTCATCTGCACGCCAGGCGAAAGGCTTTTCCATTTATCGGTTATCTGCCTCATCAACGATGGCAGATTAGCCATACTTACCTTTACGCTTAATGAATTATTATTCTTGCCGAGTACCAATACCATCGGGCTAATCACATTACGTAATGAACTGAAATTAAAATCTTTAACCACGCCTACAATATGATATTGTTTGGAGTTGGCTACAGTTTGATTACCGCCATTTGAACGGTATAGCGGTTGGTTAAGTGGATTTTTAAGCCCTAAAAATTTAGCGGCTGCTTCATTGATGATAATACCCGATGAGTCGGTTCTCATTTCGCTGGAAAAGCTGCGGCCGGCAACCATTTTCATGCCGAGTGTTTTAACATAGTCTTCGTCGATTTCCCAAACCTGCGGAAAGAGCGCCTTCTTTTGGTCGAACACTGCATCCTTAAAAAACACAGCCGTATTTTTCCAGCCGGATGTTGGCAAAAATCCGGTCATGGTTGCATCAGCCACGCCTGACAGTTGTTTTACCTCGTTTTTAAATATGCTTGCCTGGTCGCCTAGTTCGAATGCGTTGTTGACGATAAGCACCTGGTTACGGTTGTAGCCGAGGTCGCGGTTTTGTATATAATGAAGCTGGTTGTAAATAACCAACGTACCAATTATCAGGAATATAGATATAGAAAACTGAAATACTACCAAAAAGCTGCGTAGCTTACTGCCTTTAAAGCCTGCCGCCAGTTTGCCTTTTAAAACCTGGATGGGCTGAAATGCTGACAGGTAAAACGCAGGATACGAACCAGCCAGAAGCCCAACAACCACAACAATACTAAGTAATGCAGGTACAAGCCAGGTGAGTGTTTGCGTAGTAATGGTTAAATTTTTCCCCGATAATTGATTAAAAGCCGGCAGCAACATGCTTGCAACCGTAATGGCAATTACGGTTGCTATGAACGTGAGCAGTATGGATTCTATTAAAAATTGTGCGATCAGATGTTTCTTAGCTGAGCCCAAAACCTTACGAACTCCCACTTCTCGTGCCCGGTTTGCGGAACGGGCGGTAGACAGGTTCATAAAATTAACACAAGCTATCAGCAAAATAAACAGCGCGATAGCTGAGAATATATAAACATACTGGACTGTGCTGTTAGGGCCAAGTTCACCGGTACGGTTAGATTTAAGATGAATATCGGTTAAGGCAGTTAAGTTTAACCGGAAAAAGCTCCCGCCCTTTTCAAACTCGGACATGGTTTGGTGCAACTGGTTGCGCATGTCATCGCCGCTGAATTTATTGAGGAAAGCGGGAAGCGCTGCTTCGAGTTTCTTATGGTCTCCCGGATTCTTAAATAGCACGTAGGTATTGTAATCGCTCCGCAGCCATTCGTTTGATTCGCTGTCTTTAAACGACGACATCGAAATAAAGAAATCGAATTTGAAATGTGATTGTTTGGGGATATCTTTTATTACACCGGTCACCTTAAGCAGGGTATTGCCGTCAACCGGGATAAATTTGCCGAGAACGGCAGTGTTTTTAAAGTATTTTATGGCCGTACTTTCTGTAATCACCACACTATTGGGCTCGGCCAGCGCGGTTTTAGGGTTGCCGTTTATCATCGGCAATGTAAAAACATCAAAAAGCGACGGGTCCGCAAAAGCAAAGCCGTTTTCTAATACGCTGCTATTGTTAAGCTTTACATGCAGCGAACCGGCGTTTTTAATCCGGACAGTATTTTCAACATAGGAAAATTCGGCTTTTAGTGTTTTTGCCAGGGGCGGCATGGCTACGGCGTAAAACACATTGTTTTCGCCGAGCTTAAGGTCTTCATTTACGCGATATATACGGTTAGCTTTGGTGTTGTACCCGTCGTAGCTCAACTCGTCGACCACGTAAAAAATAATCAGGAGACAGCTTATCAACCCAAGTGACAAGCCTAAAATGTTCAGGGCGGTAAAGCCTTTGTTTTTTAAAAGGCTGCGGTATGCTGTTTTAAAATAGTTTAGTATCATTTTAGTTTATTTATATGATATCTGCCTGTACAGCAATGCCTTAACTACAAAATCAGAACAAAAGTAAAGACAACACTCAAGCTACCCCTCCTTTTCGGAGGGGCTAGCAGAGGCACTTTATTAACTTATATAAACTTTCTTTGGGTAGCTTCCCGCTCAATTTTACCGGTTCATTGCAGATTGAGTAACATAGAATTAGCCTTTTAAAGCTGGGTATAAACCATTGGCCGGAAGCTAGCTTATTATATCATAATGTTTTCAACTACGGCTTGTCCGTCCAATAAACGGATAATGCGGTGGCTGTATCGGGCATCGTGCTCAGAGTGTGTTACCATGATGATGGTTGTACCCTGTTCGTTAAGGTCGGTAAGCAATTCCATAACGTCATTACCGTTAGTTGAATCGAGGTTACCGGTGGGCTCATCCGCAAGTATCAATTTTGGTTTGTTAACAACCGCACGGGCTATAGCCACACGCTGTTGCTGACCACCCGATAACTGCTGTGGATAGTGATTCCGACGGTGCATAATCTGCATTTTGTCAAGCACTTCTTCTACCCTTTTTACACGCTCCGCAGACGGAACGCCGGTGTAGATTAATGGAAGCTCAACGTTTTCAAATACAGTCAGTTCGTCAATAAGGTTAAAGCTCTGGAATACGAAGCCAATGTTGTGCTTCCGTAAGTCTGCTCTTTTACGCTCGGTAAAATGAGCTACTTCAATACCGTTGAATACATAGCTGCCTTCATCCGGATCGTCAAGCATGCCCAGGATGTTCAGCAAAGTTGATTTGCCGCAGCCTGATGGGCCCATGATAGCTACAAATTCACCGGTTTTTACGTGAATCGACAGCTTATTAAGTGCGATTGTTTCTACTTCTTCGGTGCGATAAAACTTCTCCATGTCGGTGATTTTTATCATTACGCTACCTTCTTCGTTCTTGCTCATATAAGTTAAATTTGTTTTTATTGTAAATTAATTAGTTGCCTTTATTTGTGTTGTTTCGTTATAAGACGCCGGCGGCAGATAAATAGTTGCAAACTTTTTGCCTAATCTCTAACCTCTGGTCTTTAATCATTTAATCCGTCACTTCTTGAGTACCAGTTCCTGTATGTCGCCGTACGTTTCGTAGCTCGAGGTTATGACCTTGTCGCCTTCTTTCAAGCCCGAAGTAAGTTCGAAATAGTCAGGGCTCTGGCGGTTTACCTGTATGTCAACCTTGTAGGCCTTCTTACCATCTTCACTCACTTTAAATATCCAGTTACCACCGGTCTGCTGGAAAAAACCGCCTCTTGGTAATAGTAATGCAGTGGTTTCGTCGCTTAATGACAAGTGCACCTGCAGTGTCTGACCTTTCCTGATACCGGTTGGTACTTCGCCTACAAAGGCCATATCAACCGAGAACTGCGCGTTCAATATACTTGGGAACACCTTTTTTACCACCAGGTGATAAGTTTTGCCCGCAAATTCGAACCATCCCTTCAAGCCGGTGAATACACGTGATAAGTAATGCTCTTCAACACCGCATCTTACTTTAAAGCCAGATAAGATGTCAAGCTGCCCCAAATGCTCGCCTTTGTTTTTGTTTTGCCCAATTTCCGCATCAAAGTTGGTTAGCTGGCCATCCTGTGGCGCCCTTAAGGTAAGCATGTCAACCTTTTTCCGAAGTAGTTCCAGCGTAGCCTTCATCTGAGCATATTGCTCTTTGTTTTGCGCATCCTGCTGTTTAACCATCGTGGTATCCTGCTGCAATATCTGCTGCGCAAGTTTCCTTCGGCTTAATTGATAGTTATATTGGTTAAGGGCTGTCTGATATTCCTGCGAGCCGATTGCCTTTTTTGCATACAGGTCTTTATCTACATCATAAATTCTCTTCGCTTCCTTATATGCCACATCTACGTCAGCCATGCTGTTAAGCTTCGAGATTGTAGCAGTTTGCATTTGGGTATGCGATATCTGCATCTGCGTCTGGTTACCAAAAACAATTGATTCCTGCCCGGCCAGTTGTAACTCAAGGTCAGTATTCGCAAGCTTAAGAATGGGGTCACCTTTTTTTAGCTTGGCGCCATCCTCAACGTATCTTTCCTCAACGGTACCGCCATCGGTCGCGTCAAGATAAAACGTATTTAGCGGCATTACTACACCATTAACAGGTATAAATTCCTCAAATGGTCCTTTCTTAATTTCGCTTATAGTTATACGTTCTGTATCAACATCAAGCTTGCTTTTGCCCGATGTAAAATAAATACTCCCGGCAATTAGCAATACAATGCCTGTTATACCGGCAATGGTTAGTATCCGTTTGGTATTCCAGGTCTTTTTTTCAATTACTCTGTCCACAGTTTAAATTATTTATATTTTGATTTTGATTAGTAGTTACAAAAGAATATGCCACAAATTAATTATCTGTTTATCAGCAAATTAAAGCTAAAATACAAGTTTAAAGCGTACGCTTCTGTTACAGCAAGTGTACGGTTATGATACAACGGTTTATCCGGGTTTTAATATAATCAGGTGCGAAAAAAGTTCATAGTTCATGGTTAATAGTTCATAGTGAACTATTTGTTATAAATATGGGGGTTTTTTGGCTATTTAGCATAAAAATTGATAGTTTGAGGCAACGGACGACATGTTGCATTTATTGTCTTCCGGGTAAATTATTAAATTCTTTCCGGTTAATTTAAATAATAAAATTATAAAGATTTGCCGGATAGCTAATAATTGTGCTATAATTGATACTTACATAAAAAGATAGCTTCCGGCCATGAACCATGAACTATCAACCATGAAATAAAATAAATGATACTAAAAAAAGCTACCGTTTTAATTGTTGATGACGACCCCGATGTGCTTACCGCCGTTAAGCTTTTGCTTAAAACCGAGGCACAGGAAATTATTACAGAGAAAAATCCGGAGAACCTGAACTGGTTGCTGCAGCGCAACCAGGTTGATTTGGTTTTGCTGGACATGAATTTTAACAGCGCCATCAACACCGGTAACGAGGGCATATACTGGCTGCGTAAAATAAAGGAATGGAAGCCTGCGGTATGTGTAATCATGATTACTGCATACGGCGATATTGACCTTGCCGTTCGTTCATTAAAAGAAGGTGCAAACGATTTCATCGTAAAGCCATGGCACAACGAAAAGCTGATAGATACTATAAAGGACCTGCTGGATAAAAAGGAAGGCGTGAAACCTGCCAAATCCTCATCCAAAGGATCGGGCAGCGATACTTCTATTCTTGGCGAATCAGAGGTGATGGAGGATATCTTTCATAAAGTAAATAAAATCGCCCCTACTGATGCTAACATTTTGCTTTTGGGCGAAAACGGCACCGGTAAGGATTTAATGGCGAAAGCTATTCACGAACGTTCTTTGCGGGCAGACAAGCCGTTCATTAAGGTAGATGTGGGCGCACTTACAGATACCTTATTTGAGAGCGAGCTTTTCGGTCATAAAAAAGGCGCTTATACCGATGCACGTGAAGATAGGTCGGGCAGATTTGAGGACGCACAAGGCGGCACCCTATTTTTGGACGAAATTGGCAATATATCATTACAGCAACAAGCTAAGTTGTTAACCGTACTGCAAAACAGGCAGGTTACCCGCCTGGGCACCAACAAGGCAGTGGATGTTGATATCAGGCTGATTTGCGCCACTAACGTACCGCTTTCTGAACTGGCCAACGAAGGCCGTTTCCGTAAGGACTTGATTTATCGTATCAATACGGTTGAAATTAACATGCCGCCGCTGCGGAAACGTAATGAGGACATAGTAATACTTGCCCGCCATTTTGCTAAACTTTATGCGGGCAAATACCTGAAGCCGGCCATCGAATTTGACGCCGCGGCTGTACAAAAACTAAAATCGTACAATTACCCGGGTAACGTCCGCGAATTACAATACACCATCGAGCGTGCCGTGATTATGGCCGACGACCCGCTATTACGGGCTGATGACCTATTATTTTCGATACTGGAAACACCCGGAGAAATTGTAGAAGACGACGATAATGTTCCTTTAAGCACGCTGGAGAAAAACGCCATATTGCGTGTGATAGATAAGCATAACGGCAATATTACCCGCGCCGCAAAAGAATTGGGTTTAACACGTACAGCCTTGTACCGCAGACTAAGCAAATATGATATTTAAGCGTTACGAATGGCGGCTGGTGCTGCGCGTGATATTGATGTTTGTTACGCTTTCCGCGTCCTCCTATATTTTAATGGAGACAGTCCAGGGTACAAGGATGTTCCTGGTAATTACCGTACCGCTGGTTATTTACCAGGTGCTCGACCTTATTCGTTTTCAGAAAAAGGCGCAGGATGAAGTAAGCCAGTTTGTCGAGTCGATCCATTACCGCGATTTTTCGCGCCATTTTGATGTACGCAAAGCCCCTAATGAATTGAAACCGCTGCGTAAAGGCTTTAACGAAATCAATACAACCTTCAAGCTCATCAGCCGCGAGCGCGAAACACAATACCATTACCTGCAAAAAATACTGGAGCTGGTTGATACCGGCATTATATCTTACGAACAGGAAAGTGGTGACATAGGCTGGATAAATGAAGCCTTTAAAAGGCTAATAGGCGTCCCCTATCTAAAAACCATACACTCATTAGATAAACGGGACGAAGCGCTGTACCTGGAAGTTATTAAACTTAAGCCCGGTGATACCAAGATATTAACTATCACCCGCAACCAGCAGCTGGTTAAAATTCTAGTCACAGCCAGCGTTATGCGCAGTGAAGACAAAATCTATAAGCTGATTGCTTTTCAGAATGTAAGCGAAGCGCTGGACGAAACCGAATCGAAAGCATGGCAAAAGCTATTGAACGTAATGACGCACGAGATTATGAACTCGGTTGCGCCGATATCATCATTGGCTGATACACTCAAAAACCGCCTGCAAAGCCCGGAAATAAAAAACAGCAAAGTTGGCCCCGAAATGGAAGACCTGGAACTTGGCATAGACACCATTAAACGCCGCAGCGAAGGCCTGTTGAAGTTCACTGAAAGCTACCGTAACCTGAACAAGATTACCAAGCTTGACCTGACAAAGATATTAGTACGCAACCTCTTCGAATCATTAAGCCAGTTGATGCGGCCAACGATGGAGAAAAAGAATATCGAGCTGGAAATCATCCTGCGCGACCCTACCCTCGCCATCGAAGCCGACCTTAACCTTATTGAGCAGGTACTGATCAATCTGGTGGTTAATGCCATCGAGGCCGTGAAAGACCGTGAAGAACCACGCCTTACGCTTTCGGCCGAGGTTACCAACAACCGTACGCTGGTAAAAGTTGCCGATAACGGAATGGGCATGCCACCGGAACTGCTGGATAAGATATTTATACCTTTCTTCAGTACGCGCAAAACCGGCAGCGGTATCGGCCTCAGCCTTTGTAAACAGATTATGCTGTTGCACAAGGGTAATATACAGGTACAGTCGTCGCCGGGTAACGGGGCTACGTTTATACTGCAGTTTAGCCCGCCGGGGGGATAAGATCTTAACCTGCCAAAGCTTTCAGCATCTCGTTTCGTGTGCCTTTGGCAGGGACACTTTCGTTGCTGCCATAAATTTTTATAAATAATCTCTTAAAAAATTAGTTGTTTTAATTAATAATTATCCTGAACTTGCTTTTAAATTATTTCGTCGGCTTCCGCGAAAGCACCTAACTCTTATTCACATGCAATATTCCGTTAATTATTTTTACGATTACAGACTTGACATTATCGATTTGGGTATGGGTGCTACCGTAAAAGCTGACTTAAACGATAAAGCAAGGAGGTAAAAAATAAAAGATCGATTATTCAATGTGTGCAACCGGCAATAGTCAATTGTACACGGGTAATGCCAGCCAAATCGGCAAGGAATTAGAAACTATTTTTTATTTAATAATTATCGAATATGAAAATTTCAAAAAAACTAAGCCGTGCTGAAATGCGAGAAGTAGCCGGCGGCAGGCTCTGTTCCAATCCGTGTACGCCTATGTGCAAGATTAACGCCGAGTGTACGCTCGCTCCCGATGGATTTTGCGCGCTAAACACTTGCGCAGATCATAACTGCCCGCAAGTCAAAGTTTGTTTTTATCCATAATTCGCAGTGTAGAGCCCCGGGGATTAAAACTTTACCCGGGGCTTTATATAAATAAAAATAACGATTGAAATCAGCAAGAATCTTACCGTTGGATTTCTGATTTTGAGCATATTTTAAATGTAAAACCCATATTATACGTTCTGGATTTTGCTGGATTTTCAATGCAAAAAAGTACTATTGCATTACAAAAACCGACAATGCAAACCGCTATAAAAAAACACATCTTTGCCATCTCGGGCAGTCTTCGTTCCGGCTCATCAAACCACAATATTTTAAGTTTTTTACGCAAACTATCTCCGGAAGAGATAAACTTCACTGTGTATGATGAACTGGCAACAATCCCGCCATTCGACCCGGGAAATGACAATGATACGCCTCCGGAATCAGTAACGAAATTCCGAAAAATTATAGCTGATGCTGATGGCATAATCATCTGCACACCTGAATATGCTTTCGGCATTCCCGGCCAGCTTAAAAATGCATTGGACTGGACAGTATCGAGCGGTTCATTCAGCGGCAAACCCACGGCTTTAATAACTGCTTCAACAGGAGGGGAAAATGCGCATGCCGCTTTACTTAAAGTGCTCGGCGCCATTGATGCAACGATCTCTGACGATACGACATTACTGATATCATTTATTCGGTCAAAAATGGATACATCAGGAAAGATTACTGACAAGGAAACAGAAGAAAAGTTAAAGTTTGTATTGAATAAGCTTTTAATTAATCTTTGACGCTTCCGCTAATTTAAATATCTTCAAATTTTCAAATCGATACATCTTCAAATTATCTTCCCTGCCAATTTGTCAACCAAAGGCAATTTGGAACAGGCATTGATGTGGTATGGTATCACTAAAAACAATAAACTTTATATAAATTAAAATTATGCAAGAAAAAGGCACAATTTCGATCCATACCGAAAACATCTTCCCTATCATTAAAAAATTCCTTTACTCAGATCACGAGATCTTTTTAAGGGAATTGGTATCAAATGCCGTTGATGCTACACAAAAAATAAAACGCCTGTCATCACTCGGCCAGTATAATGGCGAGCTTGGCGATTTGCGCGTTGAAGTTGCTTTTGATAAAGAAGCCAAAACCATCACCATCTCCGACCGTGGCCTGGGTATGACCGCCGAAGAAATAAAGAAATACATCAATCAGATAGCGTTCTCCGGCGCTACAGAGTTCATGGAAAAATACAAGGAAGCCAATGATGCGAATGAAATCATCGGCCGTTTCGGTTTGGGGTTTTATTCAGCCTTCATGGTTGCCGACAGGGTTGAAATAGAATCATTATCCTACCAGGAAGGCGCTGAGCCTGCACATTGGACTTGCGATGGCAGCACCGAATTTGAGCTAAGCGAAGGCAGCCTGCAGGAACGCGGTACCGAAATCACCCTGCATATTAACAAAGACTCGGAAGACTTCCTGGACAAATATAAATTACAGCAGATACTTGATAAATACTGCAAATTTCTTCCTGTACCTATTAAATTCGGTACCAAAACTGAAACTGAAGAGGACGGTGTTGATGAAAAAGGCGAGCCAAAATATGTTAGCGTTGAAGTTGATAACATCATCAACGATACCAATCCTATCTGGACAAAATCGCCAAACGACTTAAAGGACCAGGATTACCTGGACTTCTATAAGCAACTATATCCGTTCTCTGAAGACCCGTTATTCTGGATACACCTCAATGTTGACTATCCGTTCAACCTTACAGGTGTATTGTACTTCCCTAAGCTGAAAAATGATTTTGAGGTACAGAAAAACAAGATCAAATTGTATAGCCGGCAGGTATTTATAACCGACGAGGTTAAGGATATCGTACCTGAATTTTTAATGCTGCTGCATGGCGTTATCGATTCACCGGATATCCCGCTTAACGTATCGCGCAGCTTTCTGCAGGCCGACAGCAACGTTAAGAAGATAAACACCTATATCACCAAAAAAGTAGCTGATAAATTGGCAGACCTTTTTAAAGCTGACCGCAAATCGTACGAAGAAAAGTGGACCGACATCGGCCTGTTTGTAAAATATGGCATCGTTAGCGAGGAGAAGTTCTACGAGAAAGCAAAAGATTTCGTATTGCTGACCAATACCAAAAGTGAAAACTACACCCTTAACGAGTACAAGGATAAGATAGCCCCTGAGCAAACCGATAAAGATGGTCAACTGGTTTACATCTACACCAACGACCCCGCTAAACAGGATTCATTTATCCAGTCGGCAGGTAAAAAAGGCTATGATGTGTTACTGATGAACTCCCCTATCGACAATCACTTTATCGGCCATATAGAGCATAAGCTGGAAAAGACCTCGTTTAAACGTGTAGATGCCGATGTTGCCGATAAGTTAATAAAGAAAGATGATGCGCCCGAAACCGTGCTTACAGAAGAGCAGGTTACCAAAGTTAAAGGCATTTTTGACAAGGCCATCAACAAACCCGCATATAAGGTAGAGCTGGAAAGCCTGAATCCTGAAGAATTGCCGGTTACAGTTACCATGGATGAATTTATGCGCCGCATGAAAGAAATGGCAGCCATGGGTGGCGGAATGGGCTTTTATGGTAACATGCCAGATAATTACAAAGTGATTGTAAACGGCAACCATAAATTAATCAGCCGCATACTTAGTGAAGAAAACGAAGAAACACAGGCAGCGTTATCAAAACAGGCTTTTGATTTAGCGCTGTTATCGCAAGGATTGTTAACCGGCCCAGAATTAACTGAGTTTGTTAACCGCAGTGTTAACCTGATTTAGTCGTAACCAATAGTACTGATGTGCGAAAGCTGCTTTTAATGGGCAGCTTTTTGCATTTATTAAACCTTTCCGCCGTATATTAGTTTAATTTACAGGCCCGCCTTATTTGGTTTATGGAATTAAGCACACAGGTGCATCTTATATATAATTACTTGATTGTATTTAAAGATTAAAAATGAAAAACTTAACAAAATTGCTGATGGTATCTGTAGTGGTACTATTTTGCACACAGGCAGTCACGGCTCAAAGCAGGAAGGAACGTGAGGCGGCAAAAGCTGAAAAAATTAAAACCCTGCTGGAGTCGCAAAATTATGTTTTTGAGGCTGATTACGTGATTCCGCAGACGGGTAACTCCAAATCATTAACTTATGGATATGATTTGACTGTCTCAAAAGATACGGTAGTGGCCTACCTGCCTTATTATGGCCGGGTAACACTTGCGCCTATCGACCCGACTGATGGCGGCGTTAAATTTACCTCTACCAGCTTCAGTTACAAATCTACAGTAGATAAAAAAGGCAGCTACAATATCATTATTACGCCTAACGAGCGTAATGACCGCGGCTCGAAGGACGTGCGTTATGTGAGATTGAATATTGGGGCCACCGGCTATGCATCGTTGCAGGTAATAAGTAATAACCGCGATGCTATTTCGTATAACGGGACAATTGTTGAGCGAAAACCCGTGAAATAAATAATATTAAGTGATATCGAAAGGGGCGCCGGTTAATGCACCGGCACCTCTTCTACAAAGCTCGATAGCAATTTTCGCACTTCAAGCGGATTGCGAAGGTAGAATTTCGCAGCCGACACATTTCCGCCCACCTTTATAGTAACTGCCGATTCGGGCAATGCCTTAAATACGTCTTCATCCGTATAGTCGTCGCCAAATGCGATAATGAAATCGTAGTCCTTTTTCTCAACCAGCATCAGCGCGGCCTTGCCTTTGTTTATCTCCATATTTTTCACTTCCAAAACCTTATCGCCGGGCAGCAGCTGCAAGCCTTTATCACTGGCAAGGTATTTCAGGTTATTTATCAATTCGTTTGCCCTCAACTCACCGAGGCCGCCATCAGTATTGCGGTAATGCCAAACCAGCGAATATGTCTTCTCCTCAATAAACGCCCCGGGCGTGCGGTCTACATAAGTTTCCAATATCGGGTAAATATCATTTTTCCAGCCATCGGTAAGGCCGGATATTTTATGCCACGAGGTATTTCGCTGTTTAAACCACGCACCGTGCTCGGCTACCAGGTAAATGTTTCTTTCGCTGAACCATTCGTCAAGGTTTTCGTGCTTGCGGCCGCTTATTAATACAACATCATTAGCCGGGTCCTCGGTCAGCTTATCAATAATGGCATATAAATCTTTATCCGGCGATGCTTGATCGATGTTAGATTTAAAATTCACCAGCGTGCCGTCATAATCCAAAAATATAATGCGGTTTTTGGTTTTGTAATAGCGGTTGATGATAGACTGCTCGGTAGCAAAGCTTACATGCCGTGTCTGCATGGAACGCTGCATCTGTTTTACTTCTTTCAGCCTGTCCATAAATATCTTTACCCAATGGCTGATATTGAATTTTTCAACCAACTGCCGCATCGGCTGCATGCGCCTTTTTTGCACGGCTGCCGGCATCTTGATTGCCTTTAAAATCGCGTTGCAGACCTCGTCGGTATTATTAGGATTGACAATTATAGCATCTATCAGCTCTTTTGACGCGCCGGCCATCTCGCTTAATATAAGCACGCCATCGTTATTGGTGCGACTAGCCACATATTCCTTGCTCACCAGGTTCATTCCATCGCGCATAGGCGTTACCAGGCATACATCAGCCGTTGAATACAGCGCAGAGAGTGTTTCTATCGGGAACGAACGGTAGTAATAATGGATAGGTGTCCATTCCATATTACGATATAGCGCATTGATATTGCCTACGCGCTTATCGATCTCGTCGCGCAGATGCGCATATTGCGGAACGGTATCACGCGAAGGCACCACGATCATATATAAAGTTATCTTGCCGCAATATTCGGGATGTCGTTGTAAAAGCTGCTCAAATGCCTGCAGGCGCTGGAGTATGCCCTTGCTATAATCAAGCCGATCGATAGAAAGTATAAGCTTTGTATCTTTAAAAGTCTCGTTTATCTGTTCTACCTGCTGCTTTACCTCAATCTCAAGCGGCAGTGATGAATATTTATTATAGTCGATACCCATCGGGAAGGATTCAACAACAATTGACCTGTCGCCGCAGGTAATAACGTTTGCAGATGAGCTTACCGGCAATATCCTTGTGGCAGCCCCCAGGAAATGACGGACATCGTCAAAGGTATGGAAACCTATCAGGTCAGCCCCGACCATACCCTCCAGCAATTCCTTACGCCACGGTATCAGCCTGAACATCTCGTGCGATGGAAAAGGGATATGCAGGAAAAATCCGATAGATACGGCATCTTTTTCCGTACCAGTTCAGGCAACAACAAAAGCTGGTAATCGTGTATCCAGATGATATCACCCGGTTCGGCAATTGCCAGTATCGCATCTCTGAATTTTAAGTTTACGGCATTATAATACTCCCAGTTTGATTGCCTGTAAACCGCATAGGTAGACGTATAATAATGGAATATAGGCCAAAGTATCTCGTTACTGAAGCCTTCATAATATTGATTGATTTCTTCCTGGTCGAGAAATACCGGCACGAGGCTAAGATCCGCCAGTTGTTTAGTAATAGTCTTCCGGTCGGCCGATTCCGTAATTTCTACGCCCGGCCAGCCTATCCATTTATTGTCACCCTTTTTATATATCGAGCCCAAACCTGTGGCCAAACCACCCTCACTTGCAGCCGACGTATATTCGTCGCCCGTTTTTGAAATTTTAACCGGCAGCCTATTCGATACTATTATGGTTTTTGACATAAATAATTAACACTAATTTTTACGAATTGAATCGAATAACACGAATTTTACGTGCATTCCGCTCTTCAGTTCGGACTACTTTAATAAGGTTTATTCGCCTAAGTTGTTTTAAAAAAGTGCATTTTTTACATCATTAAGGGCATTTTTAGCGAGAGTCAATGATATTGACCGACACCAGACAGGTTCGTTTTAAGTACACCCCCCCGCAAATCAAATTCGTGTTATTCGATTCAATGCGTGACAATTCGTGCTTATTTACTTCGCTTTAATTCGTGCAAATTCGCGCGCAATAAAAAAGCCACCCGGAAATCCGGATGGCTAATTATAGTTAATTAAGGAGATAAATTACTTTACCTGTTTGAAAAACTCGATGTTGCCAGAGTTTGTAACCCTTACTAAAACTTCGTGTCTTTCGTTTTTCAAATCAACGAAGTAAGAAGTTGCCTCAATGTCGTTGTTCAGAGCTTCATTAGCCTGGTAAACGATAACTTCGCCGGGAGTGTAGCCTTTGTAACCTTCAGCGATCAGCTTCTGCGATTTTGCAGGGATAGCTTTGTAAACAGTAGTTTGAGTTGTACCTAAGAAATCGCCGGCTAAGTTGTAGAATGCAGTTTTCTTAGCGCCATCAATAACAAAATCAACTTTCTGGCAGTTTTTGGTAACAGTCCAGCTAGCGTCAGTTGCGTTAGCAAAGTCGGCGGTAAAGGCCTGCCTTGCAGAATATGAAGCTACGTTTTCATCGGCTTTTTTACCGCCATCGGCAGCAAATACGTTCACGCTTAATAAAGCAGCGGTTGCGAATGTTAAGAATATTCTTTTCATGTTATTTTAATTTTAAATCCGCAACAAAAATAGCCATAAATTAACATTTTGATATGTTAACTTTCACTTTTATGATTATTTCATATATAATGTCAATTAAACATATTTAATTTAAATTATTTCAAATTACTTAGTGTATTTTTTACAATATGTCAATGAAAAATGGCCTCAAAAAGTGCCTTAACAATTTGTTAACAGTGGTTTTGTGTCAGACAAAAGTCATGAGGAGCGAGTAGAACGCGAGGATTAGAACATGATAACATTTGCGCTTAAAGTCGAGCTTGTGCAATAGTCTGAACCAGGATTCGTTGGATTAGAGAATTTTAGGGCTTCGCTGGAAATCCTGGCATCTTTTAATTCTACGAATCCTAGTTCAGCGCCTTTATATATTCATGAAAGAGATGCAACGCCTTCTTCTTGTCCTCAGTAAGGTTAAAATCCAGCTTATGCATCAGGTAGTCTTCCAAATCAAAATCAGGACGTTGAGGAAGTTCTTGTAATAATTCAGCGCGGTGTGCGAGTCCATATTCCAACGCCTTGTTAAGTTCCTGCATAAATTCAGCGGGAATAGGCTTATTAGCTACCCACGCTGCAAATACAAATGGCAGGCCAGTAAATTTGTTCCATTCTTCGGCCAGGTCGTACACGTATTTGTATTGCTGTTTTTTGCCAAAGGTACGGTCGCCTATTTGTACGAAGGCCGCGTGAGGATCTGTGGGTGCAGCATAATCCAGTGCATTAACGATAGCCTGGTAATCTGCCTTCCAGTAGTTTTTAAGCAAAACACGGGCAAGGTTGTTAGATGAACGCGATTCAGGGTCCAGCTGCAATGTTTGTATTTCTCCCGCGGGGCAGTTGCTAAATATGAATACGGAGTTCACAGGCCCCTCAGCACCGATGCAATAGTCGGACACGATTTCCCACTGCGGCAAATTCAATATAGCTGCAACAGGTATAAGGCCGATATCAACCTTATCATCAATTAATTTCTGCGCACAGTCCGATGGCATATCCAGGCTCAAATCAATTTTGTCAATGATTGGGCTGTGCTCTATGCCGTATAAAAAGGGTTTGGTATTGGTATAGCTTACTGCTGAGATTCTAATTTTGGTATTCAAGGTAGTTCAACTATTTTTCAGGTGTTCGGCATTGTTAAAGCTGGTAATTTCAAACTTTTCGCCGTTGTAATAAACTTTATATAAAACCAGGTTCTGGTGCGGGAAGGTGTCCATTTCGGTAAGCGGGCGTTCGGTAAGCAGGCATAATATCAAACGCAGGGCACGACCATGCATACAAATCAACACGGTCTCTTCTTCCGGGCGACTCATTATAACCTTTAGTGCCTCCTGTTGACGTACCTTAACTTCGTTTGGGCTTTCACCACCCTCGAATTTGGTATCCAGCCTACCATCCATCCAATCGCGCATTAGGTGCAAAAAAGCAGTTTTATTTTCTTCGGTAGCTTCCTGCCCCTCGTGTATGCCCCAGGCCAGCTCGTCCAATCCTGGTAATTTTTCGTATGGAATACCCAAATCGATAAATTGCTGAATACTTTGCTGGGTGCGTTTCAGCGCGGAGATATAGATTTTATCAAACTTTACGTTTTTATACGCCTCAAAAAACTGCCCGGCTTGTTTGCGGCCTTCAGTATTAAGGTCGGTATCCATGCCGCGCCCCTGCACAATGCCCCGCTTATTCAACTCGGTCTGCCCATGGCGAACGATGTAGATTTCTTTGTTCATTAGTTCATTTGTTCGTTCATTGGTTCACTGGTTCATTAGCTCATTAGTTCATTGGTGTCGCTTTTAAATGGCCAATTTTATAAACCGCCATACTACTAATAAACTAATGAACCAGTGAACCAATGAACTAATTTATAACCGGCAGCTTATAAAATTGCGGCTTGGGCTCTTCCGGGAATTCGTAGTTGGTATAATCGGTAACCACGTTGTATAAAGTATCCCTTTCAATAGGTTCGCGGCCAACGTGCTTTATAAGGTCAACCAGCTCTTTAGTGCTCATACCGGGTTTTTGCTCCTCGGCGCCGGCCATGGAGTAAATTTTAGTGGTATCATCCAGTGTACCGTCAATATCATCCACACCAAAGTTTAATGACAGCTGCGCCGTTGTGCGGCTTATCATCGCCCAATAGGCTTTAATGTGGTCGAAGTTATCGAGATAGATACGGGCGATGGCGTAATTGCGCAGGTCTTCGATAACTGATGTTTCTGGTACGTTGGACATCTGGTTATCCTTATTCCTGAATTTCAATGGAATAAAGGTCTGGAAGCCGCCAGTCCTGTCCTGTAACTGGCGCAGGCGCTCCATGTGGTCTACACGATGCCAATATTTTTCAATGTGACCGTAAAGCATGGTCGCGTTTGACCGTGCTCCTAATTTGTGCCATTCTTCGTGTATGTCCAACCATTGGTCGGCGGTACATTTGTCTTTGGCTATTTGTTCACGTATTTCCGGGTGAAATATTTCTGCACCACCACCAGGGATAGATTCCAGGCCGGCATCCAGCATCATTTTCATGCCGGTTGCGTAATCTATTTTTGCTTTTTTGAATATATAATGGTATTCAACCGGTGTTAATGCTTTAACGTGTAATTCAGGACGATGCGCTTTTATCCTGCTGAATAATTCTGCATAAAAAGGCACGTCATATTGCGGCAATACACCACCAACAATATGCACTTCGGTTACCGGCTCATTATCGTATTTTTTTACGATGTCCATCATGTCGTCCATCGTGTATTCCCACCCTTCTGACCGCTGCTTTATTAAACGGGAATACGAACAAAACTTACAATCGTAAACACAAAGATTGGTCGGCTCAATATGGAAATTGCGGTTAAAATAGGTTTTATTGCCGTGGCTCTTTTCGCGGATGTAATTGGCAAGTACACCAAGGTAACCTAATTCGCCTTCTTCATACAGCAAAACACCCTCATCAAAGGTAACACGTTCGCCATTAAGCACTTTCTCTCCTATTTGCTTTAATCCGGCAGACAAATGCGGATTTTGCAACAACACACGCAGATTAGCTTCAGCTTCCATTCAATAAATTTGAGCAAATGTAGAAAATGTTAGTGTAATTGGGGTGTAATATGTTTAACCAGGCATAAATTCAAAGACGCAAAATATTGCGTCTCTACAACATAAAAAATTAAATTTGCCAATATGAAACCCGAAACTATCGCCATACACGCCGGCAACCACGTTGATGATGCATCAAAAGCCGTTATTCAGCCTATTGTTTTATCAACTACATTTGAGCGCGCGGAAGACGGTAGTTTCCCGGGCGGTCATATCTACAGCCGTTCCAGCAACCCCAACCGTGCGTTGCTGGAGAATGTGTTAGCAAAGCTGGAAGGCGGTGAAGATGCTGCGGCCTTTTCATCGGGCAATGCCGCAGGTATGTCGGTGTTTCAATCATTGGCTCCGGGCACGCACATTATCGCGCCTGATGACATGTATCATGGTCTGCGTAACCAACTTAAAAAGCTGTTTGATGGTATTTTAAAGTTCGATTTTATCGATGTAAATAATATCGGTGAGGTCAATAAACACCTGATGCCGTCAACAGGCCTTATCTGGCTGGAAACGCCGTCGAACCCGTTGCTTAAGATTACTGATATCAAAAATATTGTCGCCCTTGCACATAAGCACAGCATCCGCGTAGCTGTTGATAATACCTTCGCAACGCCTATGTGCCAGCAGCCTTTGGCTTTGGGTGCCGATTTGGTGATGCATTCCTCCACAAAATACTTCGGTGGCCACAGCGACCTGATGGGTGGCGCTTTGATAACAGCCAAAAAAGACGAATGGTGGGATAAGATACGCGACGTACAGGGTTATGGCGGTGCTATCCCCTCGCCGATGGATTGCTATATGCTGGCACGCAGTATAAAAACGTTGCCTTACCGTATGCGTGGCCACGTACACAATGCGCAATTACTGGCCGAATATCTTGAAAAGCATCCTAAAGTTGAAGCGGTTATGTACCCTGGTCTTCCATCGCACCCACAGCATGAAACTGCTAAACAGCAGATGATTGCGTTCGGAGCGATGCTGTCATTCAATGTTAAGGGAGGCGAGGATGGGGCGAAGCGCGTTATTAATGGTTTTAAATTATTTACCCGTGCTACCAGCCTCGGCGGTGTGGAAAGCCTTGTAGAGCATCGCGCCACAGTTGAAGGTCCTGATACTAAAACACCTTTTAATTTGCTGCGGGTTTCAGTTGGATTAGAACATATCGACGATTTGATTGCTGACCTTGAGCAGGCGCTGGGGTAGCGTAAAAAGGTGAAAACTGAAAGGTAAAAGGCGAAAGGTTTAGAAATACAGTAAGTCAAAGTATTCCGAATTTGGCAATCCGACTTCCGCATTTAAACCCTTTTACCCTTCGCCTTTAACCTTTCACTTCCTCTTGTCGCCTCAAAAAGAAAATAAAATTTGGAAAATCAATTTCAATCACCCTATATTTGCAACAATATTTGGTAGCGATACCATGATCATTACCTCCGCAAAAGGTTTTGATTTATAAAGAAGCGGCGAGAGATTAGGCTCAATGACCCGCTGGCAACCCTCCAGGGTGGAGAAGGTGCCAATTCCTTACCCGGTAAATATCCCGGGAAATATAAATTAACAACCATGAAAAGTTTAATTTACACTATTCTTCAAGACATTTTTAAGGCGCAAAAACCTGTACCGGTTTACTGCTACAGCTATGCTAACAGCGGTATGCGCATGTGTTGCTGTTGCTAACCCTTAACACGTTTTACTTTTCTTTTCCCGAAATGTACGTGTATCACAAGGTGGTTTTCCGCCATTGTGTCCGGTTAATCAACAAATTTCGTTAAACATCAAATCTTAAAACATATGTCATCAGCAAATTTAAAATTCGAAACACTGCAATTGCATGCAGGCCAGGAGGTTGACCCAACAACAGGTTCACGCGCTGTGCCTTTATATCAAACTACGTCTTACGTATTTAAAAATGCCGAGCATGGCGCAAACCTCTTTGCTTTGAAGGAGTTCGGCAATATTTATACGAGGATAATGAACCCGACCACAGATGTTTTTGAGAAGCGCATTGCTGCCCTTGAGGGCGGTGTTGCAGCTTTGGCGACAGCTTCCGGACAGGCGGCACAGTTTTTAGCGCTAAATAATATCCTTCAAGCCGGCGATAATTTTGTTACCTCGCCGTTTTTGTACGGCGGAACTTATAACCAGTTTAAAGTAGCTTTTAAAAGATTGGGCATTGATGCCCGCTTTGCAAAAGACGATACTGCCGAAAACCTGGAAACTTTAATCGACGATAAGACAAAGGCTATATACCTCGAAACCATTGGCAACCCCGGCTTTAATATAGCCGATTTTGAAAAAGTATCAGCGCTCGCTCAAAAGCACGATTTGCCGTTAATAGTAGATAACACTTTCGGCGCAGCAGGTTACCTGTTCCGGCCACTTGAACATGGCGCGCACGTGGTAGTTGAATCGACGACCAAATGGATTGGCGGTCACGGTACCAGCATTGGCGGCGTTATTGTAGATGGTGGTAATTATAACTGGGGAAATGGCAAATTCGCGCAATTTACAGAACCATCTGAAGGTTACCATGGATTGGTATTTGCCGATGTATTCGGCATAGGCGGGCCATTTGGCAATATCCAGTTCATCATTCGCGCACGTGTTGAAGGCTTGCGCGATTTCGGTCCTTCGCAATCACCTTTTAATGCATGGTTGAATATCCAGGGGCTGGAAACACTGTCACTCCGGGTACAGCGGCACGTGGATAACGCGCTTGAACTGGCCAAATGGCTGGAGCAGCATCCACAGGTTGAGAAGGTAAATTATCCGGGCCTGGCGTCATCGCCACATCATCAGCTTGCTAAAAAATATTTAAAAAACGGTTTTGGAGCAGTGTTAACTTTTGATATTAAAGGCAGTAAAGAAAAAGCCAGCCAACTTATCGATAGCCTGCAATTGATTAGTCACCTGGCGAATATGGGTGATGCCAAGACCCTGATTATACAACCATCGGCGACCACACACCAGCAGTTAAGCGATGAGGAACAACTATCAGCGGGTGTTTTCCCCAATTCATTAAGAATTTCTGTGGGAATAGAACATATCGACGATATAAAAGCAGACCTGCAACAGGCATTTGAAAAGATAAAGTAATCGTTAGGTATTCGTTCATTAGCTGGAGGGCAAAATTGCTGATGAACACCAGGAATGACTAAAGATGGAGTACAAAACTTAAGAACTATTAATGACGGAAATATTTAAATATAACAAGCCATTTCAACTTGAATCTGGTGAACAACTGCAAGAGCTTGAAATTGGTTACCATACCTATGGAAAACTGAACAAAAACGCGGACAATGTGGTGTGGGTATGCCATGCCCTCACTGCAAACTCCG
Source organism: Bacteroidota bacterium (assembly GCA_040389845.1). Classification (GTDB taxonomy): domain Bacteria; phylum Bacteroidota; class Bacteroidia; order Sphingobacteriales; family Sphingobacteriaceae; genus Mucilaginibacter. The sequence continues at coordinate 46,608 of JAZJZL010000009.1, forward strand.
ACGTTTTTGACTGGTGGAAGGGTTTTGTTGGCGAGAACGATTATTTTAACCCCGGCGATCATTTTATAGTTTGCGCTAACATCCTCGGCTCGCATTATGGCAGCAGCAGCCCGTTAAGTATTAACCCTGCAACCGGGCACCCCTATTACCTTTCATTTCCGCAGTTTACCGTGAGGGATATAGTAAAAGCCCATGGTATCCTTGCTGATTATCTCCGCATACAAAATATTGAGATACTGATTGGTGGCTCATTGGGCGGTCAGCAGGCACTTGAATGGTCGATTATAGCGCCTGAAAAGATAAAAAACCTGGTACTTATCGCCACAAATGCAAAACACTCGCCATGGGGCATAGCCTTTAATGAATCACAGCGTATGGCTATCAGCGCCGATGCTACCTTCTATTCGAATACGCTTGATGGAGGTCAGAAAGGTCTGAGCGCAGCGCGTAGCATCGCACTACTTTCCTACCGTAATTATAAAACTTATAGCGTAACCCAGCAGGAAGATAAGGATGACCACACCGATAATTACAAGGCTTCTTCCTATCAAAACTACCAGGGCCAAAAACTAGTGAACCGGTACAATGCGTACAGCTACTGGTATCTCTCTAAAAGCATGGACTCGCATAACGTAGGCCGCGGCAGAAACGGTGTTGAAAAAGCACTTAGCCTGGTAAAAGCACGTACGCTGGTGATCGGCATAAAGTCAGATGTTCTGTTCCCTATCGAAGAGCAGCAATATCTTTTTCAGCACATACCTAAAGCAGCATTTGCCGAACTGGATTCTTTTTACGGCCACGACGGATTTTTAATAGAAACAGAACCATTAACTAATATCATTAAATCCTTTTTCAAAACAGACGTAAGAGGAAAAATAATTGAATTGCAACAGACTGCCTGATGAGTAAAAAATTAAACATAGGACTATTTGGCTTTGGCGTTGTTGGCCAGGGCTTGTATGACATTATCCGGACCAAAAACCTAAACCTCGAGATCGTTAAAATTGCGATAAAAGACGCGACCAAAAAACGCTCACTGCCGTCGCATTTATTTACTACCGACAAGGAAGAGTTGCTTAATAATCCGGAAATAAACACGATTGTTGAGCTGATAAATGATACCGAAGCGGCATTCGAAATTGTATCACGTGCTTTAAGTTCGGGAAAAAATGTGGTATCGGCCAGTAAGAAAATGATTGCCCTGCACTTAGATGAACTTATTGAGCTACAGCAAAAACATGGCACATCGTTATTATACGAGGGTTCTGTATGCGGCAGTATTCCGATCATTCGAAACCTGGAAGAGTAT
>JAZJZL010000010.1:0-1636 GCA_040389845.1 Bacteroidota bacterium
GAATGGTTATCAATCTTTATCATGCGCCTCAACGCGTTTTATCTCCCGCTCCCGTTTATTAATATTCGCCTCAATCTTATCTATCTTTCTGTTCAGCGCCTCAATTTTTGCAATCCGGTCTTGTGTGGATGAGCTAATCCGTGAATTTCCCGGACTGGTTTGCCCGGTTGAGCGCCTGTTAATTGCCTTTACCGGCTGGTGCATAATTAGCTGGTTAATCAAATCCTGCACTACGGTGTAATTTACTTTTTCAACAATGTAAGCCTGGCCATTAGCAGCCTCATCCCAGGTATTGCTGCCATCGGCGGCTACCTTCATTTTGCCATTGTGCAAGGTGTACCATTGATCGTAACCTTTAATAGCTATCAGCACCGCCGTTTCGTCCCAGCTGCTACGGCCAAGCGAATCTTCCCTGGCCATCGGTATAGACATTTTAAACACGTCCTTTACAGGCGAATTACTAATGGTTTTATTTGCAATCAACGGCAAGCCGGCCTTTATCTTCACTCCTATCTCAAATCCGCTGAAAATAATTTTTGTTGGCCAGTTGTCGTATACGTTCTTTGAGGCAGATGCATCTTTCATCACATTGAACTCCCATCCTGATGGAAACTTGCCAGCCATACACACCAGTTGTTTAACTTTTTTCTTAACCAGCTCAGCACCGGTTAAAGGTGAATAAGTATCGCCCGATGTATTTAACAAATTGGAAAGATTAGTCAAAAAACCGACGGTCACGATAGTGACGCTATTATCAGGCTGTGTTACCAGTATCTTACGGTAAAGCGATACCGCATCGGCAGCCTCATCGTTTGTTTTTATTTTATGGGGATAATGGGCAAGCAGGGTATCAGTCCAATGCTGAAAATCGCGCAAATTAAGGGCGTTTCCTTTTGGCACACCTACCGGCACATCAGGGCGGTTAAAGTAAGTATTGAATACATTCAATACACCGGCAACACCTTCATAATTGGTGCTGGCCATTGTCGCAAGGATTTTAGCTTCGCCTTTATCAGCCAGCGCATGTAGAATAGTTATTGCGCCAACATCGTCATAATCCGGCCCCATATCGCTATCGAAAATGATATGAACCGGCGCAGCTACCTTTTTCTGCGAAAAACAGTCAGTCGTGAAACAGAATGCTGCTATAAAAATGATGCTTATAATCCGCATAGTTTGGGTCGACAAATCGTTCTGTTAATGAGGTTCTAAATCTAAAGGTATTAACAATCAGGTATCAAAACAACACCATACCCCATCAAACTTCCGAAGTCTTAAAAACTTCGAAAATTTTCGTGTTCTCCCAAACAATATATCTAAGTCTTCCCCCCTAAAATATTCTCAACTTAATCCAACCTAATCAACTTAGTCCAACTTAATCAACCAAATACCTGTAACATACTGAACAAACCCGTATCTTAAACACAATTACAAACTAAAACAAACCTTTCATCATGTTAAGCATCCGCAATATTGTTAAGCAATACGCTGGTCACCGGGCGTTGGACGATGTTAGCATCGAGGTTAAAAGCGGCCAGGTTTTCGGCCTGCTTGGACCGAACGGCGCCGGCAAAACTTCGCTCATCCGTATCATCAACCAGATAACCGCACCCGACAGCGGCGAAGTTTTCTTCAA
>JAZJZL010000011.1:0-3122 GCA_040389845.1 Bacteroidota bacterium
ATCGTCATAGCCTTTTACTGCAACATTGTCGAGGTCGCTTTCCTGGTTTGTCTGGTATTTACTCGCTATAAAGAAAACGCTATCCCGCTCTACTTTTAAGACCTTATATAGTACGTATTCGTTTTCTTTCAATTTTACATGGAAAACATCGTTTGCTTTTGGCGCCAATACCAATTTGTTCACTCTTTCGGCCTGTTGCTGACCGTGTATCACAACCCAGGTTATAAGTATTGCCAATAGCGCTGCACCGCTGAATGTCCATAGGGGCACCCTGGTTTGCGCCTTTACATTTTCATAGCTGAGCTTAAGCGTATCCGGCATTTGTTTGAGCTTCAGTTGCTGCCCGCAGTTCTGGCATAGCGAAATGCCTGTTTTACCGGCCGGGAAAACAGGAATCCAGAATATATGCGCATAACGTTGGTAAACGCTCATCAGCAAGGCGTTGGTTTTGCCGCAATTGGGGCAGGACTCATAAATGTGTTCGGTTTTTTGCAGGGGCGCCCTGGTGCCGTATACTATCATTTCAATTGAAAAAAGGTTATTGGTTTGTTTTAATTTTCGCCTAAAAGTATCATAAATCCGCCAAAAACTATTAAATTTGTAACAATAACCTGGTCGCCTTATCCTTTAAAGAATTATTAGCCGAAAAATTAAATATTATATAAAAACACTTTCAAAATCAGTAAAATATTCCGATATTTGCGGGCTTATTGGCTTTTGGTGTAAAGCGATTGTTAAATCGTTGCGCGGAAGCAGGGAAGGTGTGGATTTATAAAAGATTGAATAACAGGTAACTAAAAGAAATAAATAATATAACTTGGCATTAAACAAACCTTTCAACAGAGGACCGAGGCTCCCATTTAAGAAAAAGGAAGCCGAACACAACATTAACCAGTTTATCAGGGCCCAGGAGGTCCGCTTGGTAGGCGACAACATTGAGCAGGGTATTTACTCACTGCGTGATGCGCTGGCTTTAGCTGAAGAGCAGGAACTGGATCTTGTTGAAATATCTCCAAACGCAGTACCTCCCGTTTGTAAAATAACCGACTACAACAAGTTTATTTACGAGCAGAAGAAAAAGCTAAAAGAGATAAAGAGCAACGCCAAGCAAACGGTAATTAAAGAAATCAGGTTCGGCCCGAATACGGATGACCATGACTTTGAGTTCAAGCTGAAACATGCCATCAAGTTTTTGGAAGCAGGCGAAAAGGTGAGGGCTTACGTACACTTTAAAGGTCGTGCGATAGTTTACAAAGAGCAGGGAGAAATCCTGCTGCTGCGGTTCGCACAGGCGCTTGAAGAAGTAGGCAAGGTAGAACAATTACCAAAGCTTGAAGGAAAGCGCATGTTTTTAACAGTAGCGCCAAAAGGAACGAAGAAGTAATGTGCGGATGGTTGATGTGCGGATGTGCGAATTAAACTGCAAACAGCTATCGCCTTTCAGCTTTAACCTTTCGCCTCAAAAAAAGCAATTAATTAAAATAAATATATACAAACACGGTTATGCCAAAAATGAAAACCAATTCCAGTGCGAAAAAACGCTTTTCGATCACCGGAACAGGTAAAATCACCAGGAAGAACGCCTACAAAAGCCACATCTTAACCAAGATGTCGACCAAACGTAAACGTAACCTAACCCACACCAGCCTAGTGTCTGATGCGGATATGGGCAACGTAAAACGCATGCTTTGCATAGGCAAGTAATTAACAATTTTTTTAACCAGGTATTAGAGTCTGACAAGTTCATTAAATTGACACTCACTACCAAACAACAACAACATGCCACGTTCAGTTAACGCAGTAGCGTCGAGAAGACGCAGGAAAAGAATCATGAACCTTGCCAAAGGTTATTGGGGTTCTCGCAGCAAGGTTTATACCGTTGCTAAAAACACAGTAGAAAAAGGTTTACAATACGCTTACCGCGACCGTAAAACCAAAAAACGCGAATTCAGGGCTTTGTGGATACAACGTATCAACGCCGGTGCCCGTCAGCACGGAATTTCTTACTCTCAATTAATGGGTAAATTAACAGCTAAAGAAATCGGCCTGAACCGTAAGGTGCTTGCTGACTTAGCGATGAATCACCCTGACGCATTCAAAGCAGTAGTTGACGCAGTTAAGTAAGAACTAAGATTCGTAGGATTTATAGAATTTTAGGATTAACTCCTTAGATAAAAAAGCCCGCTTGACGCGGGCTTTTTTATCTATTATCTTCATGGTGTGACGACCGCCGTTGTCGGTCTTGTGACCGACGACCCGGATGCCGATGCTATAGCACAATTATAACACCTTCTTTGTCAGCGATATCCATGTACTGCTTGAAGTTTTGTACATCGTCATCAACCAGTTTTTTGAATACTGGGTTTAACACATGAGCCAGGCTGTAGCCAAGGCCACCTGCCGGAGGCTGGTAGGTTATCACTACATCTACTAGTGTGCCGCCGTCTATGGTATCACGGAAGCGTACTTTTCCAGCGTTATCAATGATAGAATCGGGGAGAGAACTCCATCCAATCATATAGCCGGGTTCGTCGTGCACAATCTCGGCATCCCAACTAACTTTGGCAACACCGGTAGGCAACTTAAGCACCCAGTGCGAGCGAGTGTCGTCAATAACTTCAACATCCTCCAAATGATTCATAAACAGCGGAAGGTTATCAAGCTTGCGCCAAAAAGCATAGACTTCTTCGCGGGGTTTATTAACGCTGAATGAAGACCTGATATTAATATTTACCGGCGCGGTGCTCAGCTTACCGGCCCTGGAGTAAAGGTCGCAATGACCGCTGATACCACGGTTGACCAAATAGCTGCCTGCACCCAGCTTTAAAATACTTGAGAACGGACTTTTAAAAATATTCCTGATGCCCGAAAAACTTAGCTTGACGCCGGCAGCTATTGAAAGGTACCGCTCCGGCCAATTTAAATTTATTGCCGCAGTACCATTATGCCGCGGTACGCGCTGTAGTGCTGTTGTTGCCATAATATTGTTTTAATAGGTATAATAATTTAACAATATATATGGAAAGTAGTTTTGAATTTTATGATTTCACCGATTGGAGAATGATTCCACCGATTGCCGAATCAATAATTGAACCTGAATTTCGATAAGTCAGGCACGTTTT
>JAZJZL010000011.1:3222-9052 GCA_040389845.1 Bacteroidota bacterium
ACCGATTGCCGAATCAATAATTGAACCTGAATTTCGATAAGTCAGGCACGTTTTTTCTTTTCCTCTCGAGCTCATATTGATAAATTACCTGTCCCAGGTTTTTCATAAAGGGCAGACACACCGTAGCATATTCATATTTATTATCGTTGTAAATACCGTCCTCGTTAGATTGCACTACCGCAGTCAAAATAAATTCTACATTGTGCTTAAAATCAACAATATAAACATTGTCGATATCGTAACCATAAGAGTCGCCGACCTTGTTGAATATGCGGATATCCGGATTAATTACTGCGGTACTGTCGCCTCCATAAAACAGGAACTTACAATAAGCAGGGTAGTAGTCGGGCCGGTTATAGGTTGGCTTTTTGCTTTCGCCGGGGAACATGCTCATGTAGCGGTAAATGAATTTGTACTGTTCCGGCGTGAGGTTAAACTGCTGTTCCTTTGAGAAAGCATCAGGGAAAAGCAGCCTTTTTAAAACAGACTGCATATCACTAATGGTATACACATTCTTCTCACTGAAATCATAAGGCTTCATAACCAGTTTGTCGTTTTTGTCGAGGTAGCCTTTGCCCTGCAGCATGTTTTCAAGGTGCATAGGATAATTGCCGGCGTCGTATTGCGCCGGTTGGTGGTAAATTAGCTTATCGTCATTGTAAAAATCGATGGCGTTGGTATGTTTGGCATTTTCGCCGCTGTCATAAATTGCCAACCGCCCGATAATGCGTGTATTTCTTAGTTCGTATTTTTTAAGCTTTTGGTTGATTTGTGCCCGGCCCACAAATTCATACAGCCGGTTGTAAGCATAGTTATCGCTCACAAGGAGGATTTTCTTGATATAATTTTCGATGGAGGGTAAACCGGTAACAGATGAGGTATCTTCCAGCATGCGCGTTTCGTCATTAAATGAGCTATCAGTTTTCATTGTCGACTGCATAGTTAGCCCGGCGATATTTAACTCATTGAGTTTCTCCAACGCAAAAATAGCCGTGGGCAGTTTAACCGTGCTGGCAGGGTAGAAGTAATGATTAGGATTCAGGTGGTAGCTATACGATGTAAAATGCGGAGCGTTCTTTTCATCACGATCAATCCGGGTGTAAAGTATTTGTACTTCGTTATTGGTAGGATGTTCTAAGATACCACCAAATAGTTCCGGCTTTGATTTTAAGAGGTTCTCTAAAAACACAGTATCAGGTTGTGCCGATGCGGCGTTAGTAATCATAAATAACAAACAAAATAGCAGGTTTCTGAGCATTGCGTTTGGACTAACTTAATCAAACTTAGTTAACTCATTCAACCAAATCAACTTAATCAGTTACAATATTTGCAATTACGTAATCTTCACCTACATTTGCACCGCCTAAGGTTCCCGGCTGCAAACCGGGATTAAAAGGGAATACGGTGTAATTCCGTAACTGTCCCGCAGCTGTAAGCTCTATAACCAATGCTCAATCAACATGGTCACTGTTCCGACTCGTCGGGATGGGAAGGCCGGGCAAAGGGGAGTAAGTCAGAATACCTGCCCAGGCATAAACTTATTCATAGCTTTCGGGGATTGAAGCTTGAGTGTGAATGCCCGTCCGGAGGTGTCTTTCCATTCCAACTTTCCGTTTCTGTATGCTGTGAGAAAAAACTCACAACAACATGAAAAAATTTTACTTAATCGCAGTCGGCCTTGGGTTGGCACAATCAGCGCTGTTTAACACGACGGCCCAAGCCCAGGATTCTGCCCGGGTATTAAATGATGTAGTGGTTACTGCCTCACGGTCGCCCAAAAAACAAAACGAAATCGGCCGGGTAGTTACTATTATTACCGCAGATCAGATTGCCAAATCGCAGGGCAGAACTTTACCACAACTACTCAATTCTGTTGCCGGGATAACCTTTTCCGGCGCCAACAACGCACCGGGCATTAGCTCGTCGGTATTTCTTCGCGGGGCCTCAACGGGCAATACCCTTATCCTGGTTGATGGCTTTGCGGTAAACAACGCTTCGTCCATAGATGGCAGCTATGACCTGAATGCCTTCCCACTCGACCAGATTGACCGTGTTGAAATATTAAAAGGCAGCGGCTCAACTTTGTACGGCTCAGACGCAGTTGCCGGTGTTATTAACATTATCACAAAACACACAAAAACTCAGGGGCTAAAGGCAAACCTGCAAGCCAGTGGTGGAACTTATAACACCTTCAACGAATCTGCCGGACTTATCGGAAATATTAACAAAACCGGTGTAGCCATCAACCTGTCAAATACAGATTCAAAAGGCTTTGCCGGGGCAACTGATACTACACATGGCGGTCATTTCGCAAAGGACGCTTTCCACCAGCGCTCGGCCAGCGTGAATTTAACGCAGCAAGTGTCGCAGTCATTCAGCTTAAACGGTAACTTCCAGGGAACCTATAACAAAGGCAATCTTCCTTACGGCGCTTTCACAGACGATGCAAAGTATGCTTATAATAATACATTTTTGTTTGGCGGGATAGGTGGTAATCTAAAGCTGGATAGGGGCGGTTTGAAATTCAATATCAGCCAAAACAGCGTTAAAAATAATTACAACGATGCAGCAAGCCCGGTAAACTTTAACACGGCATCGTATCAAAAAAATACCGGTAACATTACTAATGCCGAGGCAATCTTCAATTATAATATCAATAAGTACCTCGATATTACCAGCGGGGCAGATTTTAAATACAGCAAAACTAACCAGTTTAGCACTTATGATACGCTTAAAGATTTGCACAACAGCATAGCAAGTGCCTATACTTCTTTATTTTTTAAAGCGGGCATATTCCACATGGAATTGGGCGGCAGGTATAACCATCACAGCAAATACGGCAGCAACTTCACTTACACCGTTAATCCATCGGTTTACATTGCCGATCAGTTTAAACTTTTTGGAACGGTGGCTTCCGCATTTAAAACGCCATCGCTGTACCAGTTGTTCTCGCAATACGGAAACGTTGATTTAAAACCTGAGACTACAACTTCATACGAAGCGGGTTTTGATTGGCAGCTTATTAAAAATACGCTATCATTCAATACTGTATTTTATAAATATGACACCAAAGACGTTATATACTTTAAAAACCTGCCCGTTGCCCCATATGCAGTATATTCGAATGGCGCATTTCAAAAAGATAAGGGATTTGAAAGTACCATTAACTTGAACCTGGATAAGCTAAGCGCTTCTGCTTATGTAGCTTATGTAACCGGGAAGCAAACAGACGTGGCTGGTAAAGAAACCAATAACCTTTATCGCAGGCCAAAAAATACGCTCGGCGCAAACCTGTCCTACCAGTTCTGCAATAGCTTTTCGGCAACGGTTGACTACAAGTATACCGGCGACAGGAGCGACATAAAATTCAACCCTGACTTTAGTTCGAGCGTAGTGACGTTAAAACATTATAACCTTGTTGATACGCATTTGCAATACACAGCCAGCAAACGAATCAGCTTTTTTGCCGACCTTAAAAACTTGTTTGATGAAAAATATGTGGATTGGGTAGGCTATAATACGCGTGGATTTAATTTTATGGCCGGCATAAGATACCAGGTAAATTGATAATTTTTATTTAGCAGGATAAATAGTTAATTTTACCATTCAAATATCAGCTATGTCTTTAAAAACAATAAACATCCGCACAGTAGTGCTTATCCTGATAGTGTTGGCTGCAACAGCCATGCGCCTGGTAAGCTTTAAATACCCGTTCCTGAGTAATTTTACGCCGGTAGGGGCAATCGCTTTATTTGGCGGCGCTTACTTTACGCCAAAATGGAAATCGTATGTGGTGGTGTTGGCATCGTTGTTTTTTAGCGACATCCTGATAAATTATTTATACACTTCCAAGTGGGTATTAGTCTACAGCGGCGCATTATGGATGTACCTGTGTTTTGCCATAATGGTATTTGTAGGCAGCTTAATTAAGAAAGTAAACATACTAAACGTATTTCTTGCATCATTGGCCGGCGTTGCCGTTCACTGGCTTATAATGGATTTGCCATGGTTATATGGTACACTCTATCCGCATACACTACAGGGCTATGGCATGTCGTTAGCGGCTGCACTGCCATTTGAAAAGAATATGGTTTTAGGTGATGTTGTATTCGGCTTTATATTGTTCGGCGGCTTTGAGCTGGCAAAGACAAAATACACTGCATTACGCAGTCAAAACGAACTCGCTGTTTAACATAAGATTTATTATTAAAAAAGCGGTTCGGTAAAAGGGCCGCTTTTTTTGTGGGTTGATTTTTTAAACATAATCCGGAGACACAAGTATTGCGTCTCTACACGAAAAATAATTGTAGAGACACAACACTCGTGTCTCTGAAAATAACAATCATCATGAAAAAAATTGTAGTACTAACCGGTGCAGGCATCAGCGCTGAGAGCGGTTTAAAAACCTTCCGCGATAGCGATGGCCTGTGGGAGGGATACAACATTGAAGACGTAGCCACGCCTGAAGCCTGGCGCCGCAATCCTAAGTTGGTACAGAATTTTTATAACGAGCGCCGTAGGACGGTGCTTGAAGCCCAGCCAAATGCCGCGCATATTGCCCTGGCAAAACTGGAGGAGAAATACGACGTAACCATCATCACCCAAAACATCGACGATCTGCATGAGCGCGGTGGTTCAACAAATGTGGTGCACCTGCATGGCATTATCACGCGTTCGCAGTCCGACAAAAATCCCAACCTTACATATCCGATTGATGGATGGGAGATAAAGATGGGGGATAAGTGTGAGCTTGGTTCGCAACTGCGCGCCCACGTAGTGTGGTTTGGCGAGGCTGTGCCGATGATTGAGAAAGCGGCAAGGATTTGTACAGAAGCTGATATATTTATCCTGGTAGGCTCGTCGCTGGCCGTTTACCCGGCGGCAGGATTGGTAGATTATGTGCCCCACGAAACGCCTAAGATTATCGTTGATCCCAAAATTCCCTACATAAGCGATGAAAGTTCTTATATAAAGATAGAAGAGAAGGCAACTGTAGGTGTAGTATCGTTGGTTGAGAGATTAATGGATGAAAAATAAATCACGGATGTAAAGGAGATTTAACAGATGAAACGGACGAAAAAGGATCGCAGATGTAAACAGATTAACAGATGACGATGATAAAAAGAAAATTAGTAGCATACGCCGTAACTTATCCATTTTTAATCGGTGTAATCGGTGGGATTATTCTCAAATCTGTGTAATCAAAAAAATAATCTGTGAAATCATCCTCCCATCGGTGAAATCAAACAAAAATAATAGGTGTAATCACAAAAAATTGAAATCAAAGAAATGTATAATGAATTGGAGCGGTGGTAAAGATAGCAGTCTTGCGTTATACCACTGTCTCCAAAATCCGGAGCTTGATATTAAATACCTCGTCACGACTATTAATGATGCTGCAGACAGGATATCAATGCATGGTGTCCGTGTCGAGCTTTTAATCCGGCAGGCTGAAAGTATCGGCATTCCCTTATACCAGATCCGGCTGCCTGAAATGCCAGACATGGAAACTTATGATAACACCATGCGCCGGCATTTGGAATTTTTTAAGGAGGAAGGAATTACGCACTCCATCTTTGGCGATATTTTTTTGGAGGATTTAAAGCAGTACCGCGATGAACGCCTGGCTGAAGCCGGTTTAACAGGCATCTACCCTTTATGGAAACGCGATACCCGCGAATTACTCAATGAGTTTTTCAGCTTAGGTTTTGGAACCGTGATTGCCTGTACGCAGGAACATTTGGGTGCAATAGCAGGGCAGGAGCTAAGTCCAGAATTAATCAAAGCATTTCCAACGGGTGTTGATGTATGCGGCGAAAACGGAGAGTTT
>JAZJZL010000012.1:0-12027 GCA_040389845.1 Bacteroidota bacterium
GCGTCTTTACCATTAGGGCCGTTCAATACGTCATTTATCAACTCAAGTGTATGGTTTTCGCCGGTTGCCAGTGCAGCATAACCAGGATGCTCATTATTAATACCTAAAGGTTTGATGAAAGAAACCGCTGGTAGCGTACCTGCTTTGGCAGATGCAACAAAATCTGTCTCGTCTTTCAGGTGGTCTTTGCGGCCCTGGGTGCCATCAGCATAGTTAGCATAATAAGCGAATGGCTGATGGTGGAACTGGAAAGTTGGATCAGGATGCCCTGCTATGGCATCATTCCAGCCGCCGGAATACCATGCCCATGAAACACTTTTATCATTCAACCGGTCGCCGATGGTTGGGTTAGTTTGGTTAGGTATCAAATTAGCGACAGCAGCGCTGGCCGGGTGAGGAGCATTTACGGAATAGCTGGTGTTAACCACAAAACCGTCAGGCGTAACAGCGCCATCGCCGCCGGCTGCTAACGAACCATCAGGATTTAGCTTGGCTACGATAGAGGAAGGAGCGCCGGGGAATACCGGGCTGGCCGCGGCGATTAACCATTGGTGGTTTAAGAATGAGCCGCCGAATGCGCTATGAAAAAAGTTATCGCACAACACATATTTCTGTGCCATGCCTAAAAGCGGCAGCAGGCTGGTCTTGTAATACCCCTGCGATAAACCGGCAGAGTTGCTATTATATGCGGAATACTTGTCCATTTTACCGCCGTCTATCTGGATCTGCTCCTGGTAATAGCGGTGCAAAACGTCTGGTGTTTCCTGGTCGGCAGGGATGTATTGGTCGATGTTAAAATAAGTATTAGCCAAATTGGTAGGGAAAGCGCTTGTGCCCGGAATTGCCGGAAGCGATGTATAGGCGGTCCCGGTTGCGTCAACCTGGGTAGTGTTGGCAGCAGTAGCGTTTGAAAGACCGTTAGCCCCGCTAAACTGGCCATATAGGTTATCGAAGCTGTGGTTTTCAAGGTAAATAACTACCACGTGGTTCACCTGGCTAATGCCGCCCGGGGTAACTTTTTTGTCCTTGTGGCAGCCGGTAAGCGCGGCACCTGCAATGGCAGCAATGCTTAAGGCTTTAAAGGAACTTGTTTTAAAATGGAAAAATTTGCGTTTCATAGAGGAGTTGTTTGATTATTAATTTCCAGGTGTAAAAAACGCATTCGCCGGTGAACAAAAGGTTAGTACGAGGTAATGGTTTTATTAACCTTTTGTTACGAAAGCGGTGATTTAAGTTAATAAATAACGTTTTAGCAGCCCTTTCGCGATAGCGTCAATTTCCCTGGCTTCTCCCCTGAATGTGTTTGAATATATCTTGAAACCTGCTTGAACAGGCTTGACCAGCTCATAAGCTCAACTTTGCCGTTGGTAAAAATCCTAATCCATTTAGTATTGTGAAACAGCTTATTAAAATATCCAAAACAGTGGCAGCGTTCTTACTTTTAGCCAGCGCAGCCAAAGCACAGGACACGGTGAATTTCTCTCCGCCTGCCATAGCGCCCAAAATATACGCCATCGAGGCAAAGGATAATATCGTGGTTGACGGCCGGCTCGACGAAGAGTCGTGGCGGTTAGCCCCGGCCGTTTCCGATTTCACCATGATTCAGCCGAGGCAGCGCGGGGCTTATCATTATAAAACATTCGTGAAGATAGTATACGACAAAAAGAACCTGTACTTCGGCGTATTCTGTAAAGACAGCCTTGGCAAAAAAGGCGTTCGCGTACAGGATTACCGGCGCGACTTTATGCCCGATAACGATGTCTTCAGCATACAGCTCGACCCGCAGAACCTGAAGCGGTTTTGTGCGTCGTTCCAGGTAACACCGCTGGGCACGCAAGGCGATATGCAGGTGTTTGACGATCAGTTACAAGATACCAATTGGGATGCACTTTGGAAAGTTAAAACCCTGGTGACCGATAGCGGCTACTACGCCGAATTTGCCATTCCATTTAAATCCTTGCGCTACGCCAAACAAACTTTGGATTCTGTTTTGTGGAACGTTACCTTTTCGCGTACAGCCCGGCGCGATAACGAGCAGACGGTATTCCCCGCCATCCCTCAGCAGTACACGCAATACCACATGTCGTACGGGGCCGAAATTAAAGGCCTTTCGCTGCCGCCACCATCTACCAATATACGCGTGCAGCCATACGGGTTGTATCAATATTCACAAAACACCAACAGCAGTAACGTTTCTACCAGCAACAGCACATTTAAGCTTGGCGGCGAGGCCAAGTGGGCAGTTAACCCGCATGCCGTGCTCGACCTTACATTAAATACCGATTTCGCCCAGGCCGAGGTAGACCAGGCGGTAAATAACCTTACCCGTTTTAATGTGCTGTTTCCCGAAAAGCGGCAGTTTTTCCTGGAGGACCAGGGTGTGTTTGCCGGCGCAAGTATTATGGGAATAAAGCCATTCTTTAGCCGCAGCATTGGTTTGGCAAATACACAGTTTAATGCCGCGCCGGCACCTATAAATGCAGGCCTCCGCTTTACCGACCGTACCCGCGAGCGGACATTCGCTTCGTTGTACGTTCACCAGGAAGGTTCCGCAGAACAGGGCGCGGCTGATTTCGGGGTGCTGCGTTACCTGAAAAATTATGGCAAGGAAAATAATATCGGTGTAATGTTTACCGACCGGCTGGACGAAGCCAACCCGCAAAAAGGCTTCCTATCCAAAAACAACAGCACTTTTACTGTTGATGGGCTGATACGGCCAAGCAATACGCTCACCATTCAATACCTCACATCAGTCTCCAATAATAACCGGCCCGACAGCCTTGGTGTTTCCAATTACTTCAAGATAAAATATTACGATAACAAGTTCTTTTTTTACTACCAAAACGAATACATCTCGCAGAAATATAACCCGGCAATGGGCTTTGTTTTCCAGAACAATGTTATCTATCACCAAACGGTAGAGTTTATCTCCCTTCGCCCCAAAAACAAAAAATGGAGCTGGATACGCGAGGCCGAAATCGGGTTCGACGTAAATTATTACCAAAATGCCAATGATTTTAAATTTCAGCAGGCTGATATCTATTTCTACCCCATCTACATCGTGCTAAACAACGGCGGCGTAGTACAATATGCCATCCGCCCCAACTGGCAAAACATTAACTTCGATTACAGCTTGCTCGGCGTTAAACTCGAACAAAGGCATTACTCGTACACCGTGCACGAGCTAACTTACCAGTCGGACCCATCGAGGCGTTTTTCTTTTTCGGGTGATTTTAATTTTGGCGATTACTATAACGGCGTTATGCAGTCGGCGGCGGTGGGCTTAAGGTATGCGCCCAACCCGCACATAGCGGTACTTACCGATTATACGCTTAACCGTTTTCAGCATCTTGGGCAGTACCGCGTTAACCTGCGTACCGATTTGTATGATGTGCAACTACGTGCCGCGCTTAATCCGCGGGTGCAGGTATCCGCTTTTTATCAATACAATTCATTTGGAAAACAAGGCCAGTGGAATGCCCGTGCAAGCTGGGAGTTTGCGCCGCTAAGCTTTATCTACCTGGTGTATAACGAAAATAATTTCAGGGAAACGCCGGTAAAAAATCAGTCGATGATAGCTAAGGTGAGCTTTTTGAAACAGTTTTAGGAGCGCTCTCAGGCGATAAGAATGAAAATTTGACAGCCGGGAACTGCAAATTTTTCATTCCGAATGAAAAATTTACAGCGCAACGTGTATAAATTTCGATTGGCATTTAAGTTGAATGGCGTTAGATAAGTTTAATTAATAATAGTTCATTCATTAAAATTATTTAAGGAGGAAAACCCATGACATTGGTTAAATTTAATTCCGACAAAAAGAACAACACATTGATGCCAGGCTTTAATGATGTTTTCGATTCCATTTTTAACGACACCTTTTTTGCCGACCGTATGGTAACACGCGTACCTGCTGCCAACATAAGTGAGACAGCGGAGCATTACCATATTGAGCTGGCCGCTCCAGGCTTGAAAAAAGAAGACTTCAAATTAAATCTCGACCGAAATATTTTAAACATCTCGGTTGAGCAGCAGCCGGAAAACTCAGCCATACAAAGAAATTATAGCAAACGCGAGTACAGCTACAGCTCCTTTGTACGTGCATTTACCTTACCGGAAAGCGCCAATTACGAGCGCATTGACGCTGCCTATACCGATGGCGTGCTGAAAATTGACATCGCCAAAAAAGAAGAGGCAAAAGCCGTTCGCAAGCAGATAGAAATAAAGTAAGCAATTAGTTGTATTGATTAGCAAAGGCCCCCTTTATGGGGCCTTTGCTGTTACATATAGTTATGAAAAAGCAATTTTACCTGTTGCTAAGCCTGAAAACAGCAAAGGGATTTGAAACTTACGGCCAATACTTTTTGGGAGAAGACCGGACATGTGCCGAGTCGGTATTTACTGGATTAAAAGGCGCTACAAAATTTAATGAGCAGGCCTTGTTGCATCTTGATCTTATGGAAACGATAAATGAGCTGCCGGTAAAAGTAAAAACAAAATGCTGTACGCTGGAAGAACTGGGCGACAACTGTAAATGGATAGCTAAAGAAACATTCAGGCTATTAAACCTGGAGGAATAGCAAAAACTAAGCTACCGCTGTTAACGGCAGGAAAGATCTCACCACCGCTATTAACGTGTCCAGGTCGAATGGCTTATGCACAAAGCCATCCGCATTGCAATTTTTTGCGATGTCGGCAATATCCGGCGCTGTCGAGAAAATAATAACAGGGACAGGTTGCAGCGCTTCTATCGCTTTAATCTCCCTGCAAAGCATGTGGCCTTCTCTTTTATTTACCCATTCGTCCAGCAATATCAAATCGGCTTTTAAGCGCACAAGGGCTGCACTGTCATACCGGGCGCCCACCACCTCGTATCCTTCCAGCTCAAGGATATAAGTTACGATTTGCTTAATCTCCTCGTCGTTTTCAATAATGCACACCTTTTTTCTCACCCGCCAAATTTTTAATTAGAAGTAAAACTAATAAAATATTTGTAACCGCAAAGCAATTGGCAGCATTATATTAACGTGCGTTTGGCATGGTTATTCATCGTAGGTGTTCAGAAGATTTTTTTTGTCATGTTTGTAAATATCTAACGATCGGACGATTCAATAAATCGGCAAAAAAAAGGCCGGACATCACTATCCGGCCTTCATATTATCAATTGTATAAGTTATTCCTTACCTGCAAATAACGGCTTTATGGTGTACCAGGCAATCGCAGGGAAAAACACCATCGGCACCGCAAGTCCGGGAAAAATTTCAGGCGATTTTATATCCAGCGGCAATGAGATAGAGATCGGTATCATCACACACGCAAAAGATATGAGCGAAAACAGGAAGCTGAAAATAACCTCCCCTGTTTTGCCTAACCACTTTACTAATCCAAAATAAATAAACGTAGCTACCATACACACCAGCACGCTAATGCCGATAATGCTGCCAACGTTTATGATCTTTGAGAAATCGGTTTCGGTGGCAAAATAGTAAATGCGGTTATAAATTATACCTGCTATTGCAGCCAGCGCGGCGGCAACAAGCCCGTGGATAAATGCCCGTTTAAACATGTCGCATTATTTAGTAACCGGTACGTCAATATCAACCTTAAATTTCTGGCTGCCATGGTTAGGCTCTGCAGTGTTTACGTTATAATCCATGCGGTTAACTTCCAGGCTGCCTTTAAATTCATTGTTTTCGAAAGTGAAGGGGATGGTTACCGGTTTTTGAACGCCGTGCATCTCCAGTGTACCGGCTGCTGCATAGCCGCTACCGGTTTTGGTGATTGACGACGAAGTAAATTTGATGGTTGGATATTTGGCAGCATCAAACCATTTCTCGCTTTTGGCGTGGGTGTTTTTCATGCCATTGCCGGTGTTGATGCTGGCTACATCGATAGTTGCATCAAATTTTGACGAAGCAAGGTTAGCCGGGTCGAAGCTAACGGTACCTTTCAGTCCGCGAAACTCGCCCGAAGGATCGCCGCCATCAAATTTAACAGAATAGGTGTCTGCAATTTTCCAGTCCTGCGATTTAACAACTGTAAAGGCGGATGCCACAATCAGGCCTAAAGCAGCCATTGGATAAATTAGTTTTTTCATTGTTTTTGTAAGAGTTTTATGGTTATTATTTAGTTGGCTTTTTATAAGCGCCTAATATATGACTAAGCCTTTCGAATAAAAATAATAATAGATAAAAGGCGGATAATTATAGACGTAAAGGAAATACAGACCGATAGCCATTCCGGTTGCCTGCATATATTATTTTTCGGGCAAATGGTTATACAATATTAACAAGGCAGAGATATTCAGAAATATAATGGTTAATTTGAACCAGGGAACCGGGATTATTCGCATTTTGTTCGCGTTTCAGTGGCGCTCAAGAGTGCTTCGCAGTTAAGCGGATTTTATGGATTAAAAAGGATTGACGATAAATGCCTGTCTTGTATAAACTCTAAATTATGAAAACCAGGATTTTACTTTACGCATCGGTTGGGGCATTGGCGCTTGCGACCTTATGTGCAAATGCTCAAACAAAAAAAGTTCAGGCGCTTGACGCTAAAATAGATGCGATTGTAAAAACGCTTACACTGGAAGAAAAAATCAAGATGCTGCATGCCAATAGTAAATTTGGTTCGGCGGGCGTGGAGCGGCTGGGTATTCCGGGACTAATGACTGACGACGGGCCGCTTGGCGTGCGCGAGGATGTGAAAGAAAACTGGTCGTCGGCCAACCTTACTACTGATTCGGCAACCTTTTTTCCTAATGGCTCTGCGCTGGCGGCTACCTGGAACCCTTCGCTGGCTTACCGCTACGGACACGATATGGGTGAGGAAGCACGCGCACGCAAAAAATATATCATACTAGCGCCGGCATTTAATATTTGCCGCACCCCGCTTTGCGGCCGTACTTATGAATATTATTCGGAAGACCCTTTTTTAAACTCGCGCCTGGCAGTGCAAAGTGTACAAGGTATACAAAGCCAAAACATAGCCGCCTGCGTAAAGCATTTTGCAGTAAATAACCAGGAGGTTGAGCGCGGCCGCGTGAACGTTGAAGTAGATGAGCGAACTTTACAGGAGATATACCTGCCTGCATTTAAGGCAACCATAACCGAGGCCAATGCGTGGACCATCATGTCGGCGTACAACAAGCTGCGGGGTGTTTACTGCGCAGAAAATGCTTACCTGCTGAATGACCTGTTAAAAAAACAATGGAAATTTAAAGGGATAGTCATCAGCGACTGGGGTGGAACGCACAGCACAGTAGCATCTGCAAATAATGGTCTCGATTTAGAGATGGGCTCTGTAGACCCCTATAGCAGCTACTACCTGGCCAATCCGCTGCTCGACTCGGTAAAGGCCGGCAAGGTAAGCGTGAAAACTATCGATGAAAAAGTTCATCGCATTTTATGGGTGATATATCATACATCAATGGCCGAAAACCCGCCCGCGGGAAAGATAAATACGCCGCAGCATATCAGCACTGCCTACGATATTGCTGCCGAATCTATCGTACTGCTTAAAAACGATAAGCAATTGCTTCCGCTGAACACTTCACAAATAAAATCGATTGCGGTGATTGGTGATAATGCCACCCGCACCTTCCATTTGGGTGGCTTTGGCGCTGGCGTAAAAGTCCGTTACGAAATTACTGCCCTGGCCGGATTAAAAAATCGCCTGGGCGAGAAAGTAAAGATCACCTATGCCCAGGGTTATAAAGGCGTGTATAAACCCGGGCGCAGAAATGCCGCAAACGAGCCTGAAAAACCGGATACAACCTTGCAAAACGAAGCCGTTGCCAATGCCAAAAGCGCCGATATGGCCATGGTATTCATCGGCGGAAACCGCGAATACGAGAGCGAGGGCCACGACCGGAAGGACTTAAGCCTGCCTTTTCATGAGCAGGAGCTGGTTGATGCAGTAACAGCAGCAAACCCTAATACCATCGTAGTATTTGTAGGAGGCGCACCGTATGACCTTGGTAAGATTAAAAAGAACAACCATACTATCATTTGGTCATGGTACAATGGCCTGGAGAATGGCAACGCGCTGGCTGATGTACTTATGGGCAAAGTAAATCCCTCCGGTAAAATGCCGTTCACTTTTCCGGTTGAGTTGAAAGATTCTCCGGCTCATGCCCTGAACGCTTACCCCGGCGAAAACCTAACCGTGGACTATAAAGAGGGCCTACTGGTTGGTTACCGCTGGTTCGATACCAAAAAGATAGAGCCAATGTATTGCTTTGGCTATGGTTTATCATATACCAATTACCAGTATCAGTCAATCCAAATCGCCAAAAAAACATACAAGCCCGGCGAAAATATTACAGCTATTGTTAAAGTAAAAAATACCGGGAAATATGCAGGAAAGGAAACCATTCAGCTTTACGTAAGCAAGCCTAATTCAATTGTTGAACGCCCTGAAAAGGAGCTGAAGGCATTTAAAAAAGTAATGATTAAGCCCGGTGAAACAGTAAGCGTGGCGCTTAGCATCCCTGTTAAAGATTTAGCCTGGTACGATGTAAAAACCTCCGGCTGGAAAGTTGAGCCGGGCAAATACACTTTACTGGCTGGCACCTCATCGAAGGATATTAAGGAGACGGGGAGTATCACGGTGGTGAATTAACAGTTCCCTGTTAAGGATCGCTTTCAAAATCGCTGCACATAGGCTGCTCAATTTTCAAATGCAAAAAGACCGCGCAGCTGGGATGATGCTATTATAGCGATGGGTTTAAAACGTTACGTATTCGAAATATTTTTGTGCCTGCCGTTTCACGATGGGCGATGCCCATCGCTGATAGATTGGCGCCCTTTCAGGGCTTGGAATATCAACAAGTTCTCTATAAACAGGCAACCCCTCTGAGGTTGTCGCTTTATGATTAACTGCCCGTTACCGGCTACAGAATAGCCGCGTGTTTATAGATAAATTATAGTCCAGGTTTTGGACTCCAGCGGAGTCTCCTAAAAATTGACCGTTCTTGCCGATATCGTAATGGCGTGTGTATTGCTCGTAACTTGAATTGTAACGAATAGGAAAATAGCTCAGGATTTTGTACTTTAAAACACATATCTCCGTTATCGGTGTTAATTTTTGTTAAATAGTAGAGGTTAGATTGAGTGAAAGCTGTAGTTTTAACATTACAAATGAAACGGGGTTTAATTTTTTGTTTTTTGTTGATTGCCGCCAAATGTTTTTCGCAGGACAAAACAGTCGACGGTATTGTTATTGACAAGGAGAGCAAAGACCGCATTGCAACTGTAATCGTTCATAATATTACCGCAGGCACATCCGTATTTAATAACCTGAAGGGGGAGTTTACCATTGCAGCCCAAACAGGCGACGTGCTTGTATTCTCGCGCGCCGAATATCATTCCGATACGCTAAAAGTGCAAAACAACTTCCATCTGGCGGTTTACATGGCACCCCTCGCCATACGGTTAAGAGAAGTAACCGTGCGCGATACTGTATTGACGCCTGCTAAGCGCCTCGCCGCTACCAAGCAGGAGTTTGGTAAAGCTTATGGCTCACTGGCTTATGGAGATCTTTTAAGCACTTCGCCTGGCAGCGGCGCCGGGCTAAGTATCGATGCCATTTTTAATTCGCTTAGCAGAAGCGGCCGCAACGCTGCGCGTTTGCGAGAAATTATACAGGGCGACTATGAGCAAAACGCCATCGATTTCCGTTTTAACCGTACTTATGTTGGCAAAATAACCGGGCTTAAAGACGACAAGCTCACCGCTTTTATGCGCCGATATCGCCCCGGCTATTACACTGTTACCACAGCCAACGAATACGAATTTGTAACCATGATTCGCAACAACCTGCGTCGGTTTACGCGCAATCAACGCCTGTACACTCTTCCCGAACTGGTAACTCCGCCGGTTCTCAATAATTAACGCCGTCGCGGCTTAATTTTTTCCGTTGGCTAAAGCCATATGGAAATAGTTTTTACGCTTAAATAAATTTATTTTTTAACCCCTTTGCCAAATTTTTAAAATTATTTGCCAGGCTATTCGTCATCACATTATCAACCACGATTATGAATAAGCTGATAAAGGACAAAGAAATAGCGATAGTAGGCGGCGGCCCCGGCGGGCTAACCCTTGCACGCCTGCTGCAAATGAACGGCGCCGATGTGACGGTTTATGAGCGGGATGCGGACCGGAACTCCCGCGCGCAGGGCGCAACCCTTGATTTACATGAGGAATCTGGCCTGGCAGCATTACGTGAAGCTGATTTAATGAATGAATTTTGGGCCAATTACCGGCCCGGTGCTGATAAAGTGCGCATTGTAGATAAATCGGGCCGCATCGTTATGGAAGACAGCGCTACTGATGCAGATGCAAGAAACCGCCCGGAGATTGACCGCGGCCCGCTGCAAAAAATTCTGCTCGATTCATTAAAGCCCGGCACGGTAGTTTGGGATAGCCAGTTTGTGGCGATGTCGCAGCAGCATAATACCTGGAAGCTGCAATTCAAAAACGGTATCACCTCATTTGCCGATATAGTAATTGCT
The DNA here is from genome assembly GCA_040389845.1 of Bacteroidota bacterium. Taxonomy (GTDB): domain Bacteria; phylum Bacteroidota; class Bacteroidia; order Sphingobacteriales; family Sphingobacteriaceae; genus Mucilaginibacter. The sequence goes on from JAZJZL010000012.1 coordinate 10,511, forward strand.
GCCGACGGGGCAAACTCAAAAATACGCCCATACATTACCGATATCAAACCGTTCTGGGTGGGTTATACCGCTGTAGAAGGAGCGGTTTATGATTCAGTAACGGCTTGTCCAAATATGCACAGGTTATTAGACGGAGGTAAAATATTTGCCATGGGCGATGATAAGACATTAATCGTTAGCTCAAAGGGCGATGGCAGCCTGGTATTTTATCCGGGTTTTAAAAGCAGTGAAAACTGGGTACGCGAATCCGGAATCATCTTCGGCGACAAAGCGCAGGTGCTGGCCTGGTTTAAAGTTGAGTTTTCAGAATGGGATAGCACCTGGTACGAGTTGTTTGAAAATGCAAGTATTGCCTTCATGCCTCGCCAGCAATACTGCATGCCGACCGACCAAACGTGGGAAGCGCTACCTAATTTAACCATAATTGGCGATGCTGCTCACCTGATGCCTCCTTATGCCGGAGAGGGTGTAAACATGGCCATGCTGGATGCCCTGCAATTAAGCCAATGCCTTATGAGCGACGATTTTGAGAACTTACAACAAGCCATTGCGGCTTTCGAAAAAAAAATGCGTACCAGGGCTGCGGAAGCCGCTGAGCAGAGTTTGGCATCAACAAAGTTGCTGCATTCGCCGGATGCTATCGGGTTTATGTCACAGATGATTAGCTGATATTAACTATCAAAAAGCAATAAACTTATCCATTTGCTCTTCGGTATATTTCAGCGTATCTTTTTGGAAAAGATTATTATCAGCATCAAACTCCTTATTTATACTGCCGATATGGATTTTAAGCGGCATTACCTGCAGGTGCATATAATGGCAAACGCCCGTAAAATGGTCTATCCCCCTAATATTGCCGTACTTACCCGATGACAGGCCCGTAAGTGCCGCCTTCTTATCATAAAAGCTATCAGGAAAGCTGCAGGCATCTATAAACACCTTCAAAACACCGGGAAAGCTGCCATTGTATTCAGGAATAATAAACAGGAATTTATCGGTTTGGGTTACTATTTGCTGTACCGGCATAAATGCTTCACTGCGCCTGTTGTATAAGTCGGTTTCAATAATATTTGGCGGGAGTTGGGTGAGTGATAACAAGCCTGCGTTAAGCCCCTTTTCACTCAATCTTTTCTGGTAATACTGTGCCAGTTTAAAGGTTGAGCTGTTGGGCCGGTTCGTAGCAGATATAATGGTAACTATCATTATTTATTCAATTGTTAGCCTGTGAATCAAACAATACAAATTCACAAAAGGCAAATTAAATAAATAAAGCTAATAAGAATTGCGAAGTTTTGTAAACATCGCAATTCTTATTAGCTAAAGTGGTTAATATCTCAATACTATATAACCCGTCTTGCGCTTCGTTTCATTACCCACTTTATATTCCAGCGAGTAGAAATAGGTACCGGCCTGCTGTAGTTTGCCATCGTTACTGTGCCCGTCAAACACTTTTGTAGTATTATCATAGCCTTTCACTTCGTATACCAGGTTGCCGGCCCTGCTCATTATCTGTAGTT
>JAZJZL010000013.1:0-6908 GCA_040389845.1 Bacteroidota bacterium
AGACTTCTATACACCAGATCGCCATCTATAGCGCCATTCACCGTTTCATTGATTAACCTTGAAACCCTTAAAAAAATGGCCCGGGACTGTAGGAAAGCGACGTTTCTAATCCACAGCCACCTTTTTTACGGATCATTACCGGGGTGCAGTGTGCAGGTACTGGGCGAGGGAGATTCACGGCCGAGTCAATTGTTTTATAACCCCAGCCGCATCCCCAAGAATCTGGGTTGACCAGCAATTCATTATGTCGGTAAAGCATTGGGACAAAACCATTAATTTGAGGCTCTCCGGTTCCGATAGCAATCTATATTTTTTTGTAATGTGTCGTATCTCGGATTCCAGTTTTGTAAAACTGCCAATTTATCGATGTTCATTCTATTTATCTTACTTTTAATTTCGGCGTCAATAAAAGTATTAGTCGTTAAGAATTGGACCGCTGACGACCGTGAACGGTTATATGAAAAATATGTTCTTGTAATCTTTGACATGTGCGGGCATTATGAGAACATGTACAGGAAAATGGAGGAGGACCGCGGGATAGTGAAGGCCGAATTGCTTCGAGATTATTTGCATGGCAGCAAGGTTTAGAGGATTTGCCGGCACCTACGGTGATGACCGGATGCATCCTCACATGCGAAAATATCGCTTTAACGATTTTGAGTAGCGCGCACGTTAGCGGAACCGCCAGTTAAAACCAAGGTGTCAACAAGGGGCAAAGAACAAAATACCTCATAATTATATGCCATTTTTGATATAAAAGCGATATTTTCGTGTTTTTATCAGGCCCCGCTGGAGGTCGTTTTTTTATTCATTAAATGCAGATAACATCGGTCATGGGTCATAAAACGCAGCTAATATTTTTCAGTCTTTGCTTTATTCTGTCGGGTTTGACGGGTTGTCACAAGGATCAAAAGGTTAATATTTCCGATACAGTAAGTACACACTTGTCCATGTCGATACCTGACGGCGTCACCCCAACAGTGTACGTTACGGTTGGCGGAGAGCGGATCGAGGTGATTTTCGATACGGGGTCTTCCGGGTTAAGAATTTTGAAAGGTGTTTTAAAATCAGCGACGCTAACTGATCTGCATAAACGCATCCGATACAGCTACGGCGACGAGGATTATGGCCTTAACGTTAGCGGTGAACTAGTCGAAGGTTATTTTAACCTTGACCGGTTACGAAGCAAACTGCCTATTGCGTTTATGGCTATCGATAGCGTTCAATATGTCCGCAACGGAAAGCCATTTGATTGGATTCCTACGGGCGATCAAACGTTCTTGAGCAAGGATAGTACTTATTTTAGCGGTTTTTATGGATCTATGGGCGTGGGCATGCGTGTCGGTGACGATGGTGTCGGAAGTCCAATACCTCAAATGCCTGGCAATGGAGTTTACATGGTACATTTTCCGCAGGCAGGGCTTACCTATGGGGGCGTGTTAATACTCAATCCTTCAAGCGGAGAGATTTCCAAATTCAAAAATATGCAGCAATTAAATCCCGGCAAATATCAACTAGCCAATGGCGTAAAAGGTTATGAGGATGACGCGCTGGACGGCACGTTAAGCATTGCAGGGGTGAATTATGCAGCGCCGACTCTGCTGGACACAGCCAATCCCGCGGTTTGGACCGAGTCTCCATTTTTGACCGGCACCGAAATCCGTACCCCCGGTACGATCGTAACCATGGCGCTGCAAACTCTTCCCGCTAAGACCAGTACGACTTTTAAAGTCAATAATGCCCAGCTTGCAGTGGATTTTGTTAAAATCAATCATAATACGGGCAAAACAGCAAACTCTTTTGGCGCCCAGTTCTTTTTTGATTATGACGTCTTATATGATGCTGTCAAAGGTCAGATATGGATCGCAGGGAAATAACGAAAAACCCCTATTCGAATCAGACCTCCGCACGGCCGGCGCGGAGCAGGAGGCATACTGTTCCCAAACGCACCGAATACACCGTAGTTGTCTTCATTTGACCGCCCGGGATAACTTGCGGAAAAATCAAAAAAAGCCAGCGACGAGCCTTTCACTTTAACCGGATGGTCAGAAAACGGAGCCGTTTACAAACGACCGCTACCCGGGATTTCAAACTAGTTATCGTTTCAATTAAAAAGTAATAAGCGTCAAACCAGAATCGTGAATGTTCATATCTTCCGATATGTTGATAGATTTCTCGGAGGTCGGCTGATGATTTTCGGTATATTCGGCAATAATAAGGCGAGAGTGAGCTGTCTTAATAAAGATAAACAACATATATTATAGTATAAAGAATATTATTTGCTCTTTTGTACAAATTGAAACTATTATTTAAATAAATGAGGATGGTTGTCCGGAAGCACGGTCGATATTGGATACTGTTTAGTTATTTGCTCGTCCTTTTATTGAGTTCCTGTTCAAACCGTCAATATCAGGTGCTTTTTAAACAGAAGCAATCCCTGAACAGTTCTGACCTGGCTAATGATAGTTTAGGCGAATACAAGATCAGGCCACAAGACATTTTACAGGTACGGAACCTGCAGGATGCCAATAAATACCTGATCAATTCATCACCAAATCCAGCAATTAATGCGAATCCGCTCTCAAACAATAATGGTGCAGGGAACAACGCTATCGATCAGAGTAATTACCAGGTTGCTGACGACGGAACGGTAATATTGCCCGCCATAGGGCATATCAAAGTTGCCGGTTATACGCGTTCCGATGCGGAAAAGCTTATTGAAGAAACTTACCGGAAAAACGTGCTTGTGAATCCGATCATCGAGCTTAGGATTGTGAATCTGAAGGTGACCATTTTAGGCGAGGTCCGGGTCGCCGGCAATTACCCCCTTACCAAAGAACATACCACATTGGTGGAAATGATAGGCGCGGCAGGGGGGATTACTGAACGCGCCGATGAAACGAATGTTGAAATCATCCGGGGGACCGAGAAAAAGCCCAAACTAATCCAGGTGAACCTGGGGGATATTGACGCTGCAAGTGATACCAGGACTTATCTCCAGAACGGCGATATTATTTATGTCGGGCAGAATAAACGCGCCGCCAGATCGGATAACCTGCAGAGCGTTTCGACAATCGTGCAACCGTCGCTGCTGATCATCAATGCTGCCCTGATTATTTTGACGCTTTTCCGCAAGTAGCGATTATGGAAGAAACTGCGAATATCAAACGGAAGTTGCCAAGCCAGGAAATTGATTACATTAAAATAGTCAAAATTTTGCTGAGCCGGTGGTATTGGGTAGCAGGCTCGATAGCGATTTGCCTGGTAGCCGCCAATATTTATCTATGGTATACCCCCAAGATATACGCTACGTCCGCGACGCTTAAATTTGAAGAAAAAAAATCCGAAATATCGGACATTATCAATCTTCCAAGTAACAATGACAGGACGAATACATCGCGGATCCAAAGTGAGATGATCGTCCTGCAAAGTTCCGGGTTGTTGCTAAATGCCATAAGGCGGCTCGATTATAGGTTTAGCTTTTATGTAGTAGGCAGGGTGCTGAACAGAACGAGCGAGCTTTATCCGCAAAAACCGCTCGACGTGGAACTGGTGAAATTCGACAGTTTGGATTTTTATCATGACCTGGTCACCTATAAGCCAATCGACAAAAATAAATTTAACATCTCGTATAAATCAGGCGGGAAGGAAATCAAATATACGTGCTACTACGATAAGCCTTTCGTCGTCGGGCCCACAGCTTTTAGTATAAGCTATCCCGGTATTCTGCCAAAGAGCGCCTTGTATTTATTTAAGCTTAATACTGCTGAAGATTTTCTTGGCAGGCTAAGAGGGGGGTTGCACATAAACGAAACCGCAAGAAATTCCAATATCGTATCGTTGCAGGAAACGGACTCTAATCCGCAGTTTGCGTCCGATATTTTAAATGCTATCATGAAAGAGTACCTGGTTTATGACCGCAGCCAGCGTACACAATCGGCCTCTCAAATGATAAAATTTATTGATGGGCAACTCGATTTTCTGGCCAGTGAAGTCAAAGGCTCAGAGACCTCCATGTCACAATACCAGAACAAAAAGAAGATAATGGATGTGTCATCCGCCTCGAGCCGTGCTTTAGGAAAGGTCACGGACCTGGAGTCCCAAAGTTCGGTTTTGCGGATCGAACTGCTATCCGTCGAGCAGCTTAAAAAGGAGATATTAAAGGCGGACAACAATGAATTGCCAAATTTTAATACTGGCGGACTCGACCATCAACAATTAAATGAGGCTATTGCGGCCGTCAATACGCTAATCAGGGATAAAAAAATTGCATTAAAAACCTATACCCCAAATTCGCAGACTATACAAGACATCGACCAGCAAATATTACAGGCTAAAAATACAATTTTGACCAGTATCAATGCTACGCATGATTTAATTGCAAGTAAAATTAAGTACCTTCAAAATCAAATTACGCCGATAAATCAGGAAATATCAAATTTACCCGCAGCTGAACGCGATATGGTTGCACTTAAAAGGGATTTTGATATTAACGACAAGGTCTACTCTTTCCTGTCTGAAAAGAAACTGGATGCCCAGATCAATAGCGCAGGAATATTACCGGGAGCTACTATCGTCGATGAAGCCAAGCCAAACGACACACCCGTTTCTCCTATTGACAGCCAGGTGCGGCGTAACGCCGAGTTACTGGGACTGGCGATCGGCCTGGGACTTATCGTATTGCTTAGAGTTATCAATCCTTACATCTATGATAAAGAGACCATAGAAAGCCTGACAACCATTCCAATAATAGGTGTTATAAGAAGGTTTCCGGAGCCGATAGACGAGTACAGCTCACAAATTCTGGCCATTAGCAAGCCCAAGTCAATTTTTGCAGAATCCGTGCGTTCCGTGCGGACGAATTTAAATTTTCTGGCATCGGGAAAGAAAAGTAAAGTTATCTGTGTGACATCAGAAGTGGCCGGTGAAGGTAAGTCCTTCGTTGCCGTTAACTTGTCAAGTACGCTTTCGCTTATAGATAAGAAAGTGATCCTGGTTGCGGCGGATCTGCGACGATCGAAGATGCACAAGACTTTCAACGTTCCGAACGATATCGGTTTAAGCAATTATCTTGCTAACCAGTGTGCGCTAGCTGATGTTATATCCCATTCAGGCCAGCCCAACTTCGACTTCATCGTTTCGGGGCCGGTCCCGCCAAACCCATCCGAATTACTTCATTCTAAAAAAATGAGCGGATTGATGGACGAGTTGCGCACGATATACGACATCGTTATGATCGATACCGCGCCTATAGGCCTGGTTTCCGACGCCATTCCGCTGATCAGGGCGAGCGACATTAATTTATTTGTGATCAGGTCCGGCAAATCCAAGTTTTACGCGGCTACGGTACCACAAAGAATCGCCCAGGAATACAACCTGGACAACACGGTTATCGTCCTGAACGCCTATGCACAGGACTTATTACACTCCAGGTACTTCACCACAAAATATACCGGTGAAAATCATAATGGAACGTACTACTATTACTCGGACTATTCAGGCTACGAAAGCTCAGGGTATTATGTAGACAATGATCAAAAAAGATGGTGGGATTTAAGAAATTGGTTTAAATAAACCGGAGTTATAAGTCATGACGCTAATTGCAAAAGAAACCTATAAATGGTATCCGGTTTACACAAACCCGCGTGCCGAAAAAAAAGCGTATGAAGCCCTGGCTCGTAAGGGAATCGAAACTTACCTGCCGCTAAACAGGCAGCTGCGGCAGTGGCTTGACCGGAAAAAATGGGTGGAAGAACCTTTAATCAAGTCATATTTATTTGTGAAGATCGGTGAGCGGCAACAAACCGAAGTGCTGATGACGAATGGTGTTTGCCGTTTTATTTATTTTTCGGGAAAAATCGCGTCGATGCCCGACCGTCAGATCGATGATTTGAAGCTGCTGATGGCTAATTCGTCAGAGTTGGAAATCACAGCTGAAAATCTTGCGCCCGGAGAAAAGGTCAGGATTAAGGCTGGACCCTTGAAAGGATTGCGTGGTGAGGTAACAGATTTCCGGTCGCAAAAACAACTTACAGTACGACTTGACCAATTGGGTTATTCCATTGTAATTTACGTGGCCGCTGTGCTTTTGGAAAGACTTTAGCCGCTTTGCCGATGCACCGGCGGATGCCGGTGCATCGGCATCCGCCGGACTAAGGAAATAAATACATTAAACTAATATTCAATAAGTTACAACTTGAAAATGTGACTTACGGTGCGAAGCTATGAGTAAAGCAGATGTGTAGAATTGCAGGAATAATTACTTCCCGAATTTCAATGAGCGAATCCTGTGCAAGAGTCCAGGCGATGTGCGATGCGTTAGCGCATGGCGGCCCGGACGACAGCGGCATCTTTGCTGACGAAAATGCACGTCTGGTTTTCGGGCACCGGCGTTTATCTATAATCGATCTGAGCAGGGGTGGACATCAGCCGATGACTGACGTCACCAAAAGGGCATGGATAACCTTTAACGGTGAGATTTATAATTATCAGGAACTTAGGACGGAGCTGCAGGCTTACGGTTTCGGATTCAACTCAGGCAGTGATACAGAAGTCATACTGGCTGCTTATCTCCGTTGGGGAACGGCTTCCTTTGGAAAACTTCGCGGTATGTTTGCATTTGCATTGTACGATGCAGGCTCACTAAAAACCTATCTCGTACGGGATGCTGCAGGCATTAAGCCACTCTACTATTCCGCAAAGCCCGACTGGCTGGCTTTTGCATCTGAAATCAGAGCCTTTAAATCAGCTGAACCTGACATTGAAACCGACAGGCACTGGCAGGTGCGTTTCCTCGCATACGGGCATATTCCCGAGCCTTTTACTACGTTGAAAGACGTATTTTGTCTTGAAAAAAAACATTTTCTGACATGGGATCACCAAAACAATAATTTTACCATCGGGAAATA
>JAZJZL010000013.1:6918-21140 GCA_040389845.1 Bacteroidota bacterium
CAACTTGCGCCAGCGGTTTTAGCGGGAACCGGGGAGCAGGCGCGCCGGCTGGTTCACAACGGTTTAAAAAAAGCGGTGGAAAAACAGCTGATTTCCGATGCCCCGATAGGTGTGTTTTTAAGTGGCGGAATCGATTCCAGCCTGCTGGCCCTATTGGCGAACAACGAAACTGAACAACTAAAGACTGTTTCGATCTGCTTTAACGAAAGTAATTATGACGAACGCATTTATCAAAATGCAGTTACGGACAAATTACAGGGCGAACGGTATGTGCACCTGGTGAAGCAGTCAGATTTTGAGGACAACTTTTATCGGATCATCTCGGACATGGATATGCCGACGACTGATGGTATCAACACTTGGTTTATAAGCAACTACGCGCGGCGGGATGGCTTGAAAGCCGTTTTATCAGGCCTTGGCGCCGACGAATTGTTTGGGGGCTATCCTTCTTTTAAAAGGATCGGGTATCTTCGTTATTTATCTAAAATTCCAGGTTTCATGCTCAGTGCGAGCAAGTCTGTCACAAACGGGCGGTTTCGAAAGATATCGTTCCTGGCTTATCAACACCCGAGAGCGGCCTATCTTTTTATGCGCGGGTTATTCATCCCGGCTGATATCGCTCAACTCGTCGGGGCGGATGTTAATGAAGTGGAACGCATTTTATTCAGCGACGCGGCCGCACAAGAATTCCAACCGTACGATAAAACGGGCGCCGCTTGGTTCGAAAGGCATCTCTATATGCAAAATCAATTACTCAGAGATACAGATGTAATGAGCATGGCACATGGATTGGAGGTTAGGGTTCCGTTTCTCGATGAAGAATTCCAACACCAAATCGAAAACATACGGCCGGAAATACGCCTGCCTTCCGGACTGCCTAAGAAACTGCTGATCGAAAGCTTTGATGACCTTTTGCCGGATATCGTTTGGAAAAGGCCCAAAATGGGTTTCTCTTTCCCACTGCAGGACTGGATGCGGAGGCATCCCGAAATAAGTGAAAAATATTTTTACAGGGGAAACCTGTCAAAAAAAATCATCGGGCAATTCAAAAAAGGGCAGATCCATTGGTCGAAGGCATTTGCCCTTTATCAAACCCAATTGAATGGCTAAGCGCATTTTATTATTTTCACTGCAAACGTTCAGTTCGACAGGAGGAATACAGAAAATGACACGGACAATGGCCCATGTCCTGCATGTTATTGCAACCCGCCGAAGCTGGGAATTTTTGCTATGGTCAGCATATGACCGTAATTCCGACCTGATGAGCCGTTATCTCCCGGCATCCCGGTTCAGAGGTTTCGCGGCCAACAAAGTATTGTTTGCCATTAAATCTATTGCCAACGCCGGCTGGCCTGACATGATTATTATAAGCCATATTAATTTAGCACTCATAGGATTGTTAGTCAAATGGTTAAACCCAAAATGCCGGGTATGGTTGGTCGCCCACGGTATAGAAGTGTGGCGACCGTTATCCAGAACCCAATGTGCGTTTTTAAAGAAATGCGAGAAAGTGCTTTGCGTGAGTAACTATACCAGGCAACAGATGATTAGCCATCACCAAATCGCTCCGGCCCGGTGTGAAGTCGTGAATAACGCTGTAGACCCATTTCTGGACTTACCTGGTACCTTTGCAAAACCGAGTTGTCTTTTGAACAAATTCGGCCTGTCTGAAAAAGCGCCGGTGATTTTTAGCTTGTCCCGTCTTGCATCCACAGAACAATACAAGGGCCATGATCATGTCATCCAGGCAATAGGACGACTCAAAAATATATTTCCCGACATCAGGTATATTTTGGGCGGACAGTACGATCAACAGGAGGTGATGAGGATAAAGGAAATCATCCAATCAGCACAAGCTGACGAGCACGTGATACTTACCGGATTTATACCTGAGGTTGAATTATCGGATTATTTTTTGTTAGCCGACCTTTTTGTACTGCCCAGCAAAAAGGAAGGATTTGGGATAGTTTTTATTGAGGCTATGGCGTATGGCCTGCCGGTGATCTGCGGAAACGCTGACGGCAGCGTAGACGCGATCCGGAGCGGGCAGCTGGGAAAGGCGGTCAATCCGGATGATTTGAAGGAACTTGAAAACGAAATTATTGCTTATTTCAAAAAGCCGCATACGGTTTCGGAAAAAAAGGGGTTGCAGCAAAATTGCCTCAAATACTTTGGGGAAGCTGAGTATGCGGCCAGGCTGGAAATGTTAATTTTAGATGATCTGAAATGGAAAAGTGGGACATAGAGATAACGCCTAAACAAAGCCTTTTTAACTTAAGGTTAAAAGATGTATGGCACTACCGCGATTTATTATTCTTATTGGTCCGAAGAGACTTTGTTTCATTTTATAAACAGACCGTACTCGGCCCCATTTGGTTTTTTATGCAGCCACTGGTGACAATAATCCTTTACACCATGGTGTTCGGCAATTTAGCAGGCATCCCGGTTGACGGCCTGCCAAAACCGTTGTTCTACCTAGCTGGTACGATCATCTGGAACTATTTCTCCGAGTGCTTAATCAAAACATCCACCGTTTTTAAAGACAACGCTGCCGTCATGGGAAAGGTGTATTTTCCGAGACTCATCATGCCGCTGAGTATAGTAATGTCCAATTTGGTTAAGTTCGGCGTTCAGTTCTTATTGTTCATCATCCTCTATATCATTTACGCGTTCAAAAACCAAATCAGCGGCCCGAATATTTACATTTCATTTTTTCCGCTTTTGCTGATTTTAATCGCCGGTTTGGGACTGGGATTTGGTATGATCATTTCTGCCGTCACCACGAAGTATCGAGACATCGCGTTTGTCGTTTCCTTCGGGGTGCCCTTGCTGATGTACGGAACGACCGTAATCTATCCATTGTCTGTGGCTCAGGTCAAGTACCCCGCATACAGCTGGCTTGTTAAATTCAACCCGTTGACTCCTGTTATAGAAACTTTTCGTTACGGGTTTTTCGGAAGAGGGAGTTTTTCCTGGCCGCTGATTATTTACAGTATCGGGGTTACGTCATTAATTTTACTTGCAGGCATCATTGTATTTAACCGGGTCGAAAAGAACTTCGTTGACACTGTATAAATGGGTATTGTAATCAGGGCACAAAATTTATCAAAGGCCTACCAGCTTGGCGACTTCGGGACCGGAACCGTTTCGCGCGATCTTGAACGTTACTGGGCAAGAATCCGGGGAAAAGAAGATCCGTTCCTGAAAATAGGTGAAATTAATGACCGTACGGTCAAGGGACAAAGCGATATCGTTTGGAGCCTTAAGGACCTGAATTTCGAGATCAAACAAGGCGAAGCAGTCGGCATCATTGGGAAAAACGGAGCGGGTAAAAGTACGCTGCTAAAAATATTGAGCAGAATTACCGCGCCCACCAGCGGTTCGGTAAAGATCAGGGGACGTATTGCGAGTTTGCTGGAGGTCGGGACGGGGTTTCATCCCGAGCTGACAGGCAGAGATAACATCTATCTGAACGGCGCTATTCTTGGAATGAGAAAATCGGAAATCAAGCGAAAATTTGATGAGATTTTGGATTTCTCCGGAGTCGAGCGTTACGTTGACACGCCGGTGAAGCGGTATTCTTCTGGCATGTATGTAAGACTGGCGTTCGCCGTGGCGGCTAATCTTGAAAGTGAGATACTCATTGTTGACGAGGTACTTGCGGTCGGCGACGCAGAATTTCAAAAGAAGTGCCTTGGAAAAATGAGTGATGTCAGCAAGGGGGAGGGCAGGACGGTGCTTTTCGTAAGTCACAACATGGGGGCGGTTAAGAAATTTTGTCAGGCCGGCATGTACCTGGAAAAGGGAATGATCAGGCAGTTTGATGAGATTGATGCAGTAATCGATAACTACGCCATCAATGGGCTGCAAAGCCAAAGCACATATGTGCTTACGCCTCCGGAAAACAAAACGGACATTGCTGCTTACCTGACTATGATCCGGATCGAAAGTCTGGATGGCAAGCCCGTGAACGAGATTAAAGTAGGGGAGAAGTGGAGGATACGGATATCCTTTACGGCGACAACAAAGATCAAACATTTCATTATCGCACTTGGAATAAGTGATGCGAGAGATATCAACCTGCGGACCACCTGGAGTAATGTGACTGACATCGGGGATGGCGAGCATGAAGCAGTTTTCATAGAAAACTCCTTACTCCTCGCTACCGGTACCTATAACCTGAGTATTGGCTTATCATCGTACGAAAAAGCCATTCAATACGTCGAAAACATAGCTTCCCTGACGGTATCCGCGGTAATGCTTCCCAGCCTGGACAAAAGTATCATCAGGACTTCCGGGACAGGACTGCTGCTTAACCCGATGGACATTGAAATCAAACGGATTTAATATGCATTTTAAGACCAAAGAAAAAAACATTACTTCACAATTTGGTGAAGACGGCGTCATTCAGGAAATCTTTAACAGGATAGGAACTACCAACAAGTTTTGCATAGAATTCGGTGCATGGGACGCACAGCATTTTAGCAATACATGGAACTTATGGTATAATGATGGGTGGAAAGCACTGCTAATAGAAGGTGATGAAAAAAGATTCCGTGATCTTATCCAAAACACGCATGCGCATGCCAATGTGACGCCCTTAAACCTATTTGTCACGCCTTCCGGGGAAACCAGTCTCGATGGGATAGTGACAAGGCTGTCGTTGCCGAAAACCCCAGATTTATTATCAATCGATATTGACGGTGATGACTATTACATTTTGGAAGGATTGACGAGCCTTGCGCCGCGAGTGATCATCATCGAATATAACCCGACAATTCCGCCAGACATAGAGCTGGTCCAGCAACCGGGCGAATACTTCGGTGCTTCCGCCCGCGCAATTCTAAGCCTGGCGCACAGGAAAGGTTACCGTTTGGTTCACCTAACCGATACCAATATTTTCCTGGCGACCGCGAAGGATTTCGAAAAACTTGGCATCCCGGAACCGCACCTTGCCGAGGTGTTTGTTACCACGCACCTTACGAGCATCGTTTCCGCATATGATGGCAGAACCTTGATGCTGGGTAAAAATCCTTACGCGCAATTTACCCCGGTGAAAAAAAAGATCAGGGCCCCCGCCGTAACCACCTCTCAGGAAATGACGATCCAAAATGTATTTATACAAATTTTAGAATAGCGTAAATTGAAAATCTCCAGCAGCGTAAAAAAGATACTCAAAGCAAGCCCGGTCTATAAATTCCGGAGGTATTTGCTCCAAAGAAAATGGGATAGAAAACAATTAAAAAAATGGCTCGCCAACGGAAGACCTGTCCCGCCCCCCCAGTCATATAAACAGGAAGTTATCCGGAAGTATGCTCAACGTTATAACATCACTACCTTCATCGAAACCGGCACTTATTACGGCGATACAACGAATGCCTGCAAGCGCTGGTTTGACCGGATTTTCTCCATCGAACTTGATAAAAGCCTTTATTTGCTAGCAAAAAGGAGATTTTCGGGTAACCGAAATATAACCATTCTGAATGGCGACAGCGGACAGGTAGTCGGCGACATTTTAGAAAATATCAGCGGAAAATGCTTGTTTTGGCTTGACGGGCACTATTCAGCAGGTGTCACTGCTAAAGGAAGCTTAAATACGCCTATACTTATGGAGCTAACGCATATTTTAAAACACTCCGCGACGGATCACGTCATCCTCATAGACGATGCGCGGTGTTTTTCCGGCCAGGATGACTATCCGGATGTCCCGTCCCTGGAAGCATTTGTTTACAATTATAACCAGGACCTGCAATTTTATATCGAGGACGACATTATCCGGATTCATAGTTAACCATTGTGAAGAATTATACGAAACGAACACTCACCAACCTGCTGCACAAGCTGAACATCATTCGTGCACCACAAACGGACATACAGACGGAGCGGGTGAGACCCTGGTTCCTTGACAACGGCGACAACACCCATCGGGTTAACTACGATCTGACCATTGACTCCCTGGTTTTTGATCTTGGAGGATATGAAGGGCAATGGTCAAATACCATTTTTGACAAATATGGCTGCTCAATCTTCATTTTCGAGCCGGTTACTGCTTTTGCGGATAATATCAAAAAAAGGTTTGAAGCAAATCCCAAAATAGAAGTGTTTCCTTACGGTCTTTCGGCAGAGACAACCAGGTGCCGCCTGGCCATTCATGATGACGCTACTTCTGCATTTAAAACGGGCAAAGAAACGGCAGAAATAGAATTGCGATCCGCAGAGGAATTCTTCAAAGAAAGACACATTGGTGTGATCGATCTGATGAAGATCAATATTGAGGGTGGGGAATATGACCTGCTCGATCATTTGATCGCAACGGGATCAATAACGCAAATACGAAACATTCAGGTTCAATTCCACGATTTTGTACCTGATGCAGAAATCCGTATGAAGGCGATCCAGGACCGGCTCCGTAAGACACATCGGTTGACCTATCAATATCTTTTCGTGTGGGAGAACTGGGAAAGGATATAGTAATTTCAAGAATGCAGGGCGGTTTGGGTAACCAGATGTTCCAGTATGCGGCCGGGCGCGCATTGGCGCATAAATACCAGGCGCAATTGTGGCTTGATACGTCTTTTTTTGAAGAGGAACAACCACATATAAAGGATATTACCCCAAGAAAGTTTCAACTTGACCTTTTCAATATTGAAGGGAAAGCATTAGCGCCTCATTTCAAAACGCAAATTTATAGCCATCGCCTGGCTGACCAAATAAGGAAACGCGTTTCGCGCAAAGCTGTTAAGCTGTACCAGGAACCGCTGTTCTGCTACCAGCGTACCTTTGAAGGACTGAAACCGCCGGTCTACCTGGACGGTTACTGGCAGAGCGAGAAATATTTTGCGGACGCCGCCCAGATAATCAGGTCAGCCTTCACGTTCAATTCCGAACTGACCGCTAACCTTGAGGGGCTTAAAAAAAGGCTGACAGCAAACGCGGTCAGCGTACATGTGAGGTGCGGTGACTACGTTACATCAAAATCGGTGAGCGAACGCCATGGCCATTGTCCGCCGGCGTATTATAAAAAAGCAATGCGCTTGTTGGATGCACAGCTACCCGGCCCCGATTATTTTATTTTTTCAGATAATGCGCTCTGGGTGAAAGAAAACCTTCCCGAACTGTGTGAGCGCGGGGAACTGGTCGGCTTAAACAACAATGAAGCCGACTGGGTTCATATGTACTTAATGAGTTGCTGTTGCCATCATATAATTGCTAATAGTACCTTTAGCTGGTGGGCGGCATGGCTTAACAACAAACCTGGTAAAATGGTCATCGCGCCAATAGATTGGTTTAAAGTCCCTCCGCCTGGCTTTGTTTTAAATGACCTTTTACCAGGAGAATGGATAGCAATTTAGCATCTGCGCCGCTCATCTCAATCATCATGCCTGTATATAATTCAGCGCCGTTCTTACGCAGGGCCATCGAAAGTATTTTGGCGCAAAGCCTGGGTGATTTCGAATTTCTTATTTTCAACGACGGTTCTACCGATAACTCCGCGGCTATCATCCGCTCTTATGCCGATGATCGTATTACCTTTTATGACAGCGCTGTAAACCTTGGGTACATTCACTGGTTAAATGAAGGAATAAAGGCAGCTAAAGGTCTGTTTCTTGCCAGGATGGACAGCGACGATATCGCTGGTCATTCCCGGCTGGAAAAACAATTGCGGGTGTTTGACACCCGTCCGGAGATAGGCGTATGCGGAAGCTGGGTGCGAACATTCGGCGGCAGCATAACGGAAACTTGGAAATACGCGGTTGATGACGAAGAAATTAAACTGGATTTTCTGTTTCAAAATCCCATCGCGCACCCTGCCGTCATGATCCGCAAAAGCGTTTTGCAACAACACAGCTTAAAGTATGAGCCGAAGTTCTTTCCTGCCGAAGATTACTTTTTGTGGTACCAGTTGAGCCAGCTGACCGCATTTTATAATATACCCGAGGTACTTCTCCGGTACAGGTTACACCCCGGGCAAGCGAGTGTCATTCATGATCAAGGGATGATTTCTGCAAAACAAACGCTGATCAAATTCTGGATTTTATCCGGCCTGGTCCAGCAGTCTGAAGTTGCCGAATTAGAAGATCTGAACTTTGGCCCCTGGCAGCGATCGAAAGCATACCTGGAAAAGAACCATTTATTTATAAATAAACTCATTAGCCGAAACCAGCAGGAGCGGTGTTACGATGATGCGCAGTTTAAGAGAAAAATCCATGGGCTATTCTGGCGCCAGTGCTACTTTGCGACCAAGCCAGGATTTAACGGACTGCAATTTTTCAAAAACCGCGTGCATGGTTCTCCGTTTAAGTTATCGTTCAAAGCGGCTGCTAAAGGATATTTTAAATACTTATTGTCAAACAAGTAGTAGTAAGCCATGAACAAAATTGCGGTCGCCTGTACAGTGGACGAGCATTATGCGAAACATTGCACAGTAACACTGACATCACTTTTTATAAACAATCCGGCCGCGGATTTCGATGTTTATATTGTACATAACAATTTGCCCGTCAAAACCATTGCAAAAATGCAGCGGTCCCTTACTGCATATGGGAATTCGGCTAATTTTATCGCAATCGATGACGAATTATTGCGTGATGCTCCGGTCGATCATCATATTTCCAGGGCAACTTATTACAGGCTATTACTCCCGCAGGTATTGCCAGCATCGCTGAATAAAATTCTTTTTCTTGACAGTGACACGATTGTAAGAAAACCGGTCATTGGGCTTTGGGAAAAAGACGTCTCCGAGGTTGCGCTCGCAGCATCTGTAGCAGCCGGAATGCACGATTATCCCGCCAAGCTTTCATTGGCCTGTACCAGCCTGTATTTCAATGCGGGAGTCATGCTTATCAACCTTGATTACTGGCGGAAGGCGAATGTCCTGGAACGATGCATTGAATTAATCGCGAACGAAAGGCAGCGGATAAAATGGTGGGACCAGGATTTACTGAATATCATTTTTGAAGGACAGTGGCTGCTTATTGAGCTTACGTGGAACGCCCAACCTTATATCTTCGGTGAAGTCCACGAGGAAACCGATGCAACGATTTTACAATACGCGGGTTACGGGTTAGTTGATGCATTCATCGATCCTGCGATCGTTCACTTTGCAGGCGCTGAAAAACCGTGGCAAGGGAAGTGCTCGATCCGGTTTTCCCCTGAATATAAATATTACTTGGGCCGGACCAGATGGGCTCCGGGCATTTTTGACACGCTTTCGAATTCAATAAAAAAGGTCTACCGGAAACTGTATTGGCAGTTCCGCATCGACGCCCGAAGAAAATGAGCACTGATCTGAAAAAGGGAATTGTTTATGTGGCTACCGGTGCGGATTATGTTGAAGAAGCCATAATTGCTGCGACCAGTTGTAAACGACATAACAACTATCCGATTGCCCTGATAACCGATAGGAATCCACCCGAATTGCCGGAAGGACTTTTCAATGTGGTTATTAAAAAAGACGCCGCGTACACTTATAAGGATAAACTGATGCTCAAATATAGCCCGTTTGAATCATCTATTTTTTTGGACACGGATACGTATGTCGCGGAAAACCTGGATGATCTCTTTAAACTTTTGGAGTTCCGTGAATTTGCCATCCACCAGGCAGACGAAGGCTACGAATTTCAAATGGACGAGGTTAGTAATGCAATGCCGGAGTTTAACACCGGAGTGATCGCGTTCAGGCAGACCCCGGCCGTTAAAAAGTTGCTGGATGATTGGGAGAACGCGTTTTTAGCAAACCCGGGTATTAAAACCGACCAATACCATTTGCGAAAGACCTTATATGCGTCGGATGTCAGGTTCGCGATATTTTCATCGGCTTATAATTTTATCATTTATTATCCGAATTTTGTTATCCAGACGGTGAAAGTTGTGCACGGCCGTCCGCTTCATCTGCTCCCGGAAATAGCTAAGGATATTAACATGATCAGGCATACTGACGCATGGCGGCGGGCTTTTTATCCCTATAATAACCGACATGGGATATTGTATCAAAATTTGCAGAGCAAAGATATTTATAAGCTAATGGGATTCCACTTTCGTGCGCTGGCAGGTAACTGGTACCGGAAGGTAAAAATGTTTGCCGGTAATTTAAAAAGCCGCATTAGCCGGAAACAAAACGCTGAAAATGATTAAGCGGTCCACGATTTTAGTTATTAATATCTGTCGGATAATTATCCTGCGCGTGAAGGGTATAAAAATACCGTTGTCTGCGAGAATCGCGCGGTCTGTATCTATTTCGTGTACACCTCTCGGCATTAATTACGGCGCAATAACGATCGGCAAAAAATGCGAGATTCAAACGGGGACTATCATCAAATCGTTCGGCGGACAAATCAGGATAGGTCAAAACGTCTTTTTGGGAGAATATGTTGTAATTTACGGGCACGGTGGGGTAGACATCGGAAAAGGTACGTTAGTTGCGATGCACACAACTATTGTCTCATCAAATCATACAATACCGGATCAAACGACGACCATCAGGTCGCAGCCGGATATTCCGCTTCCCGTGCATATTGGCGCGGATGTATGGATCGGGGCTGGCTGCCGGATCCTCGGCGGCGTTCGTATCAATGATGGATGTGTAGTCGGTGCAGGTTCTGTTATCACAAAAGACCTGCCTGCTTATGCCATATGTGTCGGCAACCCTGCCAAAGTTATCAGGTACCGTTTGAAACAATGATTATGACCAGCCAACTGATCATTGCTGCAGATTTCAGGTTATGATTAAGCAAGAAACGCAGATCAGCCTCACTGTCCTCATTCCTTCATTCAACCCGGTGCTACCGCTGATCAACGCCGTGATCGACAGTCTCAAGTCCCAAACGCTGCAAGTTGAGCGCTGGGAATTAATTGTCATTGATAATAACTCATCGAATAGTACAATCGGTCAGATCGATCTTTCCTGGCACCCTAATCACCGCGTCCTAAAGGAGCAAAGGCAGGGCCTGACTTTTGCACGGCTTTGCGGCTTTCAGCATGCACGGGGAGATATTATCGTGATGGTGGATGATGACAACGTATTAGTGCCGGGGTACTTAGAGTATGTAGTAAACTATTTTCAAATTAACCCGCTTGCCGGAACTATAGGCGGAAAGATCTTTGGCCGTTTTGATGGATTTGAACCGCCTCAGTGGACAATACAATTCTGGAACATGCTTGCGATACGTGACTTCGGGGATGAAACGCTCCTTTCAGCATGCGGGATGAACAATGGCTATCCGTCTTTTGCGCCCGTCGGTGCAGGAATGGCGATAAGAAAACGCCTGCTTGATCCCTATATCCTGCAATTGGCTTCAGGAAAACCAGGCACCACTGACAGGGTGGGGGATAGTTTAAGTTCTGGAGGAGATAATGAAATAAATATTCACATATTAAGACAAGGGTATTGCGTTGCCTACGTGCCTGATCTGAAAATACAGCATATCATACCGGAGCAGCGTATTACCAGGGCCTATTTATCCCGGCTCAACTATGAATCTTCGAGATCATGGGCAGAATTGCTGCTAAGGTATGACCTATCGCCGTGGCCGCCTATATCAAAATGGAGTGTTGGAGCCAGAAAACTTAAATCGTGGGTCAGTCACCGTGCCTGGCTTTCTACAGAGAATTTTATTCGCTGGCGTGGTGCATGCGGTTTATTTGAAGGATTGGCGAACGGATCCGACCCGTGCTAATAAACGTCCCAATAACACCTTGAGTTTCGTGGTAACACTTTTTACAGTATAAACACGCTTGACACGTCTCTGGTATTGCGCCAGTTGTTTAAAGCCGGAAATGTTGCTTGTTTTTAAAATGTCGTTTAACTGTTCTCCGATGTATTGTACTTTTTTGCTGTCAGCAAAAAATTGGTCGAAGACTCTTTTTGCTGCCCGACTCATTTCCGAAAAATGTATCTCATTCTTTATGAGGTATTCTTCAGTCCTGCTGATCTCATTTTCCGGAAGTCTTAAAAAATATGGCATGTTTCCGGGAAGCTTTGGAGGGACGTACAGATCTGAAATCAATAGCGGCACGCGGCCTGACTCCAGCGTCTCAAAAAAACGATAAGAGGAAACGCCGTTACCCTTTGGACAAATTACAAATTTTGAATACTGCATAACTTGTGCGTATTCTGCTACAAGTGCTGATTGGTCGTCAAACCCCCGTCCAAAAATAAAGGACGACCAGACTTGATTTACCTGGCGTAATAAAATGCGGTCGGTTTTAAATTTTAATTTGAAAAGGCGCTTGCGGACGTTAGACGAGAGTGTTCCCTGGAATGAGGCCAGGTATTTTTCAGGAAATTTCCCAGCCGAAGAACCGGCGGACTTTATCAAGTTGTTCGATCTGGATAAATAAAATATGGTGCGGTGGAGTGTCTCGTCAAAATCAGATGCCGGAAGCGATGCATACAAGCCCGGCAACACCGGATACGGAATATCATTGTCGCACCAAAGGAAACACCGGCCGGGCCATTTTTTCACGAATTCGTGAGTGGCTATAGCAATTATTTCGTGATGCTGCAGTCCATGCGTCAAAAACAGGAAAAAGTCGGCGTCGTCCGGTTGCGTGAAACTAAACCGATATTCGCCTGAATCGGAGTTTTGGGCCAATTCGGTCAGGCGCTCCTTTAAGCTTACGGCATCTTCTTTAAATATGAGAAAAATATTCATGCCCGAAAATTACGAATTGATGTTGATAATTGTCAGTAATGTTCGGTAACCGGTAAAAATGTCCTTCATCGGCAAGACAGCGTATTACTTTTATTACAGACCGAAATCCTGGATCGCTGAGGTCCGAAAATCGGCCGGGCTGCTTAACGTAATCAAAATCGTTGCAGGCAGGAAGGCAATGAAACGGGCGGCAGACGGGTTATTGGTGCCGGTATTGGCAGCCGGCGCCCCGGCATGTTACTTTTTAACCGGCAAGAAATTCTGGCCCCTGACCGCTTTCTGTGCCTATTCCTTTTTAAAAGAGGCCGGGAAGCCCGTCAGGCCAGTTTTTATAGATGACGGAAGTATAGATCGCAAGCTATACGAAAAAATCAAAAAACAATTCCCGGGCTGTATTATCAGGACTGCAAAGGAAATTGAGGCTGCTTTGTCCGAACACCTTCCAAAATCGCAGTTCCCGGCAATCCATCAAAAAAGGAAAAATTACCCCCATATAAAGAAACTCACAGACGTTCATGCCGGTTCGCAGGGATGGAAGCTTGTTCTGGATTCCGATATGCTTTTTTTCAAGCCGCCCCGGCAGTTAACGGACTGGCTGGAGAAGCCGGGCCGGCCTTTTTTCCTGCGGGATCCATATTACGCGTATCATTACTCGCTGCCCTTACTTGAAGAGATCGCCGGTGATAAGTTAGTTTCGCAGTTGAATGTTGGGGCGGCTGGCCTCAGAAGCGAAGATATTGATTGGAGCGCAATGGAAAAATGGATAGTGGCCATGGAGGCGGCCGAGGGGTCCAGCTATTTGCTTGAGCAAGCACTTACCGCAATGATTGTTGCAGGCAAAGAAGTCATCGTCGCCGATCCAAAAGAATATGTCGTGTTGCCTGGTAAAGAAGAAATCATAACGCCATCGGCAACACTTCACCATTATGTAGCCGAATCGAAAGAATGGTATTATAAACAGGCATGGAAGAAAGTAATCTGACCACCCCGCTTGTTTCTGTTATCATTCCTGCATTCAATTCCGGTCGTTTCATTATGGAAACTGTCGATTCTGTACTACAGCAGTCATACCAGGCGCTTGAGATTATTGTTGTCGATGACAACTCAACAGATGGCACGGCCGCCTTGCTTGAAACTAAAAAGGAAACCACGGGTCGTCTTCATATTCTTAAAATGCAAGAAACACAAGGCGCTGCTGCGGCCCGCAATAGCGGCTTTCATAATTCGAAGGGCCGCTACATCAAATTTTTGGATAGTGATGATTTAATATCCTCGCGAATGATTGAACACCAGGTAAAGCTTGCCGTGGAAAATGAAATGTCAGTCGTATCGGGGAAGTGGGGCAGATTTTACAATAACGATCTCGGCACTTTCAGGCTTAACCATGAAGCATGCTGGCGGGACATGGATCCAGTGGATTGGATTTGCAGCTCCTGGGAAAGGGCCCAGGCGATGACAACGCCAGGGATATTTCTGATCCCTAGAGAAATTATCGGGCAAGCCGGGTTAAGGGACGAGCAGCTATCTTTATACGATGATACGGAATTTTTCACGCGGATAATTTTAAGC
>JAZJZL010000014.1:0-26471 GCA_040389845.1 Bacteroidota bacterium
AATGATTGAAAATATCAAAATACCAAGCCTGCAGCTGCTTGTTCAGCAACTGCAGACCAGCATTATATGGTTAGAACTTGATTACGACTTCTTTGTTTTATTGCCGCGCAAAATTTCGTCAACCATACCAAATTCTTTGGCTTCCTCGGCTATCATCCAGTAATCGCGGTCTGATGCTTTGTCAACTTTTTCGTACGATGCTCCGCTGTGATCAGCAATAATCTGGTACAATTCTTTTTTCAATTTAGTTATCTCGTGGTAAGATATCTCAATGTCAGACTGCTGACCCTGTGCGCCACCAGAAGGTTGGTGGATCATTACGCGTGAGTGCGGCAATGCTGCTCTTTTACCTTCGGCACCAGCGCAAAGCAATACCGCGGCCATTGACGCCGCCATACCTGTACAAATGGTAGCCACATCATTTGATATTAATTGCATGGTATCATAAATACCAAGGCCTGCATATACAGAACCACCTGGTGAGTTTATGTAAAGCTGGATATCGCGCTTAGCATCGGCAGACTGAAGGAATAATAGTTGCGCCTGGATAACATTGGCGTTTTGGTCATAAATAGGGTCGCCCAGGAAAATAATGCGGTCCATCATTAAACGCGAAAAAACGTCTAATTGTGAAATATTTAACTGGCGCTCTTCAATAATATAAGGCGTATACCCCATTGGCGCAATACCGGTCGGCATATTGGCCCTCTCAACGCCGGCAATAAATTTATCTACCTGGTGGCCTCCAATTCTGTGATGTTTAACTGCGTATTTCCTGAATTCGTTTTTATCGATATAACTGCTCATGATTTTTTTGTTAGTGTGCGGGTTTTAATCGCGATAAATATAGTTGTTACTTAAATACTTTTAATAACAGAAAGTTTTTTGAAAGTAAATTTATTTGGGGGAGGGAAGTCGGAAAGACGAATGTCCTTCGGGCTTTCAACATAGGGATGGGTTTAAAACCCATCCCTATAATTAAAGTACCCCAAAAACAAAAGCCCGAAAGCGGAAGCTATTCTCCCACTTTCGGACTTTACTGATTTTCCGGAGCCAGCAGCTTATGCCGGCAGTTTCGAAAAATCTGTATAAGTAATTTCTTTCGGTTCTAAAGTAACAACGCTTTTCACGTAATCAAATACCTTCAATGCCTTCGCATCTTCAAATATTTTATTTGCGTTTTCTTTATTCTGAAGGTATTGCACGGTGTACTGGCTCAACTGTTCGTCGCTCAATCCCTGCGGGCTGTACATCTTGAATTGCTGTTCCAAACGGGCTTTAGCTAACTGGAAAACTTCCTCGTATTTAATTTCAAGGTTGTTATCTTTTATGATTTTATTTTCAATCAAAGTCCATTTAAGGTTTTGAGCGAAATCATCATAACCGCCGGCCAGCTCTTCGTCTGTAAGCTTTTCGTTGGTAACCATCAGCCAGCGTTTCAAAAATTCGTCAGGCAATGCGAAATTAACTTTGCTTAAACCATACTTGTAAACCTCACCCTGCAGCTTGCGCTCCGAGTCCTGCTGCATCATGCCTTCTATTTCACCGGTTATTTTTTCCCGGAAACCTTCTTCGGTGGTAACTTCACCTTCGCCAAATAATTTATCAAAGAACTCCTGGTTTAAATCAGATTCTTCCAAACGGTTAACATTTTTAACAGTTAAACGGAAGTTCGATTTTAACTCTGCTGCTGTTTCTTCATCTATCTTCAACAAACCTGCAACCTTAGCTGCATCGTTGTCAAAAGCTTTCTGAATATCCAGCGTTAACTCGTCGTCTTTTTTCAGACCGATTAAAGATGCCTTTATTGCTGCATCCTGAATTTGGTCTAAACGTACAGACGCTGTGTTGCTAATGCCATCCTCAAAAACAGAACCATCCGGCGAAAGCTGCACTAATTCTGAATAAAGCACGTCATCGTCTGCCGATACGTCAGGATTTGTCATTTTGCCATAGCTGCGGCGGATATTTTTGATACGTGCTGCCAGGGTTTCTTCATCAACCTTGATAACGTATTGTGTAATTTTATCTTTCGATGAAAAGTCAACATCGAATTCAGGCGCTAAGCCGATTTCGTAGTTAAATTCAAAGTTATCGGCAAAATCCCAGTTATATTCTTTATCGTCGTCGCGCTTTGGCAATGGCTGACCAAGAACTTCCAGTTTTTCGTCTTCCAGGTATTTATTCAATGTATCCGAAAGCATGTTGTTAATCTCATCAACCAAAATGCTTTTGCCGTACATTCTTTTGATATGCGATGGCGGCACCATTCCCGGACGGAATCCTGCTATTTTAGCTTTTTTAGCTTGTTCTTTTATAGCTTTTTCAACACGTGGCTGATAGTCTTCCGGGTTGATGTTAATTTTTACAACTGCGTTCAGGTTATCGATTTTCTCCTGTGATATATTCATCTTTTAGCGGTATTTATACTTCAATTTATTTAAGCGACTACTTTAAAAACCATAGGTATTTAAGGGTGTCCCTTTTTGGAGGTGCAAAGGTATAAAAAAAGTCCGGGAGTTGAAAAAGTAGTGTTGTTGTTGTCGGCCCGGTAAGCAGCGACGGGGTGTTCTTGTCGGTGACAATACCGACAAGGGCGGAATGGGCAAAATAATATTACGTATCCTTAGTCGTTACATTTACTTAACAACCTATAAACCAAATACAATGAAGCTTTATCAAACGGTGCTGATAGCGTTAATCACTATAATTTTCACATCATGCTCCACAGGCTATACGCTAACCAATGGCCCTGCAGATTACCGCTTAAAAATGGTACAATTGGATAAGCTATCGATAGGACTGCACGTTGCCGATGCTGATAAAAATACGCCGGATAATATCAGCGCATTTTTGATGATTAATCATGCGCAAAGTAAATCGGGCCTTAAAATCTCGAACCTGGCAGTAACGCTGCAAAACACCCAAAGCGGCGACAAATATCTTGCAGCAGATACCGTAGCTATGCGTTACTCTGCGGATACCGTTATTCAGCGCCGTGAGGAGGTGCTCAGTAACCACGATTTACTAAACGGCAAAATAATCCGTATTGCCGACCGTACTACCTATACGCTATCTTACCATTTTGCAGCGCCGGCTACAAAACAACAGTCTAAAGATATTACCGGGCAGGTGGAATTCAATCAAACGGACACATCGGGAAATACCGTTAGGGTAACAAAAAGCTTTAACTTTCAGCGGAATAAATATTTAAATGTATCGGGTAATTAACCTGCCTGATGCATCTTATGAATTAATTGCTGCCTGCCTGTGCTGCAAATGTATTTGCCTGGAAATGTACCACCTTATTCTTTATCGGTTTAAGAGTTTTCAGGTATGCATAAACAGATTTCAGGTCGCTTTCCGTCATACCTGCATAATCAAACCATGGCATAATTGTCTGTGGGTCGGATGATGATACAGTAGTTGTTTTTGTTATATCAGCGAAATTCTTAAATCGCTGCACAAAAGCGGCGCTTGTCCAGTTGCCTATGCCTGTTTCCTTATCAGGCGTAATATTTGCCGAGTTAATATTGTTATTGCCAATTCTGAAGCTCCTGCCACCGGCAAATTCCATTCCGGCTACCATTTGGCCTTTAACGTTTTGCGTATGGCAATCCATACAAGCGCCTGCATTAACAAGGTATCCCCCATATTTTAGCGTGTCGGATGGATTAGGTAATGTACCCAGGCTTGCTTTTTGCGGCATGGTATGCACTAAAATATTCAAAGGGAAATTATACGAAGCGCGCGGGTAAGTAGTATTGACTGGTTGCAACGTGCGCAAATAGGCAATAATAGCATAAACATCCTCCCGGCTTAATTTCGAGTAACTTGGCCACGGCATCAGTGGGAAAATAGCTGAACCATCTTTACGAACACCGGCCGTTATCGCCCTGAAAATTTCGCCGTCGGTCCATTCTTTTAAATTGAATGGTGTGATATTGGGCACATGAACGCTGCCCGGAAAATTGACCTTTTCATCAAACACTTCGCCGCCCTGGCCGAGCTTACCATCAATAACCGGCCCTGCAAATTTGCTAAAATCGCGCTTTGAGTGGCAATCCGTACAAAGCACCACATGGCTTACCAGGTATTGACCGCGTGCTACGGTTTTGGCATCGGCCGGCACATGGATATCTTCCGCACCGCCTACATTAGGCAGGGCTAAAGTAATATAAGAAATGGCGCCGACTACTACCAGGACAATAATAACAACGAGATAAAGTAAAAACTTTCTCAGCTTTTTCATGATTTGGTTGGGTTGATTTGGGTTGACAGTTCAAAAAATCAAGTTAAATTAAATAAATTTTGTAACATGACCAAGCAGTTAGTCAGAACGTTACAAAAAATTTAATTTACATTGAAAGAAAGACAGCCTGTTTTAATTCACCTTCTCTACCGATGCGCCATCAGAATTATTGGCGTTAACCGTTTGCGGATTGCCGTGATATTTTATCACAGAGCCATCGCTGCCATGAACGTTAAGCGTGTTTAACACATTAACCTCGCCATAAGAGCCATCAGAAGCTCTAACCCAGGTTGAGCCCGCCACAAAGTCTTTTGCATACACTTTACTGCCATCACTAAGCTGAACTTCGCTGCTCGAAGCCTGGCCTTTCAAATCCAGCTCAGAAGCATCACTCGAGCGGATAGTTACTTTTGTGGCAGTTAAATCGGCGGTTATATGGGAACCATCAGAGAGGTGGATGTTAACATCCCGTCCATTCAATTTGCCATCCGACACAATTTCTGCAGCGTCAGAAGCTTTAAGCCCTTCCAGCATTCGCACCGGAACTTTCACAATCATCTGGCCGCTGTTGCACAAATTCTTTTTGGTATAAATACGCAGCGTACCGCCGGTAACGGTGGTGCGGATATATTTCAATATGTTATCGTCGGCGGTAACGGTTATGGTGTTTGAACTGTCCTGCTTTACAATAACCTTAAACGATTCAGATACATCTATCCTGGTGAAATCGCCAGGCTTCCGGTTTTCAGTAATTTGATGGCCTGAACCCTGGATGCAATGAAACCTGCATGATGACAAGCTGCCAAGGGAAATAGCTGCTAGTAAAATGAATATCGGGAGTTGTAGTCTTTTCATGGTTTTTGTTTTTTTGACGACGAGTTACTTGCTTACGTTACATCAAATTTAAAAAAAGCTGCCGTAAACCGGCAGCTTTTTGAATTTATGATTTTGCTTGTCTATTGTAATGATTATTAAAGGTCGGCTATATCTAATGTTTTTGCTGAAGCCATGTCTTTGCGTGTTTGGCTTGCTACCAGGTTTTTCTGATTTACATTTTCGTCGCGGTCGCATTTTAAAGTGTACTCGTTAACGGTGCCGCTGATGTTCACCTTTGCATTATCTTTTACTGCTACGCTTGCAGAAAAAGCATCCAGGTTTAATTTAGCAGAAGCATTGTCGTGCAGGTCAACATCAAATTCTATTTTTGAAATGTTTCCGAATGATTTTACTTCGGCATTATCAAAGGCAGAGATTGAACGCAGGTCGTTTGCGGTAACCCAAACAACTAATTTATCGGCTTTGTATGAGGTAATCCTCAACACGCCGTTTTTGCTTTGCACAAGTGCGCTTTCGCTGTAGTATTTGTTATAAACTTTTACCTGGTCGGCAGTGCCGTCGCTTACATATAGTTCAACGTTTCCGCGTACTTCTATCTTGTTGATGGCGCTAACGTCGGTTAAAATTGTGTAGCTGTTATCAGTAGTTTTTACTGTTGCTGCATTAGCTGTATTTGTTACTCCAAAGCCTAAAACCAAGGCGGCGAAGATGGTTATGATTTGAGTTTTCATGATATGTTTTATTTTGAGTGTCAACTAATTATATTCTCTAAATTCTGAATACACTAATAAGACGAACGCAATTTTATATCGTTACAGCAATATGGCCCCTATTAGGTATAGACAAGGTTTAATTCGGTAAACCGAGCAATTGGGTCGGTGAAAGGAGGAGCAAAAAGTTCATGGTTGATGGTTCATAGTTCATGGTAGCTGCGGATGAGCCGGAAACCGAACAGCCCCTTTTGTTAATTGCAGCGGCTATGAACTATCAACCATGAACTATTAACTCTTCTCACTATCTTGCGTTCCACAACTATCTGCACAATGGAATACGTTTTAGGGGTCGATATCGGTACGGGCAGCGTTAAGGCTGTCGCGGTAAGTTTACAGGGGCAGTCGTTTGCCGATTTCCAGCTTTATTATTCCTACAGCTCGTCCAAGCCTGGCTACCATGAGCAAGACTCGGATTTGATATGGGAAAGTTTTAAGGATTGCCTGGCTGGTATTGTTAAAAAAATCGGGACGCCACCTCTGGCAGTCAGCTTAAGCAGCGCCATGCATAGCTTAATCCCGGTTGATGGCAACTGCAAGGCATTAGCCCCAATGATAACCTGGGCTGATAACCGGAGCGCAGGTATCGCCAACCGGTTGAAATCCACAGACGAAGGAATGGCTATTTATGAGGCCACAGGCACACCCCTGCATGCCATGTCGCCGCTTTGCAAAATCATCTGGATACGAGAAAATAATCCTGATTTATTTGACGGGACTTACAAATTCATATCCATAAAAGAATTTACCTGGTTCAGGCTTTTTAACGAATTTAAAATAGACGAATCATGCGTCTCGGGTACAGGATTGTTTAATATCAGTAAGCGCGACTGGCACGATGAGGCACTTCAATTGGCTGGTATAACTACACAATCACTATCCCAATCTGCCCCTACTGATTATAGCAATAATTTACCCGGAAATACGCATGGCTTCAACTTTCTAACGCCTAACACGCCTTTCATTATCGGGGCCAGTGATGGTTGCCTCGCCAACCTTGGCAGCATGGCCATAGAACCCGGAATAGCAGCTATAACCATCGGCACCAGCGGCGCAGTAAGGGTAGCCAGCAATAAACCGCTCCCAAATCGCAAGGCGATGACATTCAGCTATATCCTGGATGATACAACCTTTATCTGCGGCGGTCCCATCAATAACGGTGGTATAGCCCTGCAATGGTGGCTAAAAAACAATAATACCGAGCTATCCGAAAAAGCTTACGACTACTTCTTTCAGCAAGTAGCTTCGACCCCGGCAGGAAGCGATGGCCTGGTATTTCTCCCCTACCTCACCGGCGAACGCGCTCCAATTTGGGACAGTGAAAGCAGCGGAACATTTTTCAATATTAAATTACAGCATACCCAATCGCACTTTTCGCGTGCCGTGCTGGAAGGTATATGCTTTGCGCTAAAAGATGTTCTGGGTGCAGTTCAGCAAAACAGCGAGCCTATTACACAAATAAATATCAGCGGCGGCATAGTAAAATCTGATACCTGGATGCAAACCCTGGCCGACATCACCAACAAAAAACTCGTAATGTCCCAAACCGACGACTCCTCCGCCATCGGCGCCGCATTCATCGCCATAAAAAAAATCAGTGCAACACCAGCTTACCCGCAACCAAATTTCGAAGCTCCCAAAACCTTCCATCCCAACCCCCAAAACGCCGAAATCTACAACAAACAATTCCCCATCTACAAAGAGTTATACAACACTTTAAAAGGAATCATGCACAAAACATCAATACAATCATCAAATTAAATCACCTAAATCAGTGTAATCTTAAAAATAAAATTCCGCGTAAGTCCTTAAACAAGTGCTCCAAATCAGTGTAATCACTTCAATCAATGAAATCATCAAATCAAAAAATCGGCGCTTAATAATCGGTGAAATCCCCCCCAATCAGTGAAATCCTATAATAATCGGTGTAATCCCTAAAACCAAAAAAGCTACCTGCGTTACACAGATAGCTCCCGTAGTATATAGTGAACCTTTGCAAAAGTGCTATTTATAAACCGGCCAAATCAGTGTTGGCTACGGTCATTTTGTTTTCCACATAGTGGGCAGCGCTAAAGTTGTTGCTTTTAACGTTCGACTCGATATCCCTGTAAAGGTTTAACTGGTTAGCCGAACCTGCTAAATCTGCTTTAGCATTATCTTTAACGGTTAAGCTGGCAGTAAAAGTATCCAGGTTTAATTTAGCCTTGGCATTGTCATGCAGGTCGACGTCGAACTCTATTTTCGAAATATTTCCGAATGATTTTACTTCAGCATTATCGTAAGCAGAGATGGCGCGCAGGTCACTGGCGCTAACCCAAACTACAAGTTTTTCTGCTTTGTATGATGATATGCGCAGTACGCCGTTTTTGCTTTGTATCAGGGCGCTCTCTGAGTAATATTTGTTGTAAACTTTTACCTGGTCGCTTGATGCGTCAGAAACATACAGCTCAACATTTCCGTGTACTTCAATTTTGTTGATGGCGCTGATGTCGGTTAAAACGGTATAAGTGTTAGCATCGTCTTTTACGGTTGCTGCTTGGGTTGAATTTGCGATTCCTGCGGTTAAACTTAAGGCAGCGAATACGGTGATTATAGCGGTTTTCATGATATTAATTTTTTATTGTCGATTATTCTGTTTCTCTAAATTTTAAATACATCTATAAGACGATCAAAAAAAACAAACGTTACAGTAAAACGCCCTGTATTAGGCATATAAGCGGTTTTTTCCGGTGAGTAACGGAATTTCGTCGGTGAAAATTCCTGTTGGAGTTCATGGTTGATGGTTCATAGTTCATGGCCGGAAAATACAGGTAACGCAGTCAGCTATCGGGACTTTGTAAACCGCTTGTTTAGCCGACGATTTTTTTTAAAATCTTTAGGAACTCTTTTTTGTTATAGACAGTGTAATTACCAACAGAACCGGCATGACCAAACAACCCAAACGCTCCCGCATTATACACTTAGGCGACAAACGCCTGCTCGATTTTTTCATCAGCAACCTCGACAAAATATACTGCGCAAAAAAACACATGGTCGCACGCTTTCCGGAAATTGCCGGTGAAGCTCATTTTGAGGATTTAAACCATGCTATTATGGAAACGGTGGATGATGTAAAAAAGCAAATAGCCCGCATGGATGAAATATATGAATGCCTTGGCGCAGAAAATAAGGCTGCCGGCTGCCAGGGATTAGCCGGGATGATTGAAGAAGCATTTACCGCCATCGCCGACCAGCAGGACGATACCGCCCTCCGTGATATGGCAATCCTATTTTATATGCAAAACATGGAGAGCATCGAAGTCGCCTCCTTCCAGGCATTGCAAATCCTGGCCAAAAAATTAAAAAATGCTGAAATAACCCAACTCTTGAAAGAAAACCTCGACGAAGCCCGGGACGACCGAAAACTACTCCTGGAAATAACCGCAAAATATGCAACAAGCTAAAAATCAGTGAAATCACACTAATCAAAAAAATCATCTCTAAAAAAATCAGTTCTCTAAAATCTGTGAAATCATAACCAAACAAAAAAGCCACTTGTACAAAACAAATGGCTCCCGTTATATATGTTGAACTTTTGCAAAAGTCGGCTTACATACCGAATGATTCGGCGCTCAGGTCAGCAGCGTAGCTTAACCTGTTTTCGTTGCGGTGAATTGCAGCGAAATTGTTGCTCTTCACGTTCGATTCGATGTCCCTGTTAAGGTTCAACTGGTTTGCTGAACCTGTTAAATCAGCTTTAGCATTATCTTTTACGGTTACATTGGCATTAAATGCATCCATGTTTAATTTGACAGAAGCGTTATCATGCAGATCAACGTTAAACTCAATTTTCGAGATGCTACCGAATGATTTTACCTGGGCGTTATCATAAGCAGAAATTGAACGCAGGTCGTTAGCGTTAACCCAGACAATCAGCTTTTCGTTGTTGTATGAAGCGATGCTCAATACGCCATTTTTGTTCTGAACAAGCGCATTGTGCGAATAGTAATTGTTATAAACCTTTACCTGATCGCTGGCAGCGTCAGAAATGAACAGCTCAACGTTGCCGTGAACTTCGATTTTATTTATAGCGCTGATGTCGTTTAAAACAGTATAAGCATCTTTCAATGCAGATGCGTTAGAAGTGGCGGTAAAACCTAATACTAAAGCTAAAATTGTGATTATGGAAAAAAATTTGGTTTTCATTGTTATATTATTTATTATTGTGATTCTGAATTGTTGTATTTCTTTCGATTTTAAATACAGCTATAAGACGAGGCTTTTTTTAAAACGTTACAGTGGTTTATTATTTAATAGACCAACGCCTTATTTTCGTCTGCAAAGGTCACATTTTTACCTTCCAATATTTATCATCTTAGTGTCAGTTTTACACTTTTAATTTTAAGTAAAATTCTTACTGGCATCCTGTCGCATAGCGCTATAAATCAACCATTTAATCTATTATTTACAATAAGATTCGAGCCTTTCACTCTTTTAAAGAATTATATTTTCGACAAAAAACAAATTTTTCGCGGCGTAAAACAGAGTTTACTGCAAGATTTTTTTTGCGTTCAGGATGAATAATTTTGCGGAGTAGCTAACCTTTATTTAAATAGAAGAGATTTTTTCTGCCTAAAATTTCAATAAAATCATTTTGCCACGACGAGTTTAGCCCAAGCACATCATCCGCAACATCGACTGTTAGATAGCCACAATCTAGAAAATCCGCTAAATCCCGGTTCTAACTAATTACCAGCTTCTCACCTGCAAATTTTATTTTCCCGGCATCCAGCAATTGCCTTATGGTAGCCAGCTTTTCTTTTTCGGTACCATTTTTTGCAGAGGAAACTAAAGAAGCAAGGTCGTATGGTGAGACGCGCAGTAGATGAATCAATTCACCGGTAATATCGTCGACTATTTCTTCAGCGCTTTTCTTTCGTTTCTCTTCCAGGCAGACGTCGCACACGCCGCATTTTTCGGCGCCTTGCTCATCAAAATAATTGAGCAGCGCCTGGCTGCGGCATTTTTTATTTTCAGCATAGGCAAATACAGCTTCTATCTTTTTAAGATAGGTTGCCTTACGTTCATCTATCAGTTTCTTGTTAATATATAATGCATTGGCATGCTGGCGTGGTTTAAGCCACGTAACCTGCGGCATATCTGTTTGCTGCCGGTAGCTCAATATCTTAAGCTCATCTAATTGCTTCAAGCCCTCTATAACCTGCTGCACATTCAGGTTGGAGCGCCGGGAAAGGTCGAATTCGCGGACGCTTACGTAATTATCAAAGGAGCCGCCGTAAGAGCGCAATATCGTTTTTATAAAAGCATCCCAGCCCGGGTTCTGAATCTGAAAATTGTACAACTCCTCATTCGACACCTCAAACCTGAACCGCGATGGCAGAAATACACTTTCATTAAACGACAAATAGTCATCCTGCTCCAAAAATTTCAGCGTGTTTATTGTTTTGATACTTTCCTGCTTAAAGCGACTGCAGAAATCGCCTAAATCGAGGTCGAAGCTTAGCCCCTCGCCTGCTTCGTAGGCCAGGCTATAATAATTGGCCAGGTGATGATATACCTGCTTTACTTCGGCAACGGTCGGGAAGCTGGCCTCGAATTTTTTGAGCTCTCTTAGCCGGTCGGCATAATTATATAATAATACGCCATAAGCTTTTTGCTCATCGCGCCCTGCACGACCTGCCTCCTGGTAATAGGCCTCCAGGCTTTCAGGCATATCTTTATGGATAACAAACCTTACATCCGGTTTATCTATACCCATCCCAAAAGCATTGGTAGCTACAATTATCTGTGTTTGATTATTTTTCCAGCTTTCCTGCTTTTTTGACCGCTGCGCAGCCTCCAGCCCCGCATGATAGAAGTCGGCCTTAATGCCATTATCTATGTAAAATTTGGCGATATCAGCCGTTTCCTTGCGGGTACGTACGTAAACAATGCCGCTGCCCTTTACACCGGTTGCTACATCTAACAGCTTACGAAATTTATCCTCGGTATTTTGAACAACATAGCTGATATTCTTACGCTCAAAACTTTTTTGAAATACCTGTGCATTTTTAAATAGTAGCTTTTGCTGTATATCCTCCCGGACTTCCGCTGTGGCAGTAGCCGTAAGCGCCAATACCGGTACATTAGGATGCAGCTCCCGCAAATCGGCAATGTGTAGGTAAGGGGGCCTGAAATCATAGCCCCATTGCGAAATACAATGCGCCTCGTCGACAGCTATCAGGTTTACTTGCATGTAGTTGATTCGCTCCCGCGCAAGGTCCGAAAGTAATCGTTCAGGCGAGAGGTAGAGAAACTTCACCTGTCCGTAAATACAATTATCCAGTGCGATGTCAATCTCCCGCTTGCTCATCCCCGAAACAATTGAAACGGCCTCGATACCTTTCGCCTTCAGGCTTTCAACTTGGTCTTTCATAAGGGCTATTAACGGAGATACTACAATACAGAGTCCATCTTTCGCTAATGCCGGCACCTGGAAGCAAACCGACTTACCTCCTCCCGTTGGTAACAATGCCAGCGTATCATGCCCTAATAAAACAGACTTGATAATCTCCTCCTGCATCGGCCGGAAGGTATCATGGTTCCAGTATTGTTTTAATATCTCGTGAAGCGTCATTTATTGATTTCGGATGCCTGATGTTCGATTTCGGATTTAAAAGCGGTAAAGATAATTCCGAAATTGCCATTAATCCTGCCAATCTTAAAAATCCCGTAAATCGTGTTAAATTCGCGGCGTAATTTCCCTGCAAATGAAAGCATTTTTTACTTCTCTTATTTTATTATCCCTTTCGCTTAACTTATCAGCCCAAAAATGGAATGTTGAAAATCCTCCGGGCGCTCCGCAAAAAAAAGTCACCATTAATACGGATGAAGGTACCTGGATGAACCTCGACGTAAGTCCTGATGGCAAAACTGCAGTTTTTGATTTATTGGGTGATATTTATACCATCCCCATCGCAGGCGGCAAAGCCACCTTACTGGCAGGTGGTAAAGCATGGGAAGTGCAACCACGTTTTAGTCCGGATGGTAAGCTGATATCATACACCAGCGATAAGGAAGGCGGCGATAACATCTGGATAATGAATGCGGATGGCAGCGGCAAGCATTCCCTTACCAAAGAGAACTTTCGCTTGTTAAATAATGCATCATGGTCGCCTGACGGGCAATATCTTGTTGCACGTAAACACTTTACAGCAACGCGTTCTTTAGGCGCAGGCGAAATGTGGCTGTACCACAAAACTGGTGGAGATGGAATCCAGCTTACTAAACGCAAAAACGACCAGCAGGATGCAGGCGAACCTGTTATATCGCCGGATGGCAAATTTGTTTACTGGAGCGAGGATGTAACTCCCGGTCCATCTTTTCAATATAACAAAGACCCTAACCAAGGCATTTATGCAATACAGCGACTGGACAGGCAAACAGGCGATATAGAAACTGTAACCGGCGGGTCTGGCGGCGCATGCCGGCCACAGATATCTCCTGACGGAAAATTACTGGCATTTGTAAAACGCGTACGGCTAAAATCAGTACTTTTCATCCATGACCTACAAAGCGGCGAAGAATGGCCTGTGTATGATGGCTTATCGCACGACCAGCAGGAAACCTGGGCAGTTTTTGGTGTATACCCCAACTTTGCATGGTTACCCAACAGCAATAACATTATATTTTACGCTAAAGGTAAAATATGGAACCTGGATATAACCACGCTGAATGCATCGCAAATTCCTTTTGAAGTTACTTCGACACAATCGATTACAGAAGCGCTTCACTTTCAGCAGAAGGTTTTCCAGGATGAGTTTACCGTGAAGATGATACGCCAGCTAACTACCTCGCCGGATGGCAAGGTGGTGGCGTTTAATGCCGCCGGATATATTTATATCAAAGCGCTGCCGGATGGTACCCCAACACGCATAACCGCCACACCCGATTTTGAATATGAGCCATCATTTAGCCCGGATGGTAAATCATTAGTTTATATCGATTGGACTGACGAGCTTAAAGCCTCTGTAAATAAAATTGACTTAACCACCTGCCAGGTTACCCGGCTTACTGCCGAGAAAGGCTACTACTATTCGCCCAAATTTTCGAACAAGGGCGATAGGATAGTCTTCAGGAAAGGTGAAGGCAACGGTACTTCCGGCTATTCATTCGGTAAAAACCCGGGCATCTATGTTATGCCTGCGGCGGGTGGGACGCCTAAAATGATTATCGATAACGGTATCTATCCTCAATACTCCGCTGACGATTCCAAGTTATACTATCAAAGCTACGAAGGAGAAAATAAGGCTTATAAAATGATGGATACTACAGGCGCAAACCAACGCACCTTGTACACCTCAAAATACGCCACGCAGTTTAGTCCAAGCCCCGACGGCAAATGGATGGCCTTTACCGAATTGTATAATTGCTACATCACGCCGATGATATATACCGGCAGTCCTCAAAATTTATCCGCTACAAATAAAGCTATTCCGCTAAGTAAGGTTACCCGCGACGCAGGCACCTACCTGCACTGGAGCAAGGACGGGCAAAAGCTGATGTGGACGCTCGGGCCAAAATATTTCACGCGAGATATCCGCAACGCTTTTCCATTTGTTGAAGGTGGCGCGGATAAAACCCCACCGGTTGATACTGCAGGAACCGACATCGGCCTTAAGCTGAAAACAGATGTCCCAACGGGCGTTATCGTATTTAAAAATGCCCGGATAATTACCATGAAAGGCGATGAAGTGATTGAAAACGGCACCATCATCATCAGCAAAAATAAAATTACAGCGATAGGCAAAGCCGAAGCCATTGCGGTGCCGGACAGCGCCAGAGTTTATGACCTTGCCGGTAAAACTATAATGCCGGGTATCATCGACGTACATGGGCATCTTGGCACCAGCCCTGATGGTATTTCGCCGCAGCAAGACTGGCGCTATTATGCTAACCTGGCTTTTGGCGTAACCACTGCGCACGACCCATCAAGCAATACCGAAATGGTCTTCAGTCAAAACGAAATGCTGAAAGCCGGGAATATGGTAGGCCCAAGAGTTTACTCAACCGGTACAATACTATATGGCGCTGACGGCGATTTTAAAGCCGTAATTAACAGTTTGGATGACGCGATTTCAAATATCCGCAGACTGAAAGACGTAGGTGCATTCTCTGTAAAAAGCTACAATCAGCCACGCCGCGAACAAAGGCAGCAAATTATTGAAGCAGCCAGGCAGTTGCAAATGGAGGTTGTCCCCGAAGGCGGTTCAACGTTCTTTACCAATATGAACATGATATTGGACGGGCATACCGGAATCGAGCACAACATACCTGTTTGGCCGGTTTATAAAGACGTAAAGGCTCTTTGGAACGCCAGCAAAACCGCCTATACCCCAACGCTTATAGTAAGTTATGGAACACAATCCGGCGAGAATTTTTGGTATGACCGAACCGAGGTTTGGAAAAATGAGCACCTGCTGAACTTTACACCACAAAGCATTGTTGACGCACGTTCACGCCGCCGGAGCGAATCGGAATATGGCGATTACGGACATATCGAAGTATCAAAATACGTTAAGCAAATTGCCGATGGTGGTACTAAAGTTAACCTGGGCGCACACGGACAATTGCAGGGTCTTGGCGCACACTGGGAGCTTTGGATGCTTACTCAGGGGGGCATGACGCCGATGCAGGCCATCCGCTGCGCTACTATGAATGGTGCAGCATACCTCGGCATGGATAAAGAAATTGGTTCACTCGAGGTTGGCAAGCTCGCGGATATGATAGTACTAAACGCTAACCCACTTGACGATATCCACAACAGTGCGAAAATTAAATACGTAATGGTTAACGGCCGTTTGTATGACGCTGATTCGATGAACGAAATCGGTAACCGCGAAAAACCAAGACAACGTTTCTGGTGGCAACTTAACCGCGGCGCGGTATCTGATTTGCCGGTTGGCAATACAGAAACCTATCAATTTACCGTGCAGGACGGGGACTAAACTAAGATTCGTAGGATTTGAGGATGCTAGGGTTAATAAAAAAGATTTGTCAACTTTCAAAAAGTTGACAAATCTAATCAGCTCAAATCCTAAAATCTTAATCCTACGAATCCTAGTTCTGCTTTATCAGCCACTTATAAAACCCAGAGAAATCACCGTTCCACTGCTTTTCGTTATGGCTGGCACCTTTTATAATCACTACCGGTGAATTATCTTCTTTTGGAGTTTTACTGCGAATGATGTCGGCCATCTTTTTCATGTCGGCTACCATGCTGTCGCTTTCGGCATCTCCGCAAACAAAATAAAATCTCGATTTTGAAGGAATCTTTTGTGTCCTGGCATATTTATAAATATCCGGAGCTATCCAAAAGGCTGGAGAAAAAATTCCGGCGTTACCGAAAACATTAGGGTATTTTAGCGCTGCATACATAGAAATCAAGCCCCCCATCGAGCTGCCCGCTATAGTCGTATTAGTTGCGTCTGTTTTTGTACGATAATGCGCATCGATGTATGGCTTTAGATTTTTTACTAAAAACTCAGTGTAGTCATCGCCCCTGCCCTTTCCGTATTTGGAATCGTATGGGTCGTATTCAGTAATGCGGTTATCGCCCCCATGGTCAATCCCCACAACAATCGATTCATTTTTGTCGGCAAGTTTGTCCAGAATTTCGTCAATACCCCACTCCCCATAACCCGAAGTATAAGCATCAAACAGGTTTTGTCCATCGTGCATATAAATTACCGGAAACTTTCTTGTTGATGTTTGATAAT
Source organism: Bacteroidota bacterium (assembly GCA_040389845.1). Taxonomy (GTDB): domain Bacteria; phylum Bacteroidota; class Bacteroidia; order Sphingobacteriales; family Sphingobacteriaceae; genus Mucilaginibacter. The sequence continues at coordinate 16,617 of JAZJZL010000014.1, forward strand.
CGGCAGGCAGGTAAATCCAAACCCTGCGCTCCCGGCCAAGCTGCGGAATTGCAAACTTTTCGCTTATAATACGTACCTGCGCACTGGCAGTATGCGTTTTAGGGGTCTCGGGGAAATTGTCTTGCCAGTCGGATATGTTCATGGTGATAGTGGTATCATTCTCAATCTTCACGTCCCGGTTGTCGATCGCTTTCCCGTCAAACCCGCACTCCACCGTTTGCCAGGTGCCGCGGGTTACTTTAAAGTGGTAAATGCCTTTTGGCATGTCCTTCAAAAGCGTGTATTTTCCGACCCCGGCAGGCAACAGCTCCCAGGCCTTATCAGCGGGGTTCCAGTTGTTAAAATCACCTGCCAAAAAGAGGTGTCCGGAAGCCGCCTTGAAAGGTGGCAAATTACCTGTTTTAAAGGCCGTTTTTTGCTGCCCAAACACCAAAAAAATTTGCCCGAAAAGCAAAAACGCGCAGAAAAAAAAATTTTTCATCCCTAATAAATGTATAGTTGACATTTAATTTCCGGGAACGTTCCCGGAAATTGGTTAAATAATAGTAAAATCCCCAGTTGTGTAATATTGACACTATAGAAATTTAAAAACTTGTTTTTTATATAAAAGCAGCCGCAAAAAATTAAAAATTTCTCAGAAAAACAACATCAATTTATTATTTCTTTAAAGTTAATTTTACTTGAATTATCGTCATTAAAATTATCTTTTATATAATATTTGCAATTGTAACATCTTAATGTAAATTAGGCTCGTGCTGTTAAAGCAAAAATAACAAACCAATTGTACCCGGCATAAACTGCCCCATTTTAATTTTTTAAACTAAAGAAGTATATGAGAAAAAATTACTCAAAAAAGTATGCCCTCTTATGCGCATTTCTGATGTTATCAGTATTTGCATTTGCGCAAACAGGCGGCATAAAAGGTAAGGTGATTGATGAAACCAATCTGCCTATACCAGGCTCTACAGTTACCATTGACGGTACCACGTTAGGCGGTACTACCGACCCAAATGGTGACTATGTTATAACAGGCCTTAAAGCTGGTAACTATACCGTTACCGTTAAATTTTTAGGTTATAACAATGCAACTAAAACCGTGACAGTAGGAAATTCCGTAGTTACTGTAGATTTTGCATTAAAGTCGCAAAACACAGCTTTGAATGAAGTAGTAGTAGTTGGTTATGGTACACAACGCAAAAAGGATCTTACGGGTTCTGTTGTGTCTGTTACCGCTAAAGACTTCAACCAGGGACCTTTAACAACTCCTGAAGCTTTAATCACAGGTAAAGTTTCCGGTGTTGAGATCACTTCAAACAGCGGTGCGCCAGGCGCAGGGAGCACAATCCGTATCCGGGGCGGCGCTTCAATAAACGGAAGTAATGACCCTTTGATCATTATCGATAACGTTCCCGTAAGCAATTATGGCATCGCAGGTATCGATAATCCGCTGGCTACACTGAACCCTAATGATATCGAATCTTTCAACGTTTTAAAAGATGCATCTGCAACCGCCATATACGGTTCACGCGCGTCAAACGGTGTAATTATCATTACCACTAAAAAAGGCAAAAGCGATAAATTCACTGTTAACCTAAGCACACTCAACTCTTTATCAAAAATAACCAAGGAAGCGCCTTCATTAACTGCCGCTGAATTCCGCCAGGTTACCAGCAGTGCCCAGGCCGGATTAACTCCTGCACAACAGGGCTTAGTAGGAAAAGCCAACACCGACTGGCAAAGCCTTATTTATCACCAGGCATTCAGCACTGATAATAACGTAAGCTTTACCGGTGGCATCAAAGGTTTACCATACCGGTTATCAATCGGTTATCTTGACCAGGACGGTGTATTAAGAGGCGATAACCTCAAAAGGACAACAGCTGCTTTAAACCTGAATCATAACTTCCTGAGAGAAAGCCTAAAATTGGATTTCAACATTAAAGAAACGTATACCGACAGGCGTTTCGCTAACCAGGGAGCTATCGGCGCTGCCGTTAACTTCGACCCTACCCAGCCGGTTTATTCAGGAAATGACAAATACGGCGGCTACTTTGAGTGGCTTGACGTAAGCGGCAACGGTAATCCAAGCACTTTGGCACCGCGTAACCCGCTTGGGCTATTATACCAGCAGATCGGTAATGGCTATACCACCAGGACGCTGGGAAGTATATCAGCCAATTATACCTTCCCTTTCCTTAAGGAACTGCAGTTTAACGCGACATTCGGCGGTGATATATCACATGGCCAGGGCAACACCTTTGTTCCTGCCACTGCAGCTGCAAACTTTAACCAGACCTACAAGGGTATGTATAGCCAGTACTATAACGAGAACTACACGTACAATAATGACTACTACCTGAAATACACCAAGGATTTCAAGGATATCAAGAGTCATCTTGACGTGCAGGTAGGTTATTCATATCAATATTTTCACATATTTGACAGGCCCGAAAACACGTATGCTGCCGATAAAACGCACATTACCACAGCTGCAAGTAATTCATTTCCGGGGCAATACTACATCGAGTCGCCTTTCGGTCGTTTAAATTTCACGTTTGATGACAAGTACCTGTTAACTGCTACAATCCGTGATGATCGCTCGTCAAGATTTTCTGAGTTAAACCGCAACGGCTATTTCCCGTCTGTTGGTTTAGCCTGGAGACTTAAAGAAGAACCCTTCTTTAAAGCTATGACCAGTCTTTCTGATTTGAAATTTAGAGTTGGCTATGGTATAACAGGTCAGCAGGATATTGGTAAAGGTAATTACTTCCCATACCTGGCTGTATATGATCCAAGTAACATAAGCGCAGGCTACCAGTTTGGTGATACATTCATAAACACTTTGCGTGCCGATGCATATAATACCCTAATTAAATGGGAACAAACAGCAACAACAAACGTTGCTTTTGATTACGGCTTCCTGAATGGCAGAATTAATGGCAGCATTGAGTATTATTACAAGAAAACTAAAGACTTGCTATTTGATACGCCGGTTGCTGATGGTACCAACTTAACAAACCACGTTTTTGCTAATATTGGCAACCTGCATACACAAGGTGTCGATTTCAACATCAACGCGAACGTTATCGCCACGGATAAATTAAACTGGAACATCGGTTATAATATATCTTTCAATAAAATTGTAGTCGATAATATCTCAGCAACAAGTGATCCTAATGCGTTTAAACAGGTAGGCGGTATCCCTGGCGGTGTTGGTAATACTATCCAGATATTGAAATCTGGTCTTACCCCTTACGAATTCTACGTTTTTCAGCAAGTGTATGGTCAGAACGGCATGCCGCTAAACGGCGTATATGTTGATAGAAACGGTAACGGCAGCACCATCGATGATAAATATGCTTATAAGCATCCAAATCCATCGGTATTTATGGGCTTCAACTCCAACCTGCAATACGGCAAGTGGTACCTGGGCTTTACCCTCCGCGCTAACCTGGGCAACTATGTTTACAATGCAGTACAGGCCAGCAATGGCGCTTACGCGGGCTTAAAATTCCAGGGCTATCTGAACAATTTGCCAAACAGTATTTTGAAGACCAATTTCACCAACTACCAGTTGTATTCTGACTATTACGTAGAGAACGCATCGTTCCTTAGAATGGACAATGCCAACCTTACATACAATTTCGGAAAACTGGCTGGGTTAAGCAACCTGAAAGCGACCTTCAACGTACAGAATGTATTCGTTGTAACCAAATATACCGGTCTCGACCCTGAGGTTTCTTCAGGTATCGATAACAATATTTATCCGCGTCCACGTGTGTTCTCACTGGGCCTGAACGCGTCATTCTAAATATTAACATATTATGAGCAATAATATCAACATGAGATTAAAATTATTAACCAGGCTGACGTTCGTTATAGTATTGAGCGTTGCAGTCACTCTTACATCGTGTAAGAAAAACCTGACGCCGCAGGGCCAGTTAACCACTGCGAGTGTTTACAAGGACTTTAACAATTACAAAAGCGTGCTGGCTAAGCTTTATACAGCCTTCGCGTTAAGTGGTCAGCAAGGGCCGGCCGGTAACCCGGACGTTGCGGGTATAGATGAAGGCTTTTCAAATTACCTGCGTGAGCTGTTCAATATGCAAGAGCTTACTACTGACGAAGCACAAATTGTATGGAATGACGGTACCGTGCACAACCTGCACGATATGACCTGGAATTCGCAAAACGAATTCATCCGCGCCATGTATGACCGTATTTTCTATGAAATATCATTGGATAACGAATTTATTCGCCAAACAAGCGATGCTCAGCTGGCAGCAAACGGAATCACCGGCAGTAACGCTACCACGGCTAAGCAATATCGCGCAGAAGCACGCTTTTTAAGAGCACTCGCTTACTATCACGCTATAGATATGTTTGGCAGTGTGCCTTTTGTTACCGAAAACGATAACGTAGGCGTATTCTTCCCAAAGCAAAAATCACGTAAGGACCTGTTTGCCTATGTTGAAAGTGAATTGAAAGCTATCGACAGCGATCTTGGTGCTCCACGCTTTGAGTACGGCCGTGCGGATAAAGCCGCCGCCTGGACATTGTTATCGAAGTTATATTTAAATGCCGAAGTTTACACAGGCACCGGCCGTTACGCTGATGCCGCTACTTATGCAGATAAGGTGATCAGCTCAAATGCTTATACCCTTGAGCCGCATTTTAAAAACTTGTTCCTGGCGGATAACAACAATTCAAAAGAAATTATTTTCCCAATCGAGTCTGACGGTGTCCATACACAAGGCTACGGCGGCATGACTTACCTCATACACGCATCTGTCGGTGGTAACATGAACCCCGCAGCTTTTGGTATTAATGGTGGCTGGGCTGGTTTACGTACCACAAAACAGTATGTTGCACTATTCAGCGATATCAGTGGCAATACCGATAAAAGGGCTATGTTTTTTACTGATGGTCAAAATCTTGACATTAATGATGAGTACACCTTTACCGATGGCTATGCTATCCAGAAATTCAGAAACGTAACATCAGCAGGTGTTGTAGGTACCGATAATACCGGTAACTTCCCCGACACTGACTTCCCGATGTTCCGTTTAGCTGATGTTTATTTAATCTATGCTGAAGCTGCTGTTCGTGGCGGCGGAGACCTTGGCAAAGCATTGCTATATGTAAACCAGGTAAGGACAAGGGCTTATGATGGCAGCGCTACCGGTAACATCACTGCGGGACAGTTGACTTTGCCCTTTATGCTTGACGAGCGCGGCAGAGAATTGCTTTTCGAGAGCCAACGAAGGACCGACCTTATCCGTTTCGGTAAGTTTACAGGCACCTCTTACGTATGGCAATGGAAAGGCGGCGTTAAAGACGGCACCGGCGTGTCTGATGATCTGAAGCTTATGCCGATACCTTCAACCGATATTATTAATAACCCTACCCTGATTCAAAACCCGGGTTATAAATAAGAAATATTAGGCAGGGTGTTATCTGGCACCCTGCCTAAATAATTAAAAAAGAAATTTATTTAGAAAAGGAAATATGAAAACGATTTTTACAAAATATTTAGCACTCACCGGCATTGTGCTGGCGATGCTTGCATCCTGTAAAAAGGATGAGACGAAGGTCGTGGCCGGTAAAGGCACGCCGGGTGCATTAACCGCTACCGCCAATAATATAGTATTAACAAGTGCAAATGCCGATAATACAGCCTTGTCGTTTAGCTACACACCAAGCAATTATGGCTATAGTGCGGCCGTATCTTACACCTTACAAATTGATGTGAAGGGTGATAACTTCGCGAAGAGTACTAATATCAGCGTATCCGGGAAGACTTTCGACTATAAAGTTTCCGATTTTAATAACGCCGTAGTTGGGCTGGGTTTAATTCCGGGAAGTACCTCTGAGGTTGAGGCCCGTATAAAATCAGAGCTGGCATCAAATGTGAACGTCACCTATTCAAATGTTTTATCGATAACAGTTACGCCCTACGCGTCAATTATAACCTACCCTTCATTGTACGTGCCAGGTGCTTACCAGGGTTGGACTCCGGCTACGGCTGAAAGGATCTCTTCTGTTAAAGATGATAAAACTTATGAAGGCTATGTAAATTATATTGATGCTGCATCATTAGAGTTCAAATATACCAGTAACCCTGATTGGGATCACACTAACTATGGTGATGGCGGTGGTGGTGCACTAAGCACAAGCGGTGGGAACTTAAAAGTACCGTCAACCGGCTATTTTTTATTAAAAGCAGATTTAAACGGTAATACCTGGTCTGCCACCAAAGTTCAGTGGGGTGTAATAGGTGATGCTACCCCGGGCGGTTGGGATAATAGCACTGCACTTACTTATGATGCAACCAATAAAGTTTGGACAGGCACGGTAACTTTAACCGCCGGGGCATCCGTTAAGTTTAGGGCAAACGATGCATGGGATATAAACCTGGGCGATAATAAACCCGCTAACGGTGTTTTAAAATATGGTGGTGAAAATATACCTGTAACAGAAGCAGGCACCTATAAAATCACGTTAGATTTAAGCCACCCTGCATATTATATTTACAGACTAATAAAGCAATAAAACAGAGTTGATTGGATTGATTGAAAGGCTCGCCCGGTAATTACCGGCGGGCTTTTTTTATTATATGATTTCACCGATTATAACACGATTTAATGATAATAATAGATTAACAGGATTTAAGCTGCCGGAAATTATAAGAAGAGCCAGGCAAATATCGTAATCATACTAGAATCCTGTAAATCCTGCACAATCAGTGTAATCGTGTTAAAATCGGTAAAATCCACGTAAAAAAGCAATGGCCTGTAATTCATTGCTGAACTACGGGCCATTACGAGAGCGATATTCTTTCTGCTATGAACTATGAACCATCAACTATGAACGGTTCCCTATCTCCACATAGTCCCTGTTAGTTGCTCCAACAAATATCTGGCGCGGGCGGCCGATAGGCTCCTTATTTTCTTTCATCTCTTTCCATTGCGCTATCCATCCCGGCAAGCGGCCAAGTGCAAACAATACAGTGAACATATCAGTCGGGAAGCCAAGGGCGCGGTAAATGATGCCTGAATAGAAATCGACATTAGGGTAAAGCTTGCGCTCAACAAAATATGGATCTTTCAGTGCCACTTCTTCAAGCTTTTTAGCTATTTCCAACACCTCATCATCAATACCTAGTTTTTCCAGGATATCGTCACATGCTTTTTTGATGATTTTAGCGCGCGGGTCAAAGTTTTTGTATACGCGGTGGCCAAATCCCATCAGGCGGAAAGGATCGTTTTTATCTTTTGCTTTTGCTATCCACTTATCGGTATCTCCCCCATCCTCTTTTATTTTCTCCAGCATTTCAATCACCGCCTGGTTGGCGCCGCCATGCAACGGGCCCCACAGCGCCGAAATACCTGCTGAAACTGAAGCATAGATATTCGATTCTGACGAACCAACAATACGCACGGTAGATGTAGAGCAGTTTTGCTCATGATCTGCGTGTAATATCAGCAACGTGTTCATTGCGTTAACAATTACCGGGTCTATTTCAATTTCCTCGGTACGCTGACCGAAAGTCATGTGCAGGAAGTTGGTTACATAATCATATTTATTCTGCGGATAAATAAGCGGGTGCCCGAGCGACTTCTTATATATCCACGAAACTATTGTGGCCATTTTTGCAAGCACTTTAATGATGCTCAGGTGAACCTCATGCTCAGTTTGATTCGATTTTAATGATTCAGGATAAAAGGCTGACATTGCACATACCAATGATGACAGCTGGCCCATTGGATGCGCTTTTGACGGAAAACCGTCAAAAAACTTCTTCATATCCTCATGCACCAAGGTATGCCTGCTTATTTCATATTGAAAATCCTTTAGCTGTTTCTCAGTCGGCAATTCACCATGGATAAGCAGGTAAGCAACCTCAATAAAACTTGATTTTTCGGCAAGCTGCTCGATAGGGTAACCGCGGTATTTTAGTATTCCAAGTTCACCATCCAAAAATGTGATAGCGCTTTTAGTTGCACCGGTATTTTTGTAACCGATATCAAATGTTACATAGCCGCTTTGGTCCCTTAATTTAGAAATATCAATCGCTTTCTCGCCTTCGGTACCTTCAATTACGGGAAGGTCATAAGTTTTATCGCCAATTTTTAATTGTGCTGTATCCGACATAGGAAAATATTTTGTTCGCAACAAATGTAATTAAATCCGCGTATTAATGGCCTTTAAGATACATGACAATTGTAAAATTTTCATGTTAAATCTTTGTTAGAATTTGATACGTTTTTGAAAAACTAATTATCACATTTAATAAAAACCCGTCAATATGTCGTTTAAAAGCAAACTGTTGTTATTCGTTCAAAACGACAATACTATCTACCAGTTATTGCTAATCGGCCTGTTTATTGCCAGCCCGGCGCTCCACTATCTTTGCTTTTATAACTCATACGACCCGATGTGGTTGCGTTTAATTTGCAGCGCTACCTGTTTAACTGCGCTGGTTTTCTCGTTTTACAAAGTCAGGTTTTTCAATATCGCCGGCCAATATCTAACTATAATGGCTTTCCTGGTGGTTAATAATGGTATATTATTGAGCAGAAACGGGTTTGAACACGTCTACCTATTCAGCGCTATAACCATTTTTGTTGCGCTAACCCTGTTTTGCAGAAAGCGCTGGGAGTTTATAGCATTATGTGGTATTAATTTATTGGCGACTATTATCGCTTACCTAACGGCGCCAGAACTTTACATATCAATGAGTGTATTGGTGATTTTGCTAATGACTTTTACTTTTATTGCACATGTATCTTTTTTGGTGATGATGGCCTATAAAGCCCGCTTTAAAAAGGCCTTGAGTAATGTTATCGATCTTAATAAAAGCCTGATAATTAACGATGAAGAGCTGCGCCAAAGCGGTAAAAAACTGGATGCGCTCATTAACTCGCTTAACGACGTAATTTTTGAATTTGACGAAAATAAGGTTTGCCTGAACACCTGGTTCAGGCGGATTGAAGGCCGGGCAATTAATCCGGAGACGCTGATAGGCAAAACGTTGAATGAAGTTTTGGGCGATGAAAAGGCCAAAAAGTTTAACGGTGCGATGGATTACGTTATCAAAACGCATCAGCCTGCATCGATAACTTACCCATCTGATTTTGGCACCGGGCAATGGTTTATCGCAAAGATAACGCCCGTGTACGACCGTAGTGGTAATTATACTCACCGCCTGTCAGCATCTGTAACTGATATCTCGGAGCAAAAAAAATATGCCGATGCGCTGAAACAAAATGAAAGTCTTTTACTGGAGGCGCAGTCTATCGCCAAAATAGGGAACTGGTATTTTGACGTTCCGACGCGCGAAACCTATTTATCAGAAAGCCTTCATAAAATTCTGGAAATTGATAGCATCCCTGAGGGCGTCGAAAAATTCGAATATTATCTGAGTCTGATTCATCCGGATGACCGCGAAACTGCTTATGCTTACTTTACAAACATACAGGAAATCGGAAAAAATGCCTTCGAACATAAACTGATTACCCCACTTGGGAAACTTAAATATATTAAGGTACTGAAGGGCGAATTGTTAAAGGACGAAGCCGGTAATTTGAGCCGGATAATCGGGGTTTTGCAGGATGTAACAGAAACCAAGCTATCTGAAAAAAAGATAAAATTAAGCCAGGCCGAATTAGTAGAGGCACAATTAATAGCTAAATTAGGAAACTGGAACTGGGATATTACGCTAAACAAACTTACCTGGAGCGAAGAAATCAGCAATATTTTCGAGATCAATCCGGCTATGGTGAATGAAAACAGTATCGTTAAATTCCTGGTGAAATATGCCCATCCGAACGACCGGCATATACTTAAACAGCA
>JAZJZL010000014.1:26481-36839 GCA_040389845.1 Bacteroidota bacterium
ATATCACCAATACATCATATGAATATCGGATAATCACAGCAAGCGGAAATGTAAAATACCTCAGCATAATTGTAGGTAAGCTGCTAAGGCGTGACGACGGCACCGTACGTAAGGTAATTGGTACCATACAAGATATAAGCGACAGGAAGCAGGCCGAAATAGAGTACCAGCGATCGGAAAACAAGTACAAGTTAGTGCTGGAAACTATAAAAATGCCCGCCATATCGATTGATAAAAAAGGGAATATTATTTTCTGCAACAGGCAAATGGCGCAAACTTTGGGCTACACGCAGGATGAAATGATGGGTTTGAACTGGCTTGATAAATTTGTGCCGGAAAAAGAACGCGAAGAATTGTACCAGGCCTTCATCAATAATTCCTTCAAGGCTCAGTTCATCAGCTCTGTGGTTTGCCGCAATGGCGAAGAACGTATTATCAGTTGGCAAAATACCGTGAGCTATGATGATTATGGGAAAATTAAGGAAATAACCGGTATAGGGGAAGACATAACAGACAGGCAAAAAGCAACACAGGCATTAATATCGGCCAAAGAGCAGGCAGAAAAATCATCACATTTTAAATCTGAGTTCTTATCTATCATGAGCCACGAGATACGAACGCCGATGAATGCCGTTATAGGTACTACTAACCTGTTGCTGAGCGAAAATCCGCTGCCTGAGCAATTGGAATACCTGAATATCCTGAAGTTTTCGGGCGAGAACCTGCTGGCGATTATTAATGATATATTAGATTATAACAAAATTGAAGCCGGCAAGCTTGAGCTAAACGCCCAGCCTTTCAATGTGCAAAGCCTGGCTCAGAAAATTAAGCAGTCGTTTTATGCAAAGGCTACCGAAAAAGACCTTGAGATTGATTTATTTGTAGATCCCGGCGTCCCGGCAAATATAATCGGCGATCAGGTACGGTTGGGACAAGTGCTGAACAACCTGCTTAGCAATGCCATTAAATTTACCCATAAAGGCAAGGTAAGCCTTCTGTTGAATAAAGAGGTAGTTACTGATAAGAATGCTACTATTAAATTTTGTGTTGCCGATACCGGTATCGGCATAGCGCCAGAAAACCTGGCGATGATATTCGACCCTTTTACTCAGGAATCTCAAAGCCACGAAAACGATTACGGCGGTACTGGATTAGGCCTGGCTATTACCAAACGGTTAATAGAACTGCACAAAAGCAAAATATCTGTTACCAGCGAGCCCGCGAAAGGCACGGAGTTTTCGTTCTCGATTACATTTGATATCGCTTCCCAGGCGCAAAATAACGATGGCTTAGCAATGCCTGCCGTTGTAGCGTCCACCGCCCGCAGTTTGCAGGGGATGCGCGTTCTTGTTGTTGACGACAATAAAATGAACTTGCTGATTGCGTCAAAATTCCTTAAAAAGTGGTTGATTGAAGTGGATGAGGCTATAAGTGGCGAGGTTGCCATCAACCTGATGAAAAACAATAGCTACGATTTGATATTAATGGATTTACAAATGCCTGAAATGGACGGCTTTGAAACTACAAGAATTATAAGGCAAACTGATATTACCATACCAATAATAGCTCTAACAGCCGACGCCATGCCCGAAACCCATAGCAAAGCGTTGGCCGCCGGCATGCATGGCTATTTAACCAAGCCTTTTGTACCTGATGTACTGTTTGATAAAATAGCAAGGCATTATGCTGTTGCAGAAGTAGTTGAGTAGGTTGAAGACTTGATCTAACTTGATCAACACTCATTCAACTTAAACAATCACTCACCTCAATTCGACCTTATCGCTTCCACCGGGTCAAGACGTGCAGCAAAGTAAGCCGGGATAATGCCTGATAACACCCCGATAATCACTGAATAGGATATGCCCCTTATGATATTCCCAACATCCAGCACAACCGCCAGCCCTGTTCCCGCTTTTACTGCCGCTGTAGCACCGTAAACCATAGCCAGGCCTATTAAACCGCCCATTAAGCAAAGTACTATCGACTCGATTAAAAACTGCAATAGTATGAAGTAGTTTTTAGAGCCCAACGATTTTTGAATACCGATGATATTGGTACGTTCCTTTACAGAAACGAACATAATATTAGCGATACCGAAGCCGCCCACCAATATAGAAAAGATACCTATAAAGCCACCCACTTTATTCAAAACGCCGAAAACAATGTCCAGCTGGTTAGAAAGCAGTGTTGTTTTATTCAATGAAAAATTGTCTTCAGCTCCTGGATGCAGCCTGCGTATGGAGCGCATGATACCGCGCACTTCGCTTTCAACCTCCACATCGCTAATGCCCGGTTTGCCGCGCACAACTATCTGGGGGCCATAATTACCACTTTGCACGTCGATAACGTTCCTGGCGAAGTTTAAAGGCATTAATATTTCCTTATCGCTGGAAATACCAAGCATATCCTTACCTTCCTTTTTGAAAACACCGATAACATTAACGTTACGGCCCATTATTTTTAGTTCCTTGCCCACCGCGCCGCCATCCGGGAAAAGGTCGGCTGCTATATCATGCCCTATAACTACCACCGGACTACCCGATTTTGATTCTAATTCGGTAAAATAACGACCTTCCTCAAAATCAACATTCCACGTCTTGTCATGGTCCTGCGATGCAGCATCTATTTGCGCGCCCTGAACGGTGTTGCTTTTATATTTTACAATGCGATTATCGATATTTATCTCGTAAGTAATGGCGTAGGCAGTCTGGCTGCGTTTTTGAAGGGCCTCAAACTCGCGCAGCTTTGGGTCAGGCCATTGCATGTATTTCCACCACGGAAAATCGTTCCCACCTACCCACGGCCATTTTTGCACGTAGATACTATTGCTACCCAATTTGTTAACGCTTTTCTGGAGATTGTTCCTCAACGTATCGACCGCCGAAAAAACCGCTATGATGGTAAAAATACCTATGGTAACACCTGTCAGCGACAAAAAAGTACGCAGCCTGTTTTGACGCAAAGCATCAAAGGCAAACAAAAAACTCTCGCGTATAAGTTTTAAAATTATCATGTTTTATATTTTGATTCCACCGATTACTTTTTGTGATTTCACCGATTCCGGGATGATTTCACAGATTAAAAACGTCGATTTTGCCAATTTTCGCAGCGATATCAAGTTTGATAATTTTAGACTGTTATTTGTCATTTAAGTTACATTATTTCAAACTATTATTAAGAAATACTGTAATACATTGACAATCGGTGCAATCGTATATTATGATGGGTAAAATACCAAAAAAATTCGTACATTTGCGCCCTTGAAAATTCATTTCTTTTAACATGAAATTATCTCAATTTAAATTTAACCTCCCCGAGTCTTTAATTGCCCACACCCCGGCCGGCACACGAGACGAATCAAGATTAATGGTTTTACACCGTGATTCGGGCAAAATTGAGCACAAAATATTTAAAGACGTCCTGGATTATTTTGATGACAAGGACGTTATGATTCTTAACAACACCAAAGTATTCCCTGCCCGTATGTATGGCAACAAGGAAAAAACCGGCGCCACTATCGAGGTTTTCCTCCTGCGTGAATTAAACAAAGAGTTAAGGCTTTGGGACGTTTTGGTTGATCCTGCCCGTAAAATCCGTGTAGGCAACAAACTGTATTTCGGCGATGACGACCTTTTAATTGCCGAAGTTGTGGATAACACCACTTCGCGCGGTCGTACTATCCGCTTTTTGTTTGATGGTACAGACGAAGAGTTCCGCAAAAACGTAGAGGTATTGGGTGAGACACCGCTGCCAAAATACATCAAACGCAAAGCTACTGCAGAAGATAAAGAGCGTTACCAGACTATTTTTGCAAAACATGAAGGTGCTGTTGCAGCACCTACCGCAGGATTGCACTTTAGCCGCGAATTGATGAAACGCCTGGAGCTTAAAGGTGTTGAATTTGCCGAAGTTACGCTGCACGTTGGCTTAGGTACCTTCCGCCCGGTTGAGGTTGAAGATCTTACCAAGCACAAAATGGACTCCGAGCAATTTATCATTGAAGAAAGACAGGCCAATATCGTTAACCGCGCCATTGAGCGTAAGAAACGTATTTGTGCAGTTGGAACAACTTCAATGCGTACTATTGAATCGGCTGTATCGGCAAATAAAACTTTGAAACCAGCTAATGACTGGACCAGCAAGTTTATCTTCCCCCCATATGATTTCAGTATTGCTAATTCAATGATAACCAATTTCCACACTCCGGAATCTACATTATTGATGATGATTTGTGCATTTGGCGGTTATGAAAATGTAATGAACGCCTACGAAATAGCCGTTAAAGAAAAGTATCGTTTTTATAGCTATGGCGATGCCATGCTGATAATCTAATTTCGGAAGCCGGATTTTCGATTCCAGAATTTTTATAAAAGCCTTTCTAATTTTTAGAGAGGCTTTTTAATTTCTATATACTGCAATTGATTTATAGATTTGAGCGATGGACAATAATAATCCCACGTCTAAAAAATACGCGATTATCGTCGGTGGCGGCTCCGGTACCCGCATGCAGTCTGCCGTGCCTAAGCAGTTTTTACAACTTTGCGGCAGACCGGTTTTAATGTATACTATTGAAGCTTTTTACACATCAGCCGCCAGGCCGGAAATTATCTTAGTTCTTCCATCAGCATGCCACGCCTATTGGCAACAACTTTCCGGTGAGCACAATTTTGACGTACCGCACCAGCTAGTGGCTGGTGGCGAAACGCGTTTCCATTCTGTTAAAAACGGACTTGACCTGGTAGAAGATAACATTGATGCATTGATTGCAGTTCATGATGCAGTACGACCACTAACCGGGAAACACATCATTGAAAACTCCTATCAAATTGCCGCAGAAAAAGGGAACGCCGTTACTGCTGTTAAAAGCCGCGATTCAGTAAGATTAATGCTGGAGGCCGGAAACACAAAAAGCTTGCTACGCGACGATGTTTACCTGGTGCAAACGCCGCAAACCTTTCAATCTGCTCAAATAAAAAAAGCCTACGAGCAACCGTACAGCGCAAAGTTCACCGACGATGCCAGCGTTGCCGAAGAAATCGGCATTAAAATAAATTTAGCTGAAGGTGATTACCGGAATATGAAAATAACGTTCCCTGAAGACATAGCAATTGCTGAGCTGATGTTGAAAGGAGTTCATGGTTGATAGTTCATAGTTCATAGCCGACTGAGGAAACCGAGCTAAAAAGAAAGGTTGATAGCGCAAGTTCAAACAACGCTATTGCAGCTGCCATGAACTATGAACCATCAACCATTAACTTAATTAACTTATGCCCTTCGGATTATACCTAAAAGTAAGGCTATAACTGCTATTACTAACAGCACGTGGATAATACCACCGCCGACAGGGTAAATAAAGAACCCGAAAACCCATCCGATTACAAGGATTACCGCGATTAAATAAAGTAAGCTTCTCATTTTTGTAAAGTTTTAGTTGATAAATGTTATTTCACCGGTACCAAAACCATTCCAAAAAGAAGTGTATACAAAAAAACCCCGCAAAGCAGGGTTTTTATTATTTTAAAGCGCTTTAATACTCGTCTTCGTTAAAAAAGAAGTCATCTTTTGTAGGGTAATCAGGCCATATCTCCTCTATATTTTCATACGGCTCACCATCATCCTCCAATGCTTGCAGGTTCTCGATAACCTCGACCGGGGCTCCGGAGCGGATGGCATAATCAATCAATTCGTCTTTTGTCGCTGGCCAGGGAGCATCCTCAAGGTGTGATGCAAGTTCAAGTGTCCAATACATATCTATATAAATTAATTTTATTGGTGAATTTTCAATTTTGGCAAAAGTATAATATTTTTTATTCGATTATCAATATTTTTTTTCATTTAGTCGGTTAGTTCATGGTTCATAGTTTTTAGTTCATAGCCGAAGCGTGTTTTCAAGATGATACCGTTTTAAATTGAATCTATTGATTTATCGGCAATTACGCCTGCTAAAACTACAATCTTCCCGCAGCTACCATTAACTATGAACCATCTGCTATGAAATACGCGGTATCCATTTATTTTCCAGCACATTGTTTTCATGCCCTACTTTCCTCGCAAGCGTGAATAAATAATCACTCAACCTGTTCAGGTAAATATTCACCTTTTCATCAACAGTGCTTTCTTCATTTAGATGCACCACTATTCGCTCTGCCCGGCGACATACGCAACGGGCGATGTGGCAATAAGAAATGGTATTGCTGCCCCCCGGCAAAATAAAATGCCGAAGTTCCGGCAATTCCAGGTTCATATCGTCCATTTCTTTCTCCAGCAATTCTATGTCTTCCTGATAAAGGTCGGGAATTACCATTTTTGATTTTTCCGGGTCGGCAGCCAGCGATGAACCTATGGTAAACAACCGGTCCTGTATTTGTTTTAGTACTTCTTTATCATGCCAGGTAATATCCTGATCGGCGATAAGACCTATGTACGAGTTCAATTCATCAACGGTGCCGTAGCTTTCTATCCGGATATGGTGTTTGGGTACACGTGTACCTCCTATTAGCGAGGTAAGGCCCTTATCGCCGGTTTTGGTGTATATCTTCATTTACAATTGATAAAAATGCTATGATTTTCCGCGCCCACGTCGGAAATAAATAAGCAATCGAAGTTATGATTTTTGATTTTACCCATTCCTGTTTTAAATGTAAAAGTTCTCCACGATTCAAAACAGAAACATCGTGCGCATTTAATGGTTATATAAATTTTATTGCCAATTTTGAATTTTAAAACATTATACCGTGAAAAAGCCCCTGTTTATATCATCCATATTTATTATTGCCACGTCTCTTTTGCTGAGCCTTAAATGCGCCACAAACAATAATAAAACCGATACCGGCAATACACCACCATCCCCGCCCAAAACGCCAATTACCAATTTCCTGACGGAGAAGCAGTTTAACGACTTGTTTCCGATGCGTGACAAGTTTTATACTTATGCGGCGTTTGTACAGGCTGTGAAGGAATTAGGACAGGTGTCGGTTAAGATTACAAGACGCGCAGTTTCCGTATACCAGTTTATTCGCACAGATAAAGCTACCGGCAAATCGGTAACGGTACGCCAGGATGAGGACTGGAACGAAGACTGGGCCAAAAAGAAACCCGATAGCAGCTATGTGGTGGACTATGGAAACTTCTGCGCCGAGAAAGACCTCCAAACCAATAAAAAAGAGCTGGCTGCGTTCTTCGCTAACATAGCCCACGAAACCCGTCACGGTGAAAATGGCCAGTATAATGACGGGCTGATGTTTATCCACGAAAACAATACCTCGTTGCCCTATGTGTCCGAAAATGACGCTTACCCACCCGTTCCCGGTAAAAAATATTATGGCCGGGGCCCACTGCAATTAAGTTATAACGGAAATTATGGTTATGCTTCCGATTGTATTTTCGGTGACAAAAAAGTATTACTTGAAAATCCCGAAAAGATAGATACCGACCCGGTTACGGCTTTTAAAACCGCTATTTATTTTTGGATGACGCCGCAAACCGCCAAACCATCAGCTCATGATGTAATGATTGGTAAATGGCAGCCTAGCGCTGCAGATAAAGCCGCCAACCGGATACCCGGCTTTGGGATGACCATCAATATCATCAACGGCGAAGTAGAATGTAATAAAGGTGACAGCATGTTTAGTATGAATGACCGTATTGGCTTTTACCAGCATTTTTTAAAGGCTTTCGGCATCAGCGATAATAATTGCGCATGTTCATGCGCGAAGATGAAATCATATTTATAATTAATTAAACAATTTGCAATACCGTAATTAAAATCAAGCTTGCTTTAAATTAACCCTAGCCTGAGGAAATATTCCCTTTTTGTTTATTAGCACAGGTTACCTATTTTTGAAAATACAAAACGTATTGATGACTGAATACCCCTTTGATACCACCGGCCTTTGCAGTGCAGACATAGACACTTTTTACGAGGCTTATAACGCCCTGAAATCGAAATTCAATGTGGAGTTTACCGGGCAGATTGATTTTCACCTGGAGCAGTTTGAAGTATTTAATGGCAGCCTAAATATTAACGTGCGCGACTCATTTGTGATAAAACAGGATAACAACAATGACTGCTATATTCTTTTCGTGGAAAGCGAGCTAAGGCAGTATGGCAAAGCAAGACAATTGTCGGCTGGGCTCGAATACCATATCTGGGCACTGGCGTATTTAAAACATAATTTTGGACGCGTGCTGATACGCCGTGAGACACTAAGCGATAAAATCATAGAGCTTGTTCACCCCGTTGAGTTGGATTTTACAGAAGACAAACCTTTTAGCGATACCTTCTATGTGCTGATAAACGATCATGAGAAGGCCGTCAGGGGTATCGACCGTAATTTTCGCAATGCAGTGATGGATACACGTGGCGACGATTTCTTAATCGAGATAGTTGAACACTCGCTTATTATCGGCAACCACGACCCGATATCGCCTCAAAAAACAATACACCTGGCTGAGTTTATTACAAGGGTGTGCTCACATTGTTAATTAATAATTGTTGAATTATTAAATTTTACAAAAAACCTAAATCTATCCCGAAATCTCAAAAACAACTACTAACTTAGTCGAAATAACTTAAACCTTTATCCAAACCCAAACTAACACAAATTATCAAATGAAAAAGTTAACCAGAGAAGAATTGAAAACTGTTATGGGTGGTTTCTTAGATCCTCCGCCCGGATACTATTGCTTTACACCTCCCGATCAGGGTTCCGACCCGGGGCTGCCTGGCGGTGGTGTTGATCCAGACTGTGCATATTATGGCGATTGGTCCTTATATTGCCCTCCTGGCCAGGTGCTGACCGCTTGCTAATAACATGTCTACAGATTTGTCAACTTTTAAAAAGTTGACAAATCTTATAGAATTGCTGGCTCATCTGTTATGCTCTAAAAACATAAATCTGAATCTGTTTTACCACTTTAATATTTGTGACATTTGTTTCAACAAACGTGAAATAAATTAAAAAAACATGAATATAGTACTGGTAGCTTTTGACGGATTTACCGACATCGATATTTTTTTGCCGTGGGATTTACTTAACCGGGCAAAGTTTCGCAGCAGCGATTGGTCAGTAAAAATTGTGGGAACCAAGCCCACGCACCGCTCTGCCGGAGGAATAGATCTTCCCGTTCACGGCGACATTTCATTATGTAACAGCGCGGATGTAGTATTTTTCGGCAGCGGATCAGGCACGCGCAAACTGATAAAAGATGAAGCCTATTTGAAACAGTTTAACCTCGATCCAACCCGGCAAATTATTTGTTCCATGTGTTCAGGAGCCCTGCTGCTGGCCGCACTCGGTCACCTGGATGGCCTGACTGCAACCACATACCCAAGTGTTGTTGAATTACTGCAAACTTACGGCATCGAAGTGGTGCAACAGCCCTTAGTGACTCATGGAAATATTGCTACCGCTGCGGGATGCCTGGCTGCTATCGACCTGGTAGGCTGGATAATTGAGAAAAAATTAGGTATTGCCGCCCGGGAAGATGTTATTGCTTCCGTACAGCCGGTTGGTGCAGGGTTAACGTGTATATACTAATATTTAAAGGGCTGATTATTCGGTTGTCGCCTTGCTCCTGTCAACGGTAATGATATTGGTATTGGCATAATCATTTTCCACCAGGCCGTCGCGCATACGAACGATGCGGTGGGCGTGCATGGCGATATCTTCTTCGTGGGTTACAAGGATAATGGTATTGCCCTTTTTGTGGATATCTTCCATCAGCCCCATAATTTCGATGGAGGTCTTGGTATCAAGGTTACCGGTAGGCTCATCAGCGAGGATAATAGACGGGTCATTTATTAATGCGCGGGCCACGGCAACACGCTGGCGTTGTCCGCCCGATAATTCATTTGGCTTATGGTCCACGCGGTTACCAAGTCCTACGTTTTCGAGGCTGGTTTTGGCACGTGCCTGCCGTTTTTCTTTACCCACACCAGCATAAACTAATGGAAGGGCTACGTTATCTAAAGCGGTATTACGTGGCAAAAGATTGAAAGTCTGGAATACGAATCCAATTTCTTCATTCCTTACTTCGGCCAATTGATTATCCGTCATGTGGCTAACGTTGATTCCATTCAGGATATACTCCCCTTTAGTTGGCGTGTCCAAACAGCCCAATATATTCATCAAAGTTGATTTACCTGAACCTGACGGTCCCATCAGCGCCACAAATTCGCCTTTATTTATAGTTAACGAAACAGACTTAAGGGCATGAATTATCTCCGTGCCGATAACATATTTCCGTCCGATATCTTTAAGCGTAATGAGTGGTTGCATATATTTTTTGCTGTTTGACTGTGGTGAGGTGGGTTTTGTTACAGTGAGGAGTAGGAAAAGTGAAGCGCTGATTTCAAT
>JAZJZL010000014.1:36849-135291 GCA_040389845.1 Bacteroidota bacterium
ATTGATTGCGCTGATGACGCAGATAGAAGACAATAATCAGCGTCATCTGCGTCATCCCGCAACATCTGCGATCTATTTCTCTATCACCTTCGCCACCAAAAAATAATCCTCATCATGCTTTGGCGCATTTTGCAGGGCCTCCGCATGGGTTACTTCGTGCTTTACCACGTCCTCGCGTAACACGTTCACTTCATTAGTCATGTACACCAGCGGCTCAACTCCTGATGTGTCGATTTCGTTTAGCTTGGCCATAAAGTCGAGTATCTTGCTCATATCCGCAATCATCTCGTTCGTTTCTTCGGGGCTTAGCTCCAGGCGGGCAAGGTGGGCTATTTTATCAACGGTTTCTTTATCTATAGTCATGCTGATCTTAATTTTTGTTCTATTATATCGTAAACCTCATCTCTTAATGTATCTGCATCTTCAACAGTTAAATGAGCGGTCTCGATAGGTTTGTGCACAAATATATCACAAATACCCGGCCTGCTGCCATATTGGCTGCCGGCGTCCCATAAAATCTTCCAGGTATCAAGGGCTGTAATCGGAAGGATGGGTACTTTAAGCTCGATGGCTAGGCGGAATGCCCCGTTTTTAAAAGGATATAACGTTGGCGGATAGTCATCCGGAATTGTTGCTTCCGGAAAAATCACTACACTCACGTTATTTTTTATTCTTTCGGCGGCGGTTTTGAAGGCGCGAAACGATGACATCTTACTTTCGCGGTTTACGGTAATATCAATCGTTCTGAAAAAAAAGCCGAGCACCAGGTTACTGAGCAATTCTTCCTTGCCAATAAAACAATGGTTGTTTTTTACTGCCAGGTTAATAGCTGAAACGTCCAGATTTGAAGTATGGTTACCGACTATTATATAAGTACGCTTCCAATCGACAGCAGCCTCATAATCTACATTAAAAAATATTCCGGAAATGAGCGTGCTGCAAAAAATGATAAAACGCCTGAACCTGTTAATATATTTATAGCGGCTTTGCTTGCGCGATAAAAAAAACAATACGGGCCATACCATCAGAAAAAAGAAAGCTACACTTAACCTGTAAAAGTGGGTATGTATTCTCTTTAATAGAAGCTTCATGGTGCCCAAATTTATAAAAAAGTTATCCCGATAGCTATCGGGAGGGTTGATTGAGTTGGATTATGTTGACTGGGTTTAATCTGCAAAGCGTTCGGTTTTTGCACGCCGAACACCCCGAACACTCTCGAACATGTTGATTACCAGATATTTAATATTTAAACACAATTTTAATGAATTTAATAAACTGATAATCAAAATGTTAAGCAATAAAATACCATCATAACTCACTGATAATCAATAAATACTATCACCAAAAAAATACAATAGTGAAATGAATCAAGTTACGACGCTTTTTATTTTAGCCCTTCCGTTTGCCACTAATCCCTTACTGATTATCTCATAAACCCGGTCTTTCAGCTCATCCGCATCATCAACCGACATATCTGCCGTTTCTATCGGTTTATGAACATAAATATTACATACGCCGGGCCGGGTGCCGTGTTTAGTACCATCGTCCCAAAGACGCGTCCAGGTAGTGGCAGATGATACCGGGAGAATCGGGATTTTATGCTCAATGGCCAGCCGGAACGGGCCGTTTTTAAATTCATGCAGCGTTGGCGGGTAATCGTCGCTTATTTTTCCTTCCGGGAAGATGATAAGTGTAATGCCTTCCTGTAATTTTTCTGATGCTTTTTTAAATGCCCTGTACGACGACATTTTGCTATCGCGATTTACCGGGATATCCACCGTGCGAAAAAAAAGACCGGTAACCAAAGCATCTTTCAGTTCTTCCTTACCCATAAAGCTGCAATTGGTATTCACCAATACGCACATTGCCGAAATATCGAGGTTAGAGGAGTGGTTAGGGCAAACAATATAGGCTTTGCTCCAGTCTACAGGCTGCTCATACTCAAACCTATAAAAGAAGCCAACCGCCGCCGAACTGGCTATAGCCCAATACCGCCTGAAGCGGTTTAAATTGCGGTAACGCTTTGTTTTGCGGGAGAAATAATAGAAAAAAGGCCAGAATATAAAGTACAACAAGGCGACACTAAGCACGTAAAGATAAACGTGCGCCTTCTTCAAGATTAATTTCATCGTCACCAAAAATATAAAAATTACTTACTTTCGCGGCATGGAAACTGTTGTTAGTGGTATCCGTTCAACCGGAAATCTGCACTTAGGAAATTATTACGGCGCAATACAGAACTTTGTAAAAATGCAGCATCAATATAACTGCTATTTTTTCATCGCCGATCTGCACTCGTTAACTACCCACCCTACCCCTGCCGACCTGCACGGCAACGTGAAACAGGTTTTGGTGGAGTACCTGGCTGCGGGCATTGACCCGGAAAGAGCTACGATATATTTACAGTCGGACGTGCCGGAAACTGCCGAGCTGTACCTGTACCTGAATATGAACGCCTATGTGGGCGAACTGGAACGGGCTACGTCATTCAAAGATAAAGTCCGCGCTAACCCGGATAATGTTAATGCCGGCCTGCTCACCTACCCGGTGCTGATGGCCGCCGATATTATCCTGCATCGCGCTACCAAAGTGCCTGTGGGCAAAGACCAGGAACAGCACCTGGAAATGTCGCGTACGTTTGCTAACAGGTTTAACAGGCTTTATAACAGGGAATATTTCCCCGAGCCTTATGCTTTCAACTTCAGCGAGAACCTGGTAAAAATTCCGGGACTTGACGGCAAGGGAAAGATGGGTAAATCAGAAGGCGAAGGCAATGCCGTTTTCCTTTCAGATTCGCCGGAGGCTATCCGTAAAAAAGTAATGCGTGCGGTTACCGACAGTGGCCCGACAACCGAGAACCAGGAAAAACCGGTTGAAATTCAAAATTTATTTGATATTATAAAAGTGGTGTCGTCTGCTGATACCTATGAGCATTTCGATAATTTATACAACACCTGCCAGATACGTTACGGCGATTTAAAAAAACAACTGGCCGAAGACATAATTATAGCAACCGCCCCGATACGCGAAAAGATTAACGATATCTCGAGTGATGCCGCTTACCTGCGCCAGGTTGCCCGTCACGGTGCCATCAAAGCACGCGAAAGCGCACAAAAGACTATAAAGGACGTAAGGGAAATTATCGGCTTTAGAAATTTTTAGGGCGGTCATAGTTGATAGTTCATGGTTCATGGTGTATATTAGTCGGGACTTCATTTTTTTTCGGCAAATAGTATATGCAGATTTCGGCTATGAACTATCATCCATGAACTATGAACTAATCGTGAATCATTAACTATCAACTAACATGCACATTGCTATTGTAGGAAACATAGGCGCCGGCAAAACTACCCTCACCGAACTGCTGGCAAAAAATTACGGCTGGGACCCGCTATATGAGGCTGTCGACAACAACCCATACCTGGAAGATTTTTACAGCGACATGAAGCGCTGGAGCTTTAACCTGCAGATATATTTCCTGAATACCCGCTATCGCCAGATTATCGATATACAAAAAAGCGGGAAAAACATTATCCAGGACCGTACCATTTATGAAGACGCCTACATTTTTGCAGAGAACCTGCACGATATGGGCCTGATGACCACCCGCGATTACGAAAATTACACCGCCATATTTGATAACATTACAGAGTTTATCAAAGCGCCTGATTTGCTTATCTACCTGAAAGCATCGGTGCCTACCCTGGTGAATAACATTCAGCGCCGTGGCCGTGAGTACGAAAGCGGCATCAGGCTGGATTACCTTTCAAAGCTGAACGAGAAATACGACAAGTGGATAAAAGGCTATCGCTTAGGTAAGCTGCTGGTTATTGACAAAGACAATATCGACTTTGCCAATAACACCGAAGATCTGGCAACCATTGTGCAGATGATCGAAAGGGATATACACGGATTGTTTTAGAATAGAACCAAGAGCCAAGAATCAAGAGCCAGGATATTAAAGTGGCTATCCATGGGAAAGAATGCATATTGCTTGTGCCTGATATTGTTTCTTTTTAGTTGTGGGTGCCACAAAAGGCAATCTCAGGAAATAAAATTATTAGACTTAGGCCCGTTTAAAATTTCAGTACCCGAAAGCTGGAATTTTAAGGACCCAGGTGAGCAGGAAGATTCATTTGTGGGCCAGATTACCGGCGACAGTGTAAATTTAAGTTTCGATTGCAGTTCGCACGGTTATGCAAATTCATTGATTGAGTCGCAAGAGCAATACCTCAAAGTAACGCGGCATTTTTTACTAACACGCCCGGATCTTCAGCCGGACACAGGCATGCACAGCGGAAGTATCATATTCGAAAATATAGACGACAACGAAAACATGCCTGCTAATCCAATCGATACAACTGTTGATATTGCCAAACCCGACGATAAGCAAAAAGTATTACACCCAAAGGCCGACTTTATTGCAACGGTGAATATTTCCGGGAAGGTTTATTTTTTCCCTGTTATTGTTCCCTCGATTATAAAAAACCATAATATAGTTATTAGTACTAACGGTGATTACATCATCAAAACTATTTGGCCAAAAATTCCAGGGAAAGGCATGACAGGCGTCTATATACATAGCCGTAAGTCGAGTTTTAATTTCCAAATGAACGGGCAAAATTTATCTTTGAAAAACCAGGAACTTGCCTTGGCCGCTTTTAAAACCATAAAATTCAAATGAAAACACTCGGCATCATACCCGCGCGTTACACCTCTACCCGTTTTCCGGGTAAGCCTTTGGTTGATATTGCCGGTAAAACCATGATACAACGGGTTTATGAGCAGGCAAAAAAATGCATCCATTTAACCGAAGTAATAGTTGCAACAGACGATACCCGGATTTACGACCATGTGCTAAACTTCGGCGGTAATGCCGTAATGACTTCCTCAGACCATCAAAGCGGTACCGACCGCTGCGCAGAAGTTGCTCAGCATCACCCGCAATATAACGTCACCATCAACATACAGGGTGATGAACCTTTTATCGACCCTGAACAGATAAGCAAGCTGGCAGCTTGTTTTAATAATCCTGACACACAAATAGCAACACTAATAAAGCGGGTTGTAAATGAGCAGGAGCTTTTTAATGTCAATTCGCCCAAAGTCATAATCAATAAGCTATCCGAGGCTATTTATTTTTCACGCTCTCCCCTGCCCCATATTCGCGGGCAAGGGCAGGATAATTGGCTTAGTTGCTTTACCTATTTTAAACACATAGGCATTTACGGCTATCGCGCAGATATTTTACAGCAAATAACCAAACTGCCTGTGTCATCCCTGGAAAAAGCCGAAAGCCTGGAGCAATTGCGCTGGATTGAAAACGGCTATCGCGTAAAAGTGGCAGAAACTGAATTAGAGACGCATGCAATAGATACGCCGGAGGATTTGGAAAAATTAATAGATAAACTGTAATTTATTTAATGACACGTATTCTTTTTAAACTGAGCTTTCTTACACTATTTGTATACGCCGCTTTACCCGCCAGTGCCCAACGCCGCTACTTCGATATGATAATTACGGTAAATGGTGATTCGATTAAATGCAGCATAGACCCCGAACCATTGAGTGGCCCTGTTAAGTATCAAACCCCTGATATGAAAAAACCGGAGCCGATTTCGAGTAAATATATAAAGGAATATTTTGCGTCAGGCTTTACAGTCGACCGCAAAGTTGTATATGTTGATAGCTCAAAAACGCCGGAGTTTATGAGGGTTCTTGAAAAGGGAAAGCTGTCCCTCTATCAAATTATTGTATCCAGCAGCAATGGAACTTCCGCGAAGGCCTGGTACGCCGGCAAAGGCAACTCAGACCAGGTAATTTCGGTTAAAGAACCTGGACTGTATATCGGCATTGGAAAATCCCGCGCAGAGCGCAAAAACAATTTTGGTGAAATGTTGAAGGATAACCCGGGCGTGTACAATAAATATATCACCGAGAAAAAATTCAGCTATAAGCAATTGAGAAACCTGGTACATCTATACAACACCGGGCAGGAATTTAAAGAAGAATAATTCGATTTGATAGTGAAGTAATTTTATAACTTGACAGTTATCCCAGGAAAAACCATCTCCAAATTTTCAAATCATCAAATTTTCAAATCTCTCCCTCAACCCCAAAAAATTTCGTACTTTTGTATCCCGTACACAAACAATTTGTTCCGGCCTCACAACCGGGCCAAACAGCAAAAAATCATGACTAAATACATATTTGTTACGGGTGGTGTTACTTCGTCGTTGGGCAAAGGCATCATTTCGGCTTCATTGGCCAAACTCCTTCAATCGCGCGGTTATCGCGTAACCATCCAAAAATTCGACCCTTACATTAACATCGACCCGGGAACATTGAACCCCTACGAGCACGGCGAATGTTATGTTACCGAAGATGGCGCCGAAACAGACCTTGACCTTGGTCACTACGAGCGTTTTTTGAACACGCCAACATCCAAAGCAAATAACATTACTACCGGCCGTATCTACCAAAATGTAATCAATGCCGAGCGCGAAGGTAAGTTTCTCGGCAAAACCGTCCAGGTAGTACCACATATAACCGACGAAATAAAACGCAACTTCCGCATATTAGGCGAAAGCGGCGACTATGATATTATAATAACCGAATTGGGCGGCACCGTAGGCGACATTGAGTCGCTGCCTTATATCGAGGCTGTGCGCCAGTTCCGGTGGGAAGTAGGCTCAGGTAATTCCCTGGTTATACACTTAACACTTATCCCTTTCCTTGCTGCTGCTGGCGAGTTGAAAACCAAACCAACCCAGCACTCTGTAAAAATGCTGCTGGAATACGGTATACAGCCGGATATACTGGTTTGCCGTACTGAGCATCATTTAAATACTGAGCTTCGCAAAAAAATAGCTTTATTCTGTAATGTGAATGTAAATGCTGTTGTGGAGTCGATTGACGCATCAACCATATATGATGTACCGCTGCTGATGCTGAAAGAACAGCTGGATAAAACCGTATTAGCCAAACTAAAGCTTCCGCACAAAAATGAGCCGAACCTTGAAAACTGGAAAGACTTTTTAGGCCGTCTGAAAAACCCGACTTTCGAAGTGCGCATCGGCCTGGTAGGCAAATATGTTGAATTGCCTGATGCTTATAAATCAATTGCCGAAGCATTTATTCATGCCGGCGCCAAAAATGAGGCAAAAGTTAAAGTAATTTATATACCATCAGAAACCCTTACCCCGGGAAATGCTATCGAAAAACTGAAAGGCCTGCATGGCGTATTGGTTGCTCCCGGCTTTGGCGAGCGTGGCTTTGAAGGCAAAATTGAGGCCATACGCTATGTACGCGAAAATAATATTCCGTTCTTCGGTATTTGCCTGGGGATGCAGTGTGCCGTGGTTGAGTTTGCGCGTAATGTGCTGAATCTTGATGGCGCCAGCAGTACCGAAATGAATGCCGATACCCCTTACCCGGTTATCAGCATGATGGAAGAGCAAAAGAAAGTGGTAAACAAAGGCGGCACCATGCGTTTGGGCGCTTATGCCTGCGACTTAAAGAAAGGCAGCAAAGCGGAAAAATTCTATGGTAAAACGCACATCAGCGAACGCCACAGACACCGTTACGAGTTTAATAACGATTACCTGAAAGATTACGAAAACGGAGGTTTACTACCAACCGGTTTTAACCCGGAAAACAATTTGGTTGAGGTTGTTGAGCTTAAAAATCATCCATTTTTCGTCGGTGCGCAGTTTCACCCGGAATTAAAATCAACAGTTGCTAATCCGCATCCACTTTTTATTAACTTTGTCGCCGCTTCAATGGCTTATGCCCGTAAGCAATAATTATTTGTACGATACTTAAAAATGGATAAGAATACATTCACAGGATTATTCCTGATTATGGTGATAATGGGAGCCTCGTTCTTTTTTATGAGACCCAGTGAAGCTGATATCAAAAAAGAAAAGATACAGGCCCACGCCGACTCTGTAAAAAGAGGCCAGATAAAATCCCCTGCTATTACAGCCGCAAACCCTACCGATACATCAAAAGGTAAAGCTGCTACAGCACCAAAAATTGACTCTGCCTTGCTAAAAAGCCCTTTTGGCGCAACAACTATCGGCACGCAAAAATTTGTTACGCTTGAAAATAAAGACATCCGCGTAAAGCTGAGCACCCAGGGTGGTAAGGTTTATTCGGTTGAGCTGAAGGATTACAAAACCTTTAACCATAAACCGCTGGTATTGTTCGATGGGGATAAGAACCGTTTCGGTTTAACTTTTACAGCCGGCAACAACAGCATCAATACCGATAAACTTTATTTTACGCCAACCGGCAGCGACTTGCAGGTTGCTGAAAAAGATTCGGCCAGCATTACTATGCGGTTGAACTACAGCCCTACCCAGTATGTTGATTATATCTATTCGCTGAAAGGAACAGGCTATAAAGTTGGCCTTACTGTAAAAACTACAGGCCTTGAGCAGGTTATTGCGAATACCAGTGCATTGAATGTCAATTGGTCCGCAAATATGCACCGCCAGGAAAAAGATTTGGACCAGGAGCGCAGGTATACCAATGTATATTACATGAATACCGATACCGACGTTGACTACCTGAGCGAAGGAAAAGATAATGAGAAGGAAATAACCGATAAAAAAATGCAATGGGTATCGTTCCAGGCGCATTTTTTCTCGGGAGTTTTGATTGCCAAAGAAAGCTTTACCAAATCGAAGTTTGGCGTTGTAACCAATGTTACCGATACAATAGATTCCAAGCAAATGACTGCCGCTGTTACCGTTCCTAAAAGCAGCGACGGCAGCTACCCGATGGAATTTTACTTCGGCCCCAATAAATATAATTTCCTAAAAACACAGGGTTACCATTTGGAAAAACAAGTGTATATGGGCTGGGGATTCCTGGCGTATATCAATAGGTTTTCGGTGTTGCCGGTGTTTAATTTTTTAAGCCAGTTCACCAGCAATTACGGTATTATCATATTGGCCTTAACACTTATTTTAAAGCTGGTTTTATCGCCGCTGACTTATAAGTCGTACCTGTCGATGGCCAAGATGAGAATCTTAAAGCCGGAGATGGACGAAATTAAGGCTAAGGTTGGCGATGATAACCCTACCCTGTTGCAGCAGGAATACCTGAAGCTTTACAAGCAGGCGGGCGTAAATCCGCTGGGGGGCTGTTTACCATTGCTGATACAGATGCCGATTGTTTTCGCATTCTTCCGCTTTTTCCCAAGCTTATTTGAGTTGCGTGGTCAAAGCTTCCTTTGGATGCACGACTTGTCGACTTATGATTCTGTAATTACTTTCGGCACTACTATTCCTTTTATCGGCAACCACATCAGCTTAATGTGTTTGCTGATGACCATATCAACGCTGATTTATACTTATTTCAATAACCAGATATCCGGTGCCAGCGGTCAAATGAAATATATTGGCTACATCACGCCTATCATTTTCCTCGGCGCGCTGAACAGCTATCCGTCAGGTTTGAACTATTACTACTTCCTGGCCAACATGATGACCTTCCTGCAGCAATACATCATCCGTTTGATGGTTGACGATAAGAAGATACATGCTAAAATACAGGACAACAAAAAGAAACCGGTTGACCCTAAAAAGAAAACCAGCGGTTTCCAGGCCCGTATGGAAGAAATGATGCGCCAAAAGCAACAGACAACTCAGCAATTGCCTCCCGGAAAGAAGAAGTAATTTTAGTCCGGAAGTCGGAAAGACCGAAAGATAAAAGACCGCTGGTGTATTATGCCAGCGGTTTTTTTTGTCTTGAGCGCCGGAAATAAAATGCAACTTCTTTCGGACTTTCCGACTTTTAGACTTTTTTCAAATAAACTAATTTTCTTAGTAAAACTTTTCTACATTTACGTCGATGTATGCAATAGTAGATATAGAAACCACAGGAGGCCATGCCAGCGCAAATGGCATAACCGAGATAGCTATTTGCATACATAACGGCAAAAAGGTGGTGGAGCGTTATTCAACCCTCGTTAATCCCGGCCGCGACATCCCAATCTATATCAGCGCTTTAACCGGCATCACCAACGAAATGGTGCAAAATGCACCGCCGTTTGGAGATGTAGCGCATGACGTTTATCATTTGCTCAACAACAATATATTTGTCGCCCACAATGTAAATTTCGATTTTTCATTCGTTCGCCATCACTTGGCGGCGGCGGGTTATGAGTTACGTAGTAACAAACTGTGTACCGTAAGGCTCGGCCGAAAGATAATGCCAGGTCTCCCCTCCTACAGTCTCGGCAAATTATGCCGGCACTTAAATATCAATAACGAAAGCAGGCACCGTGCCGCAGGTGATGCCGAAGCTACTTCGCAGCTTTTTTCGCTGTTGTTACAAAAAGACACTAATAATCACATTACAGCCGCGTTAAAACAAAACTCGAAGGAACAGGTATTACCGGCCAATCTGCCAAAACAGGACGTTGATGCCTTACCGCAATGCCCTGGCGTATATTATTTCCACGACGAAAAGGGCAAAGTTATTTATGTGGGGAAAGCTAAAAATCTTAAGAAGAGGGTTTGCAGTCATTTCACCGGCAACAACCCGGGACCGCAGCGACAAGAGTTTTTAAGAAATATTCATAACATCACTTTCGAAGTTTGCGGAACTGAGCTGGTGGCCTTTGTGCTGGAGTCTGTCGAGATAAAACGCCTTTGGCCAAAATATAACCGCTCGCTTAAAAGATTCGAACATGCTTTTAGTCTTTATGCCTTTGAAGACCAGCGCGGCTACCTGCGTTTAGCCGTAGATAAGCACCGTAAAATGACCGGGGCAATTTACAGCTGCAATACATTATTTGAAGGCCGTAGCATTTTACTGCAGCTTATCGATACTTTTCAACTGTGCCCAAAACTTTGCTTTATTCAGAATAACAGCGCCGGCTGTACGGGTGAAAATGCAGGCAACTGCGCCTGTGAAGGACACGAAAGTCTTGAAGACTATAACGAACGGGTAACTCTTGCTATCAATCAACTAAACAAAGCGCTCCCAACCTTCGCCATCCGGGATGCCGGTCGCACCGACGAAGAACATAGCTGCCTGCTGATTGAAAAAGGAAAATTTTACGGCATGGGTTATATCTCCCATTATTACAACGACAACTCCCTCGAGCAGCTAAAAGAACAGCTGAAGCCCTACCCCGGTAATGATTACATCAGGAACATGGTAGATAATTATGCGGTGAAATTTCCGAACAGGAAGATGGTGTTTGCCGGGTGATTTAAGAATCCCGAAAACTTACGAAGTTTCTAAAACTTCGTAAGTTTAACGAATGATTTTATGAAAACGAAAAGCTCGCCGGCAAACCAGCCAACCAAACCTTTAACTAAGGCCGAGAAGCATGTTTATAATAAATTGAAACGCTCTTTTGAGGAAATTAAACTTCACCAGGAAGGAAAGATTGAATTGCCGGATGCAAGGTCATTGCTTAATAAGTTGTAACCCTTAAAACTTACGAAGTTTTGAAAACTTCGTAAGTTTAGCAATTAGTTTATATGAAAGTCTACGCCGAAACCTACTATCATCTTTACAATCGGGGCAACAACAAAGAACTTATTTTCTTCGAAGATGATAATTACAATTACTTTCTTAACCAATTCAAAAAGTATATATCACCATTTTGTAAGGTTTATGCATACTGCCTGATGCCAAATCATTTTCATTTCTTCTTGAAGGTAACTGATGAAAATGCGTTTGAAAAAGGGATTAAGAACTTCTTTATTTCATATTCAAAATCGATAAACAAAAGATACAATAGGGTTGGCAGCCTTTTTCAAGGCAGGTATAAAGTATCAGAAGTTGATACAGAAAGTTATTACACAACCATTATTATATACATTCATCAAAATCCATTGAGGGCTGGATTGGTTGCCGATTTAGAGGAATATAGGTATTCGTCTTATCAAGCCTATCTATCGACAAAAAATACGATGATTAAAAAGGATGATGTATTAGCATGGTTTGGTGGTTTAGATGGATTTGTATCAGACCATGAAGCCATGGTTGCCAATCTTCCTGCAAACCATGAAATCCGTTAAGACTTACGAAGTTTCAAAAACTTCGTAAGTCTATATTCCGCTCATTTACTTTCCCACAACCTTAAGTTTTATCAAACAAGTTAATTTTCCTAAACAATAGTTTTTCCGGTGGGTTATTCAAATACATCACCAATTAAAAACATTGTTATGGACAGCATCAACAAACAACAACCCGAAGAAAACACCAAAGACCTTAACGGCCCGGAAGCCATTGAAAAAATAAGGGACCTGGCCTATCAAAACAAAACTTGCTTTTTCTGTACCAACATTAAAACCGGCGTTCCCTTAACAACCCGACCGATGGCCGTCCAGGAGATTGACGACGAAGGAAATTTCTGGTTCCTGAGCTCAAATGACAGCCATAAAAACGAAGAAGTTTCGCACGACCCATTTGTTCACCTATTGTTCCAGGGTTCAGCACGTTCTGATTTTCTGAATATTTATGGAATAGCCTCAGTAAGCGAAGACAAGGAAAAGATAAAACAGCTTTGGGAACCAATTATGAAAACCTGGTTTACCGAAGGCGAAGACGACCCACGCATATCGATACTAAAAGTTGAACCGATTGAAGGTTATTATTGGGACAACAAGCACGGTAGTGCAATTGCCTTTGTAAAAATGCTGGCCGGCGCAGCCATCGGCAAAACGCTGGATGATTCGATTGAAGGAAAGCTGGCTGTTTAATTTGTACGCGTCATGCTGAATTTATTTCAGTACCCCACATGCTAAGTTGGCGCTATACATGCGTTCCAAAAGCATGCGGGTTACCTACATGTAGGCGGCCTTTCCTTTGGGGTGCCGAAATAAATTCGGCATGACGCGAGTGGATTTTCTTGACTCTAATTCTTCTAAATTACCCCTGCTTTTTCCAACTCCGCCTGCATTTCCTGTTGAATTTTTAAAGCTTCTGCGCGTGCGGCATCAGCAAAATCTTCCCCGTTGGATGCATAGATAATTGAACGGGAAGCATTTACTATTAACCCGCAATCTTTGTTCATCCCGTAATGACAAACTTCAGCCAGGTTACCGCCCTGTGCGCCTACTCCGGGTACCAGCAAAAAGTTATCGGGCGCGTATTTGCGGATATTGGTAAATTCAGTGCTTTTGGTAGCACCTACCACGTACATAATCCTGTCGGCGTTGGCCCAGGTATTAGCTTTTTGGATTACAGCCTCGTATAAAAACCCGTTTTCGGTAGTAAGGTATTGAAAGTCCTTACTGCCTGCGGATGAAGTTAATGCCAGGATAATTACCCATTTGTCTTTGTACTCAAGGTATGGTGATACAGCATCATGCCCCATGTAAGGTGATAGCGTAATTGCATCAAAGCTCATTCCTCCAGCCGATTCATCAAAAAATGCTTTGGCATACATGCCCGAGGTATTGCCCATATCGCCGCGCTTGGCATCGATGATGTTCAGGCATTCTTTAGGAAGATACTTCCAGGTGGCAATCAGGCTTTGCAAGCCTTTTACGCCATGTTTTTCATAAAAAGCGGCATTGGGCTTGTAGGATATGCATAAATCTTTGGTAGCATCAATTATGCGTTTGTTGAACTCAAATATCGGGTCGGGAAATTCTTTTAAAAATGTGGGTATCTTTTCTATATCGGTATCTAGGCCGACACACAAGAATGACTTTTTTTGTTTGATTTGTTCGATAAGATATTCGCGCGATATCATGAGCAGCTGTTTTGAATGTTCAAAAAAACTAAATTTTATGCGTACTGCCGGCTTATGAAGGATATTTTTTTAAATAGTTTGATATATTGATTTTATTAATTAACATTGCAGTGTTTTCAGATGAATTTTTCTTGTACTAAAGAAACAATTTAAAACTCCACGTTATTTTATTAAATTATTACCTGGGTTTAGATTTTGCATAACAAGGCTGCATTTGATTTATTTCACAGAAAACATCTCCATTAATAATATAAATTAGAATTAGCTAAAATAATGCTACCCATAATTGGGTTATATAGCTTGATAGCCCGACCATAGATGCCGCGACTGCCACGATACTATTGAAAAACAAACTACGACCACATAATATTAAAATCCCATTGAATTATAATTCATAATATGTTTGATACAAACGAATTGAACGATAAACTCGTTTCAGAGTTAAGAGAAATTGCAAAAAATTTAGGTATTGCCGAAGCAGATGAGCTTAGAAAAGCCTCGTTAATAGAAAGAATTGTTGAACAAGAGCAACTGATTGAAGCCGCCCGCATGCAGCAGGATACCGTAAACAGCAACTATGCAGCTGTTGAACCGTCGGCAGTGACAGCGTCGGCCGGCGACAAAGCCCGTAAACGCACAAGGGTAGTTAAAGGCGCCCCCAAACCACCACGTGTTGAAGTACCGCTGGATGATGCCAACCTTTTCGATATCGCAGATGACGATACTGTACAGGATGAGCCGGAAAATGAAGAAATAATTACAGGCGAGGCATCTGCGCCAGAGGCTGAGGACCCGGAAAAAAGCGAAGATGTGGTTACTGAGGGCCGTCCACAAAAATTTGAGCGGCGCATAATCAATCAATCCAGCCAACCAAAGGTACAGGAACCTGCCATAAACATGGATTTTGACAACGTTATCGTAAACGAAGGCGTGCTCGAAATTATGCCTGACGGCTACGGTTTCCTCCGCTCATCTGACTATAACTACCTCACCTCTCCTGACGATATTTACGTTTCTCAATCACAAATAAAACTATTCGGCTTAAAAACCGGTGATACCGTTCGCGGAAGCATCAGGCCGCCGAAAGAAGGCGAAAAATATTTCCCGCTGGTGCGCGTAGAAGCAATCAACGGCCGTATCCCGGCAGAGGTTCGCGACCGTGTGCCATTCGACCACTTAACGCCGCTCTTCCCATCTGAAAAGCTGTCGTTATTTACCGACCCAAACAATTATTCTACCCGTATTATGGACCTCTTCTCACCTATCGGTAAAGGTCAGCGTGGTTTGATTGTTGCGCAGCCAAAAACGGGTAAAACCATGTTGTTAAAGGATGTTGCTAACGCGATAGCCAAAAACCACCCGGAAGTTTACTTGATTATATTACTGATTGACGAACGTCCTGAGGAAGTTACCGATATGGCCCGCAGTGTGCGCGCCGAAGTGGTTTCATCTACTTTCGACGAGCCGGCAGAGCGCCATGTTAAAATCGCCAACATTGTGCTTGAAAAAGCAAAACGCATGGTAGAGTGCGGTCATGACGTAGTTATCCTGCTCGACTCCATCACCCGTTTGGCACGTGCTTACAATACAGTAGCGCCTGCTTCAGGCAAGATATTGTCCGGTGGTGTTGACGCGAACGCGCTGCATAAACCAAAGCGTTTCTTCGGCGCCGCCCGTAACATCGAGGATGGCGGCTCATTAACCATCATCGCTACTGCATTAACTGAAACCGGCTCGAAAATGGACGAGGTTATCTTCGAAGAATTTAAGGGTACAGGTAACATGGAGCTTCAATTGGATCGCAAGCTATCGAACAAACGTATATTCCCCGCTATCGATATTACTGCTTCAAGCACACGCCGCGACGACTTGCTGCTTGACCGTGAGACTCTACAGCGCATATGGATACTACGTAACCACCTGGCTGATATGAATTCGCAGGAGTCAATGGAGTTCTTACAAGGCCAGATAAGAGGCACAAGAACAAACGAAGAGTTTTTGATTTCAATGAATTCGTAATAAATAAGCGTTTATGAAGTTATATTAGCATAAAGTTAATATAGCTTCTTCATACTTATTTAATAAATAGTTGATACCTTCATAGCGAATGAAGAACCGCGTAAAAAAACACTTGCCGAATGCTATTACCTGTGCAAACCTCTTCAGCGGCTGCATAGGTATAGTTTTAGCTTTCAAAGGCGAAATGATAGCCGCTTCATACGCCATTTTTCTGTCGGCTATTTTTGATTTTTTCGATGGGCTCGCATCGCGTGTGCTCAAGTCATTTTCAGGCATTGGCAAGGATTTGGATTCACTTGCAGATATGGTAAGCTTTGGCGTATTGCCGGCAGTTATTATGTACCAGATATTGCTGCAGGCCCACCAGATTGACAAGATAAGCGACTATCTTAATTTTATCGCTTTCCTTATTCCTGTGTTTTCTGCATTAAGGTTAGCTAAATTTAATGTTGATACCCGCCAGGCGGAAAACTTTATAGGCTTACCGACGCCGGCAAATGCTATCCTGATTGCTTCGTTCCCGCTGATACTTGATCATCACAACCGCTTCTACACAGAGCCGCTGCAAAATCCGTGGGTGCTATCTGTATTGATATTAGTGATGTGTACGCTACTGGTTATCGAAGTGCCAATGATGTCGTTAAAATTTAAGAACACCGATTTCAACCAAAATATTTCACGCTATTTGTTGCTGCTTTTTTCGGCAATACTCATTCTATTTTTTAAATTTGCGGCAGTTCCGGCGGTGATATTCATTTATATCGTACTGTCTGTTGTTCAATTTAAATTTTTAAATCCCGGCTTCATGGATTCTTTCCGCAAAACGGATAATGCCTGAACCCCGGGACGATACTTAAGCAAAAACTAATGAAAAAATTCCAGGCTGAAATTGATGTAATGCCCAAGAAAGAAATCCTCGATCCGCAAGGTAAGGCCGTAACCGGCAGCATGAAAAACCTCGGTTTAGCCGAAATTCACAATGTACGTATCGGTAAGCACGTTACCCTTGAAATTGACGCAGAAAACGAAGAAGCAGCGCACGGCAAAGTTGATACCGCATGCAAAAGCCTTTTGGCTAATTTAATTATGGAAAGCTATACTTTCAGTATAAAGGCTATCTAATCTTTAAAGATATATACATAAGAAAAGCATCTCATTACGGGATGCTTTTCTTATTAGGGCTATTCGTAAATCGCCCGGCAAATATATCTATTACGCTCCTGCTTCCAGGTCGGCTTTAATTTTCACAAGCCTGTCGAGGTTACCGTTGATTACACCTTTCACATCATTAAACTTTGATAAAAGTAAATCAAGGTCGGGCGCACCGGCTTTGGCCATCAGTTCAACTTCCTGAATGTTAGCCTGGCTTTGCGGCATGCCGAAGAAACCTAAATTAGGTTTCAGCTTGTGCGATGCTTGCGCAGCCAGCGTCCAGTCCTTGCTATCGACAGCGGTTGTTATGGTATTCAATAAATCAGGGGTTTGTTGCAGGAACATATCAATTGACTCAACGATAAACTCGTCGCTGCCATCGGCAATTTCAAAAAGAAATGTTAAGTCTAAATCATGCTCGGGAAATACGTGTGACATATAACGGTTGTATTTTCCAAAATTATA
Source organism: Bacteroidota bacterium (assembly GCA_040389845.1). GTDB lineage: Bacteria > Bacteroidota > Bacteroidia > Sphingobacteriales > Sphingobacteriaceae > Mucilaginibacter. The sequence goes on from JAZJZL010000014.1 coordinate 54,215, forward strand.
ATTTTTTTACTATCAAGTCATCTTTAAGTTCATTTTTGATGACCGAAATAGTTTTATTCAATATAGGGTGAACAAAATCAGGGGCTATTTCAGCCAGCGGGTCGAGCGTAAACCGCCTGTTATGCAATTCAGGATGCGGAATTTGCAAGCCTGGCGTGTTTATAATTTCATCGCCATAAAATAATATATCTATGTCAATAGTACGTGAGCCCCACTTTTCCTCCCGCTTCCGGCCTAGCGTCAGTTCTATGGTTAATATTTTATCCAGCAATTCGCGAGCGGGCATAGTTGTCTCCAAAACAATCACCTGGTTTAAATAATCGGGTGCATCGCTTTTACCCCACGATTGTGTTTCGTATATTGATGAGATTTTTATTATTGGTGAGATTTCAGCGCTGATCAGGCTAATTGCCTCATTCAGATAGTGATGCCTGTTACCCAGGTTGCTGCCAAGTAATAAAAAAACGCTATTCATGTTGTAACAAATATTATAGACAGCGCTCTTAATGGTATACAACGCTGAATTGCTAAGTTTGCATAGATAAACGATTTATAATACTTAATGAAACAATTTTTCAAATTTGTGTTCGCCAGCCTGCTGGGCTCAATCATTGCCGGAGTAATAATAGTTTGTATTATATTCCTTTTCATCGGCGGATTGATAGCTGGCGCCAGCAGCGACAAGTCGGTTGACGTAACGCCAAACTCTGTTTTGGAGTTAAAATTCAATTACCCTATCGCCGAGCGTTCGCCGAACAATCCTTTATCTGCACTTAGTTTTTTAGGCGTCGAAAGTGAGAAAGTGATGGGTTTGAATGATATCCTCGCGAGCATCAAAAAAGCGAAAACAGACGCAAATATAAAGGGAATATTCCTGAACGAAAGTTTCATGACCAGCGGAGAGGCCACTACCGAGGAAATCCGGAACGCGCTTATCGACTTTAAAAAATCAGGGAAATTTATCGTTGCCTACTCCGAAATTTATACACAGGGTTTTTATTACCTTGCTTCAGTAGCTGATAAAGTTTATATCAATCCCAAAGGCATTTTCGATTTTAAGGGCTTCAGTTCAAAAATTACCTATTTAAAAGGCGCACTGGACAAGCTGGGTATCGAGGCACAGATTATAAAGGTTGGTACTTATAAAAGCGCGGTTGAACCTTATTTTTTAACAAAGATGAGCGATGCTAACCGCTTACAGGTTAACTCTTATCTTGGCTCATTGTACGACCATTTCCTGTCCGGCATAAGCCAAAGCCGCAAAATCAGTAAAGATTCTTTACAAAATATTGCTAATGACCTTAAAATTCGTTTGCCGGAGGATGCACTTAAGTTTAAGTTGGTTGACGGCCTGAAATATAAAGATGAGATACTGGATGAGCTGAAAAACCGCTCCGGTATCGATTCAAAAAGCGATTTGAAGACCATCGAGCTGGGCGACTACAGCTCAGCGACAGAGCCTGCAGACAACGACGACAAGGAAAAAACAAAAAATAGAATAGCTATTATTTATGCGTCCGGCGATATAGTTGGCGGTGAAGGCGACGACAATACCATCGGCTCCGAAAGAATCTCAAAAGCTTTGCGTAAAGCCAGGCTTGATGACCGCGTGAAAGCGGTTGTATTCCGTATCAATTCGCCGGGAGGCAGCTCGCTGGCTTCGGATGTGATGTGGCGCGAGGTGGTGCTTACTAAAAAGGTAAAGCCGATTATAGTGTCTATGGGGGATTTAGCCGCATCGGGCGGCTATTATATAGCATGCGCGGCAGACTCGATAATCGCACAACCCAACACAATAACCGGCTCGATAGGCATTTTTGCAGTAATACCAAACATGCAGAAATTCTTTAATGATAAGTTGGGTGTTACATTCGATGGCGTAAAAACCGGCAAATATGCTGACTTAGGCGATTTAAATCGTCCGCTTAGCCCGGAAGAAAAGGCCATACTGCAAAGCCAGGTAACTCAGGGATATAATTATTTTACTAAGGCAGTTGCTGATGGCCGCCACAAAACGCAGGATTACATCAACAGCATTGGCCAGGGCCGCGTATGGACAGGTGAACAAGCTGTAAAAAATGGTTTGGTCGACCGTTTGGGCAATATTAGTGACGCCATTGCTTCCGCTGCGAAAAAGGCAAACATTAAAAATTACAACCTGGTAGCTTACCCCGAACAAAAAAGCTTCCTGAATAAATTCGGATTGGGCGTTAATGCCGAAATAAAGGCACATTTCATTAAATCAGAATTAGGCGACAATTACAAATATTACGAGCAGATAAAGGAAGTAACCACCCTGATGCGCACCCCACAGGCACGTATGCCTTATGATATAGAAATAAATTAGTTTTTGATATAATTTGAGTGAAAAGCCGCCTGTGATGGGTGGCTTTTTTTATCTAAACATTTTCTAGAATCAACTTTGGGTCAAGGTTTAATTTACGATACAATGCTTTTAGAAACGATACATCGGGCTTTCTTTTGCCGGTTAATATTTGCGATAATTTAGGCTTTCCCACTCCTAACATGTCGGCTAGCTTAGATTGTGAAAGTTTATTCTCAAACATAAATAATTCAATTACCTCAGGTAACGATTTCGGTTGCTTCACCGGTTTAAGTTGCAATATCTCATCTTCATATTTTTCTGCAGCAACAGTCATGACCTTTAGCAATTCTATCTCTTCATCATTCAAGTTAACCTCTCCTTTGTTCATCAATTCAAAAATAGCTACCATCGTTTCATGGTAGTTCCTATCTGTTGCAATTAAAAATTCCTTTTCCATTTTACCTTACTTTTTAAATACCACAGCCTTTGCATCAACTTTATCATATTCACTATGAGTGCCGATAAAAAGTATAAAAACTGTCCTTACTTTAAATACAACTAACGCAATCAAGCGATAGCTGTTGCCTTTAATATTAAATACATATCTGTCATTTCCAACCGCATCTACACTATTTAACGATTCTTGCATTTCGTTAAAGTTTTTCCAATCTGCATTTGAGGTAAGTTCGTACCAGTTACTCAATGGCGTATCGGAGTCACTGTGCTTTTCAACAAAACTTCGAATTATTGCCTTTGAGATTATTACCATTACGCAAATTTAGTGTTTTATATTTTGAAATTTTATTTCTATTTCTGAAATAATTGTTAAAGTCTTAAAAATCACGATTGGGTCATCGTCTAGTCCCTCCTCTTTCGTATTTTTACACCCTCAATCAAATTATGGAAAACAAACCCATAGCCCGTAAGCTTCGCCTGTTGTCGCAACTGATGGAGTTGCACGATGCTAACCCGTTTAAAATAAAATCTATAGCCAACGCTGCTTTTAAGGTAGATAAGCTACCCTTTCAGGTAGCCGGTAAAAATTATGCTGAATTGGAAAAGATAGACGGTATTGGTAAAAGCACTGCGGGCAAAATTATTGAGCTGCTGGAAAAAGGCACTATGACCGAGCTGGATGAGCTGATTGCCCAAACGCCGGAAGGCATAGTAGAGATGATGGGCATAAAAGGTATCGGGCCGAAAAAAGTTGGCATTATCTGGAAAGAGCTGGGTATTGAAAATATAGGCGAGCTTTTTTACGCCTGCAATGAAAACCGGCTGGTTGAAGCAAAAGGTTTCGGACTGAAAACGCAGGAAGACATCCGCAAGGTGATAGAATTCAACATGGCAAGCCATGGTAAATTCCTGTATGCAAAAGTTGAACAGCAAGCCAATGATTTTTTGCAGCAGCTGAAAGATATATTCCCCGATGCGCTGCTTGAGTTTGCAGGCGAATTCCGTCGCCGCAGCGAGATAATAGATAAGCTGGTTGTAGTTTTAGGCAGCCGCGATGAAGAAACCGCATTTACTACCTTAAAGCAATCAGATGTGGTAACCGATGTACAAACCGACAAAAATCATGTTACCGGCAAGCTGGAAGGCGGCCTGGCCGTAGACATAGTTTGTGTTGAAAAACGCTATTATTACCAGGAACTGTTTACGCAAACCGGTGACGATGAACACGTAAACGCTATCCTGTCCCGCACGGCTGATACTATCGACCAGCCTGAAAGCGAAGAATTAATCTACAAAAAAGCTGGCGCGGCCTATATATTACCAGAGCTTAGAGAGGGAACAACCTTCATCGAAAGGGCTGAAAATAATGAGCTGCCTGTGCTGATAAGTCACCATGATTTAAAAGGCACACTGCATAACCACAGCACCTGGAGCGACGGCATCAACACTGTTGAGGAAATGGCCATATACTGCCGTGACGAAATGCATTTGGAGTACCTCGGCATGTGCGACCATAGCAAAAGCGCCTTTTATGCCAAAGGCCTTTCCATCGAGCGCGTTTTGCAGCAGCATGAAGAGATTGACCATCTTAATAAAAAGCTGGACGGCTTTCATATATTTAAAGGCATCGAGTCGGATATTTTGTACGATGGCTCACTGGATTACCCGGATGAAATTTTACAGCGCTTTGATTTTATAGTCGCATCAGTGCATTCTATCCTAAAGATGGATGAAGCAAAAGCCACTTCCCGCTTAATAACGGCGATAGAAAATCCATACACCACTATTTTGGGCCACCCGACGGGGCGCTTACTATTAAGCCGCAAAGGTTATCCTATTGATTATAAAAAGGTGATAGATGCGTGTGCCGCCAATAATGTTGTTATCGAGATAAATGCCAACCCGCTGCGCCTGGATTTGGACTGGCGCTGGCACCAATATGCGCTGGAAAAAGGCGTTTGGCTGTCCATTAACCCTGACGCGCATCGTAAAGAAGGCTTCCATGATATGTATTATGGCCTGCTGGTAGCCCGCAAAGGCGGTTTATATAAGGAAAGGTGTTTAAATGCGTTATCATTGCCGGAGATAAAAGCGTTCTTCGATAAAAAATAGTTGCTATCAAATTGGCGCTTTGCACCAATGAACTAATGAACCAGTGAACTAATGAACTTAATAAATAAAGTACGTTCCATACAATCAACGCAAAAACAGCCGTCCATTTTGGTTATCGGCGACCTGATGATTGACCATTATATTTGGGGCAATGCCACCCGCCTTTCCCCGGAGGCGCCGGTGCCGATTGTGAATGTAAAAAGTGAGTCGACTACACTTGGTGGTGCAGGCAACGTAGTACAAAATCTTGTCGCCCTTGGTGCGCAGGTGACTGTGGCCGGCGTTATCGGCGACGATGTTCACGGTAAACAGCTGATTAAAATATTACTGGATGAAGGTGTGAAAACCGATACCATTATTACGGACTCCAACCGCCCCACCACAGTTAAAACGCGCGTTTTAGCTGCAAGACATCAGCTGGTAAGAATTGACCGCGAGGTAACCGACAAATTATCCCCGCAACTGGAAGATGAGCTGGCGAAAAAGCTTGGAGCAAGCATAGACAAAGCCGACATTGTTATTTTCTCGGATTACAACAAAGGCTTGTTCGCCCCCGCCTTAACGCAGCGATTGATACAAATAGCCACTGAGCATCAAAAGAAGGTTATCATTGATCCTAAAGGGTTAAACTACGAAAAATACAAAGGCGCTCACCTCATAAAACCTAACCGCAAGGAATTGGCCGAAGCTGCTAAAGCTGAATCAATTAAAAATAATAATGACCTGCAGGAGGCTGCCGGAACAATATTTACCCAAACCGGAACGGATTACCTGGTGGTAACGCTTTCTGAAGATGGCATGGCTATCTTAACTAAGGACAGCCAAAAATTGTTGCCGGTAAAAGCCACCGAAGTATTTGACGTTACCGGTGCCGGCGATACGGTGATTGCAACTATCACTTACTTTTTAGCGCTCGGCTTTAGTGTTGAAGAAGCATGCGAGCTGGCCAACCATGCGGCAGCTATAGTAATACGTCATGTGGGCAGCGCGACTACTACAGTTGATGAGATACTGAATGACATGGAGAATTAGTTCATTTGTTCGCCCGTACATTGGTATATTTGCACCTTTAAAAATCTGATTTTTCAAAAAAAGAAAAATTCAGAAATCGAAAATCCGACTTCCGAAATCCTACAAAATGGTTATTGAAGAACTTAAAAATCATCAGCAGCTTATCCATACGGTAATAGAACAGCTTACCGGCGATATCGAAAAAGCCTGCGAAATGATCATATCAGCTATACAAAGCGGAAACAAGGTATTAACGGCAGGTAACGGCGGCAGTGCCGCAGACGCACAGCATATCGCCGCCGAATTGAGCGGCCGTTTTGTAAAACACCGTAAAGCCTTGCCGGGTATCGCCTTAACAACAGATACTTCTGCTTTGACAGCTATAGCAAACGATTACGGCTACGACCATGTTTTTTCGCGCCAGGTAGAAGCGCTTGCACAGCCGGGAGATTTATTTATAGGCATTTCCACCAGCGGCAATAGCCAGGGGATTCTAAACGCGCTTGAAACGGCCAAACTATTCGGTTGCAAAACGCTCGGCTTATCAGGCCGAGATGGCGGCAAGATGAACGGCCTTTGCGATTTGAATGTAATTGTACCCTCGGATGTTACCGCACGCATACAGGAAATGCATATTTTGATCGGGCACATCCTTTGTAAGGCTGTTGACGATTTATTTTAGTACCTCTAAAACTTACGAAGTTTTGAAAACTTCGTAAGTTTGACCGATGCCAGCCAGATGAAAAACGATCTCGAACAAACGCTTTTAAATAAAATTCAATCTTTAGCCGTGCTAAAAGCGATGGTTGCCGCATGGCAAAACGAGGGCAAAAAGGTGGTGTTCACCAATGGCGTTTTCGATTTATTGCACATCGGCCATGTAACTTATTTGGCCAAAGCTGCCGATTTGGGCGATAAACTGGTAATCGGTTTAAATGCAGATAGCTCGGTAAAACGTATAAAAGGAGAAAGTCGCCCGATAAATGACCAAAACAACCGTGCCGCATTATTGGCATCGTTATTTTTTGTGGATGGCGTGGTTTTGTTTGAAGAGGACACGCCGCTGAACCTTATTTCGACGTTATTACCTGATATCCTGGTAAAAGGGGCTGATTACACCATAAACAACATTGTAGGCGCCAAAGAAGTGCTGGCTAACGGCGGCGAGGTTAAAACCATTACTTTTGTGGAGGGATATTCATCCACATCGATTATTAACAGGATAAAAGAAAGAGGGCTGTAATGATAAGTGGGCTTTGTAATAGTATATTTTCAAAAGCGATTGAGGATTATCATATTTACGATGATATCAATTACAGCTATGTCAATCCTTTTGAAGCAGGATCTTTCAAAAATTTGCTGTATGCCAAGTGCTGGATTGATACTGCCCAATGGCACATGGAGGACGAAATCCGCAATCCGGAGATAGACCCAATTATAGCCCTGCAATGGAAACGCCGCATCGATAAATCGAACCAGGACCGGACAGATCTGGTAGAAGACATTGACAGCTACTTCCTGGAAAAATATAAAGACGTCCAGCCGGATGAATCGGCACGCATCAATACGGAGAGCCCTGCCTGGGCAATCGATAGGCTGTCTATTCTCGCCCTGAAAATTTACCACATGCGCGAAGAAAGTACCCGCCAAAATGTTAATGATGTAGAGCTTGCAAAGCGTAAAAATAAATTATCCATTCTTCTGCAGCAGCAAACCGACCTTTCACTTGCGATAGATGAACTGATAGAAGATATAGAACAGGGCAAAAAATACATGAAGGTGTACCGCCAGATGAAAATGTATAACGACCCTGAGCTGAACCCCGTTTTGTACAACAGCAAAAAATAGATGCCTGCCGCAAAGCATATCCTGGTACTGCGTTTCTCGGCAATGGGCGACGTGGCGATGACCGTGCCCGTGGTAAAAGCGGTACTCTCCCAAAATCCGGACGCCACCATAACCTTTGTCTCCCGTCCTGAATTTGAAGACTTTTTCGCAAACATCCCTCGGTTAACATTTTACCCGGCTGATTTAAAAGGGAAGTTTAAAGGATTTACCGGGATTGTAAATCTGTTCCGGGCGTTGAAAAGGAACTCAGATTATTACGCCCTTGCGGATTTGCACGACACCCTTCGCTCTAAAATATTAAGGCGGTTATTCCGTTTTTCAGGCTTGAGCTATGCCTTTATCGATAAAGGCCGTGAAGAAAAAAAGCTGTTGACCCGTTATCCGGATAAAATTTTAAAACCACTTAAACCTACGATTGAACGCTATGCCGATGTCTTCAGAAAATTAGAACTACAGGTAAAGCCTGAGAATCAGCTCATAAAAAATCCGAAAGCTTTACCGGTGGAAGTATCAGCTATAACCGGCCCGAAGACGAATACATGGATAGGCGTGGCACCATTTGCCAAACACAAAGGCAAGATTTACCCGCTGGAACGCACCGAACAGGTTTTAGAACTGCTTAGCGAAAAAAATACGCATGTTTTCCTGTTTGGAGGATCAGCACTTGAAGAAGAAATTTGCCTGGCATGGGAGCAAAAGTTTACAAACGTAACCTCGCTTGTACGAAAGATAACCATGGAGCAGGAACTGGCTTTTATTAGTAATTTGGATGTGATGATGAGCATGGATTCCGCCGGTATGCACCTGGCATCGCTGGAAGGTGTGCCTGTGGTATCGGTTTGGGGAGCTACACATTATTACGCAGGCTTTTTAGGATATGGCCAATCAGAAGAAAACATCGTAGCCGATAATATAGAATGCAGGCCCTGTTCGATATACGGTAACAAACCGTGTTTCCGTAAAGATTACGCATGCTTATATAATATAGCGCCTGGAATCATCGCCGATAAAATCACAACATTTATAAAATAGGCTGAACTAAAATTCCTTGCTAACTCATTTATTTAAAACAATTCGACAGAAAATAGCATTATTTTTAATGCGAGCAGTCGTGTGCAAAATAATCCGTAACCCTTTAATTTTATGGGTTGTAAAATTCGTAAAAGTCGCTCAAATTCGTGAAATTAGCGCTGATTTTTAAATTACCACCCCATGAAGAAGCTATTGCTGGTAAGACATGCCAAGGCCGAAAAAGAGACAGGAGGCAAAGATTTTGACAGGCCGCTAAAATATATCGGCATTCAGGATGCGGGTTATATGGCCGACCGCCTGAAAGAAAAATCAATAGTACCGGAGTTGATCATTACAAGCTCAGCATTAAGAACAAGGACTACTGCCGAAATATTTGCTGATCATATGGGCTTACCAGTCCCCAAGAAAAATAAATCCATCTACGAAGCCAGTGAGCAAACGTTATTAAAGGTAATTAACGAGTTTTCTGATGAGTGTAGCTTCATCGCTTTGGTGGGTCACAATCCCGGCATAGCCTACATTCTTCAATACCTCACCGGCGAAGCACGCGAAGTACATACCAGTTGTGTTGCTGTAATTGATTTTGAGGCAGATACCTGGGCAGAAATAAGCAAGGGATTAGGTAAGCTGGTTTATTTCAGTTGGCCGAATGGGTAAACGCCCGGCATTGTAATGTCCACTTTATAAACAGTTTCAAGATATGCAATACGTCTTTCCCGGCAGCGAGCGGATATAGCCCTGCATTTCCATATTCAGCAAATTCATAGCCAGCTTACTCGTCGGCATATTAGTTTTAAGCGACAAATCATCAATCGCCAGCGGGCCGTTGTTTTGTTTGATGAAGTTAAGAATCAGGCTTTCATCGGGCAATAAATCGAGTGGTAATACATATTGTTGGATTGTCGGTTTTGCATTTTCTCCCTTTTCCCAGCCAAGGCTATAAGGCAGATCTGCTGCACAGGTAAGCAATTGTGCCTTATTGTTGCGGATTAAAAAATTACAGCCTTCGGAATAATCGTCACCTATCCTGCCTGGGAAAGCAAATACATCACGGTTATAAGAATTTGCAATTTCAGCAGTAATTAGTGCTCCACCTTTTATACCTGCTTCTACCACTATAGTAGCATCGGCTATCCCGGCCACTATACGATTGCGCTGCGGGAAATTTTCCCTGTCGGGGATAGTACCTGATGGGTATTCCGATAAAAGTCCACCATTTTCGAGCATTTTTTCAGCCGTCGAACGGTTTTGGCTTGGGTATAACCTGTCCAACCCATGACCGACAACACCAATGGTCGGCACATTATTTTTAAGGCATTCTTTATGTATGGCAACGTCAATGCCCAAGGCCAGTCCGCTTACTACAAGCACATTATGTTGTTGCAGTTCCTCTATCAGTAGCCTGCAAAGGTTTTTACCATATTCCGTGGCATTGCGGGTTCCCACCACACTTACAATATATTGCGCGCTAAGGTCGATATTCCCTTTCGCGTATAATAGAACCGGCGAGTCGTTGCAGGCTTTCAGTCGCTTGGGGTATTTGCTGTCGGTATAAAAAATCACCTCGATATTACTACGCTCAATAAACTTCAGCTCATTTTCTGCTTTCTTTAAGGCGATGTCAAAGTCAAGCTGGTTAATGGTCTTCTCCCCTATGCCCGGCACCTTTAACAGCTTTCGCGGTGGCGATTTGAAAATACTTTCCGCATCGCCGAAATAAGCAACCAGCGATTTAGCCAGCGTGGGGCCGATATTTTTTACATAAGTTAAGGCAACGCGATGAAGTAGCGACATGTTTGGTTTTAATTGCCAGGTATTTATACCCCGGCTGTATTATCGCCCTAAATTAGAAAAATCCTAACAATTTTAGCAAAATCATTAAAAAAATAGCGGTCTGAATTTTAACCACGGAGTAAGCGGAGGCACGGAGCGAAAAGTTGATATAATGACGACTATATAAACATCTTTCAACATTTTTTCTCCGCACTTCTTGCGTAATTCCTGTGGTTCCCCCCTCCACGTTAAACTAATTTATAGCAAACTGCAAAAATAGTTTGCAAACTACGTAAATAGTTTATACCTTAGCCTAACTACTAAAATAGTTTGCTATGAACATCAAGGAACTCACTAAAGCCGAGGAGCAGGTAATGCAAATCCTGTGGCAACTGAAAGAAGCTATCGTAAAAGACGTTATCGAGCAAATGCCGGAGCCCAAACCAGCTTACAATACGGTATCTACGGTGGTAAGGGTTTTGGAAGGCAAAGGCTTTATCGACCATAAAGCTTACGGAAACTCGCACGTATACTTCCCTGCAGTAGCAGAGGCTGACTATAAAAAATTCACTTTCGATAAGATGATGAATAATTATTTCAGCAATTCATACGAAAGCCTTGTATCGTTTATTGTTGATGAAAAAAAACTTGGATTAAAAGAACTGGATGAACTTTCCTCGTTGATTGATAACCTTAAAAATAAGAAATCATGAACTGGCTGCGCTACCTTCTTGAAGCAAATATATACCTGGCGGCTTTTTACCTGCTGTATTATATACTGCTGGCCAACGAAACCCATTACAGATTGAACAGGATATACCTGTTAGTTACCTGCATTATCGCCTACATTATCCCGTTTTTTCAACTGGGATTTTTAAAACCGGCGATAGATGACGCAACGGTGGCTACGATCATTATTAATCCTATCGCCAAAGCGGGCGTTGTAAAATCTATTGAGTTTAACTGGCATGATTTACTGGTATACGGATACATAGGCGGCGCCGCTGTTACACTTGTAATATTCTCTGTAAAAATAGCCCGGCTTTTATGCATGATGAGGGCAGAGAAACACCCGCTGGATAATAAATACAAGCTCATCCGGCTGGAAAATTCAAATACTGCCTTTTCGTTTTTTAACTACGTTTTTATCGGCACGAATGTATCAGGTGCAGAAACGGTCATCAGACATGAGCTGGTTCATATCGACCAAAAGCATTCGGCTGACATTATTTTTTTAGAACTGGTTAAAGTTGCAGGATGGTTTAATCCATTTATTTACCTGTTACAGCGCAGTCTTAAATCCATACACGAGTACATTGCCGATGAACAGGCGGCAGCATTCGAAAATGATACCCTCGCTTACTCTTCGCTATTGGTAAGCAATGCTTACGGGTTGGGCGGCTCATCCATCACGCATTCATTTTTCAACTATAATTTATTAAAAAAGAGGATCATTATGTTAAACCAAAAACGCTCAGGGAATTTAGCCAGGCTAAAGTATCTCGCCGCCCTGCCGGTATGTGCAGTCCTGTTGTGCGCGTCGACCTTAGGGTTCAGTAAAACCTATGGCGTAATCGACATCGCACCGCAAAAACAAACCGACACCACTAAAAAACTGAAGATAGTGGAAGTAAAACAACCTTCGGAAAGACCGGTCGAAATCCGGCAAAAGATCAATCGGGGTGTTAAAGAAGTAGTAACCAAACAGAAAAAGCTGGACTTAAAGCAGGTTCAATCGCCGGATAAAGTTCAGGAGATTGAGATTGTCCCTGTTAAAGATCCCGGAAAAAGCGCTGATCTGATCAAAAAGCTGCCTGGCGTTAAAATTGCCGACAACGGCGATGTTTATGCACAGGGAAAACCTGTAACCAAAATAAAAATAAACGGTAAAGAGGTTAAGAGTGCCGATGTAATTGAAAAACCAGCGCCTACAGTTTTGCAGCTGCAAAAAATACCGCCACCAATGGAGCCGATACCTCCGGTATCGAAAGAATTTGACGCACTCTTTAAGTCGATGAGTAAAACAATCAGATATCCGGCAGCTGCCCGCGAATCAAGCCTGGTTGGAAGCGTCATTGTTAAATTCGATGTGGATGCAGATAAAAAAATAACTGATATTAATATCATCAAGGGTATTGGCGGCGGATGCGACGAGGAAGTCGTGCGTGCTGTAAAAGCCTTCGTCGGCTCGGTAGATGCAAAAGTCGGCAACTATAAGATGGCCGTAACCTTTGATCTGGATAACGTAGAGCCGCCCAAATCTGCAAGTGGTGAGTTCGCCAAAGATCCGTCATTTGCCGGTGAGGTTATCGTAGTAGGCTACGGTATAAAGAAATAAATATCATTCCATACCATGTGGAAGCTAATTGCTGACCGGCTAAAAACCGTATCAGCAATTTGTTGTGTAAGACAAACCCTCTTTTTAGTTGAAAAATATCATAAATGCGGCAAACTAAGTCGCATTTATTTTTTAATTATATCGGCTTTGCTGTTACATTGAAAACCTTTGTTTATTTTTGATAAATCTTTGTTTCCAGTGTTCAAACGCCTTATCCCCCTCGCCTCATTTTGCCTCGCTTATTCGACTGTAACAGCACAGCCTGTGGACAATGCTGCCGTTTTAGCGCGTAAGCAAGTGCCTATTTTGTGTTATCACCAGATTAGAAACTGGCGGGCCAGCGATAAGCAAATCGACAAGGATTATATTATCCCGCCAGCCACTTTCAAAGCGCACATGAAGATGCTGGCCGACAGCGGCTACCATACCATTTTACCCGACCAGTTGTATGATTACCTTACGAAAGGCACAGCATTGCCTTCCAAACCTATTATGCTCACCTTTGACGATACAGACGGAGACCAATACCAGGTAGCCCGGCCTGAGTTAATGAAGTACGACTTTAAAGGCGTGTATTTTATTGTAAATACCAATATCCAAAAAAACTGGCACTATATGGACAGGAAGCAGATAAAACAGCTTTCGGATGAGGGAAATGTAATAGCCAGCCACACCCAGGACCACGTAAATTTCAAAAAAATCGAGGGCTCGGCCTGGGAAACACAGGTTAATAAACCAACAAAAAAACTGGAAGCCATAACCGGCAAACCCGTAAAATATTTCGCTTTCCCCTACGGCTTATGGAATTCGAAAAATTTGCCTGAATTGCATAAACTGGGCTTTTTAGCTGCTTTTCAACTAACCGAACCACGCGATAATAACGACGCGATAATGACTATCCGGCGTTTAATAGATTGCGGATATTGGACATCAGCCACACTGGATTATAATATCAAACATGATTTCGGGCAGACAAAACATAAGCTACAAACCAAAACGGCCACTCCGTCGCAGGTTAAACGATAAACTTAGATAGGTTGATTACTCCTAATCGGTGAAATCACAGAAATAAAAATTAAGCTTTAACGTGTATAACTTGTTTGGTCTCAAAGAATTCTTCATCAAAATAGTCCTTCAGATGATATTGGGTAACCTTGAGGCCAGATTCTTTGATCTCCTGCGACAGGTCACCGCCTTTGAGATAAAGGATGCCGTTGGGCAGTTTGTTTTTTGATACTTTATTGAATTTGCCACGCACCCAGGGGTAAAAGTCTTTAAGCTGCGTGACGGCTCGTGATACCACGAAATCAAACTTTTCGTTTACCTGCTCAGCGCGGGAATGGCTTGCCCTAACGTTTTTCAGGCCTAAGGCCTTCGCGACTTCCTGCACTACTTTTATCTTTTTGCCGATAGAATCGACCATGTGAAAGCTTGTTTCGGGAAACATAATTGCCAGGGGAATACCTGGAAAACCGCCGCCGGTGCCTACATCCATCACGTTTTCGCCAGGCAAAAACTCCATTACTTTTGCTATGCCAAGCGAATGTAATACATGGCGCTCACCAAGCGACTCAATATCCTTTCGCGAAACAACGTTAATCTGGTCATTCCAAAAGGCATAAAGTTCGGGCAAGCGATTAAATTGCTCCTGCTGCTGCTCGGTAAGATGGGGGAAATATTTTAAGAGTTGATTAGATATCATCCCTGTTAAAACGATTTATGATATTACCAAGCAGGTAGCGGGCCCTGAACAGCTGGGCTTTAACTGTACCTAAGGGCAAGTCGAGCTGCTGGGCAATTTCTTCGTATGAAAGCTCGTCGAAATAGCGCAATGTAATCAAGTTACGGTAGCGTGGCGGTAAGCTTTCTATAAGGGTTTTCAGTTCCTGTGTCTGCTGTTTCTTAATGGAAACTTCTTCCGGGTTCAGCACATCAGCCTTTATCTGCAGCTGTTTTTCCTCGCCATCCTCATCGGTCATCCCGTGAATTGACATAGTGTTCAGCTTCTTTTTGCGGATAAAGTCGATACAGTTATTGGTTGCTACACGGAAAAGCCAGGTACTAAAAGCGAAATCCGGCTGGTATTTTTCCAGTTTCTCAAAGGCTTTGGCAAAAGTTTCCACGGTAAGGTCCATGGCGTCTTCCTTGTTATTCACCATTTTTAGCACCATAAAATAAATAGAATCCTTATACCTGTGCATCAAATCAGCATAAGCTTTCTGGTCACCCTGGCGAGCCCTTACCACAAGGTGAAAATCATTCTTTGCGTTTTCGGTAAAATTCGAATTTATTTCCATTGAGTAGTTTTTATAAAAGTACCAATCAACCCAAAAGTGTTTAAGTAAATATAGTAGATGGCATCAAAAAACGGAAGATACCATAACAAATCCCTGCCATCTAATCGCTTAAACAGCTTACTATATATAATAAGTTGAAAAATCAGCCTAAACATAAACAAACCGAGTGCTAACAGAGGCTCAACGTTGAAAACTAGGCTAATTGTTAATAAAATATAGAACAGGAAGCCGCTCAGCGCGTCGATACTGAGCATACGGCGATGCCTGGCTTTATAAAGTTTACCAACGCCAAAGTGACGTTTTTTTTGTCGGAACAACGACTTTAAAGAGGTTTTGGCATCGGTATAAACAAAGGCGTCAGGGTGAATTTCAATAGCGGTATTAGCAGGCGTTGCGTTTTGATTTACAAATAAATCATCATCGCCCGACAACACATGCATATGCGCCGCAAACCCCTTCGCACCAAAGAACAGCGTTTTAGTATAGGCCATGTTTCGGCCAATACCCATATAGGCATCCCCTATTACAGCCGACGAAAAATAATTAATGGCCGTTTTTATAGTCTCGAAACGGATGAACGGATTTAAGAAATTGCGCGTTCTTTTATAAGGCGAATAGCCCAGTACAATCTGGTCAGCACGGGTAAAGTTGGCAGCCATATAGCTTATCCAGTGCTCCGAAGCAGGTGTGCAATCCGCGTCGGTAAACAACAGATATTCGTTTTTTGCGGCTTTTATGCCGAGGGTTAAAGCAAACTTTTTGCCTGTTTTAAAGCGGTCGTGCTCGGTTATCGTAACTACTTTAAGGCGTTCATATTTCGCTTTTAACTCATCCAGCACGTCACCAGAATTGTCATACGAGCAATCATTTATCACCACAACTTCAAAGTCAGCATAGTTTTGTTCGAGTATGGAGGGCAAATTTTCGCGCAGGTTTGCTGATTCATTTCTCGCGCTTATAATTACCGAGACCGGGATAATTACATTTGGCTGCTCTTCAGTAGTTTTATGGCGCTTAAGCTTGCTCTGCCTGGCTATCAGGAAGTATAGTTGAGTTAAAAAGCAAAGTTGAAGTAAGATGAATAACGCGTAGTGAATATATGTTTCCAAACCCTCGAAAATAATGCGCGAAGTTCGGGATTTTAGTTGGATTAAGTTAAAAGAAGTTGTAATAAGTTGCGATGATTTAAGAGGCTCTAAATGTTAGTGTTAATTTATTTATAGCGATGTGTTTTAAAATCCATCGCTATGTTAAAAGCCGGAGATAGGTTTCAGCGCATTTCCAATTACAACTTCCACAACCGTTACAGCCAATCCAACTAATAATGCTAATTTTGCATCCTCATAATGAAGTTCAATTTAACAGCAAAAGACCCGCTTTCGAAAGCCAGGGCTGGTGAGATAACCACCGCGCACGGTACAATTCAGACCCCTATTTTTATGCCGGTAGGTACCGCAGGCACCGTAAAGGCAGTACATCAGCATGAGCTGAAGAACGATATAAAAGCACAAATTATACTCGGCAATACCTATCATTTATATTTGAGGCCCGGACTGGATATACTTGAGAAAGCCGGCGGACTGCATAAATTCAATGGCTGGGACGGTCCTATTTTAACCGATAGCGGCGGTTACCAGGTATATTCATTAACCGAAGTACGTAAGATCAAGGAAGAAGGCGTTACTTTTCGATCACACATCGATGGCTCCAAACACCTGTTTACGCCCGAAAATGTGATGGATACACAGCGTACCATTGGTGCGGATATTATCATGGCGTTTGATGAATGCACCCCTTATCCATGTGAATATAATTACGCCCGCCGGTCTATCGATATGACGCACCGCTGGCTGAAACGCTGTTGCGACAGGTTTGACAGCACGGAGCCAAAATACGGTTACGACCAAACACTTTTTCCTATTGTACAAGGTTCCGTTTATAAGGATTTGAGGGTAAAATCGGCAGAAGTTATCGCTTCTTTCGAGCGCGAAGGCAATGCAATCGGCGGCCTTTCTGTAGGCGAACCTGCTGAGGAAATGTATGCCATGACCGAAATTGTATGCGATATTTTGCCCGAAGCGAAGCCACGATACCTGATGGGCGTGGGAACTCCTGTTAATATTTTGGAAAATATCGCGCTCGGAATCGATATGTTTGACTGCGTAATGCCTACCCGTAATGCCCGCAACGGCATGCTTTTTACTAAAGAGGGCATCATTAATATTAAAAACGAAAAGTGGAAAAACGACTTTTCGCCCATAGAAGCGGACAGTGATTTATTAGCCGATAAGGCTTATACCAAAGCCTATTTACGGCATTTGATACACTCAGGCGAGATGCTGGGCGCACAGATTGCTACGCTGCACAACCTGCATTTTTATTTATGGCTGGTTGGCGAAGCACGCAATAAAATAATCTCGGGAGAGTTTTACAGCTGGAAGAATGCTATGGTTAACCGTTTAGCGCAACGATTGTAAATGAAGGAATTTATAGGCAGGTATATTAAAACCATCGACCGGTTTATTATGCGGAAATACCTGGGGACCTTTGCGTTTACCCTGGGTATCTTTGTGATTATTACCGTGGTGTTTGATATATCTGAGCACCTGGATAACTTCCTTAAAAACCACTCTTCCCTGCAGGAAATTGTATTTAAATATTATGCCGGGTTCATTCCTTTTTATATGAACCTGCTGTCGCCGCTGATAAATTTCCTGGCTGTAATTTTCTTTACGGCAAAGATGGCTAATCAAACGGAAATCGTTCCGATATTGAGCGGAAAGGCGAGCTTTAACCGCTTTTTACGGCCATATTTCATTTGTGCTACGCTGATATGTATTGTTTCGCTTTTCGCAAATATTTACCTGATACCTTTTACAAATAATCTTAAAATCAGCTTCGAAAACTCGCACCAATTTAACGGCGATGACCCCACAAAAAGCGAGGTTCATATACAATTGGACAAGCATACGTTTGTTTACGTCGAGTCGTTTGACAACTCCATTCACACGGGGTATAAGTTTATCATGGAGAAGTTTGACGGAGATCAATTGCGCGAAAAACTGCTTGCCAACACCATAGTTTACGACTCGTTGAAACGAGTATGGAGTTTAAAAAGCTATACTATAAAATACGTAAACGGTCTTAAAGAGAAGTGGGTCGACAGCTCCAATCGTTCAAAAGATACGGTATTGGACATGCGTCCGGTAGATTTTATTCACTACGATAATGTGTATACGGCAATGTCGACACAGGACCTTAACCGTAATATTGTTAAAGAAAAAGTGAGGGGAACGGGTGCTTTAAAGGAGATGCTGTACGAAAAATACCGGCGTTTTATATACCCGTTATCCGCTTACGTACTTACGCTTATTGGCGTTTCTATGTCCTCCAGGAAAGTACGAGGAGGTATTGGACTCCCCCTCGGAATAGGGATTTTTCTCTGTTTTGCGTATATTGTAATAGACAGATTTGCCCTTGTTTTTGCCGTAAAAGGAAGCATGATGCCGTTCCTTGCTGTGTGTATGCCTAACGGAATATTTGGCTTAGTTGGCTTATATTTGCTGGCGAAAGCACCTAAATAATGACATCAAAAAACACACCGGGAGGCCTCAACAAAAACCTCTTACTCCTCCATTTTACCGTCTTCATCTGGGGCTTTACAGGCATACTTGGAGCACTCATTTCCATCTCTGCAGTAAGCCTGGTTTGGTACCGTGTACTCATCGCTTCACTGTCACTATTCCTGTATTTTAAGATTAATAAAACGGGGTTAAAGCTGGGCTGGAAAAGTTTCTTTCAACTGATTTTTATAGGTGCTTTGGTAGGCGGTCATTGGATATTATTCTTCGCTTCTATTAAATTATCCACCGTTCCGGTGACGCTGGTCTGCCTTTCATCCATCACCTTATTCACTGCGATCTTCGAGCCGCTGATAAACAAAACACGGATTTCAAGGCTGCAAATTTTTGCCGGTTTATTGATCATCCTGGGTATCGCCACAATTTTTAAATTTGAAAGCAGGTACACTAAGGGTATAGAAACAGGAGTACTAAGCGCGGTTTTTGCAAGCCTGTTTTCCATTATCAATTCGCGCCAGGTCAAAAAATTCGAAGCGCCATTTATTGCATTTTACGAATTATCGGGAGCAGTTTTATGGATTACTATTTACCTGCTTTTTACCGGCGGCTTTAACCAATCGATGATACTGAAAGGCGCCGACATCGGCTACCTGCTTATCCTCGGCACGGTCTGCACATCGCTTGCCTATGTGGCCGGTGTATCGGTAATGCGGGAGCTCACCGCCTTTCGCGTGGCGCTTATTACCAACCTCGAGCCGGTTTACGGTATCATTTTATCCTTCATTTTTTTTCGGGACATGAACAAAATGACTGCCGGTTTTTGGGGCGGTGCGCTGATACTTTTGTCCACAATATTCCTATACCCGGTAGCTCAAAAACAGGTAGCTAAACGCCGGAACAAATCGTAAATCAGGTACTAAATCCGACAACAATTTCCCCAGGACTAGAAATTTATTTCCACAGAAATTGCCAGAAATCAACCATCTCACTCCTCAGGGTGGGGGAGAAATCGACTGTCTAAACAAGCCTGTTTAAAGCTCTCTAACGCATTATTATTTTTCCTGGTGAAATAATACGTCCGGATATTTTCGCGTCGTCAGCGGCAAAATTCAAATTCAGACTAAGTGTATTTATTTTTCAGGTCAGGAAACCTACGAAAGTCTATTTTTCGATGTAAGTGACTGAGTCTATTTGAATAATATTAGATAAATCAATAAATTTGATAAATAATAAATATCTATTAATCAATTATATATAACAATTTACTAAATTATAAATTTAACTTAAATTAAATTTTATAAATCTAAAAAACTAACATTTTTAGTATACTTATTTATCGCAATCCAATAACTCATACATTAAATTAAAAATCAATTACTTATACAATGTTAAATAAATAAAGAAATCACTTTGACATCATCTGGCAGGCTTTTGGCCTAAGTGTATCGATATTACTTTCCAGGAAATTTTATAAAAGCGCATTTCTTGTCAGTATGTATACAAACCAAAAATCTGACTGCGAATTTTGCGCGCATTTAAGTGGAATTTTTTTAGTTTCGTTGATGCAGTAAGCGCATAAGAGATGATGTAGTAAATTGATTGTCGCCGACAAAAACCCGCAGCAACCCCAAACTCTCCTTTTAATCAGGCGCGTAAATTTGACCGATTTCTTTTACTGACTAGAAAGCCATTTTTTGCAGTATTCATTTTCCAATTTCCCGCGCCGGGGCAAGGCAAAAATAGTCGCTAAAAAAGCAGGCAACTCATATGCCCGGAAACCACAACCTGGGTATCGTAAATTTTCATCGATTTTTATTCCACATTAAAAAACCTGATATTGTATTAAATGTTAAACTAAATCACCATGAGAATAAAAACCATCATCATCATTCTTATCACCGTCCTGCTCACCGTAATCCTGATGCAGAATGCGGGCGCTGTTTATTTTAAATTTTTATGGGCCACGTTCCTCATGTCAAAACTACTGGTGCTGCTTTTCGTGGCAGCCATTTCGTTTGTACTCGGGGTGCTGGTCGGCCGGCCTAAGAAGGTGAGAAAACTTGGCGGAGACACTACCGACAACAATTACGACAAAGGAGCATCCAATACACTAAGTGAGGACGACAAAGATTATATCAACTAAACTATGAATAGCAAAATCGGGTTTATCGGGCTCGGCCACATGGGCATACCAATGGCTAAAAATTTAATTGCCGCAGGCTACCACCTGCAGGTTTTTAACCGGACGATTTCAAAGGCGGACGAGCTTGACCAGGCCGCCATCACCAAGTGCAGCTCACCTGCCGAAGCAGCGGATGGTGTCCAAATAATCATCACCATGTTGTCGGAAGATGAGGTTCTAAAAGAGACCGTTCTTAGTGATGACGGTGTCCTGAAAAAGCTACCCAAAAATGGCCTCCACATTTCCATGAGCACCATCGCTCCCGACACTGCGAAACTGCTTTCAGACGCGCACAAAAAATCCGGCTCAACTTACCTGGCCGCACCTGTATTCGGCAGACCGGAAGCGGCAGCCGCGAAGAAGCTTTGGATATGTACATCCGGTCCGCAGGAGGCAAAGGAAACGGCGAAGCCATTGCTCGAAGCCATGGGCCAGGGTATATTTGATTTTGGTGAAGAGCCGGGCGGAGCCAACGTGGTTAAGGTTGCCGGCAACTTCATGATAATGGCCTCGCTCGAGATGATGGCGGAAGCATTTACCCTCGCCGAAAAAAATGGACTCGACCGGATGAAAGTAGCCGAGTTTTTTGGCTCGACGATTTTCAATGCGCCGATATTTCAAAACTACGGAAAGCAGATTGCAGGAAAACAATACACCCCTGTCGGCTTCAAGGCAAAATTAGGCTATAAGGACGCGCGTATTGCATTGAAACTATCGCAGCAGTCTGAGACACCAATGCCGACCGTTTCGACCGTCCACAACCGCTTATTGAGCGCTGTTGCCAAAGGTTGGGGCGAGGCAGACTGGGCAGAAGGTTTTGGGAGAGGGGTTGGCGAGGATGCGGGTGTATGATTCGCTGAACCAGGATTAAGCGGATTTTGGGATTAACGGGATTGTACCGAAATACAATCCACAATCTGAAAAATCCAAAAATCCGCTTAATCCCGGTTCAGAAACTAACAATAAAATATCTCATTCTCCCCCTCCAGGGTACTCAAATCCGGCACCTCGTCAAATATTCCAAACACAGATGCGCCGCTCCCGCTCATGCTGGCAAAGATCGCACCGGCCTGGTACAAGGCAGCCTTCACTCCTCTTATCTCCGGATGATTTTTAAACACGGATGCTTCGAAATCATTTTTGATAAACTTCTTCCATTCCGAAACCGGCTCGTAAATTAAATCCATCAGCGATTCTTTTACCGGCGCGGGTGTCACACCACGATAGGCTTCGGCGGTGGACACGTGAACCGCCGGCATTACCAGTACAATTTTGTATTTAGAAAGGTCGAGCCGGATGGGTTCAAATTCATCTCCCTTCTCAAAAGCGAACACGGGTTTGTTTTGGATGAAGAACGCACAATCGGCGCCAAGCTGGCGGGCGTAACCCATCATCCGATCATCGGTCATTCCCAAATTAAAATTCTGATTAACCAGGCGGATAAAAAATGCGGCATCAGCAGAGCCTCCACCAAGACCGGCCCCTATCGGGATGTTTTTGTGCAAATGAATTTTTACCGGCGGCAGGTCGAAATCTTTTTTCAGCAGATGGTAGCCCTTTATGCAAAGGTTATCTTCTGCCCTGCCCGGAATTTCCAAACCGGAAGACTCGAAGCTCAATTCATCGGCAACCACAATTTCCAGCGCGTCTTTAATGTTGACAGGATAAAAAACTGTTTCCAGGTTATGATAGCCATCATCGCGCCGGTTAATAATATTGAGACCGATATTGATTTTGGCATTGGGAAAAATGAGCATGGATGTTGATTGAGTTGATTAAGCCTTTCTGCCTTTGGCTGTGGAGACACAGCCAATCAGATTCCTCGCAAAGTTATGATGTTGCAATGATAAGAATGATTAACACCATCGGTATTTTTGAACATCCGTAGGTTTACCAACTTAGATTATTTTTATTTGTCAATTATTTCTGTTGATTGGCAGACGAGCGTTGGCGGTGTTAAAAACTCAATCAACTTATTCCAACCCAATCAACCTAATCAAACAACTAAATGAAACAGTATCTCGACCTGATGAGGCATGTGATGGAAAACGGCGCGCAAAAGCATGACCGTACAGGAACCGGAACGCTAAGTGTGTTCGGCTACCAGATGCGTTTTGACCTAAATGATGGCTTTCCGATGGTTACCACCAAAAAGCTGCACCTTAAATCCATCGTTCATGAGCTGATTTGGTTTCTAACAGGCGATACCAATATCAAATACCTAAAAGATAATGGTGTTCGTATCTGGGACGAGTGGGCTGACGCAGATGGCAACCTCGGTCCGGTCTACGGCTACCAGTGGCGCTCATGGCCAAGACCGGACGGCGGACACATCGACCAGATTACCCAGGTGGTAAATCAACTAAAAAATAATCCCGACTCACGCCGCATGATCGTATCGGCATGGAATGTTGCCGATGTGAATCAGATGGCCCTCCCACCCTGCCATAGTTTGTTCCAATTTTATGTGGAGCCGCCGAATACGGCAAAGGGTGAAACAAAAGGCAAATTGTCTTGCCAGCTTTACCAGCGCAGCGCGGATATATTTCTGGGTGTACCATTCAACATTGCATCTTATGCCTTGCTAACCATGATGATGGCCCAGGTTTGCGATTTGGATTACGGAGATTTCATCCACACCTTTGGCGATGCGCACCTGTACAACAATCACCTTGAGCAAACACAGCTGCAACTAAGCCGCGAACCAAGGCCGCTTCCGACGATGAAGATCAATCCGGAAGTGAAAGATATATTCTCATTTAAATATGACGACTTTGAGTTGCTGAACTATGATCCATGGCCACACATAAAGGGTGTGGTTGCGGTGTAAAGGAGTTATTACTAATTTTGGACATGACTACTGAAGAAATTAAAAGCGAGATAATGAGAATTATAGACGAATTGCCTGAAGAGCGGCTAATTGAGCTATTGAATTTATTGAAAGAGCTAAAAGAGTACCCTGGATTAGACATACCGACTTTCTTTAAGGTGAAACGCATCATAGATGAAGACAGTGAAGTTTTCAGAAGACTCGCAGAATAACTTTGGATATCATCTATAAATAAAACTCAGCAATGACCGTCTCCATAATAGTAGCCATTTCAGAAAACCGTGCCATCGGAAAAGATAATAAACTTCTGTGGCACCTTCCCAACGACCTCAAGCATTTTAAAACTATTACCACCGGGCATACGGTAATAATGGGCCGTAAAACTTATGAGTCGGTTGGTAAACCATTGCCCAACCGCAGGAATATCATAATTACCCGCCAGGCTATAACGATCGAAGGTTGCGAAGTGGTGAATTCTGTTGCTGCGGCGCTTGAGTTGTGTAAAGGTGAAAAAGAAGTCTTCATTGTAGGCGGAGCCGAAATTTATAAACTGGCTATGAGCTTTACCGACAGAATTTATCTCACCGTCGTCCACAAACAATTTGACGGCGATACTTTCTTTCCGGAAATCTACAAACAGGACTGGATTGAGGTATCGCGGGAAGACCATCAACCCGATGAAAAGAACTCGCTGCCTTATTCTTTTATCACCTATGAGCGGGGGTAACGTTAGCACTTAGCGATCTGAGATTAAAGATTAATCAGGCCAACATATATGACTGCTTTTCAATTCCAAAAAAAGCTTTTCATCAAAAAAGTCATTGCAAAGCATTTTTTCTATTTTTTGTTTTTATTTATTTCAAATTTTAATCGACTAAAAATCAAATAATTACAGACAAAACAACTAATCTCTGTTCTCCAATCTCTATTCTCTTACATTGTTTTTAATTAAAAATTTCATGCTTACGAATTTTTATTAGATTTGCCGTCTTATTTAAAATGCTTATAAACTAATTTATTACATATTTTAATACACAATGCAAGGAAAAGGGGTTGTTAAATTTTTCGCCATATTGCTGGCTGTGGTATGTATATACCAGTTGTCATTCACATGGGTTGGGCACAACATTAAGAAGGATGCGCAATTACATGCCAAGGGCGATACAACAAAAGAAAAGGCTTATCTGGATTCAATTTCTACACAACCGGTATATCCTGTTTTCAAACACACTTATCAGTACGTTAGCCAACGTGAATTAGCCCTGGGTTTGGACCTTGAAGGCGGCATGAGCGTAACTATGCAGATATCGCTGGATGAGTTGGTAAAAAAACTATCAAACAATAACCAGGATGTGGTATTTAACCAGGCTTTACAGAACGCTACTGCTATTGTTAACAAGGGTACTGTTCAGAAGGACTATATCACTTTGTTTGTTGAAGAATTTGAAAAGCTAAGCCCGGACGGAAAACTGGCGCCTATATTTTCGACAAAAGACAACCAGGACCACATTAAATTCAACGCAAGCAATAGCGAAGTTGAAAGCTACCTTAAGGAACTGGCTAAAGTTGCTGTACAGCAATCGTACACCACGTTAAACACCCGTATCGACGGGTTTGGCGTTGCGAATGCCAACATTTCATTGCAACCCGCTACACAGCGTATATTGATTGAATTACCTGGTGTAAAGGACCCGGAGCGTGTGCGCAAACTTTTATCAGCCACTGCGAAGCTTGAATTTTATCAAACATTTGATAACAGGCAGGCATACCCGGTGTTAAACAATATTAACAGCCTGCTTGCCGCTAAATTAAAAGCCGGTAAGAAAGATACTGCTAAAACACCAGCTGTACCTGCTACCAAAACCGACACCGGTAAAAATAAAATAGCTGCTGCAACTCCTGCCAAAGGCGATACCGCTAAAGGTAAATCAGGTCAGTCTCTTTTATCTAAGGTTCAGAAAAGCAATGCCACGGATACTTCTGCATTGAGCAAGAAACTTTCCCTGGCAGAGCAAGCTCCCTTGTTCAGCATTTTGCAACCTGCCTCTTACACCCCGCAAGGCGGACAAACGCAGCTGGCCCCGGGGCCTGTAGTAGGCTTTGCTGACGTAAAGGATACCGCAAAAATAAACAGCTATCTCCACAGCCAGGACATTAAGGCTTCCATGCCTCAAACGATGAAATTTCTTTGGGGTGTAAAACCAAGGGATCCTAAAACCAAAATATTTGAGCTATACGCCATTAAATTAGTAGGTGCTGCCGGTCCTGTGCTTGCAGGCGAAGTAATCAATGACGCCAGGCAAGATTACGACCAGAAGGGCAGTCCTGAGGTTGTTATGATTATGAACTCAGACGGCGCACAGAAATGGCGAACCGTTACTGCCGAAGCTGCAGCTGACGCAAATAACAAGCAATCTGTTGCCATCGTTCTCGACGATAACGTTTATTCAGCCCCCCGTGTCGACAATGAAATTGCAGGCGGTATATCTTCTATCTCAGGTAACTTTACTATTGAAGAAGCGAAAGACTTAGCCAATGTATTAAAGGCTGGTCGCCTGCCTGTTCGTACCCATATCAGCGCAAGTGCTGTTGTAGGTCCGTCATTAGGGCAGGAAGCTATCCACGCCAGTTTGTTATCATGTCTTGTAGGCTTACTGGTAGTGCTGGTATTTATGGTAGCCTACTATAACCGTGCTGGTACAGTTGCCGTAATTGCGGTTATCGTAAACATCTTCTTCCTGATGGGCGTGTTAACAAGCCTTGGCGCCGTGCTTACAGTGCCTGGTGTAGCGGGTATCGTACTAACACTGGGTATCTCGGTGGATGCGAACGTGTTAATTTACGAACGTGTACGTGAGGAACTGGCTTTGGGCAAATCACTTCGAATTGCTATTACAGATGGTTTCAAACACGCTTTGTCTTCAATTCTCGACGCTAACATCAGTACGTTCCTTACTGGTCTAATCCTGTACATATTCGGTACCGGGCCAATCCAGGGTTTTGCTATTACTTTGATGATAGGTATTACAACATCACTGTTCTGCTCACTGCTGATTTCCAGAATTATATTGGAATACATGCTTGAAAAAGGCTGGAATATTAAGTTCTCGAATCCGTGGAGTTCGCATACCTTTAAAAACGCAAACTACGCCTTTGTAAAAAACCGTTTTAAGTTTTATATTTTCTCCAGCGTATTTATCATTGCTGGCATCATATCGATGTCAACCCAGGGTTTCAACTATGGTGTCGATTTCGTTGGCGGTCACAACTATGTAGTAAAGTTCAACAATCCAAATATTGCTACCGACGACGTGCGCCATATTGTGGATAAGTACCTTGGTGAAGGTAACGAGGTTAAAACCTTCGGTACCGACAGGATGAGTATCACCACCAAATACCTTATAAATAGCACAGACGCCAATACCGATGCAAAGGTTAAAGAAGCGCTGATAAAGGCTCTCGGCACTAACGAGAAAACAAAAATTACCGCAGCGAACATCGGTAGCGAATCGAAAGTTGACCCTACGATAGCTAATGGTTTGAAAAAATCGGCACTATTAACGGTTATCTTTGCCATCATTATCATTTCGGCATACATTTTCATACGTTTCCGCAAATGGCAGTTCAGTTTGGGTGCGATGGTGGCAACTGCTCACGATGCGTTAATGGTATTGTCGTTCTTCTCTTTATTTAAGAATGCACTTCCGTTCTCACTTGATATCGACCAGGCATTTATCGCGGCAATATTAACGGTTATCGGTTACTCAATTAACGATACAGTGGTAGTATTCGACCGTATCCGCGAATTCCTTCACCTGCATCATGCAAAAACTGATGAGCCTAAGGTTGTTATTAACGATGCAATCAATAACACGCTTAGCCGTACAGTTATTACTGCTTTAACGGTAGTATTGATATTGCTGGTGTTGTTTATCTTCGGTGGCGATACTATCCGTGGTTTCTCATTCGCATTATTAATCGGCGTGTGCTTCGGTACTTACTCTTCAATCTGCGTGGCAACTCCAGTTATCATTGATTTCGGAAAGAAAGATTTGAGATAATTAAATTCAAATAATTGCAAAAGCCGCTTCATTTTTGAGCGGCTTTTTTTGTTTTTACCGGGTAGATTTACTTAATTTTTCAAACTTCGTAAATCTTAGCGGGTAACTTTTTGTTTACATCATTATGGCAATTATCTCTCTCATTTGCTGTTGCTTTGTTCATGCAAACAGATATTAAAAACGGCTACAGGTAATACTTGGAGCCGTTTTTGTTTGCTGGTACAAGGTTAATAATTAATGTATTATGAATACTACAGATAAAACAAAATTCCCGAAAGTCGTAATTGTAGGTGGCGGCTTTGGCGGTCTGCAAGTTGCCAATAAGCTCGACGGAGCGCCTGTCGATGTCCTGATGCTCGACAAACATAATTACCACACATTTCAACCCCTATTATACCAGGTGGCGACAGGTAGCCTGGAAGCCGGGTCGATAGCATTTTCGCTGCGTAAAAATTTTGCAGGCCAAAAGAATTTCCGTTTCAATATTGCAGAAGTGTCAAAAGTAAATCCAGAAAAGAATACAATCGATACTTCTATTGGTGAGATTGACTACGACTACCTGGTTATCGCAACAGGTTCCACAACAAATTTTTTCGGCAATAAAGACATCGAGCGATTTGCCATGCCGATGAAATCGATACCCGAGGCTTTGAACTTACGGTATGCTATCCTCCAGAATTTAGAGGAAGCTACACTTAAGGCCACTAAAGCTGAAAAAGAACCGCTATTAACATTCGTATTGGTTGGCGCCGGCCCTACCGGCGTTGAACTGGCAGGGGCACTCGCCGAAATTCGTAATCACATACTTTGCAAGGATTACCCTGAACTCCAGAAAGAGGATATGAAAGTGTACCTGGTCGACTTTATGCCAAAGGTGCTGGGGCCATTTTCGGATGAAGCCTCAAAAAAGGCCTATGAATTTTTAACTGATATGGGTGTTGATGTATTGCTGAATGTAAAGGTGGAGAGCTACGATGGCGAAGAAATCAAATTTGAAGGCGGCAAAACCATCCGTAGTAAAAATGTGATATGGTCGGCAGGCGTTACAGGTGAAGTTCCGAAGGGCCTGGATAAAGACATTATAGTAAGAGGAAACCGCATAAAGGTTGACAATAACTGCCGTGTTGAGGGCGCAAAAAACATCTATGCCATTGGCGATGTAGCAGCTATGATTACGCACGACACGCCTAAGGGGCACCCCGGCGTGGCACAGGTCGCTATACAAATGGGCAAATATGTGGCTGAAAACATTGTTCAAACCATAAACGGCGAAAACACAAAACCGTTCAAATACTTCGATAAAGGTTCCCTTGCTACCATCGGCCGAAATAAAGCTGTTGCTGATTTAGGCAAGATAAAATTCCAGGGCTTTTTTGCATGGTTAGTTTGGATGTTTGTACATTTGATTTCGTTGCTGGGTTTCCGCAATAAAGTGATTGTGTTTATCAACTGGGTTGGCAGCTACATCAGCTTTAACGGCGGCAGCAGACTGATTATCCGGAAATTTAACCGGGAATCGCTGGCCAGTAAAAACCCGCAGGTATCTAAAACCGCTTAACTTGACAAATTCGCCTATAAAAATAACGGAATGCCCGCGTGATGCGATGCAGGGTCTCCACGATTTTGTGCCGACTGAAAAAAAAGCGGCCTATATTAACTTGCTGCTACAGGCAGGTTTTGATACCATTGATTTCGGGAGCTTTGTTTCACCCAAAGCTATTCCGCAATTGCGGGACACGGCCGAGGTTTTAAGCAAGTTGGATTTAAGTGCCACCAAATCAAAACTGTTGGCAATCATCGCTAACTACCGCGGCGCAGAAGACGCTGTTAAACATCCTGAAATAACTTACCTCGGATTTCCGTTTTCTATTTCCGAAACTTTTCAAAGACGGAATACAAACGCCGGCATCAATGAATCTTTTGACACCGTTAAGCGAATAAATGAGCTTTGCACGGTTAATAATAAGCGCTTGCTGGTTTACCTTTCTATGGGTTTTGGCAATCCTTATGGCGACGACTGGAATGTGGAAATCGTTAATCAATGGGCAGAAAAATTGATTAAAGAGGAGATACATTATATAGCCTTAGCTGATACGATTGGAATAGCCACACCGGAGCAGATTAGTTCCATCTATCCATCATTATGCAGTAACTTTCCTGAAACATCGTTCGGTATTCATTTGCACTCGACACCGGACGCATGGCATGAAAAAGTAAACGCAGCCTACCAAAGCGGATGTCGCCATTTTGATACAGCTATAAAAGGCTATGGCGGCTGCCCGATGGCCGCAGATGAGCTTACAGGCAATATCGCAACCGAAAACCTGATTGGTTACCTTAAATCAAAAAATGAGGCCACAGGGCTTGATATGGATAAGTTTAGGGATGCGATGGAATATGCGGGGGGGGTATTTAGTTGATTAGGTTAGTTTGGGTTTATCAAGTTGATTAAGTTGCCTTTCTCAAACTTGATCAACTAATGCAACTTAGTCAACTAATCAACTTTTGTATACCATTTTAAAATGCTTCATTCCCGCTTCTTCGAATTCATCACCTACTTTTTCAAATCCTAATTTGTCATATAGCCCTGTAGCATGGCTTTGCGAGTGTAGATATAGTAAGTATTTTCTTTCGGCAAATCTTCCAGCACAGCGTTTACCAGCGCCTGCCCCACCCCTAACCCACGATACTTTTGTAATACGGCAAAGCGCTCCAATTTTATCCCTTTGTCGGTTTTACGCCAGCGGGCAGCGCCGGCTGGTTCACCCTCTATAGTCGCTAAAAAGTGCGTGGATAATTCGTTACCTTCTACTTCCAGGTCGAGGGGACAGTTTTGTTCATCAACAAATACCTCGTAGCGTATGGCGAAGGCTTTTTCAAGGTCGTTAGGGTCAGTTATTTTGTTTGCTTTTAGGATTACTGCCATTTTTGTACGAT
This sequence comes from Bacteroidota bacterium, assembly GCA_040389845.1. Classification (GTDB taxonomy): domain Bacteria; phylum Bacteroidota; class Bacteroidia; order Sphingobacteriales; family Sphingobacteriaceae; genus Mucilaginibacter. Next base: position 84,999 of record JAZJZL010000014.1, read on the forward strand.
TTCCGTTGCTTTAAGCTATTCAGCTTATTCGAATTATTCTCGTCGGCAGCATCAATCGAGTGTGTACAAGTAATGTCGCCTTCATTTTCGGCTAATTTAGACAATCGGACGTAAAATTTACTTAGATGATCAAGCTCTTTTTCCGTAAGATCTTCAATATTTACCATACGGTTACTGGTGCCCTGGTGCGAGGCAATCAGTTCATTCAATTTCAAATGGATTGCCTTCGAATCTTTGTTCTGAGACTTTTGAATCAGGAATACCATTAAAAAGGTAATAATTGTAGTACCGGTATTAATAATGAGCTGCCAGGTATCTGAATAATGAAAGACAGGCCCGGTAATAATCCATACAAATATAACGGCAGCTGCTGTTAAAAAAGCGGCGGAGCTACCGGTGGCTATGGTAGCCCAATTGGCGAAACGTTCAAAAAAATTCTTTTTTTGGTGCATGATGAGTTTTAGTAACAAACCAAAAAAAAGCGCCGATGTTTGTTAACATCAGCGCTTGGGGGAATATTTTTTTGAGTTGAATAACTTTACAACTTACTATTTACGTCAATACAATTCAGATCACCGAAAGCAACAGTAAGTCTCTTTACAAAGTTTTCTTCGCCTTTACGTAACCATACGCGCGGGTCGTAGTATTTCTTGTTTGGAGAATCTTCACCTTCAGGGTTGCCAATCTGGCTTTGAAGGTAACCTTCTTTTGATTTGTAGTACTCCTTTATGCCTTCCCAATAAGCCCATTGCATATCGGTGTCAATATTCATCTTGATAGCACCGTAAGAGATAGCTTCCCTTATTTCTTCCTGGCTTGAACCAGAACCACCATGGAATACGAAGTTGATTGGCTTTTCAGCAGAAAGGTTAAAATGCTTTTTCACATACTCCTGCGAGTTATGTAATATAACCGGCTGCAGTTTCACGTTACCCGGTTTGTAAACACCGTGTACGTTGCCAAAAGCGGCAGCAACAGTAAAGCGCGGGCTCACTTTCGAAAGTTCTTCATAAGAGTAAGCAACGTCTTCTGGTTGCGTATATAAGCGTGAGCTGTCGACATCAGAGTTGTCAACACCATCTTCTTCACCACCGGTTACGCCAAGCTCAATCTCCAGCGTCATGCCCATTTTAGCCATGCGGGCCAGGTATTTGGCTGAAATTTCTATATTTTCATGTAGTGGCTCTTCTGATAAGTCGAGCATGTGTGATGAGAACAATGGCGTACCTGTTTCGGCAAAGAATTTTTCACCATGATCTAACAAACCGTCAATCCACGGCAAAAATTTCATTGCGGCATGATCGGTATGCAAGATAACTGCAATGCCATAATGTTCTGCCAACAAATGAACATGTTTTGCAGCTGATACAGCGCCTAAAATGCAAGCCTGTAATTTTGAGTTATCTAACGATTTGCCGGCATAAAACTGCGCGCCTCCATTAGATAACTGAATGATTACCGGAGAATTAACAGCTTTAGCTGTTTCCATAACAGCGTTAATGGTGTTGGTACCAATTACGTTAACAGCAGGTAAAGCAAACTGGTGTTTTTTAGCGGCTTCAAATAGCTCCTGCACCTGGTCGCCGTGCAAAACGCCTTTATAATCTTTTAATTCCATCTAAGTTTATAATTCAATTTAAGGCCTCGAAGTTAGGACTTTAGTAATTAGTGTGCAAACCAAGCAGCATATTTTGCATATTCATGATTAAACAAGTGTTAATTATGTAAGTGTTAAAAATACACGGCAAATACATCGTTGAATTTTGCTTTTCGCAATGAGATAGTTGTGAGTTACGAGATTTGAGATATGAGATTTTGGTGACAATTCGACCCAAACTACAAAAGTCGGCTTGTTAAATTTGCTTACGGGGTTATTAAACCTGCTTCTCGTCTCAAATCTCCTACCGCACATCTTATATCTAAAATATTTTTTCGTTACTTTGTATCCAATTTGAAAGACTTAGATACAGATATGGCTTGGTTTAAAAGGGAAACTAAAGGGATAATTACGACCACTCAGGAAAAGAAGGAAGCCCCGGATGGTATCTGGAACAAATGCCCGCAATGTAAAAAGCCGCTTCACTATTCAGAGCAGGTTGAAAACCAATACGTTTGCCACTATTGTGGCTACCATCTGCGTATAGGCTCAAAAGAATATTTCTCGATACTTTTTGACGATAATGAATTTACAGAACTATTCGCCAACCTGACTTCCGGCGATCCCCTTGAATTCGAGGACACCAAAAAATATACCGCCAGGGTTAAAGAAACCATGGCTAAAACCGGTTTAAAAGACGCTATACGCGCCGGTGCAGGGAAAATGGGAGGTCAGCCACTGGTTATTGCCTGTATGGACTTTAACTTCATCGGCGGCTCCATGGGTTCGGTAGTAGGTGAAAAGATAGCCCGCTCTATCGATTACAGCATGGAACATAAAATTCCGTTCCTGATGATATCCAAATCAGGTGGCGCGCGCATGATGGAAGCAGCATTTTCCCTAATGCAGATGGCTAAAACTTCGGCGAAATTGGCTTTGCTATCGCAAGCTAAAGTGCCTTATATATCTCTGTTAACAGACCCAACCACTGGTGGCGTTACCGCATCTTATGCTATGCTGGGCGATATCAATATTGCCGAGCCTGGTTCATTAATTGGTTTTGCAGGTCCGCGGGTTATTAAAGAAACCATTAAAAAAGACCTGCCTAAAGGCTTTCAGACTGCAGAGTTTGTACAGGAACACGGCTTCCTCGATTTTATAGTCGACCGCAGGGAGATGAAAGAGAAACTATCGTCATTCTTAAAAATGATGGAGAATTAAAAATACCAACGCATAAAAAAGCGGGGCCGTCAGTAAAGATAGCCCCGCTTTTTTTATGCGTTTAAAATTAAAGCCGGGCAATGGGATATTGTGCATCATCATAAATAAAGGCCGCCCCGATAAACGGAACGGCAAAATCTACTAACCGAAAATCTTTATTTAAATACTCCGGCATTCTGGCTGGTGTCGCCATCTGAATCTTTACTTTTCTTGTTCCAATTCGGGCCCTCAGGGCCTGTACCGGATTTTCCCATATAATTCTTTTGACTGGGGTCGGTACCCCTGTTTATTTCTGCTGCGCTTGAATTTTGTGCGTTTGGAAAACGCTCTGTTGCGTCATCTTTATCGTCTTCCATTCTTTGCTTGAGATCTTTTTCACGTGGTTCCATGATATTTATGAATTTAGTGTGCTTAAGAACGGAAAGGCTATCAAAAACTGATAACCTTTCCGTTTTATAAATGCTGAGTTAGTACCTGGATATTATATCCCTTCGGTGCCGGGTTCATGCCCAACCATCCGGCCTGTTGTACGGCCATGATCACTCGGTCTGAAATCGGTAGTAGCGTTGCCTACTGAAGGAAATTCCTTATGATTTGGGGGAGTAACATCGGTTTGCTCGCTGTATGAGGCGTCGTTACCGTCTTGTTGCTGTTCCTGTTCTACCTGGTTAGGGTAGCCGGACTTTTCATGTTCTGATTCTCTTTTTTCGGGAATCTCATTCGGGTTACCTTGACCCGGACGTTCCTCTTCTCTTTCGTAATCTTTATTAGATGAATTCATGGTAGTTTTAATTTGTAATTAAATAAACCCAACAATTATGCCATGTTTATTTACAAATTATCAAACAAAACCACCCTGAACGAAAAAACAACGAAAGTTAAGCATTAACTAAGCAAAGCTCGCGGATCTTACTAACGGTAAAATCAACTTCTTCCTTAGTACTGTATTTTGAAAATGAGAACCTTACAGACGGTCTTGATGCGCTTGCGCCGATAGCACTCAATACGTGCGAGCCGATATCGCTGCCCGAGCTGCACGCGCTGCCACCCGATGCAGAGATGCCTGCGATGTCCAGATTAAACAACAACATGTCTGCCATTTCCATTTCGGGGAATTGAACATTTAATACAGTATATAGGCTTTTGGCAGGGTCTGTCTCTCCGTTGAAATTGATGCCGGGGATACTTTCGGTTAACTGGTTCACCATATAGGTTTTTAAACCCTGTATATGCTGTTGATGCGGCTCCATTTCGGCGTACGCCATTTCCAGCGCTTTGGCCAGGCCAACAATACCATAAATATTTTCGGTGCCGCCGCGCATGTTACGCTCCTGCGCGCCACCATAAATTAAAGGCTTAATTTTTATGCGATGATTGATATGCAGAAACCCTACCCCTTTAGGTCCATGCAGCTTATGGCCGGCGCAAACCAGGAAATGGGCTTTCAGCTTACTTAAATCGTGCTGATAGTGACCCATCGTCTGCACGGTATCGCAATGATAAATGGCATTGTAAGCCTCGCAAAGGTCGCCCACGCGCTCCATATCAGATAACGTGCCTATCTCGTTATTGGCGTGCATTAACGATACAAAGCTGCGGTCGTTTTCTTTCAGCAGTTTTTCCAGGTGGTCATAATCAACGCTCCCTTTGCCGTCTATATCCACATAGCTTAATTTGATGGAGCCCGCTTTTTCAAGAGCTTCCATGGTATGCAGCACTGCATGATGCTCGGTACGACTGGTGATGGCATGTTTAATGCCATGGTCATGTATGCCGCATCTTATCGCCATATTGTCCGCCTCGGTGCCGCTCGACGTGAAAAAAATCTCCGCCGGCGAAGTATGCAGCAGGTTAGCTATGGTTTTGCGCGATTTCTCAATCAATGTGCGCGCCTCGCGGCCGTGTGAGTGAATAGAAGATGGGTTTCCGTAAGTATTTTCCATTACGGCATACATCGCCTTCATTACCTCCGGGTCCAGAGGTGTAGTGGCGGCATTGTCAAGATAAACGCGCATGAAGCAATTAGTGAATTAGTGAATGGTGAATTAGCGATTGTCCCGATCGTTAATTCACCTAAACTATTATTTATTATCCAGCTTTCGGACTTGCGGACTTTCCGACTTTCGGACTAACTTAATTTTAAAATTTCTTTAATGTCGGCAATGATTTTATTCGCCAGGTTATTCGCTACAGTTTCAGAATTACCTTCCGAGTAAATACGAATAATGGGCTCAGTGTTCGACTTGCGCAAATGTACCCATTCTTTATCAAATTCTATCTTCAGGCCGTCGATTGTGCTGTAGGGTTGTTTCTTATATTTCTCTTCCACCTTTAATAATAAAGCATCGATATCCATCTCAGGGGTAAGTGTTATTTTATTTTTCGAAATAAAATAACCCGGATAAGTTCCTCTTAAATGCGAGATCGATTTACCGTACTTAGCCAGGTGCGTTAAAAACAGCGCGATACCAACCAGAGCATCTCTTCCATAGTGTAACTCAGGATAGATTACCCCGCCATTGCCTTCACCGCCAATTACAGCGTTTACTTCCTTCATCTTATTTACCACGTTCACCTCTCCTACAGCAGCGGCATGATATTCGCCTCCGGCTGCTTCGGTTACATCGCGTAAGGCGCGAGTCGACGACAGATTGGATACCGTGTTGCCTTTGTTATTCTTCAATACATAATCGGCGACGGCTACCAGGGTATATTCTTCGCCGAAAACATTGCCGTCTTCGTTAACAAAGCAAAGACGGTCAACATCCGGGTCAACGGCAATACCTAAGTCGGCGCGCTTATTAAGAACTTCTTTTGATAAAGCCACCAGGTTTTCGGGCAGCGGCTCCGGATTATGCGGGAAATTTCCGTCAGGTTCGCAATATAGTTCGTAAATAGTATTTACACCTAGTGCCCTCAACAAAGCTGGTATAAATATCCCCCCGGTTGAATTCACACAATCAATAGCTATTTTAAAGTTTGCTTTGGTGATTGCCTCAACATCAACCAAAGGCAAAGCCAGTACTTTATCTATGTGCTTTTGCAGGTAGCTGTCGTCAATTGTCACTTTACCCAAATCATTTACCTCAGCAAATTTAAAGTCGCCTTTTTCGGCGATATCAAGCACTTCTTTACCGTCAGCATCGCTAATAAACTCACCGGCCGCGTTCAGTAACTTAAGCGCATTCCATTGCTTTGGGTTATGGCTGGCAGTTAAGATGATACCGCCCGCGGCTTTTTCGTCAGGCACCGCAACTTCAACCGTCGGGGTTGTAGAAAGGCCAACATCTACTACATCAATACCAAGTCCTTGTAAAGTCCCTATAACCAAACTATTTACCATAGCGCCAGATAAACGGGCATCGCGGCCAACAACTATCTTTTTTATGCCGCTTTTATTTACGGCCCAACTGCCGTAAGCAGCAGTAAATTTTACAATATCCAACGGGGTTAAACCCTCGCCCACCGTACCACCTATGGTACCTCTGATTCCCGAGATTGATTTTATTAATGTCAAAGTGTAATTGTTTTATTGTGGCGCAAAAATAAGATATTTAAGCAATGCAATAATAAAAATCGTACTGTTTTAAGACAAGCCTATTTATCTATATTTACAATTTTTAACACAGCATGCCCGATTTTCTGATACAGCTCGACCGGCATTTATTTTATTTTATTAATCACGACCTGGCTAATCCATTCTTTAATTGGATAATGCCGTGGCTGCGCAATCCAAAATTCTGGATACCGTTATATATTTTTATTGTTGGTTTTTGTATATACCGATATAAGAAACAGGGGCTAATCATCATATTATTATTGGCTTTATCCGCCGGCTTTGCAGATTTTACAAGCGCAAGCATAATAAAACAGCGGGTAAAACGCGACCGGCCCTGCCGAGATGTAGTAGTCTCTCAAACAGCTATTGTCCGCGTAAATTGCGGAACAGGCTACAGTTTTCCCTCAACCCACGCTACTGATCATTTTGCAATGGCATTTTTCCTGATTATGCTGTTTTATAAAAGATGGCGCTGGATATGGCTTTGGGCAACCCTTTGGGCGGGCTCAATTTGTTTCGCCCAGGTATATGTGGGTGTGCATTTCCCTGTTGATGTAACTGTTGGGGCGCTCTATGGAATACTCGTCGGGTGGCTTTTCTCTTTATTATTTAAAAAGATACAACCTAATTTTAGTGTGTAATTATTATGCCGGTCATACAACACAATCCGGAAGGCGTATTCCCGCCTTACCGCAGCTACAGTCATGCTGTAGAAGTTAAAGGCGATTCAACCTTACTAATTATAAGCGGTTTAAACGGCTATTTTGCCAACGGTGAAACCATGCCCGAAAGCTTTGAAGAACAGGGCGACATCATTTGGCAGCATATCGGCACAATTCTAAAGTCCGCAGGAATGGGCTACGAAAATATAATTTCCATCCGCACATATTTGGCAGACCCATCTTACGACGAAGCCAACGTTCAGCTGCGGATGAAATATATGGGCGATAATCAACCTGCTTCAACTGTTCTTTGCTGTCAGTTGCTCGACCCAAAATGGAAGCTTGAGGTTGAAGCTATGGCGGCTAAATAGCGCTAATTTATTCCTACCGTAAGCTCTTTTACATTCCAGCCGCTTACGCTAAGTGTTGGTTTTGTTTTGATTTTGGCGGGATCGTATTCAATTACCACCGTCTTTTTCTCCCCAGGCAAAACCGATACATAATTATCACTATAAAATACCGGCAACAAACGACTATGACTATCTGCATCCACCAACGACAAACGATTAAAAAAAGCAACGGGGCCATTTGCAGGATTGCTTAAGGTTACTTCAACTTTGCCCGGCGACACTTGCTTTGCTGATACCATTAGCTGCGCTGCATCAATTTTTTTTAAGCCTGAGTAAACGCCTTTTTCATCAGGCATCCAATACAAATTATCACTCACTATATTTTGGCGTGTATCTGTTAATCGTAATGAAAGAAATACACCTTCCTTTTTAGCGAGTGCATTTATACCCTCTTTCATCGGGATAAGCCCTTTTACCGATTGCGGCTGAATCTCTTCAAACACCTGGGTAAGTAACCGCTCTTTACCCTGCATATCATAGGTTTTAACAGAGAGCATCAGGTCGCGCTTAGTAGTAAATGTATTATTAACGATAGTCACCATGCCATCGATGGGATTGTACATTACATGTACCGGCTCACTGCCGCTGTGCAGACCGTAAAGGCAGGCGTTGGGGTCAAGGTAATAGTCGTACATTTGGCCGCGCATAGCAGTCCATGGGTTTTGGGTTTTCCAGATGATAACACCGGTATACCAGTCCCACATGTGCGCGCTGAAGCCTTCCATTAAAGCACGGTATTGGTTATAATTAACCAATTGAGCTTTGTTTGCGAAATCCTTTGCGTCAGCTACCTTACCGTATGGCTCTATCGATGCATCGTAGCCAATATATTTATGATAATCCCAAACCGAGTCAACTTTCGATTTCTTTTTATTATCGGCATTATACTCCGGCGCAACCAGGTTTACTGTTGGTATAAAGCGTTTCAACGACTCAAAGTCATTGATTCCAACCGAGCCTATCTCCGAGTTGAATGGAAAGGTATGCGTTTTAAAGAATGCCGAATCCGGCTGTATGCCATACGGCCCATCTCCATTGCCGCCAATGGTATTGAGCGACATTTTATCTGAATTTGAATACTCAACAAACCAGCGTGTGCCATCAAGCTTTGGCAGAATAGTGTCACGCAATGGCAACAGGATATCTTCAGGCGGAGTTATTTCATTACCGCCGCACCAAATAGCTAACGAAGCATGATTACGTACCAGCTTAATTTGGTCTATAAGCGATTGAATATAAAGGCTGTGGTCGTCAGGGTATTTGCGGCGCGTCCATTGGTCCTCTTTTTTCATAGGGTCCATCCAGCGGCCGTTTGCATCGCCTGATATCCAGAAATCCTGGAAAACCAGCAGGCCGTACTTATCGCAGGCATTGTAAAATTCCGGGCGTTCCACCAAAGCTCCACCCCATACGCGGATGAGGTTAAGGTTCATGTCGTGATGGAAACGAACCTCCGCATCGTAACGTGCATCGCTGAAACGCAGCATCGCGTCGGATATAATCCAGTTCCCCCCTTTAATAAATATCTTTTGCCCGTTAACTTCTATCTGCCGGCTTTTGGTTTGTTCATTCCAACTTGTTTGAATTTCACGGACACCGACATTTACCTCCGCTTTATCAGAAACCTTATTGGCAACCAGGAACTGTACCGATGTTTTATACAAATGCTGCGGACCATAACCATTTGGCCACCACAGTTTCGGATTACTCAGGCTAAGGTCATTCAGGCTTACCTCTACAGTTGAATTAGCCTTAACAACCACATTTTTTGAAACTGTCTGACCATCCACCGTAAATTTCAATACCCCATTTACAGGCTTTGCGGTTGGGTTACTCAATGTAGCTGATGATTTAATTACCGCCGGCGCTTGTTTACCTTCAATCTGTCTTACACCCGGTACCAGCGTAATAACATGCGGGTCGGTAATCCTAACCGCGCCTGTTGTCTCGACGGTTACTTTGTCCCAAATTCCGGTATTACGATCGCGCATGGGTTGAATCCAGTCCCAGCCGGCTGTATATTGCAGGCCAACGTTTTTGGCTATTTGTCCATCGCCGCCCTGGCCACCGTTCGCGTTACCAACCGGATCAGGGGGGTAAACCAATATCGCCAAACGGTTTTTGCCGGCTTTATTTAGCAAACCGGTTATATTATAGCTTTGCCGCAAAAACATACCGAAGTGCGTTTGCTTATTTACTTTCCTGCCATTCAGGAAAATTTCACAGCTGTAATTAACGCCGCGAAGATTTAAATAAACCTGTCCGTTAACTGTTGGAGCAGCCTGGTTAAAATCTTTAACAAACCAATAAGTATAGTAGTCCCGACCGGTAATGTAAATATCTTTGATGCGCTCGTTATTCATGCCCCAGAATGGATCTGGAACGAGCTTGTTATTAAGCAGGGTAGTTAAAACGGTTCCGGGAACCGTTGCCGGCAGCCAGCTATCGGTAGCATAGTCTGTTTTTGAAATCTGCAGTCCATCAGCATGAACATCGGCGATTTTCCGGCATTTCCAGCCATCATTTAATTCGTAGGTATTTTGTGCTGATGAATAAGAAACGGACAGCACGAAAAAGAGTGCAAAAAGAAAAAAATCTTTTAATGATAGTTTAAAAGCGGCCATAGGTAAGTTTGATGGCCTAAAGATAAAAAATATAGCGGATTTTGACCTGCAATTTTAACGACGAATCACCACTCGACGTCCACCTTGCTTTCCAATACATAGCGTTCAGTTTTTCCGCACGAACACCGCGAACACTATGAAATATATTGATTATCAGCGATATGCATTTTTACCACTTTACAACACATTCATAATCAATAATTTACCTGAGGGTTGACAGATGTAAACCCTGTTTTCAGGTATACTTATAGTAAGTAATTGATAATTAATTAGTTATAAACAACAAGGGGTTTACACCTGTAAACCCCTTGTTTTATTAGGAAACACAAACGTGAACTTACACGTTAAACCTAAAGTGCATAATGTCTCCATCCTGCACAATGTAGGTCTTGCCTTCAACGCCTAACTTACCGGCATCTTTAATAGCAGCCTCTGAACCGTTGTGTTTTACAAAGTCACCATATTTAATAACCTCGGCGCGGATAAAGCCCTTTTCAAAGTCGGTGTGGATAACGCCAGCTGCCTGCGGAGCGGTAAAGCCGGCAGTAATAGTCCATGCACGCACTTCCTGCACACCGGCAGTAAAGTAGGTAGCCAGGTTAAGCAGCTTATAAGCAGCTTTAATCAGTTTATTAACACCCGATTCTGTAAGACCTAAATCATCCAGGAACATCTGGCGCTCTTCGTAAGTTTCAAGCTGCGAAATTTCAGATTCTATTTGGGCTGATATAATCAGCACTTCTGCATTTTCGTCCTTCACGGCAGCCTTTACCTTGTCGACATAAGCATTGCCGGTATTAACCGAATCTTCATCAACATTACATACATACAGCACCGGTTTTGCCGTAAGCAGCCATATATCGGCTATATATTCTTTATCCTCTTCATCAACAGGCGCGGTGCGGGCTGATTTACCTGCCAGTAAATGGTTTTTGTAAACAGTAAGCACATCGAACGTCTTTTTAGCTTCCTTGTCGCCTCCTGTTTTGGCCATTTTTTCAACCTTCTGGATTTTCTTCTCTATCGAATCCAAATCCTTCAGCTGCAATTCTGTATCGATGATTTCCTTGTCGCGAATAGGATCTACAGACCCATCAACGTGGATAACATTATCATTATCAAAACAGCGTAAAACGTGGATGATAGCGTTGGTTGAGCGTATATTAGCCAAAAACTGATTACCCAAACCTTCGCCTTTGCTGGCTCCTTTTACCAGGCCGGCAATATCAACTATCTCAATGGTGTTTGGCACCACGTTTTTAGGATTAACAATTTCTGTAAGCCTTGTTAAGCGCTCATCAGGAACAGTTATCACACCCACGTTTGGCTCGATGGTGCAGAACGGAAAGTTTGCCGCCTGCGCTTTAGCATTCGATAAGCAATTAAAAAGTGTCGATTTACCCACGTTTGGTAAACCTACTATACCGCATTGAAGTCCCATATTTTTTGTAGTTCATGGTTCATAGTTGATAGTTCATGGCAAAAAACCACAACCTGTTCCATGTTATTGCATGATTTATAGTTCATTAGCGATGATTTGCAAGATGAGCCATGAACTATGAACCATCAACTATGAACGCTCTATTTTTCGCGCAAAGATAGCAGAAAAAAATTCCCATGTTTTGAAAAAAAAAACGACTTTTGCGCCGAAACGAATCAAGGCAAATACTAAGATGTAAAAGGAGGCTTTTTATGGAAGAGATGGTTGACCAAATCAATGCAATACTCGGCACTGTAGATAATACGCAGCTGCAGGAATATTTGAATAACCTCAACATCTCTGACGTTGAAGAGTTGATAGATGAATTGCCCGAGCACGGCGCCCTGTTTATAGAGACCCTCTCGCTTAACCGCGCCGTTAACGTTTTCCGCATCCTTGATTTCCCTACCCAGGAGCGTATCATCAAAAAGCTTTCAGGGCCGCGCATTGCCGGAATAATAAATGAGCTGCCGCCAGATGACCGCACGTCACTTTTCGCAGAAATGCACGGCGATGTTGTGCAAAAAATGATTCAGCTATTGTCGCCTACTGACCGGAAAGAGGCATTGACTTTGCTGGGCTACGAAGAATATTCTGTAGGCCGTATGATGACACCCGATTACGTTGCTGTAAAAAAGGAGTGGGATGTTGAACGCGTGCTAAATCATATCAGGCGGTATGGAAAAAACTCGGAGACCATCGATGTTATTTATGTGATAGATAAAGGGGGTGTCCTGCTGGATGATATACGTATCCGCGAGATTTTATTGGCTAAACCTGAAGCCAAGGTGACCGACCTGATGGATGGCCGGCTTATTTGTCTTGATGCCAAAGATCCGCAGGAAGACGCCATCAATGTGTTCAGGATGAATAACCGTACCGCTTTACCGGTAGTTGATAGTCAGAATATCCTGCTGGGTATAATTACTGTTGACGATATTTTGTGGATAGCCAACGAAGAATATACCGAAGACATACAAAAGATTGGTGGTACCGAAGCGTTGGATGAGCCATACCTGGATATCAACCTGTTCAGGCTGGTGCGTAAAAGGGTGGGCTGGCTGATTATTTTGTTTTTGAGCGAGATGCTTACCTCAACTGCCATGCAGTATTTTAATGACGAGATAGCAGTGGTAGTACAGCTTACCTTCTTTATACCATTAATTATGTCGAGCGGTGGAAACAGCGGTTCGCAGGCCTCTACACTTATCATACAAGCAATGGCGCTTGGCGAAGTTACAATAGCCGACTGGTGGCGTGTTATGCGGCGCGAGATATTTTCCGGTCTGATGCTCGGCGCAATACTAGGCGTGATAGGCTTTTTGCGTATAGCCGTATGGAGTTCGTTCAGCGATATTTACGGCCCGTATTGGCTGCTGGTAGCGTTCACAGTAGGCTTCTCGCTGGTAGGAATTGTACTCTGGGGTTCATTGGCCGGTTCCATGTTGCCGATTGCGATGAAAAGATTGGGATTAGACCCAGCTACATCATCAGCTCCATTTGTGGCAACGCTGGTGGATGTTACCGGGCTGATAATATATTTTAGCATGGCATCTATCGTCATGCATAATGTTCTTCACAGTCATCACGCCACCCACGCCGCGGCCTACATCAGTCATGTTATCAATGGTATTTGCTAAAAAGCAGCCCGCATCAATACGCCTAAACAACAAAAACCCCTGCTGGTCAGGCAGGGGTTAAAAGATTAGTTAGTTTGTTTAGTTTGTTTCCTTCTTAAATTTCGAACGAAAAATCCTCGTCAGCTGTTTTACCAACAACTTCCTGGGCTTCGCTGTACTCATAGCGCTTTTCAACTACTTCCTGGTTTGCCTTGATGTAGTCGATAGTGTCTTTCAGGCCTTCAGCAAATTTTTCAAAATCTTCTTTGTATAAGAAAATCTTGTGTTTGATAAAAACGCCGTCCTCTAACCGTTTTTTGCTTTCGGTTATAGTAACATAATAGTCGTTTGAACGGGTCGCTTTTACGTCAAAAAAATAAGTCCTTTTCCCTGCTCTTACCTTCTTTGAATAAACCTCTTCACGCTCTCTGTTGTCAAAATCTCCCATAATAATATTATCGTAACTAGTTTTGGTTGGCATAAATATAAATAATTTTTCAAAGAGCAAGCATTTATTCAAACAATATTGAACTTTTGTTGAGAATATTCTAATTTTCGGCAGGTTTTACACATTTTCTTCTTCCTCAAGCAACTGCTTTTCATACAATTCGAAATACGTGCCTTTTTTTCCCATCAGGTAATCATGATTTCCCTGCTCTATAATTTCTCCGTTATCCATAACCAAAATCTTATCGGCATTTTTTATGGTCGATATCCTGTGCGCAATAATAATGCTGGTTTTACCCAGCATATTCCGGCCAAGATTACTCAATATCTCTTCTTCCGTACGCGTATCAACTGCCGACAAGCAATCATCAAAAATTAATACCTGCGGATGCTTTACCAAAGCCCTCGCAATAGATACACGCTGCTTTTGTCCGCCGGATAACGTTACGCCACGCTCCCCTATCAAAGTTTCAAAGCCTTTGTCAAGCTCCATTATGTTTGAATAAACCGCAGCATCTTTTGCAGCCTGGCTTACTTTATCCATTTCCAGTATGTCGGCACTAAAGGCAATATTGTTGGCGATGGTATCTGAAAATAAGAACACCTCCTGCGGTACAAAGCCAATTTGCGAACGATAGCTATCCAGGTTAAGCTGTGTTATCGGCTCACTATCTATCAAAATACAGCCGCCGGTAGTATCGTACATCCGCATAATCAGATTGGCGATGGTAGATTTACCCGAGCCGGTGCGGCCTATAATAGCCACCATTTCACCGGGATTAGCAATGAACGAAACATTTTTAAGCGCCTGTATACCGGTATCCGGGTAAGTAAACGACACCTCATTAAACTCGATACGGCCGCTTATCAGGCGTTTGGGAACATCCGGCGATATGATTTCCGGCTGCTGGTCTAAAAATTCATTTATCCTTTTTTGCGAGGCGGCCGCCCGCTGGATAAGAGACGTAACCCATCCTAACGCTATTACCGGAAAGCTCAGCATATTCAGGTAGACCAAAAACTCCGCAATATTACCGGCAGTTATATTGCCTTTCATCACCTCCAGCCCCCCAACATACATGGTAAGCACATTGCTCATGCCTACCAGCAGCAGCATAACAGGGTAAAATATAGCCTGTACTTTAGCCAGTTCCATCGAATGTATCTTGTAGTCTTCGCTTTCGCCGGCGAATTTCCCCATTACATATTCTTCCCGCACATAAGATTTTATAACCCTGATGCCCGAAAAATTTTCCTGCACAAAGCTGGACAGCGCCGATAATCGCTCCTGTATCTTTTCGCTGCGATGGTTTATGGTATTATTAACATAGTATATAATTATAGCCAGTACAGGCAACGGCAACACCGACCATATAGCCAGGCGCACATTTACCGTAAGCATAATAATGATAGCCATTATAAAAAGCACCACCGTATTTATCGTATACATAATACCCGGCCCAAGGTACATGCGTACGCGGGTTACATCCTCGGTAACGCGGTTCATTAAATCGCCGGTGTTATGGCGCCGGTAAAACGCCAGGGAAAGCTTTTGGTAGTGATTATAGATCTCGTTCTTCAGGTCATATTCAATATGCCGCGACATCAGGATAATGGTTTGCCGCATAAAAAACAGGAACAAGCCCCGCAGCAATGCAAGCACCAGCACTAAAATACCAAACAACAGCAAACTGCTACCGAATATTTGGTAGATAACTTCCTGCCTGTTAAAGCCGGAGAAAAGGCGATATACAGCAATGTTTTCGGTCACCAAGTCAAACGCAACGCGGATAACCTGGGCCGGCAATACGCCAAAAATGTTTGATATAATAACAAACAGAACGCCAGGTATTAACCGCCACCGATATTTATTGAAGAATTTATTGAGGTATGCGAGGTCTTTCATCTTTACAGCATCAAAGTTAAAATTTATAAATCAAGAACCTGAACCGGTGAAGTAAATGACATTGAATTAATATTATATCTGGTTAGCGACTTTTTTTTTACTTTTAGGTATGATTTCAAAGTTTGGGCGATACTGCGCCTACTTTATTTTAGCAGTAATTGCTGTATTGGGTGCGAAGCAAATTTTAGTTGCTTATTGGGAGTTTAAGGGTGATTTTGTACACCAAAAATTTGAGGACGACATGAAAAAGTGGGCTTTGGATAGGAAAAGAGACAGTGTATTTTACGTTGAGGTAAATGAATTGGTAGAATCAAAAAAATATGATGAGGCAATAAGTATCTTAAACGATAGTTTGAAATCTATCCCAAACATCATTCTGGTCAATGATAAAAAAGCAAGTTTGCTGGTTGACATTGGAGATGTATATCAGGACAAAGGCGAATTGACACAGGCATTCCAGTCCTATGAACAAGCCATTGATTTGGATTCTACAAATATAGAAGCGAGGGTTAGGCGCGGCGAGATTAACTATTTCAAGAATAATCTGGACGCGGCAATCGTAGATTATAAAGTGGCGGCTAGAGGGAATTTCGATTTTTATTATTTCCTGGGAATAGTACAGGCAAAAAGAGGGTATAGAAAAGATGCTTTGGCTTCGCTTAACTCCTATTTGAAACAATATCCTCAAAGCAAACAATGTAAATTTGCAATCGATTCAATAATGTCGCAGAGATAGTGTTTTTGGCCTGATTAAGCGTCAGCCATTTTCCCTCCCCTAACAAAAATTTGCACCAATAAAAAAAACCTCTACTTTTGTCCGGAGTCCAACAGGTTAAATTACGCTGATGCAGAATCTAAACTCCAATGAATCAATTTTTAGTCAACTCGAAGCTTACGGGCATAAAAAAATTGTTTTCTGCAGCGATCCTGATACCGGCTTAAAAGCAATCATTGCTATTCATGATACCACACTCGGTCCCGCTTTGGGCGGCACACGCATGTGGGCCTATAAAACCGAAGCCGACGCATTGTATGATGTACTGCGTCTTTCAAAAAGCATGACCTATAAATCCGCCATCGCAGGGCTTAACCTGGGCGGTGGCAAGGCAGTTATTATCGGCGATGCCCGAAAGGATAAATCAGAGGCATTGCTGCGTAAGTTTGGTCGTTTTATAAAAAACCTTAACGGCGAATTTATAACTGCGGAAGATGTAGGTACTAATCCACGCGATATGGAGTATATCCGTATGGAAACTCAGCATGTTATGGGTGTACCTGAAAGTATCGGCGGCAGCGGCGACCCCTCTCCTATTACTGCATTAGGTGTTTTTATGGGGATAAAGGCCTGTGTAAAGGAACTTTACGGTACCGATAATCTTGCCGGTAAATCGGTAATTGTTCAGGGTACCGGCCATGTGGGCGAAAACCTGGTCAAGTTGCTGCGTGACGAAAATGCCAAAGTGTATGCAAGCGACATCAACGAAGATCACTTGAGACAAATCGCCAAAAAATATAACGCCGAAGCGGTATCAAACCATACTATTTTCGATATCGACGCCGATATATACGCTCCCTGCGCACTGGGAGCTACCATCAACACGCAAACCATTAATAAGCTTAAATGCCCTATCATAGCCGGCTCGGCCAACAATCAGTTGGAGGATGAGCATGAACATGGCCAAATGCTGTTGGAGAAAGGTATTTTATTCGCTCCCGACTATGTAATTAATGCCGGCGGTATCATTAATTGCTACTCCGAATTAATGGGTTTCAGCAAGAAAAGAACCATGCAGCTTACCGAAAATATTTATGAAGCTACCCGTAATATTTTAAAACTTTCGAAGGCTGAAAACATTTCTGCGATAGAAGCGGCAAACAAAATCGCCGAAAAACGCATTGCAGATATAAAAAAAGTTAAATCAACCTATTAAAATCAAAAGAATCCGCTAATTTTGCGGAACTTAATCGTTCTTACAAAATGTTAAATCGCAGACACCTACGGGTAAAAGTCCTCCAGTCGCTATACGCTTATCACCAATCCAACAGCGGCGACATCAAGCAACATGAAAAAAACTTATTGCTAACCATCGATAAGGTGTATGAAATGTACATCTGGATGCTGTCGTTAATCGCAGAAGTTACCCAGTATGCTGAAACCGATGCCGAAGAAAGGGCTAATAAGCACCTGCCTACTGCCGAAGACCTGAATCCCAGCTTGAAAATAATGAGCAACAGGTTCGCGGCGTCCCTGCTTCAGAACAAAGAATACCTGGCAGGCCTGAAAAAGTACAAGGTGGCCTGGAATTTTGAGCCTGAATTAATTAAATCGTTGTTCACTATCCTGAAAAAATCTGACGATTACAAGGAATACGTAAAAAAGACAGACGATACAATACAAACCGATAAGGACATTATTAAATTCATTTTCAAGAAAGTGATTTTAAAATCGTCGCTCGCTGAGCAGGTGTTTGAAGATATGTTTTTATACTGGCCGGTTGATAAAGACGTGTTGCAGGCGCTGATAGCCAAAACATTTAAAAATTTCTCGTACGACGACCCTAAAGAAAACAAGCTGGCAGAAGTGACCGGAAACTGGGAAGAAGACAGGGAGTTTATAGTTAATTTGTTTGAGGAAAGCATACGCCACAATGACGATTACCAATTGCTGATAACCAGTAAAACACAAAACTGGGAGCCGGACCGTATCGCAATGATGGATACCCTGTTGATGAAAATGGCCATTGCTGAGTTTATCAGCTTTACTTCGATACCCGTTAAAGTTACCATAAACGAGTACCTTGAGATTTCGAAAGAATTCAGTACTCCGAAAAGTAATGCATTTATTAACGGTATATTAGACAAAATTTTAGCCGACCTTAAAGCACAAAATAAAGTAAAGAAAATAGGCCGGGGACTTATTGAAGAATAACAAATGAAAAAACTGTTTTTAAGCTTATTAGCAGCAGGTATTTTGTTAACAGCCTGCAACTCAAACAAAACCGGCAGCAGCGCCGACAATGCCGCTACTGCAAGCCCAGCGAACGCCGCAGCGATGAAGTTTGAAAAAGAAACTCACGACTTCGGTAAAATTAAAGCAGGCGACCTGGTTACTTACGACTTTAAATTTACCAACACCGGTAAAGCTCCGCTTATTATTACTGATGCTGTGGCCACCTGCGGCTGTACCAAACCGGAATATTCAAAAACACCCATAAAACCGGGAGAAAGCAGCGCCATACATGTAACCTTTAACAGTGCAGGCAAAGTAGGCCTGCAGGATAAACAAATTACAATTACCGCCAACACTGCCCCTGCTCAAAGCAGGGTACACTTAATTGGCGAAGTAACGCTTACCAAATAATTATATTTAGATAAAAATGATAGCAACTATTTTATTACAGGCCAGTGGCTCAGGACTAGGCATTCAGCAACTTGTCGTGTTCGGTTTAATCGCCATTGTGTTTTACTTCTTTATGATCAGGCCGCAGGTTAAAAAGCAAAAAGACCAAAAGAAATACGTTAACGAATTAAAAAAAGGCGATAAAGTAGTAACCACAGCCGGCATACACGGCAGGATACTTGAAATTAACGATACCACTTTTTTAATTGAAATTGATAATGGTAAAATCCGTTTCGATAAATCGGCTATATCATTAGAAGCATCTAAAGCGTTAAATACGCCGCCGGTAGCAACCAAGTAAGCTTAAAGCAGAAAGCATAAAGCGCAAAACGAAGATAATCACAGGCTGAAAGTATAAGGCAAAAAGGCGCGGAGCTTTTAGCTTTAGGCTTTCAGCTTTTACCTTTTTATATGGCAATAATTAAATTATCAGCGACGGAAAGAAGGAGGGTATCGGCATTTTTTACATGCCTTGTACTTGCTGTTCTGGCGTGGGTATTTACCGTATTGTCCAACTCATATAGCTATACAGTTAAAGAGGTTTTAAGCTTCAAAAATGCGCCACAGAAACGCGCTTTTCACTCACTGCAGTCCGACACTGTTAGCGCCGTTATAAACGGCACCGGATGGCAAATGCTTTTTTCAAAAATGCACCCGGATAATACACCTGTCCCGGTGGACTTGCATACCCTCGAAACAAAGAGTTACATCGTGCTTAGCTCGCAATTGTCGCAGATAAATTCAAAACGGGATCCCAGCCAGCTAATTGCCAGCTTTACTTCTGATACGCTTTATTTCGATTTTTCGAACAGAAAGGTTAAGAGACTTCCGATTCAGCTGATAACATCTATTAAATACCAGCACCAGTTTGCACAATCGGGAAATGTTATTCTTAAACCTGGTTATGTTATTGTTAACGGCCCTGCTAATGTTATAGATAAAATGACAGGCTGGAGTACCGATACGTTAAAACTCGATAGCGTTAGCGAAACTGTTAGCAAGCACCTAACCCTGCAACTGGTTAAAGAAGGTAATGTAAGCGTTTATCCCAAGAGTACAGATGTAACCATACCTGTAGATGAGTTTACTGAAAAAACACTGGAGATACCTGTAAAGCTGATAAACAACCATAATTATGACGATGTAAAAATCTTTCCGCAAAAAGTTAAGGTAACTTTTACAACATCGCTAACAAGATACGCGCAAACAACCGAAGACTTTTTTGAAGCAAATGCCGATCTTGACCTTTGGAAAAAACGTGGCTATAAAACTTTGCCCCTGGTTATTTTTAAATCGCCTGCATTTACCAAAATAGTAAAGATTGAACCGCAGAATGTTGACTTTATCATCAGGAAATAATGCTTAAAATAGGTTTAACAGGCAGCATTGGCAGCGGCAAAACTACGGTCAGCAAGGCATTCGAAGTGTTGGGCGTGCCTGTTTTTTATGCTGATGATGCCGCTAAAAAGGCAATGGTTACCGATCAAATACTTATCGAAGCCATAAAAGCTGAATTTGGCGATGCTTCTTATCTTGATGACGGGGCGCTTAACCGAAAGCACATTGCAAATATTGTGTTTAATGACGGTGCGTACCTTGCCAGGTTGAATGCTTTGGTACATCCGGCAACATTCAGGGCATTTGATGACTGGGTGAAGACTATAGATAATGTGCCTTATGTTTTGAAAGAAGCAGCATTATTATTCGAGAGCGATTCCTATAAAATGTGTGACTATTCTATCACCGTAACAGCACCGTTTGAGACCCGGATCAAACGCGTCATGCAGCGTGATAATTTAACAAGGGCTGAAATAGAGAGCCGCGAAGCCAAACAATTTCCTGAAGAGAAAAAAGCCGCATTGGCGGATTATATTATTATTAATGATGATGTGCAGATGGTAATACCGCAGGTTTTGGAACTGCACGCTAAAATATGTTCACTGGTTCATTAGTTCACTTGTTCATTGGTGGTTGTTTGACAATTATCTGCGAACAAACCGCTAATAATCCCATCGCGAACTTTACACCAGTGAACTAATGAACCAGTGAACTAATGAACAATATCCTGGAAGATTTTCTAACAATAAACGCTAACGGCCTATATTGTAAATACGGCGATTTTTATTTAGACCCGACACAGCCGGTTACAACCGCAGTGATATCCCACGCCCATGCCGACCATGCAATCCCAGGTAATAATATTATCTATTGTACACAAGCCACACATGCTTTTATGTTGCTGCGTTATGGCAAGAATGCCGGTAAAGAGTTCAACATAGCCCCCTATCACTCCACATTTACTATTGGCGGGGTAGCCATAACCTTTATATCCGCCGGCCACATGCTGGGCTCGGCCCAGGTACTGATGGAGCACAAAGGAGTACGGTATTTATATACCGGCGATTACAAAGTTCAGCCTGACGCTACTTGCGAGCCGATTGAATGGGCAGAGGCTGATGTGCTCATAACAGAAAGCACCTTTGCCGACCCAACAGTCCTTCACCCCGACCCCATCGATGAAATCAAAAAGTTAAACGACATCAAAATCAATATCCTGCTGGGAGCTTATGGCTTGGGCAAGAGTCAGCGCCTGATAAACCTGATAAATGAGCATGCGCCGCAAAAGAAAATCCTGGTTCACCATCGTATAATGCCCATCAATACCATTTATGCTAAAATGGGGTATCCCGCAGGCAAGCACGAAATATACGGCCGTAAGCAGATGAAAAACCAGGAGGAGTTTGTTTACATTGTGCCACCCTTCACTTTTGACAGTTACATACGGGCCAAAGATGTAAAACGATTATTTGCGTCCGGCTGGAAAAACCTGCAAGTAAATAAACAGGATACACTTTTCATATCCGACCATGTGGATTGGGACGATATTTTGATGGCCGTTGAGCATGTTAAACCCAAGCAGATTTGGACGCTGCATGGCAATGGTCTGCACCTGCAAAAACATTTCGGCGACAAAATTGCTGTTAAGATATTAAATTGATATGCTGATTGAAGGTGTTGATTACTATATAAATGCCGATGGCAACCTGGTATTCACGAAGGAGTACCATTTAAAACGTGGCTATTGCTGCAAAAACAAATGCCTTAACTGCCCATGGAACTATGGAAAACCTAAGCAGGCAGATGATATTAAGAAATAATTAAGGATATTTGTGTTAGATAATTAATAACCATGCGGATAGACGACGAAATACAAAGCAGCAAATTCGAAAACAATTACCAGAAAGCTGTCATCAATATTTCATACACCTACAGCTGGGTAAATAATCAAACCCGCTCCCTGTTCGAAAAACAGAAT
The DNA here is from genome assembly GCA_040389845.1 of Bacteroidota bacterium. GTDB lineage: Bacteria > Bacteroidota > Bacteroidia > Sphingobacteriales > Sphingobacteriaceae > Mucilaginibacter. Next base: position 107,240 of record JAZJZL010000014.1, read on the forward strand.
ATCACCATACAACAGTTTAATATCTTACGGATTCTAAGGGGCCAGTATCCTAACCCGGCAACCGTGAATTTGCTGAAGGAGCGCATGGTTGATAAGATGTCGGATGCATCGCGCATTGTAGACAGGCTGGTACAAAAGGGCCTGGTGTCACGCTGCACTAACACCAAAGACCGTCGTGCCGTTGACATCCGTATCAGCGAGGGCGGCCTGAAGATACTGGCGATAATGGACGACGAATTTAAGATAAAAGATCTTCTGAGAGACAATCTTACCGAAGAAGAAGCCGGGCAACTGAGCGATTTGCTGGATAAACTGCGCGGATAGCTAAGTGTAAGAACAATCTATTCAAAATTCATTTAATCATATAAAAATCAAATACTTACACCTTTCTAAATAATTCATTGTGTCTATTAGACACACAAAACAAATGTATAAATAACAATTAAGTTTCAAAAGCACATATTTCTGCCTTTTTTTAATGGTTTTTATCTAAATTACGCCGACGTTAGCCCAATTACTAACACCTGCAATTTCATCATTAAAAAATAAATCAATGCGCCTGAAAGTTACATTACCCGTTCTTGTCCTCATTTCGCTGCTGTTCTTCGGTTTTGCGCCACCTGCAAAACAAAGAATATTGGTTTTTACCAAAACAGCCGGTTTTCATCATGCCTCTATTCCACTGGGCGTTGATGCCATTTTGAAGCTGGGCAAACAGCACAGCTTCATCGTCGATACCACGTCTGACGATACGAAATTCACTGAAAGTAACCTTAAAAAATACAGTGCCGTTGTGTTTCTAAGTACTACAGGCCCTTTGTTTACAGCAAGGGAACGTAATGATTTTGAGCGCTACATACAAGCGGGCGGCGGCTACGTAGGTATTCACGCGGCAGCTGATGCCGAATATAGCTGGCATTGGTATGGTAAACTGGTAGGCGGTTACTTTTTAAGCCACCCACCGGTACAACAGATGGCTACCCTGCATGTGGTTGATAAAACCCATATCTCAACAAAACACCTTCCGGATGAGTGGAAAAGAAAAGATGAGTGGTACAACTACAAGGAAATGAACAAGGATGTGCATGTGTTGATGACAATTGATGAAAGCACCTACCAGGGAGGCCTTAATGGCGCTAACCACCCAATGGCATGGTACCACATTTTTGATGGTGGCAGGGCCTGGTATACCGAACTTGGCCATATGGATGACACCTGGAGCGACGAGCTTTTTTTAAAGCATATTCTTGGCGGTATACAATGGGCAATGGCGCACCCCAAATTAAACTACACTAAGGCAACCACCGAGCCTGTACCTGAAGATAACCGCTTTGTAAAAACACAACTGATAACTGGTACATTTTATGAACCGACTGAGTTAACCGTATTGCCAAACCTGGATGTATTGGTTACGCAACGCCGTGGTGAGATTTTGCGTTACAGCCAACAGACCAAAACGATGAAGCAAGTGGGCTTTTTAGATGCTTACTTTAAAGCTCACGTAAAAGGTGTTAATGCCGAAGAAGGCGTATTGGGCATACAGGCCGACCCTGATTTTAAAAACAACCATTATGTATACATTTACTACAGCCCGGCAGATACAAGCGTAAACCGTTTATCGCGCTTCACTTTTGAAAACGACACCATTGATAATAAGACTGAAAAAGTAGTGTTACAGCTATACTCTCAGCGTGAAATTTGCTGCCATACCGGTGGTTCTATTGCTTTCGGGCCCGACCATATGCTTTACGTTTCAACCGGTGATAACTCGACACCTTTTGATGAAGGCGGCCGTCCAAAATATAATACCCACTCTTTTGCACCGCTTGACGACCGTCCTGACCATCAACAATATGATTCAAGGCGTTCAGCGGGTAACACCAATGATTTGCGCGGTAAGATATTGAGGATAAAGATGAAGTCAGACGGTAGTTACGATATTCCTGAAGGCAACTTGTTTAAACCTGGTACACCAAACACCCGCCCTGAAATTTTTGTAATGGGCGACAGGAACCCTTACCGTATAGCCGTTGATCAAAAGAAAAACTGGCTCTACTGGGGTGAAGTAGGACCGGATGCCCAAAAAGACAGTCTCGGAACCCGCGGCCCCCGTGGCTATGACGAGTTTAACCAGGCAAGACAAGCCGGCTTCTTCGGCTGGCCATTGTTTATAGGGCCAAACATTCCCTACCACGCTTATAACTATGAAACGGGCGTTTCAGGGCCTAATTTCGACCCGAATAAGCCTGTTAACGATTCAAAAAATAACACTGGCTTAACTGAGCTGCCACCGGCTCAACCTGCGTTTATCTGGTATCCGTACGGGCCATCTACAGATTTTCCGGAAGTAGGTTCCGGTGGCCGTTGTACTATGGCCAGCGCTGTGTACTACCCGGACATGTATCCGAAAGCTACCCGCTTCCCTGACTATTACAACAAAAAGGTAATTTTCTACGATTGGATTCGCGGATGGATAAAAGCTGTTACCCTACAGCCAAATGGCGATTTCGATAAAATGGAGCCATTTGTACCTGCGCTGAAATTTAATTCGCCGATTGACATAGAAGTCGGCCCTGACGGCAGGTTCTATGTGCTGGAATACGGAAGCGGCTGGTTCCAGAAAAACGCCGATGCCGGTTTATCAAGGATTGACTATAATCGGGGCAACCGGGCGCCTGATATTGCGAAAGTAACTGCAAGCAAAACATTCGGTGCAGTGCCGCTGACAGTGACCTTCAGTGTTGCCGCAAAAGATCCTGAGGGCGATAAATTAAGCTATACATGGGATTTAGGCAATGGCGTTACTAAAAAGACCGTTGGACCAAGGCTTACATATACTTACACCAGGAAAGGTAACTATAACGCTACGGTAGATGTGTCTGATGACCAGGCAGCAACAACCAAAAGCAAGCCGGTAAACATTTTACCTGGCAGCGCAGTATCAAACCTTGCCAACCTAAATGCTAGCGCACCGGGCAAAACATTAATGCTGAGCCTGGATTGTAAAACCTGCCATAAGATTTCGGAAAAATCAATCGGCCCGGCCTTTACAGATGTGGCGAAGAAATATCCAAACAACAAAGCATCAATGGACCACCTTATTAACAAAGTTAAAGAAGGCGGTAATGGTGTTTGGGGTGATGTTTCGATGCCGGCACACCCTGCCTTGAAAACTACCGAAGCAAAACAAATCATTGGCTGGATATTGTCGCTTAAACAATAGCCGCTTAATAAACCATTAGCAGGATAGTTAGTGATAATTATCCTGCTTTTTTATTGTATCAGTGATAATGTGTTGTTAACTTTGACAGCCTTTTCACACACTTTGTACTAACCCTAATGAAAAAATTACTACTTCTATTATTTCTGCTGACTATCTTTTGTTCAGCTTTTTCACAAAATCTATCTTCAATTTCAGGTACCGTTAGCAATAAAAGTGCACAACCGGTAACCGGAGCAACAGTAAACCTCCTGAATACCAACTACAGCACGACCACCAATGGCAAAGGCGAATTCAGCCTTAACGGTATCCCCGAAGGAAAATACATCATTCATATTACCAGTGTTGGATATGCCGAACGAAGCCAGCCAATAACAATAAGTGGTAAAGGGCAGATATTTACCATGAAGTTAAATGATGCCAGCAATCAGCTGGACGAAGTAGTAGTAACCGCCCAAAAACGTGAAGAAGAACTGCAGGATGTGCCTGTAAGTATTTCTACATTCCCCGCAAAAGATGTACAGGCCTATCACCTGCAAAACCTGAAAGATATTACCGGTATTGTACCTAACTTATATTCAGCCGGCCCCGGTGATAACCGTAACGTGACCGGTCTTAGGGGTATTGCTACTACATCCTACGATCCGGCTGTAGTTACTTATATTGATGGAGTTAACCAATTCAGCCTTGACACCTATATCCCGCAGCTATTTGATGTGGAGCGTATAGAAGTTTTACGCGGACCGCAGGGAACGCTGTACGGCCGTAATGCGCTTGGCGGTGTAATTAACGTAATAACCAAGCAGCCATCCAACCAAACCAGTGGCTTTGCAGAGTTTGAATTTGGCAGCTATAACGAACAGCGTTACAGCCTTGGTTTGCGTACGCCATTGATTAAAGACAAATTGTTTTTAGGCGTAGCCGGCGTTTATTCCGGGTCAAATGGCTTTTATACCAACGAGTTTAATAATTCGAAATTCGATAAGCAACATTTCTTTTTGGGCAGCTATTACTTAAAATACCTGGCCAGCCAAAAGCTAACTCTTACCCTTAACGTTAAAAACTACGAAAACAGGAACAACGGGCCATTTACCTTAGCAGGCAGCCCGGAAGAGGCGATTAACAACCCATTCAAAGTAAATCAGAATGCCACTACAAAAATCATCGACAACATTTTCAATGCATCGTTAGCTGCAAACTATACCGGCAGCGACTTTAACTTTACTTCCGCAACGTCATACCAGAAAAACTATCGGTACTATACTACGCCAATTGACGGTGACTTCTCTCCCATCGACGCTGTATCGTTAATAAACAACTATGGCAGCAACTGGAATAATGTGAAAGTAGCCACACAGGAATTCAGGTTTAGCTCACCGGCATCGTCACAGTCGCCGATAAAATGGACAGCCGGACTTTACGGTTTTTATCGTAGCGCGCCGACAAAAACCGGCACACACTTTGGTGATGACGCAGCGGCTGTAGGTGCCCCGTTCCCTGATTTTACCAGCATCAACACCAACATCGAGCATAACTATGGATTTGCCGCATTTGGCCAGGCAACCTATACCATTAACCCGCAATGGGATATTACCGCAGGTCTACGTTACGACCTGGAACACAAAAAGGAGGAAGTTAAAGGTGAATTTCAGCCGGACGGCGGCGACATCATGGTAACCCGGGCTGATACTTCATCAAAGGCTAATTTTAAAGCATTTACACCGAAGCTTACCGTTGCTTTCCATGCATCTGAAAATAATAACCTGTTTGCTTCGTACAGCAGGGGCTTCCGTGCGGGCGGCATCAGCCAGTTAGGTTCAGATCCATCACAGCCCCCCCTTTATGCTTATAAGCCAGAGTACAGTGATAACTATGAAATCGGCTCGAAAAACACTTTTTTTGATAAGCGGGTTCGTTTAAATATTGCTGCTTTCTATACGCTGGTTAACAACGCGCAGGTACCGACACTTATTTTGCCTGACGCAATTACCGTAACCAAAAACGCAGGCAAAATGCACAGCAAAGGTATAGAAGCCGAACTTGCAGCAACCCTGCTTAAAGGTTTGGATATCGATTATAACTTCGGCTACACCCACGCCCGCTATACCGACCTGGCAGTGCCAAACAACGGCAGCGTCGTAAATCTTAAAGGCAACAAACAGGTTTATACGCCAGATGTAACCTCGATGCTGGCCCTGCAATATGCTTATCAGCTGGCTCAAAACACCCATTTAATTGCCCGCGGCGAGTGGAAGTATATCGGTAATGAATATTTTGATTTAGCAAACCATATAGAGCAAAAAGCCCATAGCCTGTTCAATGCACGTTTAGGCGTTACAACCAAAATGTTTGATGTATTTGTATGGGGACAAAACCTTGCCAACAAAAAATATATCGATTATGCCTACGACTTCGGCGCATCGCATTTGGGCAACCCAAGAATGTATGGGGTAACTTTAAGAGCTAACTTCTGATCGCGGATGTTAACGGATTGAGTTGATGACACAGATGTCAGATCAATAATACGAAGTCGACTATATATTATCTGCGTCATCAGCTCAATCTGATGACTTTAAATTATAAAACAGCCATGGTCCCTTTTCAGGACCATGGCTGTTTTTTTGATGCGTTTTGGGGTTTAGCCAGAGTTTGTCAAGTTATTGTAACCTTACGGAATTATTTATAATTAAATAACTTTTTTAACTCGTGTGTAAAACATTAAGCTACGCCGGCGTGTTTATTCAATAACACAAACGCCAAATGAAAAGATTTAATGAACACGACACCGTTATCTATACAGACATTACAGGAAGATTAATAGATACTTTCGTGATTTATGATACAGACCAATTGACCGGTCTGACCCATATCAATCATGAAAACCTTAAAGTGCCGGCAGAGGCATTAATCATACACCCGGTAACTATCCAGAAACACCATTTGCCCATGGATGATGCTTTCAGTTTTGAAATATTTAAAAAACTGAAAGAGAAGCATGATAACAGGGTGAATGATGCGGTACGCAGACCGTTGAAGGCTGCGCCGGTTTATAGTGAAGAATTGGCACAGGCCTCGTAACAAAAGTTTTCCAAATAAAAAGGCCGTCTGATATGATTATGAGACGGCCTTTTTTACTTTTCAGACCAGATTTTCTTAATTATTGATACACCGGGTAATCGGTATAGCCTTTTTCATCGGCGCTGTAAAATGCATCCACATTTAAGTTAGTTGATACCTCGTGACCTTGCTCAAAACGTTGAACCAGGTCGGGATTGCAAATGAATGGACGGCCAAAAGCTTCGAGGTCGGATATACCGCTTTCCAGCTCAGCTTCTGCTGACTCCAGGGTATGACCACCGGCCATGATGACGGTGTTTTCGAAAACATTCCGGATAGCTTGTTTAATTTCGATTGGAACAGCAGGAGCGCCTATAGCCGAATGGTCGACCAAGTGTATATAAGCGATTCCCAGTTTATTCAATTCACCCGCAAGGTATTTATAGGTAGCGTCGATTTCAGGATAATGCGGCATATCACTCGCTACGCCATAAGGCGATAGACGGATGCCTGTTTTTTCTTTTCCAATAGCTGCAGCCACTTCGCTTACCACTTCAATAACAAAGCGGGTACGGTTTTCTATACTGCCGCCATATTCATCTGTGCGGATGTTGCTGAAGGGAGATAAAAATTGCTCCAACAAATATCCATTTGCGCCATGTAGCTCGACACCATCGAAATTTGCGAGGATGGCATTTTTGGCAGCTTGTACAAACTCTGCTTTAGTAGCAGCCAGTTCCTCGGCGGTCATTGCTTCCGGAACGGAAAAATCCTGCATTTGCAGAGAATCTGTCCACATTTGGCCGGCAGGTTTAACTGCGGACGGAGCGAGTACCCTGGCGCCTTCAGGCAGGTTTGCCGGATGGCTGATACGACCGGTATGCATCAATTGCACGACAATCTTTCCCCCTTTTTCATGAACAGCTGAAGTCACTTTTTTCCATCCTGCAACTTGAGCTTCACTAAAAATACCTGGAATACGGGCATACCCAAGGCCATTAGGCGAAGGCGACGTACCTTCAGTAATGATAAGGCCTGCAGCAGCGCGCTGCCCGTAATATTCAGCTACCAAGTCATTAGGTACATTCCCGATCGCGCGACAGCGGGTCATAGGCGACATAACAATACGGTTTTTTACAGCAATAGCTCCCACTTGCAGCGGCTCGAATAATTTAAGGTTTTTCATGTCAGTTGCTTTTAATGTTTAAACATCTAAAAGTAGGCTACTGCTATGAATTGTGAAAGCGGTCTTTTAAAAATGACATCAGTGTGTCTTTATGAACTATTAAGATATTAGCCAGTTAGAAATACCTGGTCTATTGGAATTTACATGCAGCAACCGTCTTCTGTTAACGTATTGAAGAAAATTGAAGTGCTGTCTGTAAATCTTTGCGGGTTAATTCGGGGAAGTCCGCTAAAATATCCTCAAACGACATCTCAGAGGCCAGCCATCTTAGGATATCCTCGACGGTTATCCTCATCCCTCTGATGCACGGCTTTCCTCCTCTTTTTCCATCCTCGATGGTTATTATGTCTTTGTAGATAAACATTACAGTAAGAGGTTTTTTGTGCTCCCGACGAGACTCGAACTCATATCGATGGTACCGGAAACCATAATTCTATCCATTGAACTACGGGAGCAGTGCTGCAAATATAGAACAATCGGCATTTAAAACTTACGAAGTTTTAAAAACTTCGTAAGTTTTTGAAAGATTCTTGTGGCGAGTTCGCCTGCCTGATCCGCTTATTGCTGTAGTAAAGGGTTTGCTCCAGGGAAATATCGGTGAGTTTGCGCCTCATTTTTATGCGGCTAAGACCCTACACATTTCAGCGGAGAGTTTGTAGGAGCGATCGACAGATTTAGTCTTCGATGGCGCTAAAATTTAAGGGGCGGTGATCAGGATGCTTAACTTTCTAAAATAATTATACCCTGGCGAATTACAGCTATTAAGTTAACCGTGACAAAAAACTACTAAAATTACTACCGAAAAGATTAGGGGTACCCGTGTGGATAAAGGCATTCCGATGGAACGCTTGCCCAGGTCGCTGATAAGAGTATAAGCAATATTCACGGTAGAGCTGGAAAAGGCGGATTAGAACATCGGTATGTTATCGGCGATATACGCCGCGCGGGAACTATCGCTGCATGAGTTGACAGATACGGCGGGGGTGCATTAGATTTTTAGTATCTTTCCTGTTTAATACCTCCCGTTGGACAAGCTTAGAAAGAAATTATTTACCAAAGAATTCAATTCCTTTAACGATCAGTTTGATCCTGTTAAAGCAGCGGAATTTGCGATTGAAATTCAAGGTAATAATCCCGACAGATCCTTAAAGATCATAAAACTTGGTTTGACTTATTTTTCCCTATATCCTTTTAATGAGATCTACCGATCTAATTATCCATATTTCAGGTCAATCATCTTAAAGAGCGGCTTAACAAATGACCAAGTCGTATCTTTTCAGATAGCTGCTGTTAACAGGGACTACATGTTGATGGCGAGAAAATTAGCGGACCAATCAAACAGAAAGAAAGAATTCAAGCTGGGCGATGCTTACGGACACCAAATCAAATCCATTGACCCGGAAATCGGTTCAGTAGATACTACAGCAGTAATGGAATTGGCAATCAGCAGTTTGCATGTGACGCTTGGCTTGCTTAAGCATTATACGACACCATCAGACTCGGAGGTCACCATTGATGAGCTGTTCGCAGTCAATCAAATGATTTATTTACAGCTGGCAACGGCCAACTATGCGCTGATCAAAGAGGTTTACGACGATGCCATCTGGAATGAAGGTTATATTGTACCCGATCCAACCCTGAAACGATATCGGGTAATATTCGAAAATCCCGCCCAACTTATTTTATACCGTATAGGATTTTACCGACTGGAACGCCAAAGCATCAACTATTACCTGATTGCGACCGAAAATAGTGACTATGTCGATATTATAAACAAGTTGCTGGAACGTGTTAAGCCCCCCTTGAAAAAAGAGCTTGTTATTTCTTCGGTCAGCGTTGAAAACGGCTTCATAACTTATAAACTGGATATCGGCACGGATGAAAAGGAAGCGTTTTGGGAACGCTATTTTAAAAGCGAGTTCCTCGCATTCTACGAGTTTAATATGCACGTACAATTGCAGGGCTTGGAGAACATCTCGCTACTCGATCTGGTTGCTCTTTTCAGTGTTACGCATTGTCTTTTTAAAAAAGCCGCGGCGCTGTCCACGAATACTGGTATCCAGAGTTTAAAAGAGTTCGGCAAGTTTCCACACCGTATAAAATACGCCGTTTTATGCCAGTATCTGGAGAAACGCACAAACTGTTCAATTAAGTTAATCCACTTATATTTGGATTTGCTGATCAATCCGGAAAATCAAAGGGTGAATTTTTGGAAACATCCTTTTGTAAAAACGGGGGATGATTTGCTGTTTGCTTTGTTGCCTATATGCAGCCCAAGAATTTTATACATTGTTGATGAGTGGCTGGAAAGAGGCGGTTACGATATTGCCTTGCGGGGAAAGGCGTTGGAAACGCATATTAAAGAGACTTTGTCTAGGACTTTAAAACAGCGCGGCTTTAATTTTCATATTTGTCCGGTTGCTGATTTGCGCGTGAACACTCAACTTCATCAGGAGATCGATTTGCTCGTTAATTTGAAAGATGTGGTTATTGTTGCTGAAGTTAAGTGCATCAAGTACCCGATGGAAGCCAGAGATACCCACAATGCCCGGAAACGTTTAAAAGAGGGTGCTGTCCAAATTATAAAGAAAACACAGTTTTTAAAAGATCACGCAGGCGCTTTGGAAAAATGGACAGGTGATATCGCGGGTAAAGAATTAATTCCCTTGGTCATCACCAACTATCCCTTATTTTCCGGTGAGGCTTTTGATGGAATCCCGGTTATCGATTTTCTGCTGTTGGATGCCTATGTGGTTTCCGGGGGGCTAACGGATATGAAAGTTAATATTAGAACTGGCCACTTTGACGATAAGCCAACTAATGAAACCTTATTCTATCATAATGAAACGGATTTCGGTGCTAATCTGAAAAAGTATATGACCAAGCCGCCTGCAATAGAATTATTAAAATCTTCTTTTGAAATTCAACAAATTAAAATTACAACCGATCCGGAATTTTATTTAGTGGCGGAAACAGCAATTTATAAGTAATTAAACAGATACGCTTTCAAAATTCGCCTTCTTCGATTAATGCTAGTAATAGGTTTGCGCGGGCTTACTGTTCAGTATCCCGTTCAGTAGCAGCTTATTATAAGTGCAGCTGTCAGTTTTACTAAAGCAATCATGGTTCCGTCAAAATAATAGCCGGCGATGTAGATATCGTCAGTTTTCAGGGTATGCAAATTGGCGAATGGATAGCCACCTTCTTCTATGAATATTTGTTTCCGGCTGTTGAACGTGGCGCGGCGCGTTTTATCACACGCTACACCGCGAGTTACGTCCTTTGGACTAAACTCGCGGCAGCAACGTGGTTTTAGGATATGGTTTTGGTGTCACTCGCTTTTTAAACTTTTCACCGGGTTAGTTACAGCTACTTTTATAGTCTGATAGCTTATCACCAAAATAGCTATCAGCAGGATGACAAACACCGGCGATGTAAGCAGCCACCAGTTAATGCTGATATGATAGGCGTAACTGGTGAGCCATTTATTCATAATGATAAGCGTAACAGGGATGGCAACTACCGCTGCTATCGCCACCAGTTTTACAAAATCTTTTGCCAGTAATACCATCAACTGGCTCAAAGCCGCACCAAGCACCTTGCGTATGCCGATTTCCTTAGTGCGTTGCATAGCTATCAGGTGTGCCAAACACAATTCCAATCACCGACGAAACTCCACAAGCCAAAACAATAGATAACACTGTGAAATAATTGAACAAGCGTATGGTGATAACATCCTTTTGATACACGGCATTAAACGCCTCGTCCATAAACTCATAATTGAAAGGATAATCCGGGAAATAACTTTGCCAGGCATTTTTAACAAACGAAAGGTCTTTCGGGCTCACTTTCACCAAAACTGCGCCCGGTTTGAATCCTTTACCTGTGTAAATCATTACCAGCGGCGCCACCGGGTTATGCATTGATTCGTAGTGGAAATTTTTAACCACACCTACAACATGACCCTTATGGTTCATTCCATCCATCGGCTGCCCGATAGCTTGTTTCCATCCCAGTTGCTTAACAAAAGCTTCATTCACTATAAAACCTTCCTGTTTATCGGTTACCATTTGCTCGGAGAAATTACGCCCCTCCAGCAACTGCATTTTAAGCAAGGGGATAAACTTATCATCAATAGAAAAATAGTTCGACATTAACTCCCGCTTACGGCCGTTGGCGGTAGTAAGCGTAGTTGATTTTGCCTGTCCCCCATTATCAACAGCCAGGCCGTTTTGTACCGAAGTACCTTTTACCTGGCTAATTTGCCTTAAAGCATTGTTAAATGCCGGTACACGCAGCAGGGCGACAGAATCATCGGGCAGTGATACAGTAAGCAATTGGTTTTTATCGTAACCGATGGAGCGATGCTGCACAAAGTTTATCTGTTTGTTCATGATAAAGGCCCCGGCTATCATTACTGTAGCTATTACGAACTGCGTAACCGTAATAACTTTACGCAGGGTCAGGCCTTTTGCCATGTACTTAAAGTTGGCCTTTAAAGCGGTAACAGGTTTAAAAGCCGAAAGCACAAATGCCGGGTACAAGCCGGTTAGTAAAGACGAGGCCAAAACTAACCCGCAGATAAATGCGAAAGTAGCGCCCGAACTGAAAAACGAAATTTTTATTTGCAGCAGGTTATTTAAAAGTGGAAGCAAAGCAAGGCTTAATCCGATGGCTATTACCAGCGCAATCAGGGTAACAAAAAAAGATTCGAACAAAAACTGGCGGATGAGGCTTGCCTGCAGCGCACCGTTTACCTTACGCACCCCTACTTCTTTAGCCCGGTCCGCCGCACGCGCAGTTGACAGGTTGATATAATTTAACAGTGCTATAAATAGAATAACTGCTGCCAGGATTGAAAAAATGTAAACCAGTTGTTTATCCCCTTTTGGTGTATCCCCCAACTTGCCAACGCTGAAATGCACATTGGCTAATGGCTCGGCATCAAACTCCATGGAATATTTAGTCGCACCAATTTTATTCAATTCAAGCTGAATGGTCTTCCTTGAAAATTCGGCCAGCTTCCTTTTGAAAGCAGCGATGTTAGGCTTTTGCTTAAACAGTACATAAGTGTAAACCGAAAAATCGTCTTCGAGCCAGCTGGTAGTTTTGTAAAACTCGGCAGGCAGCAGCACCGTAAATTTAAGGTCGGAATTTTCGGGTAAATCCTCCAGCACGGCGGCTACCCGGTAAGGCTTCCCATTGCAAATAATAGTTTTATTAAGCGCACTGCCCTTGCCAAAATATTTTATCGCCGTGCTTTTGGTGAGTGTGAGGCCATGCAAATCGGTAAGTGCATCAGCCGGGCTACCCTCTGCAAACTTGTAATCGAAAACATCGAATATATTGGCGTCAGCCGTATAGATATCATCTTCCTTAAATACCTGTCCGTTAAGTTTTATCACGCCTTTAGTAGGCGCAAATCGTACTGCGGTCTGTACCTCAGGGTAGCTTTGCCTTAGCGTTGTTCCAAGCAATTCGGGCGACAGTGCCATATTGATATTATCTTTCTCGGGCGTGTGCATCAGGTTGCTAACCCGCAGTATCCTGTCTTTTTTAGTGTTTGCTCCGTCGAAACTTAACTGGTAATGCACATACAGCGAGATGAGCAAACAAGCAGCAATGCCGATTGACAGTCCGCCGATATTGATAAACGAAAAACTTTTGTGACGGATAAGATTACGCCAGGCGATTTTGAAATAGTTTTTTATCATGAAGCGGGTTTGATTTGTTGAGACAAACTTATCCTTATGCTTCCATCAAAAAAATAGCCTTAACATTGATTAACAGTTATTTAACAAATTTTAACAGGGAGGTGTTCGAAAAATCAGAAAGTCGGAAAGTCAGGAAGAGGCTGCGGCAAAACTTACGAAGTTTTAAAAACTTCGTAAGTTTAAAAGGACGCTAAAACGCTTCCCCTATGTCGATAAACAAACCATTTGAGCCTTGTCTGCCAAAGCCGTAATCGATGGTAATGTTCGTATTTGATGTTTTGTTGAGCTTTAAACGCAGGCCGGGGCCGTAGCCGGGTTGTATCCGTTGCAGGCCGGTGCCGGGTGCTGCCGAGAATGACTCCCCATTAAGGAACACCACGCCACCAAGCAAGCCGTTATGGGTTATCTTAAAGCGGTATTCTGCTTCTGCGTATATCATTTGTGCACCGCGGAACCTGCCTTGAATATAGCCGCGTCCGGTTGCGGTATTGCCATCCCATTGCGTGCTGGGCAAATCCAGGTATTCGGGTCGCCCGCTCAGCACTACCCAATCGTAGTTCCAGAGGGCTAGTACGTTATCTGAGTTTTCGGGAATGCGGAAATACTTGCGTATATCCACAATAAGCGAACGCCAGGGTGTACTGCTGCCAAAAAATTCATAGTTGTCGCGATACTGGAGGGCTGCATAGCCGCCTTTCATGGGATTGATGCCATTATCGCGCGAGTCGAGCACCATATTAAGGGTTAACCCTGATGCCACCGTATGCGAACGCTTGCCGTATGCGGCATAGTCGTCAGGCGTTCCGTTTGTGTTGCCTTTATCTGAGATATTCCAATGTGAATCGAAAATATAGCCAAGCCCCATATAAAGGTTGCCGCTTACCCGCCTCAATACTGTTTGATAAAACTTCAGGTAGGAGTAATCCATCGGGTCTACATTCTTGATATTTGAATTACTGCCGAGGCCGTAGCTGCTTTGTGGGTATTTATAATACATATACTCCCCCACAAAATTGTAGTTGTTGTCCTTGCTCCAGATATTGGTTTGAATTGGCAGGGTAAACTGCTTGTTTTGTGTATAGGATGTACTGGCGATTACGGTTGAGATACGCGATTGTGGCGCTGTTTTGAAAATTGCATTTCCCGACAGCACCAAAGCAAATTTTGATAACAAAGTATAACCAATAGCCGGGGCTATCGAAATTTCCGGTTTGGAGGTAATGGTATCAACTGCGGGCGTTTCTTTACTGTGAAAGAGTTTGGACAATACATCGCCAATGTCTTTTTGTCCGGAGAGCGGAACTTTCGGCGGCCTTGCAAGTGTATCGATGCGGATGGTGTCTTTTACAACAGCATGATGTTTCATCGGGATCCTCTTAATAGGCACAGGGCTCTGCTGGGCTAAAAGCGGCGTTGCAATGATTGTAAGAGCAAAAAAAGTTAGAATAAAAAGAAAAATCCTCATGCAAGCCTGCTTACCAGGATGTTTAAAAACCTAACACCCTGCATATTAAATATTATTGATTCCGGTTTTTAATCGACTCCGAAAGTAATCATTCCGTTACAAAAGATATAACATTTTTTGTAGCGCCGGGTTTCCGGAAGTGCAAATTTAATATTACCGTAATATTTGATAATTATTTAGTGTGCAGCTTTTAGAAATCGCATTTTTGCAGCGCCCCTATTGCCGGGAATTGTCCCTAATCACAAACTATCAAATGGAATCAACCGCCATCCAGGACCCGAAACAATTAGTTCAAAAAACACTGTACGGGATTCTTTTCGCTATTAGTATCGGTCATTTTTTAAATGATATGATACAGTCTATCATTACCTCGGTATATCCGCTGCTCAAACAGCATTATAAGCTAAGCTTCTCGCAAATCGGCTTGATTACTTTCACCTTCCAGGTAACTGCGTCCTTGCTGCAGCCCGTCGTGGGGTTCATCACCGACCGCAAGCCAAGGCCGTTTTCGCTGGCTATTGGTATGACCGTTACCATGCTGGGAGTTATTATGCTTGCAAAAGCGCCCGGCTTTTTGGAACTGCTCGGTGCAGTTGCCATGATGGGTATAGGCTCTTCTATCTTTCACCCGGAGTCATCGCGTTTAGCGCACGTGGCGGCGGGCGGCAAAAAAGGTACGGCGCAGTCCATATTTCAATTGGGCGGTAATGCGGGCAGCGCCATCGGGCCATTACTGGTAGCTATTATCGTTGCGCCGTACGGACAGCAGAATATCGTTTGGTTTACCGTTGCTGCGGTGATTGGCATAGTTATATTAGGATTTATAGGCGGATGGTATAAAAACTACCTGGTTACGCATACTAAAAATGCTTCCGCTAAACAGGCCACAGCCCCGGTGACGGGCAGGAAACTATGGGCGTCACTTGGTGTGCTGATGATGCTGATATTCTCCAAGTTTTTTTACCTCGCCAGCATGACTAATTATCTTACTTTCTTCCTGATACATAAATTCAACGTCACTATACAGCAGTCGCAGCTCTACCTGTTTGTGTTTTTGGCGGCAGTGGCTGCCGGCACCCTGATAGGTGGTTTTATGGGCGATAAGTTCGGGCGTAAAACCGTTATTTGGTTTTCAATATTAGGCGCCGCACCCTTTACACTGTTGCTGCCCTATGTACCTCTCGGCTGGACGATAGTTTTGGCGATTATCATCGGCGTAATTATCGCATCGGCATTTTCGGCAATTGTTGTTTATGCACATGAGCTGATGCCCGGTAAAGTTGGCATGGTGTCAGGTCTATTCTTCGGTCTGGCGTTTGGTATGGGCGGCCTGGGCTCCGCTTTGCTGGGCAAACTTGCCGATAATACCAGCATTACCTTTGTGTTTGAAGTTTGCGCGTTTCTGCCACTTATAGGGATATTAACGGCCTTTTTACCAAATATTGAAAAGAAGAAATAAACATCGGACGAAAACTTACGAAGTTTTTAAAACTTCGTAAGTTTCTGACAAACCAACCTATTCGCTTCGCAGTGTTTTCACCGGATTGGCTAATGCCGCTTTGATAGTTTGAAAGCTAATAGTTGCAAAGGCAATCAGCACTGCAATCAATCCGGAAGCTACAAATACCCACGCACTTATATCTATCCGGTAGGCAAAAGCTTCCAGCCATTTGTGCATGGCTATCCAGGCCACAGGTGTTGCGATTAGAATCGCTATACCGACCAGTTTCATAAAATCCTTTGCCAGCAAGCCTACTATGCCGCTCACGCTGGCGCCAAGTACTTTACGTACGCCGATTTCACGGATACGGACTTGTGCAGTATAAGCCGCAAGTCCTAATAAGCCAAGGCAGGAAATAAATATGGCAATAGCGGCAAAATCAGTAAATAACGTTCCCTGGCGCTGCTCGCTTTGGTAAATGCTGTTGAACACATCGTCAAGGAAGGCATAGCTAAAAGGATACTGGCCATTATATGTTTTAAACTGTTTCTGGATAGCAGCAATAGCCTTAGGCGCATCCCTCGCCGTGGTCTTTACATACATCCTGTTCATAATAGCCGGAACATACCAGAATATCGACGGGGCAATTTTTTCTTTCATCGATGAATAATGAAAGTCTTTCACTACACCGATTATCGTACCGTTCCTGTCCTGCATCCTGAAACGTTTACCAACAGGGTTTTTAATACCCATTTGTTTTATGGCAGTTTCATTGAGTATAAAATGCAGGGAATCGGCTTTAGTGCCTGCGAAGGATGAGCCGTCTACCAATTTCATTTTAAAGAACGAAATCAAATCTTTATCCACCACTATAGGATGCATAATAACATTGTCCTTTGGGCCCTTCCCATCCCAATCCACATCACCGGTAAAGCCGAAGTAGTTAATAATGTTTTGGTTGGAACGGGTCACCGCTTTTATCGCCGGACTGGTCAATAACTCAGATTTTGCCGCTTCATAGTGACCGGCCATATCACGCATCCATAATGATATTACGTATTCTTTATCGTATCCTGCTCCCTGCTGCCGCACATACTTTAACTGGCTGGTTATAATAATAGTCCCGATAATTAAGATAATCGAAAACGAAAACTGTGTTACTACCAATATCTTACGGAACAAAACATCACCAATACCCGCTGATATCTTACCTTTGAGCGCCTTTAACGGTTCGAAAGATGACAGGAGCAGCGCCGGGTAAATGCTGGATAAGGTCAATGTTCCGGCTATTGCAGAAAATAAGGTCAGCCAGATGTGATAATCCGCCAGGTCAAAGCTCATTTGTTTACCCGCTATTTGGTTAAAGCCCGGCATCAAAATATATATGAGCGCGATTGCAAGCGCTGTCGCCATTGAGAACAGCAGTGCAGTCTCCACAATGAACTGCATAAACAAGTGCATTTTTGCAGCGCCTATAATTTTTCGCATGCTTATCTCTTTCGAGCGCAGCATAGCCCTTGCGGTAGACAGGTTTACATAATTAATACAGGCGATCACCAATATCAACACGCCGATGATAATGAATATCCTTACGGTTGATATACCGTTATCGCTCATATCAGCTTTATACAAATGCATTTTGGATAAGGGCAGCAGCAGGTATTCGGCATCGGTATCATCCGGTTTATGGTTTAGGTGCACCTGTCTTATCTGCACAACCAGTTTCTTTAAATCTGCATTGGGCTTAAGCAATAAATAAGTTTGGTAATCCAGGTAGCTGAAATTGTTGCTCCTGTCGTCGTGCTGGGCAAGTAATGCTTTAAAATGCCGGCTGATAGGCATCAGCATGTCGTATTGAAAGCTGGAATTTTTGGGGAAATCGGCAATAACACCGCTTACCGTAAAGTTGGCTTTTCCATCACCGGAAATTACCTTGCCAATCGGGTCGGTATCGCCGAAGAATTTGCGGGCGGTTTTTTGGGTGATGACAACCGACTCATCATCAGCAAACGGCTTCTTATTATCACCCCTTATCAAATTAAAATCAAAAATTGAAAAGAAGGATGGGTCGGCATATGTGCCCCACAAGTCGCCGAAAACCTTATCCTGGTATTTATAAAGCGAATAATCATAATTCCCGGTAAGGCGAACGTAGTCCTTTACTTCGGGTAAAGTTTGTTTGGAAAACGGCCCTATAGGCGCCACTCCAACCGTAAAAATTTGCCGGTTAACACCCGTACCGCCAAAAAGCTCCAGCCGGTAGATATCAGGTGTCTTTTTATGAAAACTATCAAAGCTCAACTCGTCCTGCACCCATAATAATACCAGGATGCCAATGGCTAGTCCGGCGGTTAAACCGGCAATGTTGATGAGTGAGTAAAATTTGTTCTTTAACAAATTACGCCAGGCGGTTTTGATGTAGTTTTTTAACATGATTGGAGGGTTGGTCGGTGGTTATTAATGGCTAATTATGCTTAAATACTTCAGCGATAAAATAAGGTTACAGGGAAAATAAAAATTCCTGCAATCAGCGCGACAGTGTCAAACCAATTAGACGAATATTACAACAACGTATCCTACCAAACCTTACTTCGCCTTCATAGCTTCTAATTCCTTTTCTTTTTGCGTTATCAAATTCTCAAGATATTTTTTTCGGTTTTCATCTTTAGCCGATGCAGTCATGTCTTTAATGACGGTTATCTCTGCTACCAGCAAAGCTTGTTCTTTTGCCGCGACGATGTCAGGTTGCACACCCTTGCCTTCCCAGTCGGCGTGCGTTATGGGATTGATGGAATAACTAAAAGGAATACCGGCACTAAAATGACTATTGATGCGATACGGTCGGGTACCGTGCGCTCCGCCCCCGGTGGCTTCCCCGATAACTGTCGCTCTCTTTTGTGCCTGCATATTGTAAGCAAAATCCTCGCCAGCCGAAAATGTATCGTGACTGACCAACAGGTAAAGTTTTTTGTCAGACAAACGGTTACCGGGAACTGCAGGGAGCGTCCAATACTGGCGTGTAGTATGTTCATCATTGTTCACCTGGTCGGTCATGTGGGTTTCATCTTTAAAAAAGTAGCTTTCCACCAGTATCACGCCGTCAGGTGCAAAGCCGTGATTATCGCGAAGGTCAATAATAATTGCGTCTGAATTGGCAAGCATCGCCATAGCCCCTGCCGCTGTTTCCTTTATCCAATCTCCCGGCCAGAAAATATTGAGCTTTAGGTAGCCTATATTCCCCTCAAATATCTCCAGTTTGCGAAAGGCGAAATTGTCACCAGCGCCCCGCTTGCGGAAGTCATCTATCACTTGCTGTGACGGAGGTGTGCCCGGCGCCTCCTCAGGGATAACATTAGCCGAATAATCTACCCCAAGGTGTCCATCGTGACTAACAGAGCGCAAGTCTTCAGAGAGCATTTTTGCCAATATAATCCCATTACTCACGGTATCATAGGCATGCGCCCGCATTCGTCTACGTACGGCGTCCGCCATCTTTTTCGCTACATCAGGGTAAACATAGTGGCTCTCTATTTTTGAGAGTAACGTATCTATGGCAGATTTCTTTTCAGTATTGGTTATTTGTTGTGCATAGGCTATGGATATGTTCAAAACCGTAAGAATCGCGAACAAGAGGATTTTCATACATTGTTTATAATATTTGAGTTTAAATATCCAGGGAATTATTTCGCTGTATTAGCTTCGTGGAAAAGTATCGCGGTTACGCATGGGGCTAACACACCCCTGTCCCTCTCAAGAGAGGAACCCACTACGCAGGCCTTTTATTTACTGCCAACTGCTCTTCTATTCCGCCTTTAAACTTTTAACCGGATTTACCAAAGCCGCCTTTATAGCCTGAACGCTAACCGTTGCTAATGCAATAAAAATAACGCCTCCATCAGCTAATAAAAACAGCCACCATTGCATTGGGGTACGATAAGCATATCCCTGCAGCCAGCTATGAATACCCACCCAGGCCAATGGCGTCGCTATAAGCAGCGCGATAATTATCAGCCTGAGAAACTGAACGGAAAGCAGCGAAAACAGCGAGCCCACGCTTGCGCCCAATACTTTCCGGATGCCCAGCTCCTTCGTGCGCTGCTCTGCCGTAAACATGGCAAGGCCCAGCAAGCCTAAGCACGATATAAAAATTGCCAATACCGCGAAAACATCGGCCAGCTTCCCGATAACCTGCTCCCCCGCGTATAATTTCTGATATTCTTCATCTACAAAATAAAATACCGGTGGGAAAGCAGGATTGAACCGCCTGGCCAAACGGTTGAGCGACGACAAAGCAACCTTAGTTTTACCCGGGCTTATCCTCACCACCAATACGCCGGATTGTTCATTTTCTCCCGCGGTGATCACCATCGGGCTAATCTCTTCGTGAAGTGAATGAAAATGAAAATCTTTTACTACGCCAACAATCTTTCCTCTTCTGCCAAACATGGTGAACGGCTGCCCTATCGGGTCTTTATAGCCGGTAACCCTGGCCGCTGTTTCGTTTAAGATGTAGGCAGATGTATCTGAAGGATAATCGTGCGAAAACTCCCTGCCGGCAACCAATTTAATCTTCATGGTTTTCAGATAGTCGTACCCTACCGACAGATTGGTGAAAAATATATTTTGAGTGGTGTCTTTATTTATCCAGTACACAGCGGCACTGCTGCCGTAAATATTGACTGGTTGTTTATTAATATGTGTTATCGCTTCAATACCCGGCAGTGCGAGCGCTTCATTCCTGAACGCATGATATTGTTTGCCGAGGTCGCCTTCAAGCGGTGAATAAACCAAATTGGCTTTTTCGTAGCCCAGGTTTTGCGAACGAATGAAGTCAATCTGCCGTGAAACGAGTATAGTAGCGATGATAAGCACAACCGACATGGTAAACTGGAAAATAACCAAAGCCTTGCGCAGCCCCGCGCCACCGGGTGTTGCGGATAGAGAGCCTTTGAGAACTCTTATAGGATTGAAACCGGAAAGCACTAATGCCGGATAGCTTCCTGCTAACAAGCCTGTAAATAAGGTTAAACCTGCAACGCCAGCTAAAAATGCCGGACTATAAAAGGGCAAAGTTAATTGTTTACCAGTAAGCTGATTAAAGTAGGGCATCAGTAATAATACTATCACCAACGCGGCGCTAACTGCCAGGAAAGTAACCAATACCGACTCTATAATAAACTGAGTTATCAGTGAAGTACGGAGTGCACCCACCGCTTTGCGCACGCCTATTTCCCTCGCGCGTTTCATCGAGCGGGCCGTGCTTAAATTCATAAAATTTATACAAGCCATCAGCAGGATGAAAACGGCCACAACGCCAAACAAACGCACCTCTTCTATCCTTCCGCCGGAAGCTTTACCGCCTTGCAGGTTGCCATGCAAGTAAAATTCCCGGAACGGTTGTATCGCAAGGTCAATAATATAGGTGCTGGTTTTACGGTCGACGTGACTGTATTGATCCATAAACCGGGCAATCTTTTCATTAACCGCTTCGGGATTTGCATCCGGCCGCAGCATTATAAATGTAGGCGGCCCCTGGTTGCCCCATTCCCGGGTCCAGGTATTTCGGGCCTGGAAAAATTGCCAATTGGTGAGGAAATCAAAGTGTTGTGATTCGCTCGCCGGCAAGTCTTCAAATACTGCTGTTACTTTAAAGTCTGTCGAGTTTTCATAACGGATAGTGTTGCCAATGGCTTTTTTCGGGCTTCCGAAGAAATCAACCGCCATTTTTCGCGATATGGCAATTGCTACAGGCGAGTTTAGTGCGCTGCCTGCGTTCCCCTCCAGCAATGGGCGGTTAAACATCTTGAAATAATCCGCCCCGGCCGAATTTCCCTGTTCTTTAAGCACATGCTCGCCCACCTGGAAAGTACTGGTCTCTCCAAACGCCATAGTGGTGGCATATTGTACTTCCGGCATTCCCCGCTTTAATGCGTCGGCCAGCACACCCGGCGTGTCGTATGAACCTTCCAGTTTGTGGTCGACCAAACGGCGCTCATAAATACGGTAGAGGTTTGAAGGCTGCGCGGAATCAATGTGATATTCATTTGCAATCCATAGATAAATAAATATGCTGCAGGCCAGGCCCGTAGCCAGGCCGGCAACATTGATGAGGGTTTGTATCTTGTTATACAGCAAGCTGCGCCAGGCTACTTTTAAATAGTTTCGTATCATGATTAGTTCATAGTTAATGGTTCGTGGTTCATAGCAGCTTCACAAAACTGCCTACTGCCTACTGCCTACTGTAAACTGCTCCTCCTACTCCGTCTTCAAACTCTTCACCGGGTTCATCAAAGCTGCTTTAATGCTCAGGTACGATATGGACGCGAATGCTACCAGTATTACCGCGATAAACGGAAATACGAATAACGTCCAGGTGATATCGATGCGGAAGGCGTAGGTTTCAAGCCAGCGATGTGCTGCGTACCAACCTGCCATGGCTGCACATACAAATGCGATAAGAATTAACCTCGCAAAATCGGTATATAAGAGTTTAAGGATAACATTTACCGATGCGCCCAGCACTTTACGTATGCCGATTTCTTTTGTACGCTGTACAATAGTGTACGATACCAGGCCAAATAATCCCAGGCAGGCAACAAAAATACCGATGCCGGTAAAAGCAGCAAACACTTGTCCGAATTGCCTGTCGGCGTGGTATTGCTCGTTAAAATGCTGATCGAGGAAGAAGTAATCAAACTGGTCGCCGGGGAAGAAGGTTGCCCAGTTGGCTTTCAATGCGGCTATAGTTTGCGGCAGGTTAGCAGTGCTTATTTTTATTGAAACATTACCCCTCACATCGGGTATGCATCGGAATATCAGCGCATCATAAGCATCGTGCAGCGATTGCTGGTGGTAGTTTTCTACCACGCCGATAATAGTGTAAACATCGCCCCAGAAATCGATGCGTTTACCTATAGCCTGTTCCGGTTTGGCAAAGCCCATTGTTTCGGTAGCTTTTTTGTTCATCACCACGGTGTGCGGATCTGTTGTTAAAAAATCCTTTGAGAAGATACGTCCGGTTATCAATTTGGCGCCAAATGCTTTTAAATAATCAAAATCGCCTCCGATAATACGGTATTGCTTGCCTTCTGATTCGGGTGTTCCTACCAGCTTGATGCCGCCGGCATTCCAGTCAACTGCCTCACCGGGAATAGACGTTGAGACTGTAACGCTTTTAACGGCTGCATTACGCAGGCTTTCGTTTTTAAACGAGCTCATGCTACGGTAAAAAGAGTCGACCTTGGCTAAGGGCGGCTTTATAACTAACGTTTGGTTTATATTGATACCAAGGCTTTGTGTTTCCATAAAATTCACCTGCTTATAAACAGTAAGCGAGCCTATCAGTAAAAATATAGAAGCGAAAAACTGGAATACCACCATCCCTTTGCGCAGCAATATGCCACGCGGCGAAGCTGATAGTTTACCCTTCATCACCTCAACCGGGCGGAAATTAGAGAGTACGATGGCTGGATAAAAGCCCGAAAAGAAAGAGCCTAACACAAATAATGCAATCACTCCCAGCCAAAACGCAGGTTCCGCCAGCAAAGTAAGACTTAAATACTGACCGGATATGGCGGAAAATACGGGTATGAATATTATAATAAGGCCGATAGCCGCTACTATCGCCAGGCCATTCAGCAGCATGGCCTCTATCATAAACTGTGAGATAAGCTGACTTTTTGCCGAGCCCAACGTTTTGCGCACGCCAACTTCTTTAGCGCGGCCAATACCGCGTGCTGTGGCCAGGTTGATATAATTTATCCAGGCGATAACGATTACAAATATGGCGATACCCATCAGCAGGTAAACAGATTTTCCATCACCGTTAGGTTCAGCTTCCAGCATCAGGTGCGATTTAAGGTGAATGCTTTCCAGCGGCTGCAGGTAATAAGTTGCGCCATCGCCCGAGCCTTTAAACTGCGCATATTCTTTATTTACATAAGGAACAAATTTTGCCTGCAAGGCTTTGGGGTCTGTTCCCGGCCTTAGCAAAAGATAGGTTAAGCAGCCATCATTACGCCAGGCATTGTCGATGTCGTTTTTAGGCCCTGCAAATTTCAATAAAGTTGCGTACGACAACAATACGTCCGATTTAAAATGGGTGTTGGCAGGATAGTCCTTCATAACGCCGGTAACTTTAACCGGCTGGTTGTTGTAACCAAAATCAACCAGCTTGCCAATAGGGTTATCTTTACCGAAAAGCTTTTTCGCGCCCGACTCGGTCAGTACAATTGAAAATGGTTCTTTTAAAGCCGTCTTCGGGTCGCCGCTGATAAGCGGGTAGCTAAAAACGTTAAAAAACGATTGCCCTGTAAAGTAAACCTTCTGCATGGTTAGCCGCTGCTCCTGGTATATTGCCAACACCGAGCCTGCCCCTACTATTTTTACGTAATCTTCTATCTCCGGGAAATTCTGCTTGAACTTCGATCCTACGGCAAAAGCACCGCCTGCCCATTGGGTGCTTAGTTTCCCGTTATTAAATCTATCCTGCCCAACGCGGAAAACGCGCTCTTTTTTGGCGTGGAAATCGTCGTAGCTTAATTCAAATACTACATATTGAATTATCAGCAGGCTCGCTGCCATCCCGATGGCCAGGCCAACGATATTGATAAAAGAGAAAGCCTTATTCTTTTTAAGGTTTCTGAATGCTATCAGCAAATAATTTTTTATCATGATAAAAGATTTGATTGGGCACTTACTAAAATTGTGCCGTTTTTATAATTTGTTAATTGTCAATTATTTATAATATATGCCTATTTAACGTACGTTCGATTGTGATATAAAACTGTCCGCCTCCGTACAGTGATAACCGGAACCTGGATTAAGTGGATTTTAGGGATTTTGACAGATGCTGCCGGGATAAGGATTATAAAATATTACAAACCTTGTCACCTTTTTAATTTGCATCCGTCTTTAATCTGTAAAATCCGATTAATCCCGGTTCGTCTTTAATCCGTAAAATCTGATTAATCCAGGTTCATTTGCATCCGTATTAATCTGTAAAATCCACTAATCCCGGTTCTCTTTAATCCTGATTAATTTTTTTCACCTGAAAATCAGCCAATTATATTTTTAATCCTATTAAATTAGGAATAATCCTAATCAATTAGTTGCAATACTAATAAATTAGTATAACCTTTACAAAAAAATAATACCATCATGCAAAAATTGGCGAAAAGAGAAGAACAGATAATGCAGGCAGTGTGGCAGCTTGAAAATGCTTTTATAAAAGAAATCATTAATGAGCTGCCCGACCCTAAGCCCCACTATAACAGCGTAGCAACAATGGTTAAGATATTGGAAGATAAAGGTTTCCTGGGCCATGAAGTAATCGGTAATATTTTCCGCTATTACCCGGTAGTATCAAAAGACACTTACCAACAACACGCGATGAAGGACATTGTTAAAGATTATTTCGACAACTCCTACCCCAGCATGCTTGCTTTTTTTGCTAAAGAACAAAAGATATCCGAAGAAGAACTGAACGAAATTATAAACCTCATTAAATCACAAAAGAAATGATACCATATGTACTGCACGTTGCCGTATTGATATCGGTTTGCCTTATTTTTTATAAGGTACTGCTGCAAAGGGAAACATTTTATAAGCTGAACCGCCTGGTGCTGGTTTTTTGCCTCGCCCTGTCGTTTACATTGCCGCTTATACCAATTCCGCAGCAATGGGCTTTAAGGAACAGTCCGGTAAGACAATCTGTCGCCCCATCAAAGGAAGACGAACTGATAATCGTAAACGAAAATCAGGTTATCACCTTGCCAAAACAGGAAGCAATAAAAACCGCCCCTGCCCCTAATCTGCAAAGCGAACCGCAGCTAAAACCGGCAAACCACCTGGCATCGGTTAAAACACCCGCGCCGGAAACAAGTACCCCCTTATGGCAAACTGCAGTTAAATGGCTCTTTTATCTATATTGGATTGGCGTAGCTGCCTTTGGTTTGAACCTGCTGCTACAGATAGTGGTATTGTTGTACCAGGCTTATACCAAACCCGTGATAAGGGATGGGAGGTTCCGCATTATCGAGCTTAGCGGTGATAAAGCCCCTTGTTCTTTCGGCAACAACATTTTCATCAACCCCGAAAAATACGACTGGGATACCTACAGCCAGATTTTACTGCATGAGAAAATACACATACAGCAAGGGCATAGCGTCGATATATTGATTGCTGAACTTGTTTTGGTGCTGCAATGGTTCAACCCTTTTGCGTGGTATTACCGCACCGAACTTGAAAAAAACCTCGAATTTTTAACCGACGATGCCGTGCTCGGCCATAAAGATATTGAGCGCGAAAGCTACCAGATGAGCCTGCTGAAAGTTTCGGCGCCGCACCTGTCGCTGGGCATCACTACCAACTATAACCAATCATTACTTAAAAAACGCATAGTTATGATGAACGCTAAAAAATCAAACCTGCATATCATGTGGAAGTATTTCTTCCTGGTGCCGCTTATCGGCATTTTGGCCTGTGCACTTAATAATCCTGTAGCCTACAGCCAGGCATCTGCCAAAACCAAAGCAAAAGCAAACAGTATCCGCCATCATCAAATCGACCGCACCGAGGGAGTTTGGTTTGCTACGATAAAAGGCGAAAAAATAAACATCGAGTTTAGAGGAAACGAAGACGACGAGCACAATTGGTCGAACAGTAATACCTTCCCTATAAGCGATTTCCCAAACCTGCCGCGAAGCGGGAAAGGTGATTTTACACTAAAGCGTGAAGCCGGCTCGGTTACTTTTAACGGCAAGTTTGAAGGTAACGAAGGTTATGGACATTACAAATTTACTGCCGATAAAAGCTTTGTTGAGTACTTAAAACAACAGGGTGTCACCGAAATGGACGGCGACGATGACGATTCCTTCGCTTTCTTCACGATGAATGTGAATAAAGAATACATAGCCATGGTAAAGCGAAACGGTTTTAAAGAACTGTCAAAAAACAACATCATATCGATGGCGGCATTAAAAGTTGATGAGCCGTATATCAAAATGTGGAGGGCTAATGGCTTTAGCGATATCACGCCAAACGAGCTGGTATCGGGCAAAGCCATGCATGTTGACGCGGCTTATGTAGACGAGATCCGCAAAGCCGGATACAAGGATATCACCTTTAACCAGCTCATCAGCTTTAAAGCGCAGCATATAACCGGCGCATACATAGCCAGCCTGAAAAAAGCAAAGCTAAAGGACGGAAAAGGTGAAGAAGACAGCATGCCATCCGCAAACGAGATATCGAGCTACAAAGCCATGAATATCGATTCCAGCTTCGTGCATTCGTTCGCTGCCATCGGTTATAAAAACATTTCGTATAACCAGCTGACTACTTTAAAGGCGCTGCACATCACACCCGAATATGTAAAAAGCTTTAGAGAAATAGGCTATAATGATCTGACTGTAAACCAGCTTTCATCGTTCAAATCGCTGGGCATTACCCCTGAATTTATAAAGGGCTATAAGGCGATGGGCTTTAAGGACTTAACACCAAATAACCTGGAAAGCCTAAAAGCACTTAACATCACACCCGAATATGCCAAGACCTTTGAGGCAATTGGTTACAAAGACCTGAGCGTTAATCAGCTGTCGACCATGAGGTCCTTAAATATAACGCCGGAGTTCATCAAAAGCTATGAGCCGTTTGGCTTTAAAGATTTAACGGTAAATAAGCTCTCAACGCTAAAATCACTAAATATCACCCCAGACTTTATCCGTGGCTTCCAGGCGCTGGGCTTTAAAGATTTATCAGTAAATAACCTGAGCTCGTTGAAGGCCTTAGGCATCACCGGTGATTTTGTTAAAAGCTTTGAGAATGCGGGATTGAAAAACCTGACCGTTAACCAGCTCAGCTCCCTAAAATCAATGAACGTTACGGCCGAAAGCGTAAAAGGTTTTAAAAACCTGGGCTTTGAAGATATCAGCGTAAATGAGCTCACATCGTGCAAAGCGCTTGGCGTAACC
>JAZJZL010000015.1:0-7007 GCA_040389845.1 Bacteroidota bacterium
TGACCGCCAATGGGGAACCGTGCGCGAAGATTACAGCGCTAATGGCGATGCATGGAACTACATCACCCACGACATGGCGCGGAGCAAGGCCTATCGGTGGGGCGAGGAAGGTATCGGCGGTATTTGCGATAATGAGCAGTTGTTGTGCTTTGCCGTGGCATTTTGGAATAAGAAAGACCCGATTATTAAAGAGCGGTATTTTGGCCTCAGCAATCCCGAAGGCAATCATGGGGAGGATGTGAAGGAACTGTATTATTATCTTGATAATACCCCTACGCATTCGTACCAGAAAATGCTGTATAAATACCCGCAGCGCGAATACCCGTACGCCTGGTTGGTTAACGAAAATAAGGCCCGCGGCCGCTATCAGCCTGAATTTGAGCTGATAGACACCGGCATATTCGATAAAGATGAGTACTTCGATATATTTATAGAGTACGCCAAAAACTCCCCGCAGGATATCCTTATTAAAATAACTGTACATAATCGCGGCGATCAGGACGCGGTTCTGAATGTGCTGCCTACAATATGGTTCCGCAATACATGGGCCTGGGGGTATGATAATTATACTCCGGAGTTAACCGCCGATTCGCACGGTGTCATCGAGGTTTATCATGAACAGCTCGGGCAATTATGGCTGAATGCTGAGGGAGAACCGGAATTGCTGTTTTGCGATAATGAAACCAATGCACAAAGATTATATGGCGCTGATGATTGTCATAAATATCATAAAGACGGCATAAACGATTATGTAGTGCACGGCGCCAACACCATCAATCCCAAACAAACCGGTACAAAGGCTGCGGTCAATTTTGATGTAAATGTGCCGGCCAAACAAAGCGTTACGCTGCGCCTGCGTCTTTCGGCAGATGCAAGCAACGGTTTTGATGATTTTGATAAGCTATTCAACACACGTAAATCCGAAGCCGATGAATTTTATAATGGGATAAGCCAGGCCGGTGGCGACCCGAATAAAGCGTTGGTTGAGCGACAGGGCCTGGCAGGCATGTTATGGAACAAGCAGTTTTATTATTATGATATCAACCATTGGTTGCATGGCGACCCCTCGCAACCTACTCCTCCTAAAGAACGGCTAAACGCCCGAAACGGTAAATGGACACATTTTAATTGCCGGGATATTATTTCCATGCCCGATAAGTGGGAATATCCCTGGTTTGCCGCGTGGGACCTTGCATTTCATTGCATTCCCCTGGCTAAAGTGGATATGACTTTCGCCAAAAGTCAGTTAACGCTGCTGATAAGGGATTGGTATATGCATCCCAACGGACAATTGCCCGCTTATGAATGGGACTTTAATGATACCAACCCGCCGGTTCATGCCATGGTTACCTGGAAGATTTATCAGCAGGATAAAGCAACAACCGGTAAAGGTGATACTTATTTCCTCGAAAGGATTTTTCATAAGCTGATGCTGAATTTTACCTGGTGGGTAAACCGTAAAGACCAGTCGGGGAATAATATTTTTGAGGGCGGCTTTTTAGGACTGGATAACATCGGCGTTTTTGACCGGAACGCCCGACTGCCTATGGGGGAACACCTGGAACAGGCTGATGGTACGAGCTGGATGGCTATCTATTCGCTTAATTTGCTGCGGATAGCTACTGAGCTGGCCGAAACTAATAATGCTTACCGTGATATCGCCAGTAAGTTCTTCGAGCATTTTATTTATATCGCCGGCGCTATTTCAAACATTGGCGAGAATAACGAAGGCCTTTGGGATGATGCAGATGGCTTTTTTTACGACCAGTTGCGCCTGCCCGATAACAGCAGCCAAAAGATGCGGGTGAGGAGCGTTGTTGGGCTTATACCGCTGATAGCTGCGGAAGTATTGAGCGAGGATGATATCACCAACAATGCGATATTCAGCAACCGCATGAAATGGTTTGCCGAAAACAGGCCGGACCTGGCTGCGCTGGTTTCCCGCTGGAATGAAACCAAAACGCCGGGATTTCACCTGGTGAGCTTATTACGCGGTTACAGGATGAAATCGCTGTTGAAATACCTGCTCGATGAGAATGAATTTTTGAGTGACTATGGCATCCGATCGGTATCGAGGTATCATTTAAATAATCCTTACCAGGTGAATATCGACGGAATGCAATTTAGTATACAATATACGCCGGCCGAAAGCGACAGCGGTCTGTTTGGCGGCAACAGTAACTGGCGCGGCCCGATATGGCTGCCGATAAACTACCTGCTGATTGAAAGCGTTTATAAATTCTATCGATTTTATGGTGATGACTTTAAAATAGAATGCCCTACAGGCTCGGGGGATTTTATGACACTCGAAGGCGTCGGCAATGAGCTTAGCCGGCGTTTGGCCCGTTTGTTTTTGCCTGATGAAAGCGGTCGGCGCGCTATATTCGGCAATGTTAATAAACTTCAAACCGACCCTAACTTTAAGGATTACCTGCAATTTTACGAATATTTTGACGGGGATACAGGCCGCGGCATGGGGGCTTCGCATCAAACCGGGTGGACAGGGCTGATTACCGTTTCACTGCATTAATAAACGGGTTTTAATTGCCACCCCTGAATGGTTTACTTTCAAGCGCGTCCTGAACTGGCTGTGGCAGGGCGGAAAGCAGGTTGTAGCCGGTTGCGCTTTCAATACTTTTTACGGTGCACACATAATCCATCCAATTGTTGGAAACATTGTTATCGTTCGGCGTATCGATTGCAATTACCTGTGCATTTTCATCCACCCGGGAGAGGTCATCATCTCCCTCAGGAATAATTACCACTATTTTCCAGATATGTGCAGGCACATTAATGCGGCCATCATCAATATTCGTGGCAAAGCCATTGCGCCCGGTGCCACCGCTGCCGTAAGCGCCCATAATGATATAAACTTCGTTACCACGTTTTACTTTATTGCGGCAATAGCTTTCCAAATGCTCCCAGGTATGCTGGTTATTGTTTGGAGCCTGCGGGATAATGTTATCCATTAAAAATGTAGACGAATTAGCATCGCTGGTGCTGGTGCGGTCGCCGCTGGGACAGTTGTGGCCTTTATCGAAACCGCTGCGTTTGTAGCTGTTGTTGTCTGCTTCGTACCAACCATCCGGCAAAGTTTCATCAGGCCGGAAATTATTCAAACGGTCGGTTTCGCCTAAATCAGTTGCACATAAATGCCAGCTTACCCAATTAGGCTCTGCCTTGTCCCTGTTATAGCTTTCTACATAATATTTATGGTCGATGAGATAGTTATCTGCATTAGCAGGATTTGCAGTAGCATTACTCGGGTTGCCAAGCAGCATATTGCCATTATCGTTTTGTTGTGGTTCGTGTTTCTGTTTACAACCAACAATAGTTAAAATGGTAACGGTTAAAAAGCTTAGTACAAGTGACTTAAAACGCATCTTCAATTAATAACGGAGTACGGCCGAAGATAAAAATATAAGCCTTAACCCATTAATTCTATTTCTCAACATTGACGTGCTTAAAACCAATCACCGCCCTCTATTCACCACTCATCAAAACTTAATGTGTATAAATGACACAATAAATTTCTTTATTCAATTTAATTGATTTAGATTTACGATACCACAGTAAAATAAACCAACTAAACTAAACAAATGAGCTACAACAGGCGTAAATTTCTGCAAAGTACCGGGGCGCTGGTGCTTGGCGGTTTGGCTTTATCAAGTAAGGCCGGTTCAATACTATCTAACTTCGCACCGCGTCCGGTAGGACTGCAATTGTTTACATTTTTCGGAGTTATTGACGATGATGTAAAAGGCACCTTAACCAAAATTGCCGGCGTCGGCTACAAAGAGCTGGAATCAGCGTTCAGCAAAAAAGGCGGCTATTATGGCATGAAACCAAAAGATTTTAAAGCGATGGTAAACGACCTTGGCATGCAATGGAAATCGCATCACGTGCTTGGCGCACCGTTCAAACTGCCGAAGGGCGCTAAGATGCCTGCAGGAGCTGATGGCAAACCAATCGTAATCCCGCCCATGGCAAACCTGCGCGACAATATGCAGCAACTGGTTGACGAAGCGGCAGAAGGCGGCCTTAAATACCTGGTTTGTGCTAACGCGCCAACCGGCACGCTTGAGGAAATTAAGGAGACGCTTCTCACACTTAACAAAACCGGCGAAGCTGCTAAAAAAGCAGGCCTGCAGTTTTGTTATCATAACCACGATATGGAGTTTAAAGCTGTAGACGGCAAGGTGCCTTATCACCTGCTGTTAACTGAAACAGACGCCAAAAATGTAAAAATGGAACTCGACCTTGCCTGGGCTATAAAAGGCGGTCAGAACCCCGTGCAAATGTTTAAAGACCACCCGGGGCGTTTCCCGCTATGGCATGTTAAAGACCTGGACGCATCACACAATACCATTTTACCTGCCGGCAGCGGAACCATCGATTTTAAACCGATTTTTGCAGCGGCAGCAACCTCGGGTATGCAGCACTTTTTTGTAGAGCATGATATGCCGAAGGATGCTATGGCCAGCATTAAAAGCAGCTATGGGTACATAACCCAAACGCTTAAAGCCTAAACGAACATATAAAAGTGAAAGCCGCCATGTATCCCGGGGCGGCTTTCGCTTTTATATTATTACAACAATCGGTGCGTACCTGTTTATGAAATAGGCGAGGGCTTTATTCTCATCCTGATAGTTTTTACCGTGTTTTTCAACCACTGGTAAATAGTGGAATATTCCAGGTAATTCCTGATTGAATCGTCATTACGGATAGTAGTTACCAGGTCGCGCAGCGTGCTCCTTAGTGGAGAGGTTTTACTCGTTGTGGTAACAATTTCCTCAAGTTGGTCAGCGTAAACCACAGCTTCATATTCATTATCAAAAATCAGCGCAGTTGCTCTTTTCTTTTCCTTAATACCTTTTGATGGAATAGGCAGCTTGTAATTTTTAAAGTCGGCTGAAGTTAGCTTTGTGCTACCGGTTGGTGTAATGTTGATACGTAACATAGCATTTATTTTTTTAGTTCTTTTTACCTCGAATAGTCCTGAACAAACTCATCATTTCTGATGGATATTATTATATCGTTTATAGCCTGATATTGCGGCGTATTTTTATCATTTAACTGATTCGAAAGGTTTTCCAATTGCTCTGCATAAGAAATTGCATCTTCCTCATCCTCAAACTTTAATACAAGATAATTATCGCCCTCGACATCGGCGCCGCCTGACGGCGCCGGTATATTATAATCTTTAAACGCCGTGAACGTCAAAATTGTATTATCGACAGATTGAATAGTGATATTAAGCATAATTTACTGATAAATTAACAAGCCTTTTAATATCAGTTCAACACCGTAAAGTTAATGCTGTTTTAACAATTTTGCATTTAATTAATGTTAAATTTTATGCAATTATTACTTTGTTCACTTAACTATTACATAATACGTGCCATTTTGAAATAACGTTGTCTTTGAGTAACTTAAAGCGGAGATAAAAACATCTTTTTTAAACATGGCAACAACCCATACCGAACAGTTAAAAAAAGTTCTGAAACCCGTTCATCTTTGGGCTATTGCCGTAAGCCTGGTCATCTCGGGAGAGTATTTTGGCTGGAACCTGGGGTGGGCGTCAGCAGGTACTACCGGGTTTCTCATAGCTTCTGGCGTAGTAACTATCATGTACGTTACTTTTATTTTTAGTTATACGGAACTTACCGCGGCTATTCCACATGCGGGTGGCGCTTTTGCCTACGCATACCGGGCAATGGGTCCGTTCGGAGGCTTATTTGCAGGGTATGCAACGTTGATTGATTTTCTGTTTGCAACACCTGCTATTGCATTTGCGTTAGGCGCCTACCTCCATTTTTTGGAACCGGCTGTCCCGGTTTTGTACTCCGCGATATTTTTTAATATTGTTTTTATCGTTATAAATATCCTTGGTGTAAAGGAATCTGCCACATTTTCTTTAATCATTACTATACTGGCGGTTGCCGAGCTATTGGTTTTTATGGGAATAGTCGCGCCGCATTTTAAAGCTGATAATTTCTTCAGCCGTTCAACGCCGCTTAGCTTGCCCGGCATTTTTGCATCGCTGCCTTATGCAGTTTGGTTTTATCTTGCAATAGAGGGTGTGGCTATGGTAGCAGAGGAAGTGAAAGATCCCAAACGCAATATCCCCAAAGGCTATATCTCGGGTTTGGCAACGCTGATATTACTCGCATTTGGCGTGATGATTTTTACCGGCGGCGTTACCGATTGGCGTAAACTTAGTAAACTGGACTATCCCTTGCCCGAAGCCATAAGTATAGTACTAGGCAAGGCCAGCAGCCTGACAAAAATATTCGCCAGCATCGGCTTATTCGGGTTGATAGCCTCTTTTCATGGTACTATATTGGCCTCATCCAGGCAAGTATTCGCCATGGCGAGGAGCGGTTACCTGCCTAAAGGATTGTCGACTGTGAATGGTAAATTTAAAACACCGCATTGGGCAATTATAATTGGCGGTTTTATCAGTGTGATTGCACTTTACACGGGCACTACCGATAAGATTGTTGTTATTTCGGTGATGGGTGCTATAACCATGTATATGCTGAGTATGTTGAGCCTTTTTATCCTGCGCAAAAAAGAACCCGCTTTGGAGCGACCGTTTACCGCGCCCTTTTACCCGGTTTTCCCATTCATTGCGTTATTGATATCAGCCATAACATTAATAACAATGATATATTTTTATCCATTACTTAGCCTGCTATTTTTTGGCGGCCTGGTAATCGCGTTGACAGTTTTTATAGCGATGGGTAAGCACAAAATCAAGCTCGTCGAAGAATTGATGGTTTCTCCTACATATAATTAACACTTAAAAATCCGTCGAAATCAGTAAAATCCATTAATCCCGGTTCAATTGTGTACAAGTATACCGTTCGTAACAAAACTTACAGCTTTCAGGATTTAAAAACCCTGATGGCGAAAGCATCCCCATATCGCACCGGTGATGTTTTGGCGGGAGTGTGCGCGGAAAGCTACGAGGAACGGGTTGCCGCACAGATTGCGCTGGCTGA
>JAZJZL010000016.1:0-31611 GCA_040389845.1 Bacteroidota bacterium
CTGCCATCACGTAAGTGATAAGCGCTTCATCCCAG
The DNA here is from genome assembly GCA_040389845.1 of Bacteroidota bacterium. GTDB lineage: Bacteria > Bacteroidota > Bacteroidia > Sphingobacteriales > Sphingobacteriaceae > Mucilaginibacter. Next base: position 36 of record JAZJZL010000016.1, read on the forward strand.
CCGCTTATTTTCATATTAATAGCAAAACCAACGTTCGGGCTCCAGTGCCAGTACAAAACGTTTTGACTGCCCTGCCTGAACCAGTCCCATTCCACTCCATTATAAAGCGCAGTAATATCGGCGCGCAACGTTGTTTCCGCTGTACTTGCACCGCTGAAATACTGGCGTGCTGTTAGCAGGCCCTGCATCAGGTAAGATGTTTCTACCAAATCGGCGCCGTCATCCTGCGCACTGAAAGGCACCACTACTCCCGTTGCACCATTCATCCAGTGCGGAAAAGCGCCATGAAATTTCTGTGCGTTATTTTTTAGGAATGCAACGATTTTCTGCATTCTCGCCAGGCCATCAGCCCTCGGGATAAAACTCCTGTTCACACCTGCAACAATTGCCATTATTCCAAAGCCCGAACCACCGGTAGTTACTACATCGCCCGAGCTATTTCGCTCACGGGCGAGGCCGCTGGTTGGATGACCGAAATCATAGAAATATTTTAGCGTTTGCTGTTCAACCAGGTCGAGCAACTGGTCGTCGGTAATAACATCATGCTTATTCGCCGAATCGATGGCGGTGGTTAATTGCACATCAATTTCCGAAAGCAATGAAGCATTTTTTGATGATGTTAACCCAGTTGTTACAGCCAGCGTGTATTGCGTTATGGGTTGTAACCCGGTTGGGGTAACTATAATAGTGCTGTCGTCATTTTCGTAAGTGGTGTTAAACAGTGCAACTACGCCATCCTTACTGTGCAAAGTAACACCTGCGGCAACCGAAGTATGATTTACCGGCGCCGAAAATGATAGCTTAATTACAGGTTTGCTGTTAAGATTTGTGTAGGAATATGCGTTATAAACTCCGTTAATCTTCAATGAATTAAAGCTAAACGATCCGGGCGTTACCGGTTGTGCAGGCGCAACCGTTTTTCCTTTCCCGCACGATATTAGTATTGCCAGCGCACCTATCCAACCAAAAAAATTCAAATACCGCATGCTTATAATTAATATTGTTGAACGGGGCTTTAAGTTTTAAAAAAAGAGGCTGCCAGGAACCACCCCGGCAACCCCATAATCAATCAACTGTTTATCTTCCGGCGTTCTCCAGGTTATACAAAGCCGAAGCTTTACCTGCAGATAACACTTTATTGTAAATTCTAACCTGGTCAGTACCGCCAGTATTAAAGCTGGCCCAGTCCTGCGCATCAGTTGCAGATGTCTGGCTTGGTTTGGTCATGAATTGCACACAGCCGAAAACTACTTTGCCAACATTTGTAAACGTAAGCGGACCTTTTAATGATCCGGCAGTGCCCGAAGAAACCGAGTTGCCGTTTACATAGACTGTACATTTGCCGTCAGTTTCGCTGTATGTGAAAATTATGTTAACCCATTTATTAAAAAGGTTAGGCACGTTATCAACCGCGTAGGTATTGTCGTTACCGGCTTGCGATATGTGGAATCTTAGTTTGCCATTGGTATTATCGCTGCCATTTTCGAAAAACATATCCATGTTGCCCCAAAAATTCGAGGTATTTGCCAGGCTAAAAAAACCGATAATGCCGGTTGACGGCGGGGGCGTATTAACCCAAACACTAAGGGTGAAACTATGCAGGTTAGCCAAAGCTGTTGAGGCATCGCTAAGCACATAATTGTTCAGGCCACCTTGTAAACCTTGCCCTTTTCCTACACCCGCACCGAAAGAAGTTCCGGTTGCCACACCTGTAGTTTTTGAAACGCTGTCGATAAGTGAATTATTGAATGCCCAATAAGCAACCAGGTTGTCCGGGTCAATGGCTTTTGAATTTGAGTAACCACTGTAGCTCGGAAGCGGTTTAACAGGTGCGTATGACTTATCATCAAAACCTTTTTGGCAGGAGGTTATAGAGACAGTTATAGCAACTGCCGTAATGGCCGCCATAAGTATGTTTCTGTTTGTCTTCATCTCTGTAATATTTTTTATTTATTAATAGCCCGGGTTTTGTGTTAAAGTACCGGCACTTAAATCAATTTCGTTCTGTGGTAAAGGCCAAACTTCATTTTTGCCTGCTTTAAAACCTCTTGAGCCAAAAACCTCAACTCCCCTGCCCTGGCGAATCACGTCAAAATAACGGTCAAACTCCATAGCAAGCTCAATATGCCTTTCCTGGTATATAGCGGCACGCATAGTTGCCTGGTCGGTAGTTGTTATTTTTGGCAATATTGCGCCATTGCCTCCACGGGCGCGGGCTCTTACAAGTTCAAGCGGCCCCTGCGCTGCCGCGGTGTTACCCGATTCGTTATTTGCCTCTGCATTCATCAATAACACATCAGCGTAACGCAACGCTATCTTATTTTGCTGTGCTCCTTCGTTAAAGCCCGATACATATAGGCTAAATGGAACGTAAGACTTTTGATTATACATTGTACTGTTACCAGTAGCAGGTATGGCATCGCCTTCCGGGGTGGTCTCTCCACGGAAAATGATGGTTGCATCTTTACGAGGGTCGCCCGCTTCATAAGCTGCTACCAGCGCTGCACTTGGCACGTTAAAGCCCCATCCGCCGCCGGTTGAACCGTCAACACCCTGCACCTGCGAATATTGTGAGTTAGAGGCATCCGGGTTATTTGGGATTAGCATACACTGTATCTCAAAGATAGATTCAGAATTATTTTTGTTATTAGTTCTGAACATCTGCTCGTAGTTAGGGAACAAGGTATAGCCTAAACCCATAACCTGGTTGGTATAGGTAAGCACATCGTTCCATTTTTTCTGATACATAGCAGCTTTGGCATGCAGCGCTAACGCAGCACCTTTGGTAACACGGCCAACGTCGGCTGCACCGTATGATTGCGGCAATACCGAAGCGGCATCGGTTAAATCGCTTTCAATAGCTGCCCAAACCTGTGCTTTTGCAGTGCGTGGCAGGTTATACTCGGCAGCAGTTTTTGGTACATGCAAACGCAAAGGCACATCGCCAAATGCTCTTACCAGCCTAAAATAAGCCCAGGCACGTACAAATTTAGCTTCTGCCAAGTATCTCGCCTTAAGCGATGCATCCATGCTGATACCAGGTACATTGTCCAACACCTGGTTTGCAAAGTTGATGGTTTTGTATTCACCACCCCAGAAATCAGATATCTGGCCTTCGCCCGAATTTGCAGTAAAATTGTGAAAATCGTTCATGAACGCGGCATCAGCGGCGGTACTGCCTTTGTTTACATCGTCCGAACCCATACTTTCAACTGCGATGGATGCAAATGCTATGTTAGTCCACTCGTGCAGGTTAGCATACATAGCACTAACTGCCTTGGTAGCGTCGTCCTGCGTTTTCCAGAACTGCACGGCGGCTTCATTGCCCGCCGGGTTTACGTCAAGGAATGTTTTTTTACACCCCTCAAAAGTTATTGAAGCAGCAATTAAAGCAAGCCCCAATATCTTCATTAAATTTTTTCTACTATTCTTCATCATTATTCAGTTTAAAAAGTAACGTTAACTCCAAAATTGTAGGTTGCATACAGTGGGTAAACATCAGCATCTATACCCAAATCACCTACACCTCCACCAATTTCAGGCGTAAAACCCTTATACCCAAATATATTGATGGCATTTTGGGCGTTTGCATAAAACCTTATTTTTTGCACGCCAAGTTTTTTGAGTGTATTGCCTGGTAATGTATAGCCTAACTGTGCATTACGTACCCTGAAATAAGCTCCGCTTTCAACAAAAAACGAGTTTGGCTTCGAGTTGTCGTTGGTACCGACGTTGGTTGACGGATAGGTATTTGAAGTACCTGCCCCATGCCAGCGGTGGTCATAAAAATCCTGTGTAAAGTTCTCATTACCAAAACGGAAACCAATATTTGCGTTGTATACATCAACATCGGCTACACCCTGAAAATCAAGGGCAAGGTCCCACGCTTTGTAGGTAAATGCTGTATTGAAACCGTAGTTAATTTTAGGGTTTGGGTTACCTAATACTATACGGTCGCGGCTGTCAATTTGCTTGTCGCCGTTAGTATCCTGGTAAATAAAATCGCCCGGCTGCGCTGATTTTTGGTTCGATGCGGCAACTTCGGCAGGTGTTTGGAACACGCCTGTAACTTTGTAACCGTAAAATTCGCCAATAGGCTCGCCAACAACGGTACGCGTTCCAAGGTTGCCGTTGGCCATGCCTTTACCACCTGCATAGATAGGGTTTTTACCACTTTCTACGCTAAGTACTTTATTGTTATTTACGCCAATATTACCGCTGAAAGAGTAGGAGAAGTCTTTATTTACCTGGTCTTTCCAGCTAAGAGAAAATTCAAAACCGCGGTTTTGTATATCGGCCTGGTTACCTATAATCGAACCGCTATTGGTACCAACTGATGCCGGGATAGGAATAGAGAATATAGCATCTTTTGTCTGGCGGTCATAGTAGTCTGCCTCAAATGTTAAACGGTTGTGTAAAAAGCCCGCCTCCAAACCGAAGTCGCTGCCCTGTGATTTCTCCCAAACTATAACCGGCGGAACTACAGTATTGATACTGGCGCCCTGCACCGGCTGATTGCCGAAAATGGCCGTTAGGTATGGATCTGCAGAAACGGTAAGCTTAGACGGGTTTATCGGTACAACCGAGTTGCCGACACGGCCCCAGCTTCCGCGTATTTTCAGGTTATCAAACAGGTGCTGATCTTTCATGAATGATTCGTTGGTTACAACCCAACCTGCACCTATTGACGGAAACCAGCCATAAGCGTTAGGGAAGAATTGCGAAGCTCCATCATGGCGTATGGAAGCGTTCAGCAAATATTTGTCCTGGAATGAATAGTTCACCCTTGCAAATTGCGATAATGTGCGGTTACGTATCTGCAAACCTGCATCTCTTACATAACTAACTGAAGCATCCGCGGGGTATGAAGTAAACAGGTTGCCCGAAGCCTGGTAAGGCACGTTATTTGCATTTGCTGTTAGCTGGTGTGTACTGTTATCCTGCGCACTGTAGCCAGCAAGCGCTGTAACTTTATGGTCTTTGTACGTGTAGTTGTAGGTCAGCGTATTTTCCCAAATCCAGTTGCGGTTTTCGGTATGTTCAATATTTAAATTGGTGCTGGTGCTGTTTTGAGCAGCCGTAGCATTGTAGATAGGTGTAAACCCTCTCGCCTCGGCCTGGCCGATATCGCCGCCAAAGCTTGTCCTGAATTTAAGGTTTTTTATAATCTCCAATTCAGCGTGTATATCACCGGTTATACGGTGGTTAACGGATTTATGGTTGGTAAAATCAAGCGTAGCTTCCGGGTTAAAGTTATTACCATTACCCAGGCCATAATCGCTCGGGTCGCCATATTTGCCATCTTTATAAAATACCGGCAATACGGGCGCAGCCGCATACATCTGGTGGAAAATACCACCCGGTACATCGTTCGATTTGCTGAACAAGCCATTTGCGCTATACCCGATTTTTAAAATTTTTGCAATAGTAACATCGTTGGCCGCGTGAAGCGTATACCGTTTGTAATTGTTGTTACGAACAATACCGTCCTGATCCAGGTAGCCAAATGATAAGTCATAAGTGGTATTTGCTGAACCACCGCTTACTGATACCTGGTGATTGGTTACAAAGGCATTCCTCAGTATTTGCCCATACCAGTCGGTACCTTTTCCAAAACTCTTTGGATCGGCAAATAGTGGCGGCTTGGCGTCATCGGGCGAGCCGAGGTTATTGTTGTAGGTTACAAGTTCGTTAATAGCGGTTGCATATTCGGTGGCATTAGCCATTTTAACCTGGTTGGTAGCAGCCTGCCAGCCTGCATAGCCATTGTACGAAATAACCGGTTTGCCTTTAACACCGTGTTTAGTAGTGATTAGTACAACACCGTTAGCAGCGCGTATACCGTAAATAGCGGTACTCGAAGCATCCTTTAAAATGGTAATATTTTCGATATCGTTATTATTCAAAAAGCTGATATCGCTGTACCATGTACCATCAACAACAAACAAGGGGCTTACGTTACCGAAAACGGTGCCTAAACCACGGATAGTTATTTGCGGCGATGAACCAGGCGTACCATTATTGGTAATGTTAACACCCGACACCTTACCTTGTAATGCGCTCAAGGCATTGGTCGACGCCTGTTTAGAAATTTCAGCGCCTTTAACAGCAGTAGTCGAGCCGGTATTATCTAGCTTGCGCTGCACACCGTAACCAATAACTACTACCTGGTCGAGCTGACTGGCCTGGGCAAGTAATTTAATATCGAGCTGTGTTTGTCCGTTTACAGCAACTTCGCGGGTGGCGTAGCCGATGTATGTAAACGTAAGGGTAGCTCCCGATGGTGCTGACAGTGAGAAAGCACCGTTTACATCAGTTTGAGTACCTGTAGTTGTTCCTTTTACCGCAACGCTTACACCAATAAGTGTTTCGCCGGTTGTTGCATCAGTAACCCTGCCCTTAACGGTGGTTTGTGCAAAAGCGGTATTAATTAACAAAAAACATAACAGTACTAACCCTGAGATTGTAAAAATTCTCTTCATAGTGGTTAATTAAAATTTTGAGTAAGAAGGATTAAAAAAATTGGTTTTTCCTGGTTCGAAGTTGGCGAGATAATATAGTTTTAACAAAAAATTTAACTCAACATTATTACATCATGAAAGTAGACACTTGCTCATTTAACTGTTAGATAATTTGTAAATTATTAAATATCAACAACTTGAATAAAGATAGTGTATCTATTACGTACTACATGCTAAGCGTTGATAGTACTACATTTAAAAAGTGCGATGAGAGGTAATGATGTAGTGCTACAGCTCTATGAGAAACTCAGTGAGGTTTTTATCATGAGCAAGGTTAAGCTTTTTACGGAGCCTGTAGCGACGTATTTCTACCCCGCGGAGCGAGATATTTAATAGTGACGCCATCTCCTTGCTGCTCATATTCATGCGCAGGTAAGCGCACAGCTTAAGATCATTTGGTACCAGGTCGGGGTGACCGGCTTTCAACTTTTTGAAGAAGTTTTCATGGGCTTCGTTAAAGCTGCTCTCGAATATGTTCCAGTCGCGCTCATCGCTCATGCCCTCGTCAATAACTTTTTGTATGCGGCGCAGCTGCTCTTCAGACAGGTGCTTACCGCTGCTATCTTTCAGATGCCCCATCTCATCACTTATCTTTTGCAGCAATTCGTTCTTATAAACGATGTTCATGGCAGAGTTGGCCAGTTCACGGCTTTTGCCGGCAAGGTCGGCCTGCAGTTGCTCGTTCTTTATCTTCACTATTTGCTGCTCATTTGCAATAGCCTCCTGCTTTAAGAATTCTTCTTTTTCTTTCTGCATCTTTTCATGCAGATGGTGCTGATGCCGCTTTAATTTCAACTGGTAATATTTAGTCGCAAAGAAATAGGCAAGCACTACCAGCAACAGGTAGCAAACAACAGCTATTTTGCCCGCATACCAGGGAGCCAATATGGTAAAACTAAGCGTGGTTACAGGAGATACGTTTTCTTCGTTGACCTTAGCCCTTACCTTAAAGGTATAGCTGCCCTGGTTAAGGTTGGTAAACTCTTTTTGGCTCTGCGTGCTCCAGTCGCTCCATTGTTTGGAGTATCCATCCAGGTAATACTGAAACTTCACCTTCTCCTGCCTGTAAAACGGCAGCGAGTAAGATATGCGGATATTATCCTGCGAATAGGGTATTTCTATGTCGCTTTGATTGTCGTCATTAATTATAGGCGTAACCCTGTCGGTTATGTTTTCAATCCGCCTTACCAGTACTGCCGGCATGTGAATAGTATTTCTTTGCAGGGCGTCTTCATCATTCAAAATAACAAAACCATCATCCACACTGATTAAATATATGGCGCTGTTTATCCGGCTGATGTTTTCGTACCCCTTTACCATCCTGCCGTCGAGTATACTGAAGCGGGTGGAATCGATGCTTAATTTTCCGGGGACAGACAAATCAGCCAGTGCTACTTTGCCGCGATTAATAAACCAGTATCTTTTGCCGATGGCAGGGATTATTTTATTTGACGATGAGAAAGTGCCCAGCATTTTATTGAGTTGCTGGTATTTTGAAAAGCGGTCACTGATATCGTCATAAACATAAAAACCCGAATCAGATGAGAACACAATCCGGTTGTCCAGGTTAAATACGTTAATATTATAGCTGCCCGGCAACCCGGATTTTTTATCGTAATATTTAATAGATGCCGCTTTCTTTAAATCAGCGCTGATGGTTACCCGGTAAATACCTTTATAAGCATGACTGACCCATATTTCGCCTTTAGAATCAGCCTCAACGTAACGAGAGGGTTCGCCGAAACCATCCAGCTTATGGTCAAACACCCAATTTTCGGCGTTGTCTTTCTTATAAAAAATCAGGCCGGTGTAAGTTCCCTGTATCAGTTGATTTTGGTTCAGCTTCTTAATCGTCCAGCCGCCGCTTATGCCGGTTATTTTGGATATGGTATTGCCGTTTACCTGGAACGTTCCGGAGTTATGACCGCACAGCAAGCGGCCGTCCTGCAATGAAAGCTCCCACACCTGCCCCTGCGAGCCGGCTATCAGCTTAAAATCAAAAGATTGAAAGAGGCGCTTGTTGCCGTTCTCTACCCAATCACTATAAAACAAGCCCTGGTTTGTGCCGAGGTAAATCTTATTATTAAATATGATGCTGGAATAGACGGTTCCAAACCGGCCGGTTTTATCAAAATAAAAGTAAAGCGGAGAATTAACCTCTATCCTATCGATACCATTATCCAAACCTACCCATAAATTCTGTTCCTTATCGATAAAAAGGCTTAAAACGGTGTTATTTTGCAGCCCGCTCGATTTATTGATGTGCTGCACCATATTGCCGAGCGTATCGATAATGACAACGCCATCCAAAATAGTACCGTAGGCCATATATTTACCCGACAGCATAACGCCGTTATTAAGCTGGTAAGTTTTTAAAAAGTCGTTGGCCTGGTTAGCCCATTCCTTTATCTGCCTCCCATCGTACATAAACAAGCCGTTGCGGGCTGTACCAATTAAATACCTGCTATGAGACATTGGCAGAATAGACAGCACACCGCTATTACCTATTTTATCGCTTCCGTCTATATAAATCAGTTTATTTTCTTTAAGCTCAAACAGGCCTTTATTAACCTGCTCAACAAAATACCGGCTGCCTATCCTGTATAAAAACAGGAAGGGATTAAGCCCTTTCACTACGTTTATTTTACCTTGTTTGTAAATGTAAATGGAGCCGAAAGACTGGAAAATTATCTGGTCCTTATCTATATATATCTTCCAGACCTCTTCATTAACGGGCTGATACTTTTTAGGTACAAGTTGCGTAAGAGAATGATATTTAAGCGGCCCGTTTTTACTGGTTTCCCAATAGCCGAACTCACCGAAGCCTCCGGAATATACTTTGCCCTTGCCATCAGCAGCTACCGAGCGAACGATAAGACCGTTAGGCATTGGGTACGATTGCCAGTATTTACCATCGAAAGTGAGCAGACCTTCCGAGTTACCAAAATACATTATACCATGTTCATCCCTGGTGATGGACCAATTTTGGTTACCGGACTGATATAGCGCCTTTGTGTAATTTTGCACGTACGGCACGCCAATGCTTTTGATATCGGCAGCATGAACGTGCGCTATGCACCAAAGAACGAGATATAAGATAATGACGACGCTTTTACGCATTGGTTGTAAACAAACAGAGACGCAAAATATTGCGTCTCCACGAAAATACATATAGAGATTGAATAATTGTAGAGACGCAATATTTTGCGTCTCATTGTGCGACTATTCACCCAGCGAAACCTTTGCTTTTTTGTTAATATTCACCGGCTGCGGCACTTTCACATAATAGCCAGTTCCGTCATAAATCCTTTTGCGGGGGTGTTCCTTACAAGCATCGCTACAGCAGCCTTCCATCACATCGCCGCATTCATCGCATTGGGTAAAGTGCTCATTGCATTCAGGGTTGGCGCAGTTTATCATTTTTGGGGTAACCTTACCGCAGTTAAAGCAGGTTGAAATTACCACCGGGTTAACCGAGTTTACATCTACCGAAAGGCGATTATCGAACACATAGCACTTGCCTTCAAAGTCTTCCCCCCCTGCTTCCTTGCCATATTTAATTATGCCGCCATGCAACTGGTATACGTCCTTAAAACCTTCGTGCAATAATAATGCAGAGGCTTTTTCACATTTGATGCCTCCGGTGCAATAGGTAAGTACTTTCTTATCTTTATACTGCGCCAACTGGTTTATCATCTCAGGGAAATCTCTGAAATTTTCAATATCCAGGGTGATGGCATTTTTGAACTTGCCGAGATTGTGCTCATAATTGGATCGAACGTCCAGTATCACCACGTCTTCGTCATCTTTCATCGCCAAAAACTCTTTTGGTTCCAGGTGTTTGCCTGTTTTTTGCTGCGGATTGATGATATGAGGGTCGCGCAGTCCTGAATGCACAATTTCGGATTTGTAGCGAACGTGCATTTTTACGAATGACGGTTCATCAACCTCGTCAATTTTAAATTCAGTTGAATTGAAACGGCCATCGGCGTAAATTGCATCCATGTAAGCCTGGCAAGCTTCGGTAGCGCCCGAAACGGTGCCGTTTAAACCTTCATCAGCCACAATAATACGACCGGTTAAACCTAAGCTTTTACAAAATTTAAGATGGTCGGCAGCAAATTGCTCGCCATCAACTATTGTTGAATAACAATAGTACAGTAGTGTGTTATACTTTGCCATAAAATCATTGATACTGCTGCAAACAGTGTTAAATGAGGCGCAAAGATAAGAAATTTCGGATTTCGGATGTTCGATTTCGGAATTAATGTTTGCTTTGGGAAACGTTTGTTCTTTAAAATCCGAAATGGAAATTCCGAAATCCGAAATAATAGGATAATTTTGCAGCTTCAAAAATCCAATACTATGTATAATACACTGAAGCCGGTTTTACAGCAGGAGCTTACTGAAATTGAAAATGCGGGTTTATATAAACGCGAGCGTATCATTACATCCCCACAGGGCGCCGATATTACCGTACAGGGCGGTAAAGAGGTGATTAACTTTTGCGCTAATAATTATCTGGGGTTATCCGGAAATACAAAGGTTATAGAAGCGGCAAAAGCTGCTATGGATACCCACGGATACGGCTTATCATCTGTACGTTTTATTTGCGGCACGCAGGACATACATAAAGAGCTGGAAAAAAAGATAGCCGAATTTTTAGGCACCGAAGATACCATTTTGTACGCTGCGGCATTTGATGCAAACGGCGGTGTATTTGAGCCTTTGTTTAACGACCAGGATGCTATAATATCCGATGAATTGAACCATGCATCTATCATTGATGGCGTGCGTTTATGCAAAGCACAGCGCCAGCGCTATAAGCACGATGACATGGCTGATTTGGAAGAAAAGCTAAAAGCTACTGCCGGTTGCCGTCACCGTATTATTGTTACCGATGGCGCATTCAGTATGGATGGCACTATTGCCCAGCTGGATAAAATTTGTACACTGGCAGAACAATACAACGCGTTAGTGATGATTGACGAAAGCCATTGCTCTGGTTTTATGGGTAAAACCGGTCGCGGTACGCATGAACATCATGGTGTGATGGGTAAAATAGATATTATTACCGGCACGCTTGGCAAAGCTTTGGGTGGTGCATCCGGTGGTTTTACCTCGGGCCGTAAAGAGATTATCGACATGCTGCGCCAACGGTCGAGACCTTATTTGTTCTCGAACACGCTTGCACCTTCAATAACCGGCGCATCTATCGCCGTTTTGGATATGCTGAGCGAAACCACCAACCTGCGCGATAAGCTGGAAACAAACACACAGTACTTCCGCCAAAAAATGACCAAAGCCGGATTTGATATTAAACCAGGCGTACACCCGATTGTACCGGTTATGTTATATGATGCCAAGCTTGCACAGGAATTTGCAGCCAAAATGCTTGAAGAAGGTATTTATGTGATTGGTTTTTACTACCCGGTGGTTCCGCAGGGCAAGGCAAGAATTAGGGTACAGATATCCGCAGCACATGAGCAAGAGCATTTGGATAAGGCTATTGCGGCATTTACCAAGGTGGGGGCAGCGTTAGGGGTGCTGAAATAATCTCATTTGTCATTGCCGGGAACAAGACAATCTCATCACTTTGCATTGACGCTAATACATATCGACGAGGTTACTTCGCTCGTTCCTCGCTCGCAATGACATAATTATTTTATTTTTGTATTTCTTCAGCTATTTGATTTATGAAAAAGAGAATAACATTGGATTTACCAGTAGAAACTATTAAATATATTAAAAAGCAAGCGAAAGCACAAAAAATTACCGCTTCGCAATTTGTGGAAAATGCCTTTAGGGAATTTATAGCAAATGAAGAAGCAGAAAATAAACTTAAGAAAGTATCGTAATGCAAACCCAAATAGACCAATATACCGCCGAAATAAACGCTTTCTCACCTGCCAATGCTGATGAGCTGGAAGCATTCCGTATCAAATTTTTAGGCACAAAGGGGGTTATAAAAGACTTATTCGAGCAATTTAAATCGGTGAGCCCTGAGGAAAAACGTACCTACGGTAAAGTACTTAATGAATTTAAGCAGCTAGCCGAAGCAAAATACACTGAATTAAAAGAAGCCACCGACTCAGGAGTTAAGACTCAAGACTTAGGACTTGACCTTACCCTTCCAGGCGATGGCTTTGCTGTTGGCTCACGTCATCCGCTTTCGTTAATCCGCAACGAAATTATCGACATATTTAAGCGCCTCGGCTTCGTTGTTGCCGAAGGACCTGAAATTGAGGACGACTGGCACAATTTCTCGGCCTTGAACTTCCCTGAAGAACACCCGGCAAGGGACATGCAGGATACCTTCTTTATTAAGAAAAATCATGGCAAGGATGATATCGCCCTGCGTACGCATACTTCATCGGTACAGGTGCGCATGATGGAGAATGGCAAACCGCCATTCCGCGCCATAATGCCCGGACGTGTTTACCGTAACGAGGCCATTTCTGCGCGTGCGCATTGCTTCTTCCACCAGGTTGAGGGTTTATATATCGACGAGAATGTTTCTTTCTCTGATTTAAAGCAGACTTTATATCACTTCGTGCAGGAGCTTTACGGCGATGGTACAAAAGTGCGTTTCCGCCCCTCCTACTTCCCGTTCACCGAGCCATCGGCTGAGATGGATATATCATGCACCATCTGCAAAGGCAGCGGCTGTAACATGTGCAAATATACCGGCTGGGTAGAAATATTGGGCTGCGGCATGGTTGATCCGAACGTTTTGGAGAACTGCGGCATCGACAGCGCCAAGTTCACTGGCTTTGCTTTTGGTATGGGTATAGAAAGAATTGCCAACTTAAAATATGTGATACGGGATTTGCGTTTATTCTCGGAGAACGATGTTCGTTTTCTGAAGCAATTCCAGTCGGATATTATATGAAAAAGCTTTTACTATTGTTGTTTGTGCCTTTGCTGTTTTTATCGTGCGGCAAAGGCGGCGATGTTGTACCCAGTGTGCCCGTGAATTTTCAGGCCTCGCTAACAGACCCACGCCTGGCGCCATTGAATGCCAGCGGTGGCTACGTGGTTATAAGCGGCTATGGCGTAGCTGGTTTAATCCTCTACCGCCGGCCTGACAGAACTTACGCGGCCTACGACCGCTGCAGCAGCTATCAACCTGAAAAACACTGCGCTGTAAACGTTGATGAATCGGGCTTCACTGCTACCGACCCTTGCAGCGGCTCAAAATTTTCAATGACCGATGGCACGCCCGTAAAAGCGCCCGCTACCAAATCGCTACGTTCCTATTATATCACGGTCAGCAATTTCGAGATATATGTTTCGAATTAAGTAATTACAAATTTTAAGGCCTTTTTATTGCCGCATCCCAAATGATATACTGAAAATCCCAGTTATTTTGAGATATTTGTATCTGATTGATACATGGAAGCCGATAAAATAAAAGAAAGCATTAAGCGCGCCGCGCAGGACTTGTTCCGCAAATTCGGGTACCATAAAACCAGCGTAAACGAAATTGCCAAAAAGGCCAAAATCGCTAAAGCCACCATTTACAAGTACTTTGAGAGTAAGGAGGATGTACTTCACTCTTTGCTAATGGATTATATTAAGGTGAGCGTGGACGACCTTATCCATAGCAATACACCTGAAATGGACGAGGAGGCGCACCTAAGTGTCCTCATTATGAAAACCTGCCGTTTAAGCTACACCGTGTGTAATGAATTTATCGGTTGGGATTTTATCCGTGAATCGACCAATTCACAGGAGTTTCTTAAGAACCTTTCGAACGAGCTGGAAGAAATGCTGGTAAGCGTATTCTCGCAGCTTACCGATCTGCGCAAGCAGGAAAACTACCTGCAACGCCTGCGCTTCCTGATTAAATGCAGCAAAAGCATCGTATTCAGTTTTGCATTTACCTCGGTTAGCGATAGCGACGTGCGCAAGAACTTTGTTTCCTTTCAGAAAGAGATTTTGCCTTATTTGGTGAAGGCAGCGGTAACAATATAATTTTTCTTTTTGGGATTTCACCGATTTGAGAATGATTTCACCGATTTTTTTATTGTTGTGATTTAGTTGATTTGAGTGATTTCACTGATGGCTCTACGTTAGGTAATCGCTACTTATTTAAACGCTAGGCGTATAAATCGAATGTATTTATTGGTCGGCTGAAGTGTTGTGGTCTAACGAAAAAAAGACGACAACTTTCGATTATCGCCTTTCCGTTTTTCCAAAGCGTGCTATTAAGAGGCTATATTTTTATCGTAGGTAATCATCCATTGGATACCGAATTTATCCCGACACATGCCGCAATAGGCGCCCCAGAAGGTTTGGTTTAAAGGCATCTCAATGCTGCCGCCATCGGCCAGTGCGTTAAAATAACGCTCGGTTTCCCCTTCGCTTTCGGTGTTAACCACAATGTAAAAGTTATTACCCATCGTAACAGTCATTCCCATTGATTCGAGCGCATCGGTAGCCATTATTGCATTATGCTTGCCCATCGGCAGCGATGCGTGCATCACCATGCCCTGTTCGTGTTTTGGCATTTTTTCGTAGCCGGGGCTCTGATTGAAAAGATGGAACGCGGTAAACTCCACGCCAAATACTGATTTGTAAAAATTCATGGCGTCTGCCGTATTACCCATGAAGTTTAAGTAAGGATTAATGCTGATCATGTTTTCTTTTATTTTATAAAACAAAGGTAATGGCAGGAAATAAATTACAGGGTGTGGTAATACGACAATGTGAAGGGGGGAATTGCGACAAAAATATCACTTACATTTGAAGTATGATCGACGTCTCAATTTTAGTTTTGAATAATGTGGTTCCGGCGGCCATCGCAGATGCCAGCTATGTATTTAGTATGGTTAACGAGTTTATGGAGCAATCGGGAAAAGAGCGACCGTTCTATGTAAGGCTGGTTGGTTTAACGGAAGAGGTTAAGCTAAATAAAGGCGTATTTACTATTAAACCGGACGTGTTGCTGAAAGACGTCACCTTTACCAACCTGGTTATCATCCCATCGATGACCGGCGACGCACTGGCTGCTACCTACCTGAATAAGGACTATGCAGCCTGGATAATGAAGCAGTATAAAGACGGCGCCGAGGTGGCCAGTATGTGTGTGGGCGCTTTCTTGCTCGCCTATACCGGGCTGCTGCGCGGAAAGCAATGTACTACCCATTGGGCTTATGCTAACGAATTCCGCTATTATTACCCGGATATAAAACTGGTGGACGAGAAAGTAATCACCCATCAGAACGGGCTGTATTCCAGCGGTGGCAATAATGCTTACTGGAACCTGCTGCTTTACCTGGTAGAACGATATACCAACCGCGAAATAGCTATCCGCACCGCCAAATTTTTTGTAATTGACTTGGACAGGAAAGAACAATCACCCTTCATAATTTTTACAGGTCAGAAAAATCATAAAGACGCCCTGATAAAACAGGCACAAGAGTTTATAGAGCAGAGCTATGCTGAAAAATTAAACGTCGAGCAAATTGCCGACAACTTTAATGTTACCCGCCGCACGTTTGAGCGCAGGTTTAAAAAAGCAACCAGGAACACCGTGGCCGAGTATATTCAATTGGTAAAAACCGAAGCCGCTAAAAAGCAGCTGGAAATCGGCCGCAAATCTATCAACGAAGTAATGTATGATGTTGGCTATGCCGATGTAAAGAATTTCAGGGATGTTTTTAAACGGATAACGGGGATGACGCCGAATGATTATAGGAATAAATATAATAGGGAGTGAGGTGATGTTTCGTCGTGTAAATGCGTATAATCAAAAGAACATTAAATTCGCAGGATTGTCGAGTTCACAATAATTAAAAAAATCATAAATAACACGCGACACTAACGTTTTTACAGAAAGAGCATCTTTAAGATTATTTGTACTTAGCTTATAAATAAATTTATTACCGGCGGGATTTAAATTAAAACCTAAGGCCTTAAATTTATTAACTGGCCAGGTATGTTCCTCTTCGTCGGTTAGGAAGATATCCGCTTTCAATATGCTTTTAACACTTACAGAAATTTCAATATCTGCTCCCGACTTCTCGAAAGTAAAACTTAAGTTATCCGAGGCATTCAAGTAAAGAATAAAACCACTATAAGCTCCTTCGATAATTTTAAATAATGCATCATCTAACTTTTGGTCGTCATACTTAGCCTCTTTTTTTTGGCTGTTTAATTTCCTTAGTTGTTCTTCATATTCTTTGAGCTTAATTTCATAATAAGCCTCAAGGCGGGGCGACTTTGATGTATCATCGGTCTTCTCAAACATTTTTTTCATTTGTTCCAACTGTTGCTTCTCGTTGTAAAGAGGGTCTTTCAACTTATAAAGTCCGTACAACTGGGATTGTATTTTAAACAAAGCCTGGGAATGATAGTGAGCATTAAGATATTCACTCTCCTCTACACTGACCTTTATATACGCCTCTAAAGTTTTCAATTCGGCCTCAAGTATTTCAATAAGTTCGTCCAGGTCTGATTTCATTTATTATAAAGTTATATAATTTTCGAACCATAACAGACCTTCTGAAGTCCGAAACAAATTTTATTTGCAAATCCCAATTTCTTTCTTTTACTTTGAACAACAAAGTACTTTACGTGGAAGAAAAAGAAATTCAAAACGAACTGGCCTCCATCCGCAACCTGATGGAGCGTTCTTCGAAGTTTATATCCCTTAGCGGCTTGTCGGGGATATTAGCTGGCATTTATGCATTGATAGGTGCAGCATTTGCCTACAATATCATTTATAACTATACATCCTTACCGGAACGGGGTTATGTAGATAACGGCGCACAAGCTACCGGCCTGTTTTTCAGCAGCAGTTACCGCATGCTGGAATGGAAACTGATAGCCATCGCCTTTGTGGTTTTGGTACTTTCCATACTTACGGGCATTATTTTATCCCTGCGTAAAGCAAAGCGTAAAGGTCAGCCTATTTGGGGTAAAACCAGCCGGTCGATGTTGTTTTATATGGCTACGCCGCTGTTTACCGGCGGGTTTTTAATTTTAATATTTATCTATCGCGGCCATTATAGCATTGTAGCGCCGGCCTCGCTTATTTTTTACGGATTATCATTGGTAGGCGCGAGCAATTTCACTTATAATGACATAAAATTCCTGGGGCTTTGCGATATTATATTAGGCCTGGTTACTGCTTGTATACCCGGTTACGGTTTGCTATTTTGGGCGATTGGTTTTGGCGTGCTGCACATAGTATATGGCAGCGTAATGTACTTTAAATACGACAGGTGAAGATCCCCTTTGAAAAACTTGATAAAGCATTTGAAAACCGCTTAAGGTTACAGATTATGAGTGTACTGGTAGCGAACGACCGGTACGATTTTAATTCGTTGAAGGAACTGCTGGAAACCACCGACGGTAACCTGGCCTCGCACCTTAAAGGGCTGGAGAAAGAAGAATATATAGTAGTACACAAAGCGTTCCTCGGCCGTAAGCCAAACACGACGTACGAATCGACAGACAAAGGAAAGAAAGCATTTAAGGACCACTTGGATGCCCTGGAACAATTGATAAAACAGCAAAAGAAGACTTAAATTTTAACTGAAACCAATATCATGCAAAAAACCTCCGTCATTTTTATGCGCGCCGCGGCCGTTTTTGGCAACCTGCTGTTCGTGCTATGGATATTTTACAACGCCATACACGTAGGTGTACGCGGCACCTGGCCCGAAATTATTTCGTGCATCGTATTGATATGCCTGCTTGCGCTAAACTCCTACCTGGTGCTGACGAGCGCTGACAGGGAAAATATGCTAACCGATAAATCAAACTAAATTTTTTTATTCATTTACTTTGAAATACAAAGTACTTTTAATAAATCAAACAATGATAGAACAAACAGAAAAACCACAACCCAGTATCACCGACTCGGTGCTATTTAAACTAGGAGTAATAGCCGCGCTGGTAATCCTCCTGCTTATCCCCTCCTCGTGGATACAAAGCCTGATCTTAGAACGCGAGGGCTACCAGCAAATCGAGCGCGGCGGTATAAAAACCAGCTGGGCGGATACCCAACTGGTGCAAGGCCCGGTGCTGATGCTGCCTTATAAAAAGTTGATTACCGAAACTGATTCGAATAAAAAAACACATACCCATGAAGTAATAAAAATGCTTTACGTGCTTCCGCAGACGCTGCAGATAAAAGGCGCTATTAAAACAGAGCGGTTTAAAAAAGGTGTATACGATGCCACCGGCTACAATTCGGACCTGTTGATAAATGGCAGCTTTAATAAGCCCGATTTAGCGGCAGCAGGTATTGAACCCGCATCTGTTCTGTATGATAAAGCCAGGCTGGTGTTCAGTATAACTGATATGAAGGGATTGAAAAATAATCCTGTCATCAATATACAGGGGCAAAATTATGCTGTTGAACCCACGCAGGAAGAAACAATACCATTTAACCAGGGACTACAGGCCGCATTCCCCTTAAAGAGCGAACAAGGCTTTACGTTCAGCTATAAGCTCAATTTATACGGCAGTGATAAGCTTAAGTTTTTGCATACCGGCCGCGCTACAGATGTGGAGATAAGGAGCGACTGGAAATCGCCGGATTTTGGCGACACTACGCCCGATGACAGTGTGATAAATGATAAAGGCTTCACGGCGAAATGGCATTTAACTTATTATGCCCGCCCATTTCCACAACAATGGGTCAATAACAATTATGTGCTGTTAAAGAAAAAAGATGCGGACGCGGCGTCATTCGGCGTAAAGCTGCAATCGCCTATCGACCAGTACCGGAAAATTTTACGCGCCACCAAATATTCCACGCTCATCATCCTGCTAACTTTCGTTTCTCTGTTTTTGACTGAGCTGATAAAACAGCAGCGGGTACACGTATTTAATTATATATTGATAGGTGCGGCAATGGTAGTGTATTATACGCTGCTGCTATCCTTTGCGGAGCAAGTCGGCTTTAACTGGGCTTACCTGATATCATCTGTCGCTACTATCGGGTTGGTTGCCGCATTTACAGCATCATTACTTAACAAGAAAGCAGTGGCCATTACCTTCTCGTTCATCCTGTCCATTTTTTACGGCTTCATATTTATCATTATCCAGTTGGAAGAGTTGTCTCTGCTGTTTGGCAGTATCGCACTTTTTGTGACAGTGGCTGCAATGATGTATTTCTCGCGCAAAATTAATTGGGATAAACAGTAATTTTTGAATACAATGATATATAAAGAGTTCCCCTATAGTTTTAAAGTGTGGGTATCGACACTGGCAATCGCCCCGATTCTGTTTTGTGCAGCGACTTATATTCAGGCCCTTTTTAACAAGGATACTTCATTTTTCTCAGTTGAGCAGCTTTTTTTAGAATGGTTTGGTTTGATAATAGTCGGCGGCGTGTTTTCATCGTTCACATTCGGCTTCTTTTATGCGACTGTGAAAATCACTGCTAATAATGTTACCTCTATCACAATTTGCAAGAGTATTATATCACTTTTCGGTGTCGTGTTAAGCATGCTTACGTTTATCGTAACCAATAACCTGATATCTATACCGCTTTTAGAGGTTTTCAGCGTCTTTCCGGTAAGTTACTATGTATGCGCAGCAAGCTTCAGCTGGCTTTATCCTTTGGCCGAACCCTGGCATAGTGTAGCCGAAAACTCAATGATATCCAATTCTTAATTTTTAATAATCATGACATCAAACACATTTTCATACAGTTTACGAGTTTGGCTAACCAGTGTAGTTAGCGCGCCTCTGTTATTTATCTTTATTGAAATCTTCCGCGGCAAGTTAAACTTGCAAGGCCCGGGCATTCTTATTGGCTACATAGTTAACACATGGCTTTTTGATGCAGCTTTTGAATTATTTTTCTCACTGGCGACCTGGCTTGTATTCTATCTTACTATTATGATAATTACACGACATGTCCACACCATAAAATTGAGAGCGGTTATTATCTCTGCAATTGGTATTTTATTTACCATCGTCACCTTCCGGGTCACCTTATTGCAGGATGGATTTTTTAACGATAACAATAATTATCTCGGCCTGATGATTTGCAATTGTTTTTGCATTGGCGCAGGCAGCCTGTTTTACAAACTGAAGATTGCCTGGTTTATGGAGCCGGAGATGCATTAAAAAACGAAAGCGCTGTCCTGAAGTCTGTGGAGACACAGACTTTGGGTTTGGGTTAAGTGGGTGCGTTCTGTCCCAACCCAGCCGGCTGTGTCCCGCAGCCGGTTTTTTATATTTACAACTACTTCAACATTTACAACTAATACAACCCTTACAACAAAACATTACCTTTGCAGCCTGATGAATCAAGTTGCTAAAAAGTAGTTTTTTGAAGATGTTGCGATAATAGATATCGCCGAAGAAGGCAGGGGCGTAGGTAAAGCCGACGACTTTGTACTTTTTGTAGAAAAGGCCGTTCCCGGGGATGTGGCGGATATTGAAGTTTATCGCAGTAAAAAGAATTTTGGCGAAGGGAAGATAACACAGCTTAAAAAGCCTTCGGAATACCGTACGCAGCCATTCTGCGAGCACTTTGGTATTTGCGGTGGCTGCAAATGGCAGCACATGACCTATGAGGCTCAGCTTAAATTCAAACAAAAGTCGGTAGCCGATGCCTTGACGCGCCTGGCAAAAATTGATGTCGATGGAATGGATGAAATCGTTGCCTCCCCTGTCGATAAATACTACCGCAATAAGCTGGAATATACCTTCAGCAATAAACGATGGTTGTTTGACGGCGAAAACCGCAGCGATGAAGCCTTAAATATGGATGCACTGGGCTTTCACATTCCAGGTCGCTTTGATAAAATACTCGACATTAACCATTGCTGGCTGCAGGATGAGCCATCGAATACGCTAAGAAATGCCATCCGCAACTTTGCTTTGCAGCACAATTACAGCTTTTACGATTTAAAGGCCCATGCCGGGGCTTTACGTAACCTGATTATCCGTACCTCATCAACCGGCGAAGTTATGGCGATAGTGGTTTTTGCTTACGTGGAGCAAGCGCAAATAGACAGCCTGATGCAATTTGTGGAGGATAACTTCCCGGAAATTACCTCGCTGTTGTACATCATTAACCAGAAAAAGAACGATACCATTTTCGACCAGGAAGTAATTGCCTGGAAAGGCCCGGAATTTATTTACGAGGAGATGAACGGTATAAAGTTCCGTATCGGCCCGAAATCGTTCTATCAAACCAACTCGGTACAAGCTTTAAGATTATACGAAATAACGCGTGATTTTGCAGGATTTACCGGCAACGAGCTGGTGTACGACCTTTATACTGGTGCTGGAACAATAGCAAACTTTGTAGCCGGACATGTGCGCGAGGTTGTGGGTGTAGAATATGTGCCGACGGCTATAGAGGACGCAAAAATAAATTCAGCGATAAACAACATCACCAATACCAAATTCTTTGCAGGTGATATGAAAGATGTGCTGATAGCTGATTTCGTAAAAGAACACGGCAAGCCCGATGTAATCATCACCGACCCGCCCCGCGCCGGCATGCACCCGGATGTGGTAGCCCGCCTGATGGAAATTGAAGCGCCAAAAATAGTTTACGTAAGCTGCAATGCCGCCACCCAGGCCCGCGATTTGCTGGTATTGAAAGAGAAATACGACGTAGTGAAAATTCAGCCCGTTGATATGTTCCCGCACACCCAACACGTAGAGAATGTGGCGTTGCTGGTGCTGAGGAGTTCATAGTTGATGATTCATAGTTCATAGTAGAAAAGGCCATAGCTGATAGGCCATAGCAAAGCGACAGGCTTCATCAAAATCAAAACAATCGGTGTAATCATCAAAAAATAAAATCAAAGAAATCACAAAAAATAATCGGTGAAATCATTCTCAAATCGGTGAAATCCCAAAAAAAATAAAACATAATGGAACCCGAAGAACTTTTAAACGAAGACAGAAACAGCGAACAGCCGAAAGGTAAAAGTCCGCTGGTTAGTTTGGAGAAGGATTTGAAGTTTTTTAACGAATCAATCCACGAAGTTGCGGTTGAAATTATAATGGAAGGAGTATCCAATTATCCCATTTTCATCGCCCATCAGCATGAATTAAGTATCGGCGAAATGATACTCGACCGTCGCGATTTAAATACAGAATGGAGCATACACGCCTCAACCCTGGAAGAATTTGTGGAGAAAGGCGTTATTAAGGAAATATTGAAAGAACGCTTCGTCAATAGCTACAAAAATCCGAATGAATATATGTGCGTTTTTGTGGTGGTTCCCGACGGGGCGAATTTTGTTTATTTCCCTTATGAGAAGTAGGATTTGTTGGAAGGTTGTAAAGTTGAAATGTTGTAAAGTTGTTATCTTTACAATCGAATAGATAAGCGTTTTGACAGGTAACATTTCAACCTTCCAACATTACAACGTTTCAACAACATGAGCGACAAACAACTTCTCATATTAAACCAGCAACAGATTCAGCAAAAAATTGACCGTATCGCATACCAGATACTGGAAGATAATTTTGAAGAGGAAGAAATAATAATTGCCGGTATTTTGCCCAGCGGTGATAAAATTGCCAAACGCTTAAAAGCAATTTTGGATGATATTGCCCCTTTCAAAAGTACGTTTGTAGGCATTACACTGGATAAGCAAAGCACAAGCCTAAACGCAAATATTGATTTTGATGTGCAAGACTGCAGCAATAAGGTGGTTATTTTGGTTGATGATGTACTTAACAGCGGTAAGACCATCGCTTATGGTTTTGGTGTATTTCGCGATGTCCCGCTAAAAAAGCTGCGCACCGCAGTATTGATTGACCGCAATCACAAACGCTTCCCGATGATCACTGACTTCGCCGGTATGGCCCTTTCAACAGTTTTAAAGGAATTTGTGGTGGTGGTGCTGGATGAGGAAGGCGAAGCAGATGGCGTATACCTTCGCTAACGGCTAATCTTATAAAAAGAGAAAGACCCGCTACTCCAGTGGGTCTTTCTCTTTCTATAGGTAGCAATTATTGTTGTTAATATTAACTTTTCAATACTTAGTTAAGCTTCAGCCCAAGATTAAATTACCCCGGTACCGCCTTTAGGTTTCCCTCCCTGTGGGCCGCCTTGTTGTCCGCCACCCTGGTTGCCGCCATTGCCTCCGCCCTGTACACCGCCGCCATCATCCGGCATATTGTCCTGGTCTTGCTGCGGTTGGTTGTTGTCCTTTTTGTCTTTACGTTTTTGTTGAGGCAGGTTATTTCCAAAACGCCACGACAAAGTGAAGATAGCAGTCCGTGTTGAAAACCTGCGCTCACTTACCTGGTTACTGGCAAAGTATGGCGTGCTATAAGTTATATCAGAGCGAAATTTACGGGTGTTAAAGATATCACGCACGTTGCCGCTAAAGCTTACCGTTTTTGTGATATCATATTTCAAGCCGCCATCCAAACCATACATAGCGCGCATTTTACCCTGCGGAATCACTTGTGGCGCCTGGTAGTCTCCGCGCAGCTGAATGCCTAGTTTTTTAAACGGTTTTATATTGCCGGTAAGGTTGGCGTTCCATGCATAGCCGCTAGTGGTAACCAGGGGCAGGGTCGCCATCAAGATGACGATAGTAAACATTCAGGTTGCCTGTTAAATCCAGTATCGGGCTTGGGCTCAACTTGGCAATCAGCTCATAACCTGCATTCGAGGCACTCTTGATGTTCTCGAACGTAGTAAGTGTAGTGTCGAGGTTAGTCGGCGTAAGCGGCGTGGTGATACGTTGTATAACACCGTTTGTGCGCCTGTAATATAAGGATGATGTTAGCGTCAGGCTTTTCCAATAATTGATATAGCTCAGCTCGAATGAATGTGTATCCTCAGGGCGCAGGTCAGGGTTACCCTGCTGGTAGTTCAGTTTATCGCTTTGATCGAGGAATGGCGAAAGCTGCCTGTCGCGCGGACGCTGCACGCGGCGTGTATAGCTCAATTGCAGGGTTTGGTTTTCGCTTAATTTATCGCTTAAAAACACACTTGGGTAAACGCGGAGGTAATCCTGCTTATGGTTTTCCGTAGCAGCATCCATCAAGGTGGTGCGGATATGCGAATCTTCCAAACGCATGCCCACCTGTAAGCCGAAATTACCAAACTGATGCTGGAAATTGGTATACGCCGCGTTGATGTTCTCCTTGTAAATAAAGTGGTTGCTCAGGAACGGATTATAATCGAAACCGCCGTTTGCATTGTTTAACGTATCCGCTATATAGTTATCGTCGCTTTGGTTAATCTGGCTGCGTACACCGGCTTCCAGCTTGCCATTGGTAAGTGGCGTGGTGAAATCTGCCTGGAAATTCCAGTCGTGCCCGCGGCCAATGGTCGTATTGTTCTGACGGGTGTATAAGCTTGATGCCGGGTTAAAGCTATCGTATTGGCTTATTAAATCGTCGAAACCGTTGTTCTTATCGGTCGAGTAATTAATGTTTGCACTTAGCTCCTCACCTTTCTTTTTGTATTTGTGATTGAAATCAAGGTTGAAATCAAGATTGGTTCCGCTGCCGGTCGATTTATTCGCCTGGGTAATGCGCTGCATCAAATCGCCATTCTGTGTGATAGAAGTTAAGCCTGATGATACGCGGTCGCGGTCGCGGATATTGATATTGTTCGAAAAACCTAAAGTAGTTTTAGGGTCGAGATTGATGTCGATACCGCTGCGAATGTTTTGACCGGTGAAGGTGAACTGTTGGTTGTTAGTTTGGTTTTGGGCCTGATTAATGGTATCGGCAATGGTAGTTTTATTACTGAAGCCATCACCAATACGGGTACCTTTGCGGTAGCTATAGTTGGCATATACATTAACCGCCTTATTTTGGTAAGCGATGTTAAAGTTGCCGTTGTAAGTATGCTGCGTGCCTACCGATGCAGATGCCGAGCCTGTAAAACCTTTCTGCACATTCTTTTTTAATACGATATTGATAATACCGGATTGTCCCTCAGCATCATATTTGGATGATGGGTTAGTGATCACTTCGATAGTCTCGATTGCGCTGGCAGGGATAGATTGCAAAATATCCGCAATATTACCACCGGTTAAAGCAGAAGCTTTGCCGTTAATCAATACTTTTACACTGGTTGAGCCGCGAAGGCTTAAGTTACCGTCCACATCCACCTGTACTGACGGCACATTGCTCAATAAATCGGTAGCCGAACCACCCTGGCTAACCAGGCTTTGCTCCACGTTGAACGATTTTTTGTCGATGCCCAACTGGATCTGGCTCTTCTGGGCAGTTACGGTAACCTCTTTTAAAACGCCCTTCGACTGGCTCATTTTGATATCTCCAAGGTTGATAGCCCGTTTCCCGGGGCCTACGCGTAACGTATCCTTTATGAAAGTCAGGTAGCTCACGTAAGTAGCTCTGAATTGATAAATACCGTCATCGATGCCGGTTAGCGAGAAATTACCCTGCAAGTCGGTCTGCATACTTTTAACTGGTTTATTATCTGATTTTCGGACAACAGAAACCGTCGCCAATTCCAACGGCTGGTTATTTGCGGCATCAATGAGTTTGCCTGAAATAGTGCCGCCAGACGCGGCTTGCTGTGCTTTTACAGTTGAAAACGAGAATATTACAAGTACAAAAAGTAAAGTCTTGATCAGTTTGGGGCTCATGCCGCAAAAATCACCTTTTTAGATTTTATAGCACAATCGGGCTTGTAACTTTATTGATGGGTTTGGGTAATTTTTTGGTGACGGACTGAGGAGAGAGTCAAGAACCAAGAGCCAACAATCAAGACAGAACCCGGTTATTCGAAGTATTACGGATTCGTGTGTAACAAGAAGGATTGCAAAAAAAAACAGCATGACGTTATGGGTCATGCTGAGCAATTATAAAAATAAATCTTGGTTCTTGACTCTTGGCTCCTGGCTCTCCCCCTACAGTTTCTTCACTTCTGCCAAAATATCATCGGCCTTCGGCTCTTTTTCGATATATTTTACAGGCTTACCGGCTTTATTGTAAAACGCCAGGTATGGCGTAGTCGCTATGTGGTAAAACTGTTGCACTTTGTAGGTATATCCTTCGGAACCGATAGTAAAGTTTGGATACTTATCGATGCCATAATCACGGGCGAAGGTTTTCATAGATTTTATCGCCTGGTTAGTTACGAAGGTAATCATGATAACCTGTACGTTTTTAAATTCCTTCAGATGCGGCTTCAACTCAAACATCATACGCTGACAGTGGCTGCAATCCGGTGCAAAATAGATTATCAGCGTGCCTTTGTCTTTTTTAAGATTAGCCGGGGTAACATAGACGCTGTCAGTTGTTAAGATTTTATAATCCGGAATATACGCAGGGGGTACAAATGGTTTCGTTTGTGCATTGGTGCAGGCTACGGCTGCTAAAAAGCAAACAAATAATACTAATTTCTTCATTGTGTTTAATTGCAAAATAATCGTGGGCATATATACGATATTTTTATTTTTCAAGCAATTCTAATTGCCAGGCAACATGCTCTTCCGTTACGGGATATAACGCGTTATCCCGGATTGTATGATACACGGCTGTAAATAAACCGTTGTAATCTCCTTTCGGAGGCCTTATGTACTCTATTGTTTTTTTGTTATCCAGCCCCATTGTTACCAACTTGCCGTCGCAGCCTTCCGGTTCAATTCCGTAGGCCGGGTCGGTTGGTAGCATACCTGTGTCGAGTTGGGCCTCCTGCACATCGTCGCGGCCTTTTACGAAACTGCCGAGCGTGCCATGTACTACAAATCCAGGTAAATGTTCGGCAATCAATAAGCCCGAGGTAAGGTAAACATTCAATTGATTAGGGTATAACATATGGTAGTGAAAGTAATCAGGCACTTCCGAGCCTTCACGGTAAATACCCGTGGTTTTATAAAACTTTAGAGGCCTGCCGAAAAGCGCAATGATATTATCAATCAAATGGGGACCAAGGTCATATACCAGGCCTGCTGCCGGAGTATCCTTGTTCTCCTTGAAGGCCTTTGTGTTCAGTGCTGCTTTATACCTGTCCATGCGCATGTGCACTTCAATCAGCTCCCCAAGTCGACCGCTTTCTATAATTTCCTTCGTATGTAAAAATCCGCTATCCCACCGACGATTCTGGTACATCAACAGGTGTAAGCCCTTTTCCCTCGCCAGGTCGAACATAGCCTTTACCTCAGCGCCTGTTGCGGCGGCGGGTTTTTCGAGCAGCACATGCTTGCCGGCATTCAGCGCCCGCATTGTAAAATCAACATGTGTATCATTGGGCGTATTGACTACTATCAGCTCAATTTCATCATCGGCCAATAATTCATCAATAGAATTTAAGCTGATTAAATCCGTGTAGCGCGCATTAGCTTTATTCTCGTTGCGTTCAACAACAGCTTTGAGCTTAAAGCCGGGATTAGTAGTTAAAAACGGCGCATGAAATATGCGGCCGGACATTCCGTAGGCCATCAGGCCGGTAATTATTGGTTTTGACATAGGTGCTTTATAAAAATATCATCTATATCATTTCGAAGGATAGAAAGTAAACTTGCGCCCAATGTATATCGGCAATGTAAGATTGTAAAGTTTTCTCCTCGTTCCTCGTCGAAATGACAATTCTTTTTAAATCCGAAATCGAACTTCCGAAATTCGAAATCATCTAATCTCCTATCGGGCTTCCATCGGGCATACCAACCGGTTCAGCCGGCTTAAACTGCTCCGGGTTTCTTTCAAAGGCGGCTATCTGCGATAACCCGAACAGCAGGTTGGCCTTTTGGTTTGCCTGGCCGGTTTTTACTGCGCCTTGAAGCCATGTTTTTAAGCCGGTTATCTCCATCAATGTTATTCCGCGCACACTTTCAGCAGCATGGCTATCTGCGGCAAGGGTTAATAATTGCTTAAGCGTTAGGTTATTCACCAGCCTTTGCAATTCGCCGTTGTAGCCGTTTTGCTGTGGTGCTTTCCAGGTTTGGGCAATCAATTTATCTTCAACGGCTATCAATCCTGGTTGCGTGTTATCGCGGGAGTGATATTCAACCAATCGTGCGGCACGTTCAGGATATAGCATAAATTGCAGCGTGGTAGCGGCAGCACCTTCAGCAGCAGCCATCGGGTCGAAGGTTAAGCCTGTACGCGATTTAAATAATTCGCGTGTTCTTGGATAGCCATCCGGCCGCGGCGGGATTTTTTCAATCAGTTTTTCTGGCAGCGCCAAAGTATTCGGACTAATAGTCTGCATTAACGCATTAAAAGCTTTCCATTGCTCCGCTGCCGGGATAAAGCGGGTTGTTGGTTGCCCGTCATTCTTTATAGCATAGGTATAATAAATACCGCCCAGCATTTTCGATGCTGCTTCTACCTGGTAGCGGTGCATCAGGTAAACGGGTACCAGCACCTCTTCCAGGGTTGCCATCGGCGCATCCTGGCGGATAGCTTTTTCGGAGAAATTGTCCAGTAGCTTTCTGCGGATATCAAGTAGCCTGTTTAGCTCATCAGCTGCATTTTTTCCTGCATCCCAAAGATGCGCCAACGGATGCGCGCCGCCAGCAGGACGGGCATCTTCATCGGTTATAAACAGTTGCCCCTGATTCAGCGTTTCGGTTAAAATATCTTTTAAGGCTTTGTTCTCGTCAATGCCCGCAGGAAAGTCCTGGTAGCCGTATAAAATGGCGCGTTTGTCCCATGTGCCGATTTCGGTAGTGTAGGCTGATGAAAGGTCTACCGTTCCATCTGCTCCCATAGTGAATACGGGCGGCGGGTAATCCATCACCGACGCGCGGTTATTAACGCTGGCTGCAAAGTTATGCTGTAAGCCGAGCGTATGGCCAACCTCGTGTGCCGCCAACTGGTGCAGGCGGGCTATAGCCATCCTCATCATTTTATCGCTTACCGGTTTACCGTCCTCATACGGTTGTATAAGCCCTTCGGCAATCAGGAAGTCCTGTCTGTCGCGAAGGGAACCTAATGATACCTGCCCTTTAATTATCTCGCCAGTACGCGGGTCGTTTATAGAAGCACCGTATGACCAACCCCTTGTTGAGCGATGTATCCACTGGATGATATTATAGCGGATATCCATCGGGTCGGCATCCTCGGGCAGCAGCTTTACCTGGAACGCATTTTTATAACCTGCCGCCTCAAAGGCTTGTTCCCACCATGAGGCGCCCTCCATCAGCGCGGTACGAACGGGTTCCGGCGCTCCCCTGTCGACATAATAAATTATCGGCTTCACTGCCTCGCTCATGGCTGCGGATGGGTCTTTCTTTTGCAGGCGATGACGGCTTAGCAGCCTTTTAACGATGGGCTGATCTATCGGGGTGGCATAATCCATATAGTCTACATCATAAAAGCCCGAGCGCGGATCGAACTTGCGGGTTTTATAGTTGTTATCGGGCAGCTTAATAAATGAGTGGTGCATGCGTACGGTAACCGCATTCGGATCCGGGGTTACCGAGTTGATTTCACTTCCCCGGCCGCGACCGGCTATAGTTATCGTCGCCTCAAACTCCGAGTTTTCCGGGAAAGCTTTGGTATTTTCCAGGTAAACTGCCGAGCGCGATTCATCCAAACTGTAGCTCCCCTGGCTGCTTAATCTATCTGTCAAATGGTGGGCATCGCGCAGCAAAAAAGGTGTAAAATCTATCAGTGCCTTATCACCATCAATTGCTTCTGCTTTAAATCCCCAAATAACCGATTGCGCAAAAGCTTCTTCGACGGATTTACGTTCGTCGGAATTGTCGCTTACTGCCCTGTAATAGTAATTGGGTTGTATCAGCAGTATCTTCGGGCCGCTCTTTATGAACTTTACAATGCGGGTATCGCCTATCTGGCCCCTGTCTAATCCCAAGTCGTTCGAACCTACACCGGCAGGCAGCGAGTTAACATACAGGAACTCTGTGTTCAACTTATCAACCTCTAACAGGATACGCCCCGTATTCTCATCCCAATAAAAATTAAAATAACCTTTATAGGCTGTCATTCCTTTGGTGGCCGAAGCGATGTCGTTGGATTTTTGGGCCGCAGCGATTGTCAATAAATTAACTGAGAGTAGAAATAGCAGGTAGATTTTTTTCATATTAAGTTATTGGAATGTTCAGCCTAATGTATTAATTTTAATCAATATTACCCAATAAGGCTGATAAGATTGGATAATCGCCCTTACATCTTTACTTTCTCTAATAACTATCAACTGTACAATTAATTCTTAAAAGGAATATAACCTTTTAATTTTTTGTTGCGTATAAGACATATCAGAATTTAAGAATATGGAATTTAACAGCAGAGCCGTTAGTATATTACTTGTTGACGATGACGAAATAAACAACTTCATCTCTATCAAGCTAATAAAAAAAGCGCTCGTGAATACCGAAATAATGGCATGCCTTAACGGCAAGTACGCCATCGACCAGCTGATAGATATACAGAAGGCCGACCCTGAAAAGTTGCCTGATTATATCCTGCTTGACATTAACATGCCTATAATGAACGGCTGGGAATTCCTGGATGAGTTTAAACGCCTGAACATTGACCCGGCCGGCAAATGCAAAATTTATATCATTTCTTCATCGGTATTCAGTAATGATATTAATAAAGCACGCTCATACCCGCTTGTAAAAGACTTTATATCGAAACCTTTAAACGTAGAAAAAATAGTAGAACTTTTTAGAGTGGAAGACCCTGCCTAAGCAGGCCTAACCATAAAATGGTCTTCATTATAGCTAATATTACCCACACATAACGATTTCGCATGGTAAAATAGACAAGTCCATCCTTCGGCCGCTGCTATTTTGCCATATTGTTCCCTAAGCTGCATCGCCTTCCGGCCATCGTAGTCGTATTTCGCAATAAACTTTCTTATCAACTGTTCAGGTTCCGGCAATTCATCGCCACCAAAAAAACACTTACCGCCGCTATCCTCAATCCAAATCACCATGTGGTAAGGCGAATGCCCGCCCGAATGCTCATAGCGTATGCCCGGCTTAAACTCGCCGCTGCCCTCAACAAGGGTTAAATCAATATTTCCCTGCAATGCTTCAAATATTTCTTTATGATAAGATGATGAGCCGCCCGAAAGCCCTTTCTCCCACTCCGGCTTTGCAATAATATGCTTCGCCTGCGGAAAGCTTGGCACTAATTTACCGCCGCGCTCA
>JAZJZL010000016.1:31621-33087 GCA_040389845.1 Bacteroidota bacterium
CGTAATGCAGGTGCGACATAATAACCAAAGTAACTTCATCCGGGTCGAAACCGGCATTGCGGATGTGCTGGTGCAAATACAGTTCGTCGCGGGTATCTTTATAGCCAAGGCCGCTATCCAGCAAAATCAAATCAGTATCTGTTTGTACCAAAAATGGATTTACGTGGATAAAAAGCGATGCGGGCCTCTCCTTCGGATTATCGGTTTCCGGGTTGAAAGGGATAAACTTTTTGGATCCATCAACAGAATATGAGCCTTCGGCAAGGGTGAATATGTTCATTTTGTGTTCCTGATAATCAAATCGCACAGGCCTGCGACCTGTGCTGACGTATGTCGCCCCGTTGGGGCTTGGAGATTTCACTAAAAGCCCCAACGGGGCGATACTCTCCAGCGCAGGTCGCAGGCCTGCGGCAGGACGGATAGCATCAATTAGCCATTTTACAGAAATTTTTCAATCCTATCTCTAACCTCTAATCACTAATCTCTATCTTCGTTCCTTTAAGCTGCAAAGATATGAATAAACGATGGGTGGTACGCGATAATCCTAATCATGACGATGTCAGGAATTTGGCTGCCGCGCTGAACATCGATACCATATTAAGTACGCTACTGATACACAGGGGAATTAATAACTTTGAGGAAGCCCGGCTCTTTTTCAGGCCCGATTATCGCCACCTGCATGACCCGTTCCTGATGGCAGGCATGGAACAGGCTATCTTGCGGATTGAAGCCGCCATAGCTACCGGCGAAAAGATCTTAATTTATGGCGATTACGATGTTGACGGCACGACAGCGGTTTCGTTAGTGTATAGTTTCTTAAAAAAATATTACGATAAGCTCGACTATTACGTACCTGACAGATACATTGAGGGCTACGGCATATCAACAAAAGGCATTGACTATGCAGCAGATAATGGCTTCGCCCTGATTATAGCGCTCGACTGCGGTATAAAATCAGTGGATAAAATTGCTTACGCCAACACCAAAGGCATCGATTTTATAATCTGCGACCATCACCTGCCCGGCGATGAACTGCCAGCCGCGGTTGCTATCCTCGACCCCAAACAAGCGCATTGCGAATATCCATACAAAGAACTTTCCGGCTGCGGTATTGGCTTTAAATTGATACAGGCCTATTCCGAGAATAATAATATACCTTTTAGCGAGGTGGAGTGCTACCTTGATTTGGTAGCCATCAGCATTGCCTGCGATATCGTGCATATAACCGGAGAAAACCGGGTTCTGGCGCATTTGGGCCTGCAAAAGATAAATACAGAGCCTTGCATCGGGATAAAAATGCTGATGGAAGTTGCCGGTCGGGGGAAACATTACACCATATCCGACGTAGTATTCCTGCTTGGGCCACGCATAAACGCTGCAGGCCGCATCGACCATGCAAAGCATGCCGTTGAACTGCTGATAAATACCGAACATGAGGCAGCCACCGAAAAAAGTGAGCTGATAAA
>JAZJZL010000016.1:33097-72818 GCA_040389845.1 Bacteroidota bacterium
CACAATACCGAGCGCAAGGGGTACGACCTGCAGATAACCGAAGAGGCGCTTGGAATGATAGCGGCTGATGATGAGCTTATCGCCCGCAAATCAACCGTGCTGTTTAACGAGCAATGGAATAAAGGCGTCATTGGCATTGTGGCATCACGCCTTACTGAAAAATATTACCGGCCAACCATAGTGCTAACGCGCTCTAACGGGCATGTTGCAGGTTCGGCAAGGTCGGTAGCCGGATTTGATTTATACGAAGCCCTTTGCGAATGCAGCGACCTTCTTATCCAGTTTGGTGGACACCGCTATGCTGCCGGGCTTACCATGCATCCCGATAATTTACCTGCGTTTATTAATAAGTTTGAAGAAGTGGTAAGCGCTACCATAAAACCAGAACAATTAATACAGCAGATACAGATTGACGCAGAATTACGTTTAAGCCAGGTGGACGCCAAGTTTTTCAGGATATTGAACCAATTTTCGCCGTTTGGTCCGGAGAATATGGCGCCGGTGTTCGTCAGCAAAAACGTGTATGTTTGCGGAGTAGCGAATATAGTGGGCCAGAACCATGTGAAGATGACGGTGATGCAGGAAGGTTCCGCAATGTTTGACTGTATAGCTTTCAGTCACGGCGAATACGTGCCGCAAATGGCAGACGGCGCAAAATTCGATATGTGCTATACCATCGAAGAAAACATTTGGAAAGAACGCCGCACGATACAGTTGAATGTGAAGGGAGTAAGGTTTGAAGAAGTTCATAGTTGATGGTTCATAGTTCATGGCAGGAAAGTCCATAGACAATAGTCCATAGAAAAAGGCATCGGTGAAATCATAAAGCAATGATATTAAGAGCAGAAAACCTATTAAAAAGATATAAGCAGCGAACTGTTGTTAACGATGTGAGCTTTGACGTTGCGCAGGGCGAAATTGTTGGTTTGCTGGGACCGAATGGGGCTGGCAAAACTACTTCGTTTTATATGATCGTTGGTTTGATAAAGCCTAACGAAGGCAAGGTATTTTTGGATGATCAAGACATTACCAACGATGCCATGTACCGCCGCGCGCAAAAAGGGATAGGCTACCTTGCGCAGGAGGCGTCGATTTTCCGCAAGCTTTCAGTAGAGGACAATATAAAAGCCGTGCTCGAGATGGGCAATATGCCCAAAGACCGGCAAAAAGATAAGCTGGAAGAATTGATTGATGAGTTCAGTCTTCACAAGGTTCGCCGTAACCGTGGCGACCTGCTCTCGGGTGGTGAGCGCCGCCGTACCGAAATTGCCCGCGCGCTTGCGGCGGAACCGAACTTTATCCTGTTGGACGAGCCATTTGCCGGGGTAGACCCTATTGCGGTAGAGGAAATTCAAGCTATGGTAGCCAAGCTCAGGACCCGCAATATCGGCATCCTGATAACCGACCACAACGTGCAGGAAACTTTATCGATAACAGACAGGGCCTACCTGCTTTTTGAAGGCAAGCTGCTGGAATCAGGCGTACCGGAAGTGCTGGCTAATAACGAAATGGTACGCAAAGTTTACCTGGGCGCAAATTTTGTTTTGAAAAGAAAGGTGTTTAAGTTTGAGGAGAAGAAGGTGGAGAGCGGTGAATAGTGTTCGTGGTGAATAGTGAGTGGAGAGTAGGAAAGGATTTTAACTTTTGCAAAAAGCCCGATCTGTAGCGATGGGTTTAAACCCTGCGTGTTCGAAACCTGTCCTGATTACGCAGGGCGATGCCCTGCGCTGGCGGATGTATCCCTTTCAGGGAAAGAATCGCCAAGTAGAACCGGGTTTCCATACCCTGAAAGGGTTACATCTGTCAGCGATGGGTAACACCCATCGCGAAGACGGCGGACAAAACCATGTTTCGAACACCCAGGGTTTAAACCCATCGCTACAGATAAAATTTTGTAATGATTTAAAGGACCAACATCAACCAAAATAGATAACAAACTACAGAACAACTAATCTCTAATTAACCAGCCTCTAATCTCTACCTATGACCATCTTTAACTCCGTATTCACCTGGTTCATGAAAAAGCGCATTCACCAGATTGAGCTTTTCATGAAATATCCTAATGAAGTACAGGAGGAATGGTTTGAACAGTTGATTTCGGGCGCTGAGAATACCGAATGGGGCCGCAAGTACGGTTATAAATCTATCACTCACCTGGAGCAGTTTAAAGAGCGCGTTCCCATACAAACTTACGATACGTTAAAGCCCTACATCGAACGCATGCTGCTGGGCGAGCAGAATGTGCTTTGGCCGTCGGAGATACGCTGGTTTGCGAAATCATCAGGTACCACCAGCGACAGGAGTAAGTTTATCCCCGTAAGCGAGGAGGCATTGGAAGAATGTCACTTTAAAGGCGGCAAGGATTTACTGACCATTTACTTTAACAATAAGCCAGATGCCCGGATGTTTACCGGCAAGATATTGACGCTTGGCGGCAGCTACCAGGTTAGCCAGTTAAGCGCCGATACTTCTTTTGGTGATTTGTCCGCCGTGCTAATGAAAAACCTGCCCTTATGGGCCGAACTGCACCGCACACCGCACATGGACATTGCGCTGCTGGATAACTTCGAGGAGAAAATTGAGAAGATGGCTTATGCCACCAAGGACGTTAACGTAACCAGCCTGAGCGGCGTACCAACATGGAATATTTTGCTCTTTAAGCGCATTTTAGAGATTACCGGCAAAAACAACCTGCTGGAAGTGTGGCCCAACCTGGAAATGTATTTCCACGGTGCGGTAAATTTCACCCCTTACCGGGAGCAGTTTAAAAAGCTGATTCCAAAGGACGACATGTATTACCTGGAAAACTACAACGCATCCGAAGGTTTTTTTGGCATACAGGACACTCCTGAGCCGGGCGAAATGCTGCTGATGCTGGACTATGGCATATTTTACGAGTTCTTGCCATTAGAACATTTGCATGATGAAAATCCCAGGACATTGACATTAGACGAAGTTCAATTAGACAAAAACTATGCGCTCATCATCAGTACAAATGCAGGGCTATGGCGCTACCTGATAGGCGATACCGTGAAATTCACTTCATTGTCGCCTTTCCGTATACAAGTTACCGGGCGGACAAAGCATTTCATTAATGCTTTTGGTGAGGAGTTGATAATAGATAATGCAGAGCGCGCGCTGGATGAAGCCTGTCATCAAACCGACGCCATTATCCGCGACTACACCGCCGCACCTGTTTATTTTAACGGCGACCAAAGCGGCGCACACGAATGGGTTATCGAATTTGAAAAAAAGCCTGCCGAATTTGAGCGTTTTGTAGATATAATGGATGAAACCCTTCGCCGTGTTAATTCCGATTATGATGCCAAGCGCTTTAAAGACCTTGCCCTGCGTCGCCCTATAGTGCACAAAGCCCCCGCCGAGACCTTTTTTAACTGGATGAAGGAGAAAGGCAAATTAGGCGGTCAGCATAAAGTTCCGCGGCTGGCCAATAACCGGGAGTATATTGATGAGATATTGCGGGTGATGGAGTTGGTGGGATGATTACCTATTTAATACATTGATGAGTAAAATTTTATTTCTTTTCCTGTTTTTTCCGGCCTTTGTTTTTGCACAAACCGCTAAAGAATATTTTAAATCAGCCAACCAAAAAGCGGATAGCGCTAAGTATAGCGAGGCTGAACTGCTGTATACAAAGGCTATCACGATAGATTCGCAATACACGGATGCCTATTGGAACCGCGGACAGGTGAGGGGCGAATTAAAAGATATAAAAGGCTGTATCCAGGACCTTGACAAAGTAATTCTGCTAAACCCCAAAAATATCCGTGCATTTAGCGTACGGGCCGGGGCGAAGTATTTTCAAAAAGACTTTAGCGGCGCCATTAGTGATTACACTGCCGTAATTTTGATGGCCCCTAACAACGCTGCGGCTTATGCCGGCAGGGCGAGTGCAAAAAATGCCCTGCGTGATTATAACGGCGCGATTGCAGACTACAGCTACGCTATTTCGGCTAATGATAATCATAAGGGTGACTATTTTAACAATCGAGGAAATGTAAAGCTAAGGTTGGATGATTATAAAGGTGCTATAGCAGATTTTACAGAGTCTATAAAGACCGATGCATCAGGCATAGCTTATATGAGCCGGGGATCGGCCGAACAACATGAGCATGATTACAAGGACGCGCTATCCGATTTTACAGAGGCTATTGAAACGTATAAATATAAAAACCAGTCTGCAAAAGGCGCATCTGCCGTTGCATACGAAGGGCGTGGCGAGGTAAAACAGGATGCAGGTGACTACAAAGGTGCACTTGACGATTTTGAACAGGCGCTGGTTATAAACCCAACATTCGGAAAAGCCTATTACTGGCGGGGTGAGATGAAAAATAAAATAAGTGACAAAGAGGGGGCTTGTTCTGACTGGCAAACAGCTGTTAATCTCGGTTTTAAACAAGCAATGGACGATATTAATAAATATTGTAAGTAGTTAGATTTACTGCTTTTGGAGCTCATTGCCCGGATACTGATTTATTTAACGAATTAGAGGTATGATGAAATATTTAAATACAGTGATATATTAGTAAAGACCGTTGAGAAATTAGATAAGAAATAAGAATATGAGGAGATTTGGCAGCTTAAATACAGCTGTCCAGATCTTTCAAATGCCCACTTCTGCGTTCAAAATCGTATATTTGTTATAGGTAAAAAATAAAATCCGCAGTGGACTATCTATACTTTAACGAATACGAAAAACATCCCGACGCGAAAATGAATCCAACGCTGTTGTGGGAATATGATCTTGCAGACTTTGATTTCGAAAAGATGAGAGATGTGGTAGTGCAGCGTGTAATTGAAAGGGGCTGGCCTAACGACTGGTATTTTATACTTAATTTTTACGGAGAAGATGCTATTAAACAGAGTATAAAAACTATTCCATACCTCAACGATAAGGATGCGAATT
The DNA here is from genome assembly GCA_040389845.1 of Bacteroidota bacterium. Taxonomy (GTDB): domain Bacteria; phylum Bacteroidota; class Bacteroidia; order Sphingobacteriales; family Sphingobacteriaceae; genus Mucilaginibacter. The sequence continues at coordinate 38,025 of JAZJZL010000016.1, forward strand.
TTGTCAGTAAGGTTTTTGAAATTCCTTTATCAAAAATGAAATGCTACGAAAAGAAACAGTCTCAGCAGGCACAGTGGGATTCTTAACAAGCTTTGCAAAGCTGCAGAAAGCAAGGTTTTTTCACAACTCATTGTAGCGTTGCTCGTTACCTCTGCGTAATATCTGATAAATAAACCATCATGAAAGTATTTTTATTTATTATTTGCGTATTGGCAGCAGCCGGTTGCCAAAAAGGTGATATCGGCCCTGCTTCAGTTGGACTTGTAGGTACATGGGAATTGAGGCATTACTCCGGCACCATAGCCGGTGTTGACAAAGATATCCCAAAAGGTAACGGAACCCTGCTAAAATTTAGCGCAGACAGCACTTTTCAGCATTTCACTAATTTTAAAGCTGATAATAATGGCCGCTTTAAAATCGTAAAAGATGGTATAACCTGGGCTGATGAAAAGCATGATGCCATTTACCTGGGTGACAGCGGTGACCCAAATTTCCTGATAGTAAAAGCCGATAGCCTAATAATCGGCAATACATACGCCGATGGTGCAACTTCAGTATATTTACGTACCAAATAAGCAAACCGATATTATCATGAAAATCACAAAGCTATTTTTACTTATTTTCTGTATCGTTATTGCGGCGATGGGATGTAAAAAAGACAAAAAAGTCGCTCCACCTGTAAATTGGGGTGATGCCGCGCTGTTTTCTAAATGGGAACTAAGAAACCAAAGCGGCGGTTTGCGACCGGATGTAAACTATGCACCTGGCAATGGAAATATCATACAATTTAAACAGGACAGCACGTATTCCTATTACGTTGGGGCTACCATAACACAACACGGCACGTTCCATATCATTGAACGAACTACTTCGATGACTGAGCCGGATAAGTTCAAATTTATTTATTACGACAAAGAAACTGCCGGCTATCCATTAGTTGTAAGGCATGATACGCTCATAATCGGCAATAATGCAGCCGACGGAATTGAATCGATGTACATTAAGAAACAATAGTTACCGGCACATTTCCCATATTTTAACAGCCTGCACCGCTTCCTTGACGTCGTGCACACGCAAAATATCAGCGCCTTTGGTTAATGCTATCGTGTTTAAAGCCGTTGTGCCGTTAAGGGCTTCGTCGGCAGTTATGCCCAGGCTGCCGTAAATCATTTTTTTACGCGATATACCCGCAAGAACGGGAAGCCCAAGCATCGCAAAATCCTGCAGGCGACCCATTAGTTTAAAGCCATGCTCCGGTTTCTTGGCGAAGCCAAAGCCGGGGTCGAGGATGACATCATGAATGCCAAGCTGTTTGAGCAAATAGATTTTCTCTGCAAAATAATCGTACACCTCTGCAAAAACATCCTCATAAACCGCCAGTTGGTTCATGGTTTTGGGGTTACCTTTCATGTGCATCAAAATATAAGGCACCTGCAAGCGGGCTAGGCTGGCGAACATATCTTCATCTAACTGCCCGCCGCTGATATCGTTTATGATATGCGCGCCGGCGTTAATCGCGGCCTCTGCAACCTTCGCACGAAAAGTATCAATCGATAATATTGCTTCCGGAAATTCCGTAACTATCGCCTTAACTACCGGTAGCAGACGATCGGTTTCTTCCTGTATTGAAATGTCATCTGCACCCGGGCGCGATGAATAAGCGCCAAGATCCAGGAAAACCGCGCCATCATTCAGCATTGTGCGGGCCTGCTGCACTGCGGCATCGGTTCCCTGCTTCCGGCTGCCGGCGTAAAAGGAGTCGGGTGTGAGGTTGATGATGCCCATTACCTTCGGCGTACTTAAATCTATAAGTTTGCCGCCGGCATTCAGCGTTGCCTTTTTATGAAAAGATGTATCTTTAGCCATTGTTTGTTGCGATAGCGAAATCAAAAAGCTAGCGACAGACTTACGAAGTTTTTGAAACTTCGTAAGTCTTACCGGGCTAACCTTTCAACATTACAACGTTACAACCTTTCAACATGAAAAAAAAATCCGCTTCGCCTTTGCTTTGGGCTGCCCGTATACTTGTGGGCTTGCTTTTTATATTTTCGGGACTGATAAAAATAAACGACCCGCTGGGTTTCTCCTATAAGCTGGAGGAATATTTCGAAGTATTTCATATCACGTTTCTGAATGGCTTTGCGCTTACCACGTCTATTGTCCTTTGCTCGCTCGAAATCATCCTTGGCTTTGCTTTGCTGATTGGCGTTCGTGCAGTTTCCGTAGCCTGGGGGTTGCTGCTGCTGATTATTTTCTTTGCATTTTTAACGTTCTATTCGGCTTACTTCGAAGTAGTACAAACGTGCGGATGCTTTGGCGATGCCATCCCGCTTACGCCATGGCAATCGTTCAGTAAAGATGTGGTGCTGCTGGTTTTAATCCTTATTATTTTTATCAAACGGAAAGAGATCGAGCCATTATTTCCGCCAAAAACCGGGGATAAATTATTAATGGCTTCGGTTATCGTGTCGGTTGGCTTCGGGTTGTACACCTATAATTTTTCGCCGGTAATTGATTTTCTCCCTTATAAAGTGGGCGCCAATATTTTAGATGAAATGAAAACGCCGCCGGGCGCCAAGCCAGACGAATATGAGTTGACTTACAATCTGAAAAACAAAAAGACCGGCGAGAAGAAAATCATGACCAACACCGAGTACATGAAAACCAATATCTGGAAGGATAATAACTGGGTGATTGAGGGTACTCCCGAAAGGAAATTAGTGAAGCTTGGATTTACACCCAAAATCCGCGACCTGGTAATACAGGATGCCCAGGGAAATGATTATACCAAAGAGCTCATTGGCAACCCGTTTAGCAACCTTGTAATTGTGGCCAATAACCTCGCCGAAACCGACGACCAGGCGATTGAGCGGCTAAACGCAATGGCCATTAACCTGGCGCAAAACTTTAATACACGGACAGTGATGCTCACTTCAAATTCGCACCAATATACCGGGGCATACGCGAAACAGCATAAACTGGCTTTCGAGATATTTTATGCCGATGGGGTGCCGCTGAAAACGATGGTCAGGGCAAACCCGGGTATATTGCTGCTAAAGAATGGCACCGTGCTTGGTAAATGGCATTACCACTCCATGCGGAAATACGACGATTTGGTGAAGAACTACTTTCAGCAGCAATAATGATCAGCTACCTCATCCGCAAAATATTCTACGGGCTGGCAGTAATGCTGGGCATTGTGGTTGTGGTGTTTTTCCTGTTTAATATTTTACCGGTAGACCCTGCAAGGATGACACAGGGGCAGCGCGCAGATGTGCAGTCGCTGCAGGCTATACGTAAAGAGTTTGGTTTGGATAAGCCCGTGCCGGTACAGTTTGCCTATTACCTTAACGACCTGTCCCCTATCGGCATCCACGCTGATAATGCCGAAGAGCGGGGGCGTTATCATTATGTAAAGGTGTTTGGCGTTTCATCAAATAAAGTGATTGCACTTAAATGGCCTTACCTGCGCCGCTCTTATCAAACCCATAAGGAAGTTGCACGGCTGCTGATTGAGGTTATCCCCAACACTTTGGTGCTGGCGGCAACGGCAATGATTTTCGCCATTATCATCGGCGTATTTCTGGGTGTTATTAGCGCTGTAAATAAGGACACCTGGATTGATAAGCTGGCCATAGGCTTTTCAACGCTCGGCGTTTCGGCGCCGTCATTTTTCGCGGGAATTATCATCGCCTGGATATTTGGGTTTGTATTAACCAAATATACCGGGCTGAACATGTCGGGCAGCCTATATAGCTACGACCCGTTTAAGGGCGAGGTGATTAACTGGCGTAACTTAGTGCTGCCAATGGTTACGCTGGGGCTCCGGCCGCTGGCGATCATCGTGCAATTGACCCGCAATGCAATGCTTGACGTTTTGGGACAGGATTATATCCGCACTGCTAAAGCAAAGGGATTAAGCAACAATGCCATTATTTATCGCCATGCTTTAAAAAATGCGCTTAACCCGGTGATTACTGCAATAGCCAACTGGTTTGCCTCATTGCTGGCAGGATCCTTTTTTGTGGAGTATGTGTTTGGCTATAACGGGCTGGGGAAAACTACAGTGGATGCATTGGAGATGTCGGATTTCCCGGTGGTGATGGGTAGTATTTTGTTTATCGCCTTTATTTTTGTGGTGATAAGTATTTTGGTGGATATAGTTTATGTATGGATTGACCCGCGGGTGAAGCTCGGGTAGTTCATAGTTGATGGTTCATAGTTGATAGTAGAAAAAGGTGAATAGTTTAAATAGCAACGAGTCAAAACAAACCGGTTTGATATTCCTGATAGGCTTTATGGGATGCGGGAAAACCACCCTTGGAAAAAAACTGGCCTCGCGAATGGGTTATCCGTTTATAGACCTGGATCATGTTCTGGAGGCGAAAGCAGGTATGACTATAGCCGAATACTTTAGCACCCATGGGGAGGGTAGCTTCCGCAAGTTGGAGTCTGAAATACTGAAGCAAACAGATTATCCTGAAAACGCCATCATATCAACAGGCGGCGGCTTGCCTTGTTTTTTTGATAATATGGATTGGATAAATGCGCACGGGCGATCTATTTATATCCAGCTACCTCCAAAAACGCTGGCGCAAAGGCTTTCGAACGAAAAGAATCAGCGCCCCCTGCTTCGCGAAAAGCAAGGCGAGGAACTAATAGCTTTCATCGAACAAAAATTAAACGAAAGGGAAATCTATTATAAGCAAGCCGGCATTGTTGCAGACGGCCTCGGCTTAAATGCAGAACGCGCAGAGGAAATGATTAAAGCTGCGCATTAACCGAAATTCCTGTATAGAATTTGGCCAGTAGCAAGCCAGGCGTTAATTATAATAGCAGCATTAGTTACACCCTGGCATTCAAAGCAAAATTAATAAGGATCAATCCCGCAGAGATTACACATGTCAATGCCAGTATTATTAATATCCACAAGATCACCTTTTTCATTATTGGAGTGTTAGCAGCGTTATTTACCTTATTAGCTGCTTCAAGGTGTTGATGCATGCGCTTTTCGGCGCGTGTGTGTTGAAGTTCCATAAGCAATAATTTATCGGTTATGAATTAACACATAACGTGCCACAATACTTGCGTAATTACTTTTTAGGATAATATATTTCTTATTTATTTAATACTGAAGACGATTTCACCTACAATCATGTATTTTATTACTGTGCAGGATATGCAATAACGGTGTTTTTTATAGTAATGATATCTAGCAATTCGGCTTTAACTTCACTGCTTAATCCAGCTTCCACATTTTTTTGTTTCAGACGGTATTCCTGTTCGTCTTTATAAAAAGTGATGTTTACCAACAAATTAGCGTCCTGGAAAACAGGCAACCGTGGGAAATCATTGGTTTGCAGCTCGCTTACCCAAAGCGTATAATTGTTGATGCCGTTCGCTTTATATGCCGGCACATAATATTTGGCGAACGCGGCCACCAGTTTATCCAGCTTGGTATTGGCGATGTAAAAATCAACTACTTCTATACCCTTACTATTTTTTATCAAGCCGCTGTTAATAGGTTTACCAGTGGTTAGCGCGCCATTGTTTAGTGTGAGCGGTTTTAACAGGTACACATTGTCGTTATTAACCAGCAAATCGTTAGCGCCTTTGCCGAATTGCTTCCATACCGGGCCATAATAAAATGCGGGCAAAAACTTGCCGCGCGATGCCATATCCGTAAATCCCCTCAACCAAAAAAAGCTATTGGGACTGCCTTTTACCCTGCTCCACTTCATCGGGTAACCGCCCATATCAACCTGCGACTGTACAAAGTGGGCAGCAAAATATTTAGTGAAGTTGTCGCGCTGTCCCGGTTTAATTATATAGTGGCGTATTTCCAGGGTATTGATATCCGGATCGGCGGTATTATTTTGCGCAACGGCTGGCGTCATAAACATACTCACGACTAGAGCAATAATTCCGAGGATAATTTTGGCGGTTTTCATAATTTTTTTTGTGGTTGATCTGGCGCAAACCTACATTTGTAGTATATTTATGGCAAGTACTTACTATTTTGTACCCTACATACCAAGAAGTTACTAATATTGATAATCAGATAATTAAAATTCAACACCTATGTATATCAAAGCCTCCCGTAAAGCTTATTGCCCGGTTGATTTCGCTTTTCAGCGCGTTGGCGGCAAATACAAAGGCCGGATTTTGTGGTTTTTAAGAGATACTGTTTTACGCTACGGCGAGCTGAAACGCATAGTGGAAGGCATATCGCCCAAAATGCTTACCCAGGCATTAAAAGAACTGGAAGATGACGGGCTGATAACACGCAAGGTTTATACGGAAGTGCCGCCCCGCGTGGAATATACTATAACTGAAACCGGAAAAGGATTGGTTCCTGCTATCGATAGCATGCGGGTTTGGGCGGAGGGAGTACTTGAAAAAAGCTGAATGAATAAGTCTCCCCCGGATGAATTTGCGGTTAGCAATCATAAAAAAAGCCGGGCATCAAAATGTCCGGCTTGTATATTGCCAAGTTTTTTAAACTTAAGTCTTAATTATATCCCCTCGTATTCTTTCCTTCCATCCAGTTGGCGAAGGCTTTGTTAACCACCTTATTGCCGCCAGGGGTTGGGTAATTACCGCTAAAGTACCAGTCGCCCTGGTGATCAGGGATGGCTTTGTGCAGGTTATCCAAGGTTTGGTAAATTACTTTTACTTCGGCTTTAATATCTTTTGGGGTTATGATCTGCGCTATGCGGTCGGATATTTCCTGGTCGGTAAAAGGCTCGTAAATCGCTTTTACATAATTATCTACTTCTTCTTTAGGCAGCTTGTCGCTGTCTTTACAGTTTTGGTAAACCTGTAGAATAATATCGTCCTTGCCCGCATCTTTTAGCAAGCTGATAGCCGCCTCAAACGCCACAAACTCACCCATGCGCGACATATCGATGCCATAGCAATCCGGGAAACGAATCTGCGGAGCCGATGAAACCACCACAATACGTTTTGGACCAAGCCTGTCTAATATTTTCAGGATGCTCTGCTTTAGGGTTGTACCGCGCACGATTGAGTCGTCCAGCACCACCAAAGTATCCACATCCCTTTTTATCAGGCCGTAGGTGGTGTCGTACACGTGTGCCACCATCTCGCTGCGGTCGGCATCCTGTGTGATGAACGTACGTAGCTTAACATCTTTAATAGCAATTTTCTCCACACGTGGCGCCAAAGCGAGTACTTCCGTTATCTCTTCGGGCGTCATTTGAGCAGCGCCGGCGATCAACTGTTCGCGCTGGTGCTGCTTGGTGTATTTGTGTATACCCTCAACCATGCCATAGAAGGCAACCTCGGCAGTATTAGGTATGTATGAGAAAACCGTGTTTTTTATATCGCGATCAACATAATCCAATATCTGGTCGCAAAGCAGGCGGCCCAGTTGCTTACGTTCGCGGTATATTGAAGAATCGCTGCCACGGGAGAAGTAAATACGCTCGAACGAGCATGATTTTTTCTCAACAGGCTCACTGAACATATCTTCGCTTATCTTACCGTTCTTTTTAACGATAAGCGCATGCCCGGGCTTAATTTCTTTAATTTCCTCGATAGGAATATTAAATGCAGTCTGCAAAGCAGGTCTTTCAGAAGCGGCGACTACTATCTCATCATTTTGATAATAATAAGCAGGACGGATACCAGCGGGGTCGCGCATTACAAAGGCATCGCCATGGCCCAAAATACCTGCAATGGTATAGCCGCCGTCCCAGTTTTTAGCTGACTTGCGCAGTATCTTGGCAACGTCCATATCATTGGCAATCAGCTTGCTGATTTTGATATTGTCGTCGAGGCCCTCACGTTTATACTGATCGAACAAACCCTGGTTTTCGGTATCTATAAAGTGGCCTATTTTTTCGAGCACAGTTACCGTGTCGGCTTTTTCTTTGGGGTGCTGGCCAAGGTCGTACAGTTGCTGTAGCAACTCGTCAACGTTGGTCATGTTAAAGTTACCGGCAATTACCAGGTTACGGGTCATCCAGTTGTTTTGACGCAAAAATGGATGGCAGTTCTCGATGCTGTTTTTGCCATGGGTACCATAACGCAAATGACCCAGAAGAACTTCGCCGGTAAAGCTTACATGTTCTTTGAGCCATTCGGCATCTTTCATTCTTTCAGGCGTCTCTTTTTGAATATCCGCAAATTTCTTCTGGATGTATTCAAAAATATCGGCTACCGCGTTTGACGCCATCGACCGATGCCGGCTTATATATCGTTTACCCGGCTCAATATCAAGCTTAATAGTAGCAACGCCCGCGCCGTCTTGTCCGCGGTTGTGCTGTTTTTCCATCAAGAGATATAGCTTGTTTAAACCGTACAGCGCTGTGCCGTACTTTTGCTGGTAGTATGAAAGTGGTTTTAAAAGGCGGATAAACGCCACACCACACTCATGTTTTATCTGATCGCTCATGCTTGGTATTGAGCGGCAAAGGTAAAATATTAATGTTAAAACTTTTAATTAACAATGTCATTAAATTGCATTAATCTTTGGGTTGATTAAGTTGACTGAGTTGGACTGGGTTGATTAGATTATTAAGCATAAAAAAGCAACTTATTCGAATCTTCCGGGTAAAATGGCTTAAAGTGCACCATCAGACTTACGAAGTTTTAAAAACTTCGTAAGTCTTCCCGCTGATTTATTTTAGTCCGTCGAATCCGGATAGAATGACTTCGTCACTTCAATTTCGCCTATAATATTATCATTAAACTCTTCCAGCTCTTCAGCCGGAACCCATAATTCGTTATGTATTCTGCCGCCAACATTCTGCACCTCGTACTTTGAGAGATAAGCTGATGGTAAGTTGAATTTGGTAACAAAGCCCGAACCCGACGCCGGAACATTCCAATCCCTGGCTATCTGGATGGCGTACTCCTCGTTCATTACCGGGTAAAATATGGGTTGTTGCGGCTGTCTTGGTGGAAACCGTTTGTAACCTGATTGCTCAATTAACGCCAGTTCTTTTGGACCGACCGGGCGGTATAGTATTGTAAGTTCTCCGCTCATAAATGTTTCAATTAATGGTCAAATTCAGGATTCCGCCAGACTTACGAAGTTTTCGAAACTTCGTAAGTCTTCCACAATGTTTTTACGGAGTATTCTGTCCGCGAGTAAATATTCGCAAATATCTCGCTTTGAAAATTGCTGAAATTTTAGTATATTATAGGTATGAATATAGAAGAAACTTTAAACGCTTGCAATCTATATAGAAAATTAAAATGGCTGCCTGATTACCGGGGAGCTCTTTTTAAACCAAATTTCAATAACAACAAATATGAAAATACCTATTGAACTGTACCATGAAAGTACAAAACGGCTCCCCAAAAGCGGGCAGCACATTTTAGCCCATCAAACGGATGACGACCTTATTGTTTACCAAGCCTACAAACCGGCTATCGCCGGCTTTGCGGTTATCAATCAGCGTTTAGGCGGACCGGATTTCAGCTTTAACCGGATGTCGTGGATAAAGCCCAATTTTTTATGGATGATGTATCGCTGCGGATGGGCGGAGAAAGAAAACCAGGAGCGTGTTTTAGCTATTCGCATCGCAAAAGAAACCTTTGATGAAATCTTGCGCCAAGCTGTGTTCTCGTCATTTAATCCCCAATACTATTCAAGTCATGATGAATGGAAAGCTGAACTGGAATCGAAAGAAGTCCGCCTGCAATGGGACCCTGACCACGACCCGTTCGGCAATAAATTGGAGCGCCGTGCCATACAGCTTGGTTTAAAAGAAAAAGCCCTCAAAGCTTTTATCCAGCTGATTAAATCGGTTGAGGATATCACCGACTTTGTTCGTGAACAAAAAAAATTGCTTGATAGCAGCGGTTTAGCCGAGTTGTTTGTTCCCATTGAAACCGATTACAAGACATCGGATGCTGAGCTAAACAAGCGAATCGGCCTATAAAAAGAATAGCCGAACCTGTTGTTCAGCTATTACCTTTAAATAACAAGTACAATAACCTAACCTCTAATAATTGCGTCATCTAACCTACCCGCAATTATACCCTTCGCGAGGTCCCCAACAGTCAATGGTTCTATAGCTTTATTTTTAGGGTTAAAAAGATGGATAAAAAAGGCTCTTCATTAAAATATTTACCAAAATCAAAATTCGCAATATCCACTTTAAAGAGCTTACTAAATTCGACCATTAATTGCTCAGCGTCTTCCCCTGTAACTCCGAGATCATCTTCAATTAATGCCCCATAGTTAACTTCCCCCTGGTCAATTCCTGCCTTAAGACTTATAAAATTGATAAGTTCGTTGTTAATATCATCTACTTTTGTCATACAAATCTTATCCGCTACTTACTAAACCCAACCAACTTATGCATCGCTGCCGGGTCAAAAATCTTCCCGGATTTTATTACCGTAATTACTTTCCTAATATCCCTGATGTTTGTTAGCGGATCGCCATCCACAATAATAATATCTGCGTGCTTTCCTTCCTGTAAGGAGCCGGTTTCTTTATCCATTTTCATTACTGCGGCCGGGGTGATGGTTGCAGTTTGGATGGCCTGTAACGGCGTTAAACCTGCTTGTACATATAACTCCAGCTCGCGGTCGAGGCTGTAGCCGGGGAAATCCTGGTCGGTACCGGCGATGATGGGTATGCCTGCATCATACAATACTTTTACGCATTTCACAAAGCTTTGCCATATCGGCGCCAGCCTGGTGGCATTTGCAGGTTCCATACCTGTGGTTTTAAAAATAACCTGGTAAGGCGGCGGCAGGGTATAAAATGCAGGCTCAACGTTGGTAATATCTTCTTTATTTGAGCGGAACAGCATTTCGAAAACACCAAGCGTAGGGTCAATTACCGTGTGATGGTCTTTAATAAACTTAACCACAGCTACGCTTGTCGAATCCTCAAAATTCACGGAGCGGTCTTTATTGCGCTTCATTACGCTGTACACATATTGTATGTGATTCACCATGTCCATACCCGAGTCCACGCCGGCCTGCAAAGTCATATTATTGGGGATGTGACCAGTAACCGTTAAGCCTTTTTTATGCGCCTCATCGCAAATGGCTGTCACAATAGCAGGCTTTACAGAGCTGTATATCTTTATCTGGTCGAAGCCATTATCTTTATAACGGTCTACAGCCTTTATAGCTTCTTCCTTAGTATCTGCCTGGACAATACCCAACGCCATCGGACCTTTACCGTCGATTATCCCTGCCTTTAAAATCTTTGGACCAAGGCCTTTCCCGTTATCGATAGCGCTTTGCACAGCGTTAATAAAGCTGAACTCGTTACCGCAATCGCGAACGGTAGTTACGCCGGCAGCCAGGTAAGCCGGGCCCCAATCTACCTGCTCAAAGTGTGCGTGCATATCCCAGAGACCGGGCAGCAAGGTTTTGCCTTTGGCATCGATTATTTTTACGCCGGCAGCAACATCCATCCCGTTTACCTTTGTTATCCTTTTAATTATCCCGTTCTCTATCAGCACATCTACATCAGGTTGCTTTTTGCCCGTCACCACATCTACCAAAGTTCCGCCGGTTATTAAAATGGACGTAGCTTTTTTATTATCGGCAGGCATCGACTTGGTAAACAGCTCCATACCATAAACGGCAGCCTTATCAATAAACTGTGGCAGCAGGCTTTCATAAGGCTCCAGCATCATCTCCAGCTTATCGGCTTCGGCATCGTTGGTAATAAGGCATATCAGCTGACCGCTCTTATCAGTCCATAATATTTCATTACCCCAAATCAGGCCGCCAACGGTAAAACGGTCAAAGTGCAGTGTTTTGCCGTTAAAGCTGATGGCATCTTCGCCGCTTCTTTTTATTTGCACCGAACCGAAGGGCAGGGTATTTATGCTTGCAGGCTCGTGATGGTTTTTCCAGTATTGTAATAGCAGTTGCTGAACAGTTCCCGGCGCGTAGCTGGCCACCGGAAACGCCAGTGTGGTAAGCTGTTGCTGGTACGACGAATCGTTTACCTTGATACGTGCCAGTGTTCCCGAAATGCCGATAGTATCATTAATGGTTGATGAGCGCGAAGTGCTGCCCTTTATCTTTAATGACAGAGGCTCGTAGGTATTAGTCAGCTTCATTTCCGCCTTTAATGGTACCGGCGAGCCGCGGTCGGTGAATTTAAAGTTGATGGAATAAGTGATGTCGTTGGCAGTTTTGGTAACTGCATAAGTTTCTTTGCCGATGTGCTGCTCAAACTTGTGCAGGAAGAAAGTAACGCTGTCGGTTTGGGCGTTTGCACTAAAAACCAGGGCGGACAACAGGGATAAAAGTAAATATTTTTTCATGATACCGATTAAAATTCAGGATGGCTAAAGATATGTATTTTGTGGGGTTTGTTTCGCACGTCGGTGACGCAGGGCGATGCCCTGCGCTGACATATGTATCCCCTTCAGGGAATGAAACATTAGGTAGAACCCAATCTTAATACCCTGAAGGGGTTATATATGTCAGCGATGGGTAACCCCCATCGCGAAAACGGCCGTCCGAAGCATTTTTTGCACGTATCGGCGCAGGCCTGCGACCTGCGCTGGATTGTGTCGGCCCGTTGGGCCTTTTGATTTTGTGGTATTATTAAGCCTTTCCGTTAAAAACATTAATCCCATTTACCAAAATCGGTGTAATCATTTTCTATCGGTGAAATCACCAAAAATGAAATCCTAAAAAATAAATTTATCACGCATCCCCAGCAATCCCCATATCCCACCGGTGTGAATGGCCAGGATGCGGTCGCCTTTTTTAAAGTAATCCTTTGAAGCTAGGTCAAAAATCGCGTACAGCATTTTGCCCGTATAAACCGGTTCAATCAGGATGCCGGTTTCGGCCACAAATTGTTTTATAAATTGAATTAAAGTGCCATCGGCTTTGCCGTAGCCGCCGAAATGATAGTCTGTATGCAATTGATAGGCCGCAGGCCTTGTTAAAAATCTGTCGATTTCATCCCTGATAAACCCACCGTTTTTAAAAACAGGAATGGCGTTAAATTGCGTATTGAGGTTATTTTGGGTGATGCCATTTATAATGCCGGCGGCTGTGGTGCCGGTTCCGCAGGCGCAGAAAATATGGTCGTATGTTTCGGTCAATTCGTCAACCAATTCACTGCAACCCTTCGCTCCTTTTGTCGATGCTCCTCCCTCATCTATAAAAAATGCCTGATCATCATTACCAAAATATTTATTGAATAACGCCGACTTATCGCGGTAGCTTTCCCTGTCAACAAACAACAGCTTCATGCCATGCAGCTTGCATAAAAAAAGGGTGTCGTTGCTTATCTCCTCCCCTCTCACAATCCCGGTCGACTTAAATCCAAATTTTGCAGCAGCAGCCGCGGTGGCTAATAAATGATTGGAATAGGCGCCGCCAAAGGTTACCAGGTGATTTTTATTTTCTGCGGATGCCTTTTGCAGCACATATTTCAGCTTCCGCCATTTATTGCCGGAAATGATGGGGTGGATAAGGTCGTCGCGTTTCAGGTAAACCTCAATGCCTTTTTCATCAAACAGCTGGTTTTTTATTTGATGAATGGGGCTGTAGATTTCGAGGTTGATGTGCATGGGGTAAAATTAGGGAAAAATTGGATGGTATGGCGGGCATGGCGGACACAGGGCGATGCCCTGTGCTGGCATATTTTGCCCCTTCAGGGCGAAAAACAGCGAACGCTCTCTATTCAGCATTCAAAAGCCCTGTAGGAGCGCCGATACATCAGCGATGGGCATCGCCCATCGGGCTTTTGTAAATTGGCTATTAACAACGCATACATATCAAATCCCAAACCCAATTCCTGCATTCACCGATTTATATTGCGCAATACTTCCCGAAGCATAAAAACGAAAAAAGCCAAGGCTCAATTGAAAGCCAATATCAGCCCGAACACCGCTAACCACATTTTCGCTGATGGATACCGGATTGGTAAACGTTGTATAGGTGCTGTTCAATAAGGTGCCGCCAGTAGTAACCGGGTAATTGCCGATTGCGGCAACGCCGGCGTGGGTGGTATTATAGCCCACGGCCAAAAATGGGGTAAAGGCCAGTAGTTTCTTGGAAATAATAACCTCGCCCATGAAGCTGTTAAAATTGCCTTCGATATGCTGATTGCTGAAATCGGTGCTTTGGTGACTGTCTTTAGGCTGTGAGCCTTGATCGGGATTGACTGTTAAGGTTTTATTCAGATTGAGGTGGCTATAACCCAGCGCAATCGATAAATCGAAGGGGATCAGTTCATCAGCGGTTTTGCCGGCAACGTCCTGCATAATGTCGTGCTTTATACCGAAGCCTATCATCGATACGCTGCCGACATCGCTCCCAACGCTAATTTTGGGGATGGCGCGAAGCGTCACATCTGTATTTTGCAGGAGACCTACAGTTACCTGCACCTGTGGCGCCGGGATAACCGAAAGTACACCAGCTGGCGTATTGAACTCCCCTACCTTCTGACCGTTGTCGTCATAAATATTCATCAGCGGGCCGTCGCTCTTTTTACCGCCAAAAGTTGGGGCGATGATTTCATTGGCGTTGGCCGGACGCACATGGTTCGACAACCCTATTTTGGTAACATCGAAAGTTTTATCAGCCGAAGAAATAAAGGTTGCGGAGGCGGTAATGCGCAAATCAAATTTCAGCAGGCCTTTTGTTTTGGCGGTGTTTGTCCAGCCGCTGTTTTGGTCGATGCCCAGGCCGCGGAACATCGGCAAGGCATAAGCATTTAATAGTTTGGTAGCATCCTCCGGACTGGATTTGATCAGGCCGGAAAACGAATCTTGCGCATTGGCATGTAAAGCAGTGATAGTCAAGCAAACTACGACTGCGAAAAGGTGGATTTTTCTCATATCGATACATTAACGTTATTGCGGGCAACATGTTTTTATTTTAGCCATGGAACGCCGTTCAGAAACCCTAATTTTTTCTATTTTCACCAAGGCCCAAACATGAGACAGATTAATAATCAATTTTTTTTCCAGTCCAAGATTATTGCTGTTTTAACCAGCGAAAGAGAAACAAATTAATGAGGGGTTTACAGATGTAAACCCTCGATTTTTTATAATGCTCTATATATCAATAAATTACAACCACTCCGGGTTTACAGTGTAAACCCGGAGTGTAAACCCACAAGGAAAGCATTGATTATCAAGATGTTGAAAAGCATCAAAAACACATTATATTAATAATCAGCATATTGCATAATGTTCACGGTGTTCGTGCTGAAAAATGGAACGCTAAACATTATACAAAAAACGACTATTTTTGCCCCGATGATTGACGAAACCGGTTTATTAGAGCAGGAAGAACAAGATCTTTACGAGCACCTGCGGGTGGTGGTAGATAAGGGCCAGTCGCTGCTGCGCATCGATAAGTTTTTGATGCACCGGATTGAAAACGCATCGCGCAACCGCATTCAGAACGCCATAGAGCTTGGTAATGTGCTGGTTAACGAAAAAGCCGTCAAATCCAGCTATAAGGTAAAGCCGCAGGATGTTATTTCCGTTGTGTTGCCTCATCCGCCGCGTGATACCGAAGTTTACCCGGAGAATATTCCGCTGGATATTGTTTATGAAGATGATGACGTGCTGATTGTTAATAAAGCGGCAGGTATGGTGGTGCATCCGGGTTACAACAATTATACGGGTACGCTGGTGAATGCACTGGTTTATCATTTTCAGCAACTGCCGACTTTGCCCGGTAATGATGGCCGCCCGGGACTGGTGCACCGTATCGATAAAGATACCTCAGGCCTGCTCCTCATCAGTAAAAACGAAAGAGCGATGACCTGGCTGGCGCGCCAGTTTTTTGAGCACACCATTGCCCGTAAATATATTGCATTAGTTTGGGGCGATTTACCGGAGGACGGCACAGTAACCGGCTATATAGGCCGCAGCATTGCCGACAGAAGAGTGATGTCGATTTATGACGACCCTGAAAAGGGCAAATGGTCGGTAACGCATTACAAGGTTTTGGAGCGAATGGATTATGTCACGCTGATTGAATGCCAGCTGGAAACAGGCCGCACGCACCAGATACGCGCTCACATGAAGCACATTGGTCACCCGTTGTTTAGCGATGGTATGTACGGAGGCGACAAAATCCTTAAAGGAACCGTCTTCAGCAAATACAAACAATTTGTAGAAAACTGCTTTGAGCTGCTGCCAAGGCAAGCCCTGCACGCACAATCGTTAGGTTTTTTACATCCCACAATAAAAAAGCGCTTATATTTCGAAGCCCCGCTCCCACCGGATTTTGCTGCGGGACTGGAGAAGTGGAGAAGATACACCGGGGAGCGTATAGTTGATGGTTCATAATAGAAAAGAATCAAGAGCCAAGAACCAGGATTGGAATTGCAGCGGCTATAAACTATGAACAATCAACTATGAACTTTTTTTTAAACTAACACATGACTCCTGTCTTCATCAATTTTAACGGCGAAATTCTTCCCGCAGACACCAAGCTTTTTGCGTTGAATAACCGCGGCTTTAAGTATGGCGATGGGTTGTTTGAGACAATGCGGCTGATGAAGGGGCAGCTTAAATTTCCCGAACTGCATGCCGAACGTTTGCAAAAAGGCATGAAAGCCCTGAAAATTGAAGGTTATTCGCAAATGGATGCCTGGTTTTTGAAGGAAAAAACCGCCGACCTTGCCCGAAGGAATAAAGTAAAACATGGCAGGTTCCGGCTAACCGTTTTCCGGGATGCGGAAGGGTTGTACACGCCCACCCAAAACAAAATGAGCTGGTGCCTTGAATTGCAGCCGGTAGATGAGCCCCGCTATTTTTTGAACGAAAAGGGCCTGATAATTGATCTATATACCGAGATACCCAAGCCCACAAACTATCTATCGAATATAAAAACCTGTAACTCGCTGGTTTATGTGATGGCCGGCATCTACAAAACGCAAAACAAGCTGGACGATGTTTTCCTGCTGAACCAGCACGGCAATCTATGCGAGGCCAGCAGCTCGAACATATTCATATCCTACAAAAAAAATTTGTACACCCCAGCCCTCAGCGAAGGTTGCGTTGAAGGGGTAATGCGCCAGGTTACCATCAACTTAGCCAAACAGAATGGCATTCCCCTAACCGAGGCACAAATAAGTCCCGACATATTGTACGAAGCTGACGAGGTATTTTTGACCAACGCCGGCCGCGGTATTCAAAGTGTGATAGGGTTTGGCGTGAGGCGGTATTTTAACGGGATGAGTAAAATACTGGTGGAGGAGCTGAATAAGCTGTAGTTAAACCGCATTATTTACGGTTGCCGACTGCTAACTTTAACTGGATAACATTTTCGCTGTCGTGGCATACTAAATCTACCAGGTCAATTTCCAGTATTTCGGCAATCTCAACCAGCCGGTTTAATGTGATACTGCTGTAGCCCAGCTCGATTTTGCTGTACGCGTTTTGCGAAATTTTCAATTTCGCCGCCAGGTAATCCTGCGTGTAATTTCTGAATTCCCTGATTTTACGAATGTTCGTGACAATTTCTTTAGTTTTTGAATCGCTCGTCGACTTCATATTATATTGTTGTGGATTTTAATCCTATATAAACGAAGTAAAGTTTCGGGCGGATTTCAAAAATTTAAATTTAACTATTGAGATATTTAATAAACTACATTTCAATAATATAACTAAATATCTTCATCGGGTAGGTGGTCGTCGTCGTCCTCATCATAAATATCTTCCTCAACTATAATGTCATGCAGGTCTTGGCGGTCTTCGGCCATATCGTCGAACGATTCATCTTCCTCATCATCCCAGCTATCATCATCGTCGTCGTCATCGCCGGGCTGGTATTCGGTATAGGTGTCGTCGGGCCCAAGCGTGTAAACAGAAAGTTCTTTTTCTTTTATATCCATCATTATAAGCATTTACATTGTAACTATAATACCTCAAGTGCAACAACTTCCTTAACCTTATAGTATCCCTGCGCGGCGGGCAGGTACACCTCAATTTCGCGGTATTTGATCTTAATTTTTTTGCCGGCCAGTTTAGTGACGCCCTGCATATAGTTTTCCGAACCGGGAAACTGGCGGAGCCATATAAACGACTGCTCCTTATTATCTTCCGCTGCGATAATAAAATAATTAAAACCCTTGTTATCTATCCTTTTAAAAGCGCCGGTAGCGGCACTAACTTCGTCTTCCTCGTTATCTTTTCCTGCCATCTTCATCGACAGCTTCAAAAAACCATCGCATTTTTCTTCCAGCAGGTCCTTGGCCAGGTCTTTTCCAAGCACTTCGCCTGCCTGCTCATCATCGATAGAAACGTTGCGCTCTTTGGCAAAATCCATAAACAAGCCTGTATACCTCGTAAAACAATCCAAAAATGCTGCTTTAGCCTCTTCTTTAGTGCTTATCTTTGCCATATCAAGCTTGCTCAAAGCAATACACAGCGAATCCATCATTTTCTTTTCAACCGGTCCGG
Source organism: Bacteroidota bacterium (assembly GCA_040389845.1). GTDB lineage: Bacteria > Bacteroidota > Bacteroidia > Sphingobacteriales > Sphingobacteriaceae > Mucilaginibacter. The sequence goes on from JAZJZL010000016.1 coordinate 56,423, forward strand.
GTTTGGTTTGTGCAGTAACAGTGGCAGTGAAGGCAAGAGCGCAAAAAAATAGTATAAGTTTTTTCATATTCATTTTAATGGTCAGTGGTAAATTTTAAACCGCTAAACCGATGTAAATTACAATTTAAAATGATTTGAAAAGAAATAAATTATACTTACATTTGCAGCCCCGTAATAGCGGGTAAAGTAATTAAAAATCAAAGTATAACAATGCAACAGTACGAAATTGTGATCGTTCTAACCCCGTTGTTATCGGTTGATGTAGCTGCCGAGGCTAATGCCAAATACAGCAAAATTTTAACTGATAACGGAGCCGAAATTATCCAGGAAGATAATTGGGGTTTGAGAAAATTAGCGTACCCTATCCAGAAAAAGACTACAGGGTACTATCACTTAACTGAATTTAAGGCTCCGGGTGATTTAATCAACAAAGTGGAAGTAGAGCTTCGTCGCGACGAGCGCGTGCTACGTTTCCTTACCATTGCCTTAGATAAGCACGCTGTTGCTTACAACGAGAAAAAACGCAGTGGTGCTTTCAACAAAAAACCAGCTAAAGCAGAGGAGGCAGCACAGTAATGGCAAACGAACAAATTAAATACGTTACCGCCCCTAAAGTAGAGGACACACGTAAAAAATACTGCCGTTTCAAAAAGAATGGCATTAAGTACATCGATTACAAAGACGCGAACTTTTTATTAAAGTTTGTTAACGATCAGGGTAAAGTATTACCTCGCCGTTTAACCGGAACTTCATTAAAATTCCAGCGTAAAGTGGCCCAGGCTGTTAAGCGTGCACGCCACATCGGTTTATTACCTTATGTTACAGATTCGTTAAAATAATCAGGAGGTAAACAGAAAATGGAAGTTATTTTAAAACAAGACGTTAAACACCTCGGTGATAAAGACGATATCGTAAAGGTAAAGCCAGGTTATGGCCGTAACTACCTTATTCCAAAAGGTTATGCCATACAGGCTACTGAAAGCGCACGTAAAGTGTTAGCCGAAAACCTTAAACAAGCTCAGTTTAAGCAGGAAAAAATCCGCAAGGATGCTGATGCTATTGCTGCAAGGCTTGAAGGCGTTAAGCTTACTATCGGTGCTAAAGCCGGCGAAACAGGCAAAATTTTCGGTGCCATCAATACCATCCAGGTTGCTGATGCACTGAAGAAAGAAGGCTTTGAAGTTGACCGCCGCCGCATCACTTTCGAAACTGAACCAAAATTTGTTGGAGAGTACGTTGCTAACGTAAACCTGCACAAAGAAGTTAAAGTTCAGGTTCCGTTTGAAGTAGTAGCTGAGTAAGTTAATCTCGGAAGTCGGAATGCCGATTTCGGAATGAGAAAATAAATCAAAGGTGTTAAGTGAAAGCTTGACACCTTTTTTTATTTGTCATCCTGAACGATAGTGAAGGATCTCAAACGAGCGATTTTAGCCCGCCGCAAAGTTACTTGGTTACCTATAGTTCGTCTACCTGTAGCTTTCTTAAGATTCTTCACTATCGTTCAGAATGACAAGAGTATTTTTTTACTTTTATCACATGAAACTTACCCGCAGCAAGAAGCCTGCATCCAATAATAAAACGGCCAGTGGCAAATCAAAAGGCATCTTCCGGAGCGGCTGGCTAAAGCTGGTTTTAAGAATAGTGAAGCTGTTATTTATTGCTTTTTTTGCAGGCAGTCTTTTCTTTGTTATTCTTTTCCGTTTTGTTAACCCGCCGGTTACCTGGCTGATGATACAGCGCGGCTTTGAACGCAAAGCTGCCGGCAAGGAATGGAAGATTGACAAGCAATGGAAAAGCTTTGATGAGATATCACCCTCCATGATGCGCGCCGCTGTTGCCGCCGAAGACCAAACTTTCCTCGAAAACCACGGCTTCGACTTCGCTTCCATTGAAAAAGCGATAAAGAAAAACGCTAACAGCAAAAAGCTAATCGGCGGCAGCACTATTTCGCAGCAAACTGCAAAAAATGTTTTCCTGTGGCCGGGCAGGTCGATTGTCAGGAAAGGGTTCGAGGCCTGGTTTACGCTGCTGATGGAGCTATTCTGGAGCAAAAAACGCATTATGGAGGTTTACCTCAACGTTATCGAGATGGGCGACGGTATTTACGGGATCGAGGCAGCATCACAGGCCAATTTTCACAAACCGGCGGCGCAGCTCAACAATCACGAGGCGGCGGCTATAGCCGTTACATTTCCAAGTCCGCTTAAATGGTCGGCCACCAACCCAACAAGGTATTTAAAGCACCGGCAGTATTTGATTATGAAGAATATGCGGAGACTGGGACCGCTGGAGTTTTAGGGGAGTTCATGTTGATGGTTCATAGTTTATAGGGAATGTACAAAGCTTATCAAGAATGCTGATAAGCCTGTATCTTGATACTGAACAGTTGATTATATCATGCTCAATTATTCGCCACAGAACAAGTAACCCAACACATCCAATAGCTCGACTAATCCTTCAGGTTTACTATACTATTGCTACGGGAATTATTCTAAGTACAAAACCTGTTTTCACAATACATCCCCGCATGTTCCTATTAAAGGGTCTTGCGGGGAAGTAATGAATATTATTCGGTTTAAACACCGGTGCCATTTATCAAAAGAAGCATCGTACAGTGATAGGATTCCCAAAATAACACCGCAGCATCATGGATTTACGGAAAAAGTGCCGTTTGAACAAATGTACACGTTAGAAAACAGTGCAGTTGAGCCGGTTATACTTCCTGATGTTGCGCATGTTGAATAAGAAAAGTGCAGCGTTCCACCCGGGCCGCGCATACCTACATTATAATGGCCGGCTACAATGTTTACATTTTGTGATGACGAGAAGTTATAAGAAGCAGAAGTTCCACCCGGATCTAATGGAATAAACTGTATCTGATAGGTACAACAACTAGTATTGTTTTGTAAAGTTACAGATACGGTCGGGAGAGCAGCAGTGGCTGCCTTAACAGGTGCTTTCACATCGGTTGTTACATCATTTGCGGCTTTGGCATTTGCTGTAGAGGTTTGCGCTTTAACGGTAACGCAGTACATTAACGTAATAATGCATAGCAAAATAAGTTTTTTCATATTTTTTATTGTTTAAGGGTTAATAGGACTAATATAATTATTAAAATAATTTAAATAAAATAAATTTTTAATAACTTTTAATTAGATATTGACCTTAAACCCGTTGACTCTATCCTCACAGACAACTAATCATATGAGCAGGAGGCAGCCAATTTAGTTTCTAATTATTAACTTTAGTAATTCATATTTGTCTGAGTGATATGCCTAATTCTCCCAAACTTACCCACCAGGAACAAGTAACCCAACACGTACAAAAGTTGGATGAATCCATCAGGGATACTATACAGTTGCTCAGGGAAATCATCCTAAGCACCGATGCAGAAATAAGCGAACACATTAAATGGAACAACCCGGCATTTTATTATAACGGAGAGATGAAGGCCTTCGATCCAAAAGAATACAAACGGGATGTGATTGTTTTCAACCTGCATAAAAACAGGATTATGCTGGTATTCCCAAGCGGTGCGAAGGTAAACGACCAATCAGGATTATTGACCGGAGATTATGCCGATGGCAGGCGTGTTGCCGTTTTTAAAGACACAGATGATGTGAAGGCAAAAGAAGCCGCGCTGCGAAGTGTAATAAAGCAATGGCTGAAGCTGATAGATAAATAAAAAATTACGCCAGCCTTATTCCTCCTATAAGTAACAAGGTCGGCATAGCCTATTTGCTAATTAATTTCTCTCTCAACAATTCTGATATTTCCAATTTCTTGATTTTCCCTCGCCGATCCATTCAAGCGCCTGCTCCATACGTTTTTGGCGGGTAGCTTCGCTTTTGGCTTCGGCGAACCACTCCAGGTACTCTCTTTTTTTCGACGGAGAAAAACCTTCAAAAGAGCCTACGGCAGTTGCGTTGCCGCTTAACAACTCCCTAAAATCATCCGGCATAGGCAATTCGGCTTTAGGAGGAGCCGGGGCCTTTTTTGGTTCCTTTACGCCGCTTTCGTTAATAGCTATCAATTGCAAAATAAAATCTACAATAGCCTCATCCGGCGGGAGATCTTCCATCTTTTCAAGTCGACCAAAGCTGCCGGCAGCAGTTTCATCATCGCCGCCTTTCAGGTAATTGTTAGGATCGTTCAACCGGGACGATTTCCAGAAACCGAAACCCAAATGCTGTTTAAAGGACGCCATCATGCCGACGGGGCCTTTATATTCAAAAAAAGGCATGCTCCATTTCATGGTTTCCGTTATTAGCGGTGAAGCGCCGTGAACTACCTGCCTGATGTGTTTTAATATTGGCTGTGCAAAAGGGGCGGCTTTTTCTATGTAGGCGTCTACCCTGTCGTCGTATTGTTGCATAGCTAAAGATAGCGAGAAAAGTTATTTGTACAAATTTTAGGCAGATCTGAATACCAAAGGCTTATAAGCTTCAATTTTCCCAAAAATTGCTGTATGTTTAGTAATTCAGCTATAGTTTTAAAAATGCAGCGAAAGTTTATTATTGGAGATATACATGGGTGTTTTGATGAACTCACTGAATTGCTTGAAAAAGCCGGCTTAACCGACGAAGACCTGCTAATTTCACTTGGAGACATTGTGGACAGGGGAAGCAAATCAAAAGAAGTTTATGAATATCTGCGGAACCGTCCCAATACAATGGTACTGATGGGCAACCATGAGCGGAAGCATTTAAACGGTATATTAAGCTATGCCCAGGATATTGTGAAAGTACAATTTGGAGCTGATTATGCCTCATTTTTGGAATGGCTGGCTTCGCTCGGCTATTATTATGAAACTGAAGAGGCAATTATCGTACATGCTGCTTTCGAACACGACCTTCCCTTAAACGCGCAAAAACCCGAAGTGCTTAGCGGTAGCACCGCCGGCGAACGTTTTTTAGAAAAGAAATATGGAACAGCTTATTGGACGGACCATTATAGCGGTGAAAAGCCCGTAATTTATGGCCATCACGTTGTAGGCGCGACGCCAGAAATTAAAAACAATACCTATGGCATTGATACCGGCGCTTGTCATGGCGGTTGGTTAACTGCTATTGAGTTGCCCGGCTTTATGATTCACCAGGTGAAATCGCCAGCCGACTACTGGGTGGCAGAGCAAAAAGCCTGGCAACTACCGGTACTGGCTGCGAAAGACTGGCTAAATATGGGCTTTGATGCTATAAGAAAGCAATTGAGTAAACTTTCTTTTGTTGATGACGGGCCTGTAAAGCAGGCTCTGGATGAGCTAAGTAATTGGATAGTTGGCCTCGAAGCGCAATTACCGATTATAAAAGGGGAACTGGGTATTTTTACTGCAACTCTTTTAGAAAAATACCCCGACACATTCAATTTTGAGGCAAGTAAATTCCCTTTTAAAACCTTTTTATACAAAAGCAAAGCAAACAATCTGACTATAGCCGATTTACAAAAGAGCCTGGATAATCCTGTAAAAATTAATGCGCTGGCAAATGAACTGAATATAAAGCCAATTACATCACCAGCATTCTTTAATCTTAGTTTTGCTGTAACCTTACAACATTACACATCGTCATAATAAAACAACCTCACTGCTTACCTTATGAAACATTTGCTCACCATTCTACTCGTCTCTGTTATCAGTCTGAACGGTGTTTATGCCCAGGTTAAAAGTGATAAGCCCGAACCTTATGTTGATAAAGGCTTTGACGTTTGGCAGTTCGGCTCAAAAACCATCGGTGAGGATTACACCATTTATGTTATAGTTCCGCCGGGCTACGACACTGCTAAAACAACCAGCACCGTATTATATATGACCGATGGCGACTGGAACATGACGGTAGCCATGAACTGCTTTAACATGCTAAGGCAGGATTACGACACTACCGAACCGATTATTGTAGGTATTGGCTATGGCGACAGGTCGAACAAGCGTGGCCGGGATTTACAGCCATCCGAGGGCGGTGCAAAATTCATTACGTTTATCGAAAAGGAATTAATGCCATTTGTACAAAGTAAATACAGAACGAACGGCAACAATGCGTTATATGGCTACTCTTTGGGAGGAATGCTCACCACGTCGGTATTGTTTGAACATCCGGGGCTGTTCAATATGATATTTATAGGCGCCCCCGGCAATAGCGGGCGCGAACTCATTCCATCAGCTCAAAAATACTTCGCGAACCACAGCGACCTGAACTGCCGGGTTTTTGCAGGTGTTGGATCCTATGAGCACATCACAGCCAAAAACATCGGTGAGTTTAAAGCGTACATGCTGAAGCAAAATTGTAAAAACCTCGATATTGAAACCGCCATTACGCCCGATGCCGCTCATGGCGCAGCGCTGGCGCAGGTAATGCAAAACGCTATGAAGTTTGCCTATTGCAAAACACATAAAGAGATTACCCTTTCAGCCAAAGACCTTGAAAAATACGCAGGCGAATATGTTGCGAGAGAGGATGCCAAAGTAAAATTCAAGGTTTATACCGTTGACGATAAACTGTACGCTAACCAGGGAGATGATGTGCCTAACCGATACGTTCCGTATGGCGGAAATCACTTTTTTCTTTACGAAAACGAGCGTGTGGATATTGTTTTCAATAATGAAAATGGCAAATCATATATGCTTTTCATAGTTCCGAATGAGCAGCCCCACAGGCTGGATAAAGTGAACTGAAGCGTTTAACGAAGCAGATTTTTTAAGTCGGGGGATATCGGGAGGTAAAAACTCCGGTGATATCAAAAGGATCCTGGATTCACCATTCATCCCCCTATATCAACCACTCGTCGGGATTTACTTAGTTTGCCCCGGCTTTCATGGCATTTTTGATTCATCAATCAGAACATCCATGAAAAGATATATTTACTTAATCCTCTTTATACTCACCAGCATTTCAGCATTTGCGCAAACGCGCATTACCGGCACAGTAAAAACATCAACCGGAAAAACAATACCCGGCGTAAACATCACCCTGGTTAATACTTATGATGGCGCCTCAACAGACACTACCGGTAAGTTCTCCTTCTCCACAACAGAAACAGGCTCTCACCTATTGCACTACGCAACTGTAGGTTTTAAACCCGATAGTGTTACCGTAAACCTGGATGGCAAGCCATTAACCCTTACATTAACCATTAAAGAAGCCATTAGCGAACTGAATGCGGTAACCATTACCGCCGGCACCATTGAAACCGGCGATGCTAAAAAAGGCTCGGTGCTGTCATCCATCGATATTGCTACTACCGCAGGGGCAGTGGCCGATATAGTTGCCGCCCTGCAAACGCTGCCCGGCACCAGCCAGGCTTTCAGCGAAAATGGTTTGTTTGTACGCGGCGGCTCGGCTGCCGAAACTCGCACTTATTTTGACGGTATGCTGGTTAAAAATCCGTTTGGCAGCCAGTTGCCCGATTTATCGTCGCGCAGCAGGTTTTCGCCCTTCCTGTTTAAGGGAACGACCTTTTCTTCAGGCGGATATTCTGCGCAATACGGTCAGGCACTATCTTCGGCTTTGCTGCTGGAAAGTAAAGACCTTGCCGAAAAAACCTCCACAGAGTTTTCCATACTTACCGTAGGCTTCGGTGCTGCGCATACCGAAAGATTTGAAAATAGCTCACTCACCATTGGCGGCGTTTATTATAACCTGCACCCTGACTATTCGGTTTTTAAGCAAAACGTAAATTGGGACAAGGCGCCGATTGAGAAAACTGGCAATATCCAATACAAATGGAAGCCATCAAAAACAAGCATCCTGAAAGTGTTTTCGCAATACAGCAACAACGACGTTTCCCTTTTTGCCGATAACCCGGATACAGCGGCCACCATCCACGTCATCGACCATAATAAAAGCAGCTATACCAATGTAACTTACCAGGATTATTTGAACGCTGACTGGCGGATACAGGCCGGAGCGTCCTATAGCAACACCCGTGAAAGTGGAAAATTAGATTCAAACGCCTTCCGCAAAAACGATAACCTGCTGCAGGGGCGCTTCACTTTAACACGTTACGTGGGACAGCGATCGCTGATACGGGCTGGGGCTGAAGCCTACAAAAACGGAGCACTTGAAGGCTGGAACAACCAAAGCCGCTCGTTTAATGATAACTTACAGGCAGCATTTACCGAGGCCGAGATTTTCTTCTGTGACGACGTTGTTGCACGCATAGGCGGCAGGACGGAGCATTCCTCGTATTTAGCAGACTGGAACCTTGCCCCACGCACTTCGCTGGCTGTTAAAACAGGCACACACAGCCAGGTATCGATGGCTTATGGCATCTTTTATCAGAATCCGGATGATACCTACCTGCTGCAAAGCCATCAGTTAGGTTATGAAAGAGCAACTCATTACCTGCTGAACTATCAATATTTAACCAACGGCTTAACTTTCAGGGCTGAGGTGTTTTATAAAAAGTATGCAGACCTTACCAAATACGATTACGACGGCTTCCCGAAAACTTATGCTGTAAATAACTTCAGCAATCTTTTCAACGGCGGCGACGGCTATGCTAAAGGAATAGATATTTTTTGGCGCGATAAACAAAGCATCCCCGGCGGAGATTATTATATCTCTTACTCATACCTTGACACCAAACGCGACTTTCGCAATTACCCTATACAGGCCACACCGCCTTTTGCTGCAAAACACACCCTCAACGTGGTGTACAAACAATATATCCCGGCTATCAAATCGGAGCTAAGCACTGCCTACGCCTTTTCAAGCGGAAGGACATACTATAACCCGAACAATCCCGATTTTTTATCCGACAAAACAAAAGCCTACAATAACCTGAGCATGAACCTGAGCTACCTTACCCGGCTGTTTAAACAGTTTGCCGTGGTGTACGCATCGGTAAATAATATCCCGGGCTTCAATAACATTTACGGCTACAACTACTCGCCCGATGGCAGCAACCGGCAGCCAGTTTACCCTGCGGCCAAACGTAATTACCTGTTCGGTCTGCTGGTAACCATCGGCGATAATACTTTTAATCACTAAAAATTATTCACCCATAAATCAAACAAACATGAAACCTTTAAAATTATGCATCGCTCTGTTAATCATCACATTTTCAGTTAAAGCACAAAGTGACAAGTACATTACCGCTATGCAAAAAGGCATGGCACTTATTGACAGCGCCAGCACACCGGAACAATTCACAACCGCCGCAAACTTTTTTGAGCGTGTTGCCGCCGCCGAGCCCAAACAGTGGCTGCCACAATACTATGCTGGTTTTTGCAACTTGCATGTGGCCATATTAGGCAAGCAGTCGAACGACACCAAAGATGCCTTATATGATAAAGCGATGAGTTATGCCGAAAAAGCCGATGCTTTAAAACCTGCCAACAGCGAAATATTGGTTTTAGAGGGATATATCACCTTTATGAAGATGTCGGTATTTTCGCAGCAACGTGCAATGACAATGATACCAAAAGCAAACGCGCTGCTTGATAAGGCATCAGCTATCGACCCTGAAAACCCGCGTGCTTACCTGGTGAAAGGACAGGACACATTTTACACCCCTGAAGCATTTGGTGGCGGCAAAGCAAACGCCAAAGGGCTTTTAGCAACCGCTGCTGACAAATATAAAAATCAAAAAGTTGCCGGATTTGAGCCTGCGTGGGGCGCACACCGCTGCCAGGTATTATTACAGCAATGTAATTAAGCGGGATAGCTGAGTAAAATTTGTAATTTATGCCATGTTTATTTAAAAGAGCCGATGGGAACAGAATTGAGATTTAAAGAGGATAATATACTGATGGCCAACCTGAAGTATGGCGGCATCGGCCTGGCCGTAGGTATTATATTGACGGTAATCCACGGCATGTATGATGCCCACGGCTTTTCCTGGCAAAATGGTTTCATCAACTTGCTGTTTAGCTGTACCATAACACTCAGCATAACCAATAGCGTATTTGTTTACGAATGCTATATAAGCCCTAAAACAACTGTATTCTGGAAGTTTGTTGCCGGGTTTTATTGCTGCTGCCTGGTAGGTATGTTCATCGGTACCGAGGCGTCACACCTCATTATTTCGTGGCTGTTTAACAAACGTTTTTGCTTTAAAGATAGCATGACCGATTACAAATTTAACGCTTTTATAGTGGTTGTAGTAGGCTCGCTACTGCTGTTATACAAAGCGCAGCAAATAAATACGCAATCGTTGCTCAAGGCCAAAGAACTCGACCTTGCCAAAGTGAACCAGCTAAAAACCCAGGCCGAGCTACAGACATTGCAATCAAAAATAAACCCGCATTTTTTATATAACGCGCTAAACTCTATCGCCAGCCTGATACATGAAGACCCGGACAAGGCAGAGGACATGACGCTGAAGCTTTCGAAGCTTTTCAGGTACAGCATTAACTCCATGCAGGAAAGCTTTACTACTGTGAAGGAAGAAATTGAGATATTGAACACCTACCTGGATATTGAAAAAATACGGTTTGGCAAGCGGATAGACTTTGTGTTAAACATTGCCCCCGGCATCGATAATATGCTTCTCCCCCGTTTCCTGATACAGCCTCTGGTTGAAAACGCCCTTAAACACGGCTTAAAGGATGCCACACAAGCCGGCCTGTTAAGTGTAACAATAACCGCCGATGAAAAGAGCCTTATCATTACGGTTGCCGACAATGGCATTCCGTTCCCTGACGAATTGAATATAGGTTACGGCCTGCAAAGTACTTATGATAAGCTGGAACTGCTTTACGGCGAAGACTACGAGATAAAGATTGCCAACCTGCCCGAAAAAAGTATAAAGATTATAATACCGAATAAAAATGAGCGCTAGCTGGAAAACGATTATTATTGATGATGAAGAGTTGGCCCGTAAGCGTTTGAAGCGCCTGCTAAAGGACTACGACGAATTTGACATCATTGACGAGGCCGAAAACGGTGGAGAAGGATTAGAATTAATTAACCGGCTAAAGCCCGACCTGGTTTTCCTGGATATAGAGATGCCTGTTTTAAATGGCTTTGAAATGCTTGCGAAACTGGCACTACCACCAAGGGTTGTTTTCACCACGGCCTACGACCAATACGCAATAAAAGCCTTTGAAGAAGGATCGATAGATTACCTGCTGAAGCCGGTGGAAAAGGAACGACTGGAAAAAACCGTGAGGAAATTGCACCAGTTTAGCGCTGCCCCTGCCCCGCTCCCATTACAGGAGTTAATGCGGCAGTTGCAAATAAAAACTGCCAGCAAAACCCTTACAGTAAAAATCGGCGATAAAATATTGCTGATTAAGCTTGCCGATGTTGTTTATATTGAGGCAGAAGATAAATACGTTTTTCTGCATACGGTTGATGGCAAAAAACACCTGACCGAGTATACCTTATCGGCATTGGAAGAAAAATTGCCGGAGCAGTTTCTGCGTATCCACAGGGGCGCGATCATCAATACCGAATGTATCAGGGAAATAAGGAAGGGATTTAATGGGGCTTTTGTGTTTGTGATGGCCAATGCCGCCGAATCGCGAATCAGTTCAGGGCGTTCTTATGGCGAAGAACTCAAAGTCAAATTAGGGTTCTAGGCTAATACAAATGAAGCTGCTATGAACCATCAACTATGAACTTTGCGCCACCAAATTGCCAAACAACTGAATATGCCAGCTTTTTTTAAAGGGTACTTCCCACTTGGTGTTCAGTTCGGCTAAATTCTGAACAAGGTTATTAAATACAATGGTATCAGCGTTTATAGCGCCTTCTTTCAGTTTAGCTTCAAACGCATTTCTTGGCGCCGACAATACTTCACTGCCTTCGCGGTAAGCCAGGTTAAAACGGTCGAAAAGGTTAATGCCGAATTTAGCTTCCAATTGCTGCATAAAGTGTACCGATTTATCAATAGAGCAGCCGCTGGCGCCAGATTGGCTTTCGTCCACAATTAAAATCAGGAAGCGGTTATACCTTATTTCGGCTTTTGCTTTAAGCTGGTTATTGTGGGCTGTCCAGCCGGTGGTAAAATTATCCAGCAGCATTTGCGCCTGGATTACTTCGTCGGTGAAAAGCTCCCTGTCGGCCTGGTAAACCCAAACGCGTGAATTTTCTGAGAAATGCATGCACAAAATTAGTTAATTTATTAACTTCGGGTTTATTTTGTTGTCACGTTAACATCAGTTCTTTTTACGGGATGAAGAAAAACATAGTACTTTCCGTTGTTGCACTTGGTGCTGTCATCAGCTTCTGCTTCAAACGCAGCATGACTGAACAGGATTGGCTGCTGTGGACTAACAAATGCCTGATGCAATCATACAATTCAGCTACCGACCCCAAATTAAAGAAATTTGAATTTTCGGTAAGTGCCGATGCTTTTATAAGATTAAGGAAAACGTATGCCAAAGGCAAGGAAGAATATTATTCATTTAGCCTCCACAAGCTTGGCGATATGGATTATTACGGAAGTACCGCAACAGGAACCCTCCAACTAAAAACCCTTGCCGATGACATCATTGTACAAACCCGCAACGACCGCAAAGGCGATGTAGATTCGATGACCACTGTGCTTAACGTTCCAGTAAAAAACATGGAACCTGAGCGGCTGGATAGTTTGAGGGAAGCTTTTGATTTCTTAAAGGCGAAGGGGTTGTAGGAGTCTACACTCAAAACTCTTCAGCGCCATTGCGAGGTGAGCTGCTTGCAGCGAACTGCGAAGCAACCTCTGCCCAGGACGGTATTGGACCTTGACGTACATGGTTTCCTTTATGCCGGCGGACAGGAAACCATTAAGCTTTAAACTAAAGTGCAGTATAGACCAGGGATTGCTTCGAAGCTGATTACAAGTAATCAGCAATGATGGGTTTAGTTATTACAACCCGTTGGCCCTAACGGTTATCTCCGCAATATCCAAGACCTGTATTTCCTGTTCCTTTTCTGAGTGCTTTACACCATCGCGCAGCATGGTCATGCAAAACGGACAAGCGGCAGCCACAACCGTAGCTTTGCTTTCCAGAATATCGTTCATACGCTCAATATTAATATCCTTGTTTCCTTTTTCAGGTTCCTTAAACATTTGAGCACCACCTGCGCCGCAGCACAGGCCATTGCTTTTACAGCGCTTCAGTTCCACCAAATCGGCATCTAAAACTTCCAGGGCTTTGCGCGGGGCCTCGTAAACGTTATTACCGCGACCAAGATAGCAAGGGTCGTGATAGGTTATTTTCTTGCCTTTGAAGCTTTCGCCGCCTTCTGCTTTAAGCTTGCCCTGATCTATCAGCTGCTGTATCAGCTGCGAGTGGTGTATAACCTCGTAGTTACCGCCGAGTCCTGGGTATTCGTTCTTAATCGTATTAAAGCAATGCGGACAGCCGGTAACTATCTTCTTAATTTCGTAAGCGTCAAGCACCTGTATATTGGCCATAGCCTGCATCTGGAATAAAAATTCGTTGCCGGCGCGTTTGGCAGGGTCGCCGGTGCAGCTTTCTTCCGTTCCTAAAACAGCGAAGCTTATACCAACATGGTTAAGTATTTTGCAGATATCGCGGGTTATCCGTTGCGCGCGTTCATCAAAGCTGCCGGCACATCCAACCCAAAAAAGTATTTCCGGGGACTGTCCTTTGGCGGCCATTTCGGCCATGGTTGGTATTTCCAGGTTCATTGGTTTGTCGTTAACACTAATCAATAGTTTCTTGAATTTCTGCTATAAATTGCTCAATGCTGTTATAGTCGCTGAATTTAATTGCCGATTGGATAAGCTTCAACTGGTTTAAAACATCAAGTGCTAAAGTCGAGGCGTCAATTTCTTTTCCAAACATATTGGTGTCCCAGTTAACGCCAACCCAAATAGCCTCATCAGCCATTTCGATACACCAGCCCTCCAAAAAATCAGCCAGCGGGATTTCTGTGGCGGAATAATCCTTCCAATCATCTTTTGCACACGCTTTTGCATAGGCCCTGTCAGACCAAAATGGGATTATCGCAATTTCTTCATTATCGTTAGATTCAGAATTAGCCCAGCCTTTTTTATTTTTCAATCCCCACACCAGCTTTGATGCGGCTACCCGCTCGATAAACAGCTTGTATTTGGAATCAATAATTGCAATATCCTGTAACATGTCTCACTTTTTATGAATCATCAACCTTGCGATTCGCTCGCCCAATTAAATCTGTCCGCCGGGCTGTACTTCCACGGCGCGCCGTTGTTCTCTACGTTGCCGAACATATTGTTCAGGCTGGCGGGCGCCTGCGACTCTTCCATAACAATATAGCGGCGCATTTCGGTTATAATTTCCAGCGGGTTAATGTTTACCGGGCAGGCCTCTACACAGGCGTTACAACTGGTACAAGCCCAAAGCTCCTCGCGGGTGATATAGTTATCCAGCAGGGACTTATCATCGACGTAATCCTTGCCATTCTTGTCGATGTTTTTGCCAATTTCGGTAATCCTGTCGCGCGTGTCCATCATTATCTTGCGCGGCGACAATAGCTTGCCGGTAATATTTGCCGGACAAACCGAAGTACACCTGCCGCATTCGGTGCAGGTATAAGCTTCCATCAGGTTTTTCCAGGTAAGGTCGGTTACATCCTTAGCACCGAAGCGTTGCGGCTCTCCAGTGGTTTCCGGGATGAATGATGGGTCGAGCATAGCCTTAACCTCTCCTGTCACAGAAGCCATATTGGTGAACTCGCCCTTCGGATGCAGGTTTGAATAATAAGTATTCGGAAATGCCAGCAGGATATGGAAATGTTTGGAATAAGGCAAATAATTCAAAAACGCCAGGATGCCGATAATGTGGAACCACCAACAGCCGCGCTCGATAAGTTCGAGGCTATTTGCATTATCCGGTAATAAAGGTGCAATCAACGAGCTAACCGGAAAGCTGCCCGCTTTTATGTAGTGACCAAAATTCAGCGCCTGTAATTTATAATCTGCGGCATTCATGGTTAAGAATGCCGTCATCAGCAATATTTCTATAATCAGGATATAGTTTGCATCGGACTTTGGCCATTCGGTCATTTCCGTACCGCTGAAACGCTTTAACCGTACAATGTTGCGCCGGCACAGGAATACGATACACGCCGTAAGCACCAGCACAGCTAAGCCTTCAAACCCGCCTATAAGCAGGTTGTACAAACCGCCTAATGGCTTTGAAAAAATACGATGCGAACCGAAGATACCGTCAATCATTATCTCCATTACCTCGAGGTTGATGATGATGAAGCCGACGTAGATAAAGAAGTGCATCACGGCCGCCAGCGGGCGTTTCACCATTTTGGTTTGCCCGAGGGCTATTTTCGCCATTGTTTTCCAGCGCAGGGCCGGGTTATCGGAGCGATCGGCGGGGCGGCCAAGCAATATATTGCGCCTTATTTTAGCAACATTTTTGCTGAACAAATAAATGGCTACAGCCAGGATGATGATAAACAGTATTTGTGCAATCATTATGCGTGCATAGTAATTTTGTCAAAGTTATATTTATTGTTGTAAAGATAAAATGGAATTGGTTGATTAGGTTGGATTGAATTGAATAAGTTTATTGGGTTGATTGAAGCCAGGGCGGGGAGATATTTGACTATTTGATCGTATTTTACATTTGCAACAAATAATTCTGCTTTATTTCAGGCAGTTATATCTTTTTTCAAAAAAATATATTCAAAAATAAAAAAAACGCTACATTTGCAATCCCAAACAGGGCGGTATCATAGCTCAGTTGGTAGAGCAAAGGACTGAAAATCCTTGTGTCGCTGGTTCGATTCCAGCTGATACCACAAACTCCGGAGCCTTAAAGTGTTTACTTTAAGGCTTTTTTATTGCCTTAAAGCGCCTTATCAGCGTCAAAATAGCGCCCACGGTTTAATTGATTCGATTAGTTCGATGTTCTAATCGCAAATAATGCAGAAAAAAGTTCGAAATTTGTACAGGCAGAGACAGCTAATGCAAAAACGCCCTCAGAATTCTGAAGGCGTTTTTTGTCTTAATAAAAATTTATTAAAATTAAATAACTATAAATCAAAATAGTTTTGGTTCGAATCCTGTTATGTATTCTTGAAAATATTAGCTTATCTCCATCTTCTCAAGAAAGGCTATGTTATCAGCATTACTAAAATATAATCTAAAAGCTCTGATTTCAATAACTATGATTAACCGCGGCCTGTTGACATGCCACCGTCCACAGCTAAGATTGCACCGGTTGTAAATGCGCTTTCGTCAGACAAAAGAAATACAATCGCGCTTGCCGCTTGTTCAGGCTTGCCGTTTCTACCCGTTGGGTTCAGACCTAACAAGCTGTTGTAGGCTTCTTCAACCTTTTCGAGGCCCACAACGTCATTTAACACGTTGGTAACAAAAAGACCCGGAGCGATAGCGTTTACCCTGATATTTTCAGGAGCCAACTCAACTGCAAGGTGTTTGGTCAAGGCGTGCAAACCTGCTTTGGCTACTGAATAAGCCGAAGTTGGCATACCCTTTACAACAT